>JAZNEL010000013.1:0-86516 GCA_045588555.1 Acutalibacteraceae bacterium | reverse complement strand
TGTTGACTTTTTTGTTCTTCTTCAGACCAAATCTCTCACTTGTGTTTTATTTATATCTATCTAAAACAGATATAACATTTCCCGGAGGATTCCGTTTAAATACATCCTTTAAACGAGTTAAAGCATCGATTATAGTTTCTATATTATCCTCGTGCTCATTCTCCGCTCCATCAAGATGCTGATACATCTCGATAATTTTATCAATGTAGTATTCGGAATAATTTCCCCATGTCAATTCGGTATAGAAGGAAGCGAAAGCGTATCTGACTGCCCTTTCGAAGCAAAACTTATCACCTGTAATCCTACCCTTTCTGAAATACGCATCAACCAACTGACGACGGTTTTCAGGAGTTTCGTATGCGCTGTCCATTTTTTCTCTTAAATCAATTATTACCTCGCAATAATTTAAAGCCAAGGGACATTCTTTAATATGATCTTTATTATCTTCCCACATGCTATGAAACTCACGCTCATGAGCATCAGCCGTTTTCGCATTGATACCATAATCGTTAGGTGATTCCAGCACCTCTTTATCCGGAATAGATTTAATCTTTTCAATGGCCGTAAAGCTTGTCTCTAATGTATTAGCAAAGCTTTTAGCATCATCCTCTTTATCGAAATATATGTTGAAGTCTTCATTCAAAACAATAGAAAAATTATATTTAATATCATTTTTTTCTTTCGTCTCAAACCCCAGATTTTCAGGAATATCCTTAACAAGAGAAATTGCGTTAGCTGGATTCAACATACTTAAAAGAATTACTTCAATAGCAACAATTCTTAATAACGCATTTTTCAACTTCGCCGGTTTTTTTGCCTCTTTGTTAGGAGTAAGCAAATCAGACACATAAACAATATAAGGTGCAATAACATTCTTCACAATAGGTTTTAAAAAATTCGCATCTACAAACATACAAGCGCAACAAAATATGACCCAAAACCAAAAAAGTCTTTCTTTTAAAAAGAAACTCATTATACTTCCTATAATCAAAAAAGTTAAAAAACAAATTAAACCGATATTAAATTTAGTATCTTCATCTTTATTTTTAGGCGCAGGTGTATAGGCAGACTTTGAGTTCAGCCTGCTTATGTGTTTGTCGCTTCTTGCGTTTCCCATAACGCAACACCCTCACTTTTAAACTCAATATAACTCTTATCCGTCGTACTAAATTTACGAATCTCTCTATTACACTCTAAAAACTACATTTTTATACTACACTGTCAAAAATCAGCTTTCGCAAAATTCCCTGCCCTTCGCTGTTGTTCTTACTTTGTTCTGGATGTTCTCGATGTAGCCGTACTTCCTTGATGAGGCATCCCTCATATTCTGATTGAGGTTGCCGGGCTCATCAAGGTTACAAAGCTCATAACAAAACGCTAACTGCTGGGCATTTACTAATTCAACGCCGGCACGGTTCAGGAAGTGAACGAAATAGGTGGTCCTCTCTATGTTACTCACAGGTCTTTTTTCTTCTATGAAAGCCTTTAACGCTTCGCCGTTATCGGTAAGTTTCATAATTTCATCCTTATATGTCTGCTCGGCCTCAACGCTTTCACCCAAAGCATCATAAAGCAGATCAAAAACCTCCGTTTGTTTAGCTGCAGGCACCTTAGCCACCAAATCTACTATCTTCGAAATTTTAGAATACAGTTCATCAAAAGTAGTATCTCTCATAAAAAGAATCACCTCACAATACATTTACTGTAATAACTTTATAGTAATCATATCACTTTTTTAAAAGATTGTCAACAGTTTCTTAACATTTTAAGATAGATTTTTTTCCCGAGTTTACAAGGATTTATATATACGCTTAACAAATTTTCTTGTATTTCTTAAACTTCTATTACAAACTCAAGAAAGCTTCTCAAACAGAAATATCAATCAGAAAACAAAAATAAGTTTTCTTGCCCTATCAGTTTATCTTGCCCGGAAATGCCCCATACTCTCTGTGAGGTGATGTGCGTGGTAAATATGCTCATACGGGGTATCATAATTTATGTGACGGTGATTTTCGCCGTAAGGCTGATGGGTAAAAGACAGATAGGAGAGCTGCAGCCGGCAGAGCTGGTGGTTACCATTCTCCTTTCACAGGTAGCATCTATGCCCTTCGAAAGCCTGGAGGTGCCTCTTTTAAGCATTCTGTCCATCGTCTTCCTGCTCATTTCCCTGGAAATTTTATGCTCCGTCATAAGTATGAAAACGAAAACCTTCCGTAATCTCATTCAGGGCAACCCTATTCTAATTATAAAAGACGGTAAGCTCGTTCAGGGTGAGCTGAAAAATATCCGCTACAGTGTGGAGGACCTGCTCGAGGCTCTGCGGCTTAAGGATATTTTCGACATCAGTCAGGTACAGTTTGCCTACATCGAAACCAACGGCTCCATCAGTGTTCTGCTGAAAAACAAGTTCCGTCCCGTAACTATAGAGGACACTGACATAAAAACCGCACCCTGCGAGCTTCCTTGCCTGGTAATAAGCGACGGTAAAATCGTCAGAAGTCAGCTGGATATCTGCGGAATGACCGACAAAAGAATGTCCGACATAATGAAAAAGGAGCAGACAAAAATCGAGGACATTATGCTGATGACCGCTGAAAGGGGCGGTAAATACTACATCGTGAGAAAGGAAGGCAGTAAATGAAAAGAATAATTTCCGCCTTTGTTCTGCTGTTTTTATGCATCGGCATCTGCATTTATGGCAGTATTTTCACGGAAAAGAAAACCGAAGCGCTGATAAATATGCTCAATGAGGCAGAGTATTCAATAAATACGGGAGAAAAGGAAAAGGCTCTCCAAAGCATCCGAAGGCTCGGTGAAGAATGGGAAAAAGCGGAAAAATTTTTCAGCTCTGTTTCGGAAACGGCTCTGATTGACGAGCTCGACCTTGCTCTGGGCAGTATAGAAAAGCACATCGAAGCAGATATGAACGATGAGGCGTCGGTGGTTATAGAGCAGTGCCGTGTCGGACTTGAGACTATAATGAGACGGCAGAAAATCTCTTTGGATAATATACTGTAAGCACCGACAGGATAGCTACCTCCGAGCTTCACCGTAAAGAAAATTTCGCAGTTGACCTAAAGGGCAATAGGTGATATAATAAGCACATATTTCACCACTGTGAGGACGCTTATGAAAAAATTAATGAATCCCCGTCTGATGCTTATAGCATCAATGACCATTTTCGGCACGCTCGGTATTTTCGTCAGAAACATTCCCGTTTCCTCGGGTGAGCTCGCCCTGTACCGCGCAGTTATGGCGGCTCTTTTAATCGGCGGCTTTCTTCTTCTGACGAAGCAGAAAATTCCCTTCGGCAGAATAAAAAAGGAGCTTCCTCTCCTTTTAGCCTCGGGTGTGGCTATGGGAATTAACTGGATTTTACTTTTCGAGGCCTACAAGTACACCTCCGTTTCCGTGGCTACCTTAAGCTATTATTTCGCACCTGTTATCGTCACGGCGGTCTGTCCCCTGCTCTTTAAGGAAAAGCTGACGGGAAGGCAGATTTTATGCTTTGTGATGTCCACTGTGGGACTCGTGCTTATCACAGGCATAGGCGGTCTTACGGGCGGAAGGGACATCGTCGGTATTCTTTTCGGTCTCGGTGCCGCCTGCTTCTACGCCACGGTTATCCTCCTTAACAAGTTCATAAAAAATGTCGAGGGTATACACAGAACCTTTCTGCAGTTCATCGCGGCGATTATCGTTCTTCTCCCCTATGTAATGCTCACGAGCGGTGTTACTCTCGGCACTCTCGACAGCAAGGGATGGATAAATCTGCTCATAATAGGTCTGTTTCACACAGGTGTCACCTACTGTATGTACTTTTCCTCTCTTAAGGAGCTTCCCGGGCAGAAGGCCGCTATCTTAAGCTACATAGACCCTCTGGTGGCAGTGCTTATTTCCGTAACGGTACTCCATGAGCCTATGACTCTTTCCCAGATTATCGGCGGAGCGATGATTTTAGGCTTTACACTCATAAACGAGATTTCACCGAAAAAAACAAATAAATAAAGAAAAGAGGCTGTAAAAAAACGGAAGTTTTTTACAGCCTCTTTCAGGGGCGTGAAAAAATGTGCTGAATGAACAAACCGAGCCAAAATAAGGCTGAAAGGTTTATTTTGGGTTACCCGACGGCGTACAAAGGTACTCCGAGGGCGAGGTTTGCTTATAACATAAACCGCGAAAACACAGCTTTTGCAATTATTTTTTGCTTTTTAATGTTTTAAAGGGCTTCTACGGATTTTTTATCCATAGAAGCCCTGTTATTATTTTGGTTTATGCGGTCTGCACTTTTTTACAGCCCCTTTTGGTTTTATCTTATTTAAAATACATATACAGCTGACACTTTATCATACCGTTATAAAGCTTTCTTCTCTTATCAGCCTTTCTTCCGAAGAATATTTCGAAATCCTCCGAGGGACTGATGATGCTGTAGGACCAGCCCTTCTGCTGTTTGAAGGATTTACCCATAGACTTATATAAATCCTCTGCCTGCTTAAGGTCGAGCAGTCTTTCGCCGTAGGGCGGATTACAGATAAGTGTGCCTCTGTCAGTTTTGGGTGTAAAATCCCTTACATCGCACTTTTCAAAGGTGATAAGCTTATCTACACCTGCTCTTTTTGCGTTTTCTCTCGCGAGCTCGAGAGACCTTTCGTCAATATCCGAGCCGTAGCCTACGAACTGACTTTCGGTGAGAGCAAGGCTTCGTGCTCTTTCTCTTTCCTCTGTCCAGATGCTCTCGGGAAGATTAGTCCATCTTTCTGCAGTATAATGACGGTTAATGCCCGGTGCCATATTATTGGCCAGAAGTGCGCCCTCGATGAGGATGGTGCCCGAGCCGCACATAGGGTCATACAGAGTGTGATAAGGACGGAGTCTCGACAGACAGCATAGCGACGCGGCAAGAGTTTCCTTTATGGGTGCGCCGTTTGACTCGAGACGGTAGCCTCTTTTATGAAGGCCGTAGCCCGAGGTATCAATGAGAAGGCTTACCTGGTCCTTCATAATGGAAAACTGTATCTGATAAAGAGGTCCTGTTTCCTCAAACCAGGAGATATTGTATTTACTCTTAAGTCTTTCCACCACTGCTTTTTTGATAATAGACTGACAGTCACTTACGCTGAAAAGAGTGGAATTAAGAGAATAGCCCTTTACGGGGAAGGCATCATAAGCGCCGATCCACTGCTCCCAGGGAAGAGCCTTTGTGCCCTGAAAAAGCTCCTCGAAGCTTTTAGCCTGAAAGGTGCCGACCAGAATCTGTATTCTTTCGGCATAGCGAGAGCAGATGTTTGCTCTGGCCAGAAGATACTCGTCACCCGAGAAAAGGACTCTGCCGTTTTCGGAAATGACATTTTCAGCTCCTAATGTCCTCATCTCGTCAGCGATAAGCTTTTCGAGACCGAGAAGACAGGGAATAACAAAATTTATTTTCATAAATAACCTGCTTTCATAAGTAACCCCCCTCGCGCCCTGCGTTCGGGGAAGCTACTGTAATACACAATAAAACCCTGCCGGCATAAGCCGACAGGGTGATTATATCACATCTTTTCAGATAAATCAATCAACATCAGGAATAATTAAGCCGTAGCCTCCGTCTTTTCGCGCATAAACTACGCAGATTTTTTCCGTAGCGCTGTCGAGGAACACATAAAACTGATGATCGAGAAGATTCATTTGCAGAATAGCCTCCTCTACACTCTGCGGCTTAAGGTTGATTTCCTTTGAACGGATAACGGAATAGTCATCCTCAGGCTCGAATACGTCAATTACCTCGTAGGCATCAAAGGCTCCGCTTCGCAGCTTCTTTTCTACCTTAGTTTTATTTTTACGGATTTGACGTACGATAGAGTCGGCACATCTGTCGAGGGCATCATTCATACTTACTGCTCTTTCCTGGGAGCGGAAAATCATACCGTCGTGGTAAATGGTAACCTCTACTATCTGTTCATTCTTTTCGACAGTGGCGGTTATCTTTGCCTCGGCTTCATCACCGAAAAACCGTTCTACCTTTTTAAGTCTTTTTTCGGCTCTTTCTCTGAATGAATCTCTGGGTGTGCATTTTCTGCCGATAACTGTAATTTTCATATCGTCAGCTCCTTTCTGTGACTGAAAAAGAGAGTTATCCCCTTTTCTTGTCTATATTATAGCATATATCCACATAAAAATAAATAGTTTCCGAAAATTTTTATGAAATATTTATATATTTATTGCGTGCGCCGTATAACACAGTTTTGCATTTCTTTTATGTTATTTAATGATTCAAAGGGCTTCTGCGGAATTAAAAATCCGTAGAAGCCCTCTGCCTGTCTCGGTTTATGCGGTATGCACTTTTACTTTAAAAAATCATTTGACAGCATCGAGATAAATCTCCTCGACTATCCTGTTCATTTTGTCGAGATTGTTTTCTATTTCCGCTACAAGCTTAAACTGATTTCTCGCTCTTACGAGGTTATGACCGGGATACTCCGTTCTGAAATAAACATCACCATCGAGATAATCAGTCAGGAAGCGTATGCCGCATTCGTAGGTCATAAGCTTCGCCGAAAAGGCAAGATGCTCTACCTCTGATTTGGTCAGAGCCTTGGCACAGGTGCTTAAGAAGCCCTTGGCATAGCTTTTGAAAAGCTCTATGGAAATGTTTACATTGTCCAGGTCGGCATCATCCTCTTTGGTAGTGTTAGCACCGAAGCGGATAGCGTCACCGAAATCGTAGAGAGAGAAGCCGGGCATAATGGTATCAAGGTCGATAATACAGATAGCCTTGTTAGTTTCCTCATCAAAGAGAACATTATTAAGCTTCGTATCGTTATGGGTAACTCTCAAAGGAATGAGACCCTGCTCGTAAAGGCCGAGCAGAACCTTGGCATCCTCCTTTCTGTCGAGAGCAAACTTAATCTCCTGCTCCACTTCCTTCGCTCTGCCCTTTATATCGGCGGTGACAGAAGCCTCGAGAGCCTCCACTCTTTTAGGAGTGTTATGGAAATCCTTTATGGTTTCGTGGAGAGACTCCATAGGATAACCGCTTAAATTTCTTTGGAAGCGGCCGAAGGCCTTACCCGCACTCTCAAAGAAGCTGCGGTTTTTAATGTAGTTAATGGTGTAGGATTTATCGATAAAGCGGTAAATTCTCCAGCATTTATCGGCGTGATAGAGGTAGTATTTACCTGTGTCTGCTTCTAAAAATTCGAGACATCCTCTGGAACTGTCCTTGCCTGCTTCTTCGATTTTAGCCTTAAGATACTTTGTAACGCTTACGATGTTTTCCATAAGCTCGTCGGGATTTTTAAATACATGGGTATTGATTCCCTGAACGATGTACTTTTCAACCTTGTCACCATTTTCAAAGGTGGCACGGTAGGTGGAGTTGATGTGACCGTCAGTGTAAACGCTGAAATCAATCAGCTCACCCTCAATAGCAAAGCGCTTGGCCAGTTCTTTGATTTCATTCTGAATAGACATTAATTTCGCCGTCCTTATTATTTATCAGTTTTCTTAAAATAGTACATTCTCGAATCGTTATCGAAGAGCATTCTCGAATTCGAGAAGTTGAAGCCGCTGTAATTGAAGGGCTGCTTGGGCTTGAAGCCTGAATTCATCAGTGCGTCGCCGCCGATGGTGTAGTCCTCCTTTTCGTTACGGAGCTTAACTGTCTTACACAGGAAGTCGAACATCTTTCCGTCCTCGAGATCCATTTTCTTCGGCAGAGGAACATTAATCATTTCGCCGAAATTCTTAAACTCGAGAATCTGGGTGCGGACATTCATATCGTAGGTAAAGTCCTCGTTAAGGTCGTGAAGTCTGATAACATCGTTACCCCAGTTAGGTCTTACTCTGTCTACGAAGTAGCCGAGCATAGCCTCGCTCTTATCCTTGGCTGTAATCTGCCACATTACCTTATCGTCTACGGTGATGTCTCCCGTACGGGAATAATCGCCGAACTGTAAAAGCTTTCTGTGCTTTTTATAGAATTCGATCTGCTTCTTTACTCTCGCTCTGTCGAGGTCGGAGAGCATAGTAACATCGAGCTCATAGCCGAGAACACCGAAGGATGAAACATTAAAGCGGTGGTCGATGCTCTGTGCGCGGAAATTAGCAAAGCTCATAGAAGCGGCAACATGCATAGTAGTAACAGACTGGGGATAGCCGTAGGAGGTGCCGCTCTGAATGTAAAGTCTGTCGAGAACATCGGTGTTATCGCTGGTCCAGCACTGGGGCATATAGCAGAAGGTACCGAGGTCGAAGCGGTTACCGCCGCTGGAGCAGGCCTCAAAGAGGATTTCGGGGAAGCGTCCGATAAGAGCATCCCAGATTTCATAAAGACCTAAAATAAATCTGTGGAAATATTCACCGCTCTTTGCGCCCTTCTGACGGGAGAAGACATCGGAGAAATGACGGTTATTATCCCATTTGATGTATTCGATGTTACCGTAGCGGAAAACATCGGTCATAGTATTTATGATATATTCGCGTACCTCTCTTCTGGTAAGGTCGAGGGTAAGCTGATTTCTGCCCTGTGAGGGCTCGTATTTATCTGTGGTCATAGCCCAGTCGGGATGCTCACGGTAAAGGTCGGAGTCGGGGTTAACCATTTCGGGCTCTACCCACAGACCGAACTTAAGTCCCATATCGTTTACCTTTTTGGCAAGACCACCGATACCGCTGGGAAGCTTTTTCATATTTACATACCAATCACCAAGGCCTGCCTTGTCGTTATTTCTCTTACCGAACCAGCCGTCGTCGAGAACGAACATTTCGGCACCGATATTCTTTGTAGCCTTTGCGATTTCGAGAATTTTCTTTTCGGTAAAGCTGAAGGTGGTGCACTCCCAGTTATTGACGAGAACGGGGCGCTCTCTGTTTTTCCAGTAGCCTCTTACGATGTGCTCGTTAACGAAATCGTGCATATTATGGCTCATACCGTTAAGACCCTCGTGGCTGAAGGTCATAACAGCCTCGGGAGTGTCGAAGGATTCACCTGCACCGAGATGCCACTCAAACTCAAAGGGATTAATACCGTTCTGGATTCTTACCAGTCCGTGAGTGGAAACCTCTGCTCTGGCGGTATGGTTACCCGAATAAACGAGGTTAAAGCCGTAGCAGTCACCGTTATACTCGGTAGTATTTTTTTCTCTGATGGCGAAGAAGGGATTATGACGGTTTGAGGAATAACCGGCGATGGAGCCGATTTCGCACACACCGGGCACGAGAGGTCTTTCGTTCTTATATCTTTCTCTTGCCCAGGCACCGTCGAAGGAAAGCATCACATAATCCCCTCTCTGAAGGTCGAGCTGCATACTCATAAGAGAGTGAATTTTAATGGTGCTGTCACCCTTATTGATAAGGCGGGCACTTCTGGTAATGACATTACATTCACTGAATACCGTGTAGAAAAGGTGAAGCTCTGCCTTTAAGGCGCTGTCCTCGAGAACGACGGTAAGAGTGTCGCTGTCTCCGTAGCTGGAGGGAAGACCGTGAAGCTCGGGCTTAACCTTGGTTACTGCGTGGGATTTATACTTGAAGTCAGTGGTAAAAATTCCGTCCTCGGGCATTAACTGCATAGCAGGGATTCGATAGTCACCCTTGCCGTAGGCGGAATATTCGAGAGCGATGTGGTCAAGGGAAAGAGAGGTATCCTTCTGGGTGTAGGGAGTGGAATTGCTGTAGCCCGAAGCGTGCTTATCGTAAAGATAAGTGAAGTCATCGGTGTTTCTGATTTTTCTGCCGTAGTACATACCCTCGAGCTGACCTGTGGGAAGCGCGCGGAATACATAACTGGTTTTTTCACTCTGGAGATGGAACACATTTTCTTTGTTTATGTAAATCATATTTCCTTCCTCGACAAATTAATGTCTTACCTTTCTTTTTATTAATAAACTAACATTATAATTTTATACCATTTATTGCCGGGTGTCAATAAAATAAGGGCTAAAACTTTTTTTGCACGGCTTTGTTAAAAAAAATTCAACAAATCGTGATATTTTCTGCATTGTATTGAGAAAGGTTTTATGGTAGAATATTAATAAACTGTGAAAGGAGCAGATTTTTATGGAAAACATTATCATCGCAGATGACGAATTAAGAATAAGAAAGCTGGTAGGCGATTTCCTCCGACAGGCAGGCTACAATGTTATGGAAGCCGTGGACGGTGACGAGGCCTTCGCTCTTTTCGAAAAGCACAGGGACAGCCTCAGCCTCGTTATTCTCGACATAATGATGCCCGGTCTCAACGGCTGGGAGGTCACGAAAAAAATCAGAGAGACATCTAATCTCCCCGTTATCATCCTCACGGCCAGAAGCGAGGAATTTGATGAGCTTATGGGCTACGAATCGGGAGCTGACGATTATGTCACCAAGCCCTTCAGCCCCTCGGTTTTAGTAAAAAGAGTGGAAGCACTTTTGAGAAGAAGCGGCTCGGCCTCCGTCGCAAGCAGCGAAAAGAATTATAAGGACCTTATCTTTAACGATGATGCCCACGAGGTTCGTCTTAACGGCAAGGAGGTAGACCTCACTCTGAAGGAGTACAATATTCTCAAAAAGTTTCTCGAGGCTCCCGGCAGAGTATTCTCCCGCGAGCAGCTGCTTGACACAGTCTGGGGCTACGATTTCACGGGTGACATCCGCACCGTGGACTCCCATGTGGCAAGATTAAGAACAAAGCTCGGCGATTGGGGTGCAATGCATCTGAAAACCGTTTACGGCATCGGCTATAAAATAGAGGAATTTTAAATGAAGTCACGAGTAAAAAAACCGCCTCTTAAAAGGCGTACATCCTTTGTGGTTATCCTCGTTTTCTGTATTTCACTTTTCTTTTCGAGTGTGGTACAGTTCGCTTTTATGGATGATCTTTACATTTTCGCTACACATCAGAGTATGATTTCCAGCTCAAAGCAGATTATGGAAATAGATTTCGAAAAGGATGACTATAAAAGCATCCTGTCGGACCTCGAGGTAAATAAGGACATTTACATAGAAATCTATGCTCCCCGAGAAGAGCTTTTTTACACCACGGACAGTAACGACATCGTTTACGAGCCCGACGGGAACGAGGAGGCCGAGGTTCTTAAGCCCCGTATTATGAAAATCAATTCCCACACGGAGCTTCCCGACGGAAGCTATTTCGAAATGCGTCAGGAGCATTACACGAAGGCGGAGTACATCGTTTACGGTGTCTTTTTCGACGGAAATAACGGAATAGAAATCTACCGCTCTCTCGATGCGGTTAGAGCCAACTCCCTTACGGCAAGCTGGGCATTTTTTATCACCACTCTGATATTAAGCACTATAGTAATCATCATAGCCGTGATTTATGCCTATTCGGTTATCACTCCCCTGCTCATCATAAACGATAAGACCCGAAAGATAATCAATATGGATTTCGAGGAAACCTGTCCGCCCTTTAAAATCAAGGAAATCCACGAGCTCGGAGCAAACATAAACACACTTTCCTCCTCCCTGAGCAACGCTCTGGATGAGCTGCAGAACGAGAACAGAAGGCTCGAAATGGACATCGAGATGAAAAGAAGGATGGAAAAAACCATGCGCTCGTTTATGGCTAATGTATCCCACGAGCTGAAAACACCCATTTCTATCCTTCAGGGCTACGCAGAGGGAATGAAGCTCGGCATCGGCTGTGACTCTACGGAGGAATTCTGCGACATAATCATCGAGGAATCGGGCAAAATGAATAATCTTGTCTGCAGGCTGATGGAGTATCTCCAGTACGGCTCGGAAAATTACAGGGTAAATAAAAGCACCTTCGACATCGCCGCCTTCATCCGTGACTGTGTCAGCCTTCGCGACCTGCGCATAAAGGAAGCGGGAGCAAAGGTTTACCTCTCCGTCACAGAGGGTGTCAAGGGCTACGGCGACACAGAGCTTCTGTCGAATGTTTTCAATAACTATCTGTCCAATGCCATCAGCCATCTCGATTTCGAAAAGGAAATCGTAATCACATCACAGGATATGGGCGAAAGCTGCAGAATCAGCGTTTTCAATACGGGCAAGCAGATACCCGGCTCTGACATCGAAAACATCTGGCAGAGCTTTTACCGCGCCGATAAATCCCATTCACGCGCAGAGGGACGCTTCGGTCTCGGTCTTTCCATCGTAGCAAAGCTTCAGGAGCTTCACGGGCAGAAATACGGTGTCATTAACAGGGAAAACGGTGTGGAATTCTGGTTTGACATAGAGAAAAAGAATTAACACATACCGCAGACCCGAAAAAAACAGATAAATAAATTAACAGGGGCGATACGAAAGGCTTTTTACATCCTTTCATATCGCCGTCCTTTTTCTTATACTGCCGTGATTTTATTCAGCAAAATTCCGCTAAATTATCGGAGTCGGATTTTCTTTTACCCTCTTCGATTTCGTGAATCATAGCTACAAGTCTCGTATTTACGGGAGTGGGAACGGAATACTCTGTCCCCTTTTGCACGAAATAGCCGTTAAGAATGTCTATCTCCGTTTTCTCACCCTTTTCCAGAGACTGAAGCGTGGATGGCTTCACATCGGAGTAAAGCAGACCTACCGCACGCACCACCAGCTTACAAAGAGAATTATAAAGCCTGCCGCTACTTAAGGAAAGAAGCCTGTAATCGAGCATAACACCGTATTTCGGCACCTTAATATCCATAGCCTTCGCCACTGCCATACCCTCACGGGCAATAGCGAGAAAGAGATCTCTTGCCCTGACATCCTTTAAAATTTCGCCGAGAGTTTTCCCAGTGATGCCCGCTACGGCATTTATGCAGGAATTTATGATGAGCTTCGAATACTGTCTGCCCTTTATGTCCCCGGTAACCTGCGTGGGAAGGACAGCCTTCAGCATTTCGGCAAAAGCGTCCAGCAGCCTCGGCCGTCTGCCGTCAAGCATACCCACATAAAACTCACCCTTCGAGGTCATCGTAACATCGTTCGGCTCATTTTTAGTGGCACCGAAGCCTATCATACATCCGACGGCCTTATCTCTGCCGACCGTCTTCGCCAGCTCCTCGGTAAGGATGCCGTTCTGCATACCGACCACGAGACCTCCGTCAGCCACAAAGGGCAGACAGTCCCGTGCACACTCCGTCATAGCGGCATATTTCGTGGCGATTATGACAAGCTCAAACCTCTCGTCGCCCAAAGCCTCATAGTCTCCGTAGCAGATAAAGTCCTCGCGGAACTCGCCCTTGGCTCCGTGAAGATAAAAGCCCTCTCTTTCGATAAGCTCCTTCGTTTTTTCTCTGTGGCACATAAGGCGCACATCATAGCCTGCATTTTTAAGCAAGACAGCCACAGTACCGCCGATGGCACCCGCTCCGATGAGTAAAATTTTCATATTCTTACTCCTTTATATATTTTTTTAATTATACATTGCAAATATGAACAATAAAAAAATTAATACTCTTTTCTATATAATACACAAATTCACCTATCTGTTTTTGTTTATTTCCCCGACAGAATAAAAGTCTGTTGACAAGGCAGATAAAATATTATAAACTTTTTTTATCAAAAACAAAGGAGATAAAGAATGAAAACTGTGAAAGCTAAAAATGAAAATCTCCAATGGCTTGAAGCTTTTTCTCACAGAATATCTCTGCCCGAGGAAATAATAAAAGAAATTACAGAGCTTTATAAAAACGAGCACAGACATATCGATGCTCTTCGCAGAAAAAAAATCAGCACTGCAGCCTGCGGCAGAATACTTCTGACAGAAAAGCTTTTAAAAGGAGAAGATGCCTATAAATATCTTCTTGCCGCTGTACTGCTCAAGTCAAAAGATACTCTTATGCTTTACCGGGAAAAGGGAATAAGCGAGAATATCTTTTACGACACGATGACAGACATTACAATATGGAGCGAAAATCACCGAAAAGAAAAGGGCACATCCGGACTCAGCAATCTTGTATGGATACAGAATCATCTCAACTGCAAAATCTTCAGACTCGGCAGGCTTCAGTTTCAGCCCTTTCTGTTTTATCTTCCGCCCTATGTTATGAAAAACGATAAACACAGCCACGGTATCAGAATCGGAGAAAAAGTACTGAACATACATATTCCTCAGGGTGGAAAGCTTTCGGTAAAGGAATGTGACAGGTCATTCGAAAAAGCGAAGGTCTTCTTTGAAGGTTATCCCTATAAGGCTTTTATATGCGACTCGTGGCTTTTATGCGAAAGAAATAAGGAATATATGAGCGAAAATTCAAATATTCTCGCTTTTGCGGAAAGATTTGAAATTCTGGGCTCATCAGATAACCCCTCTCAAGCCATAGAAAGAGTATTCGGCAAAAAAGAAAAAAATCCCCTTCTTTATCCCGAAAACACCTCCCTTCAAAGACAGCTTAAAGAGCATATTATTTCGTCAGGCAAGGTCGGTACAGGCTTCGGAATAATCAGAGTAAAAAAATAAGCATATTTTCTTTACAATGAAAGCGAAAAATGATATTATATAAAAAAAATATAAAAGGAGAAATAACTATGGGCTTTTTAACAGGTAAAACAGCTATCATCACAGGTGCAGGCAGAGCCGTTTTAAGCGACGGCAGGTGCGGCTCCATCGGCTACGGCATCGCTACCGCTTACGCAAAGGAGGGTGCTAATCTCGTAATCACAGGCCGAAATGTGCAGAAATTAGAGGCTGCCAAAGAGGAGCTGGAAAGACTTTACGGCATTCAGGTGCTCACGGTTCAGGCTGATGTAAATGAGGGAGCAGACAATGAAGCCGTCGTAAACAGCGTAATCAAGGCCGCTGTGGACACCTTCGGCAGAATAGATGTTCTCATCAATAACGCACAGGCCTCCGCCTCGGGTGTAAAATTAGAGGATCACACCACAGAGCAGTTCAATCTCGCTATGTTCTCGGGTCTTTATGCTACCTTCTACTATATGAAGGCCTGCTATCCCTACCTTAAGGAAACACAGGGCTCCGTTATAAACTTCGCCTCGGGCGCAGGTCTTTTCGGTAACTACGGACAGAGCTCCTATGCCGCCGCAAAGGAGGGCATCAGAGGTCTCAGCCGCGTAGCCGCTACAGAATGGGCATCCGACGGCATCAATGTAAATGTTATCTGCCCTCTGGCCTGGACAGCACAGCTCGAAAACTTCGAAAAAGCATATCCCGATGCATTCAAGGCAAATGTAAAAATGCCTCCCGCAGGCCACTTCGGTGACAGCGAGCTCGAAATCGGCAGAGTATGCGTTCAGCTGGCAAATCCCGACTTCAAATATCTCAACGGTGAAACCCTTACCCTCGAGGGCGGTATGGGCTTAAGACCGTAAGGAGGCTTATCTATGATTCACTACATCGAAAACAGCTACATTAAAATCGGTGTAAAGGAGTTCGGCTGTGAGCTCACGAGCATCATAAACAAAGAAAACGGAACAGAATATCTCTGGCAGGGCGATGCAAGCTACTGGACCGGTCAGTCCCCTATCCTTTTCCCCATAGTGGGCAGACTGATAGAAGACAGCTACTTCCTCGACGGTAAAAAATACACTATGCCGAAGCACGGCTTCGCCCGTAAAATGCAGTGGAGCTTCGGCGGTGCAGATGAAAGCTCGATGTTCTTCACGCTGTCACAGACCGAAGAGACCCTCGCGATGTATCCTTATAATTTCACGGTCAAGGTCACTTTCACACTGGATAAAAATTCCTTCAGGGTAACTCACGAAATTATCAATGAAAACGACGGCATTATGTACGCCTCACTCGGTGCTCATCCCGCCTTTAACTGCCATATCGGCGACCGTCTCGTTTTCAGCGAAAACGAGACTCTCGACACGGTAAGAATCGATCTCGTTAATTCCTTAAGGCTCCCCGAAACCGTTCCCGTGCTGAAAAACGAAAGAGTTATCACGGTTACGAAGGATATTTTTAATGAGGATGCCCTCATTTTCAGCGGTGTCAAATCCGACACCGTCACCCTCGAAAGCGATAATCACTCACGCAAGGTTATCTTTCACCTCAATAATTCTCCCTGGCTCGGCATCTGGGCGAAGCCCGGAGCACCCTATGTGTGCATAGAGCCCTGGTGCGGTGTCAACGACTCTCTGGAGAAAAAGGACGATTTTTCACAAAAGGAGGGCATCAATGCCATCCGTGCAGGTGAAAGCTTCGTCTACTCCTGGACAGCGGAAATAATCTGAAATAAAGCATAAAAAAATGCCTTCCCTCATCGGGAAGGCAATTTTTCTTTTAAACATTCTTTTCTGCACGCCACTGCTTTGCTTTGTCAGCAGACATTCTGGTGATGTTTTCAGCAGGATGGATGGAATCCTCGCCGCCGTTAACATAAAGGAAATATTTGCCGCCGGCAGTAACATAAAGACTTTCTTCGTAGCCGTCTGTGCTACCGAATTCGCCGCTTGTAAACTTTGCTACGAGCTCTGCATTTTCGGTATCGTACTCTACTTTACAGATAATCTTTTTCATTTATAAAACTCCTTTCAGGAAATAATAAGCTTAACAGCGTGATACATTATACTCTAAAAGAGAAAAAATTTCAAGTCTTTACTGTAAATATTATGTATTCGTCTTTTTTACCGTCTTTTCGTTAAAGATAACTAAAAGCAGACACAGCGCCACCAGTACAAAGGGTGTTATACCAAAGCTTACCTTCGTAGCGACAAAGCCGTAAATAAGCTGAACAGCGAAGCCGATGGCATAGGCACCGCCCATATGATAGCCCGTAATGTCCGCCGAATATTTAGCACCGAAGCGCTCCGGGACACTGTGCAGAACACTCGGGAAAACGGGACCGAAGCCCATACCGATGAGGAAAAAGCCGAAAAGAGAAGCTGTACCGAGCGGCAAGGCAAAAATAATCATACCGAGAAAAGCCGCGGCGATACCGCCTCTTATAAGCACCTTGTCCTTAAATTTCATCGACATAAAGCCCGAAATAACTCTGCCGACCATAATGCCTCCGTAATAAAGGGACACCCATTTAGCCGCCACATCGGGAGAAACAGCGAAAACATTTACCGCATAGCTGGCGCCCCAGGTACCGAGAAGAAACTCCATACTGCAGTAGGCACCGAGAGAAAGCACGCCCGTCAGCACACCTCGGATTTTAAATATGTCGATAATACCCATAGAGGTCTCCTCCGAGGAGGCCTCCTCCTTTTCCGACCTTTCGATGCCTCTCCACTTTTTAAGTGAGAATAAAACGAGAAGAGCGATAAGCAGCTGAAGCAGTGCAATAACTCTGTAGCCCTCCCGCCACTGTGTACCGCTGTCACCTAAAAAAGCGGACATAATCAGAGGGCTGACCGTAACTCCCACGCCCCAGAAGCAGTGAAGCCAGTTCATATGGTGAGCCTTGTAATGAACGGATACGAAGTTATTAAGACCCGTGTCGATGGCACCTGCACCGTAGCCCATAATAACGGAGCTTACGAGCATTACTGCTATGTTAGGAGAAAGGCTTATGGCTACGAGACCGAGAGCCGTGATAAGGATGGAAACAAAGGTTACCTTGCTCGTGCCGAATTTACGGATAAGCCTACCGGCCACGAAGCTGACACCCCCCGTGCAAACACCGATGATGATGCTGTAAACCGAGGCAAAGCCTTCGCTGATACCGAACTCCGTGTGTACCACGGGCCAGGCCACGCCGAACAGTGAATCGGGAAGACCGAGTGAGATAAAAACGATGTAAATTACTATAAGAATCAGGGTCATATTTTTTTCTGCCTTTCTGTGCTTTCCATGCTTACGGCAAACATCCTTTTCATAAAATCAGTTCTCTTTTTTACAGCCTTGACTGCCATAGGAGATTTGAGCGCTATATCATATCCGTGCATAGTCCCCTTCGTTTCAAAAAGCTCCACCTCTATGCCCTCTTTGCGCAGAGACTCTGCATAAAGTATTCCGTCATCGTGGAGGCAGTCAAACTCCGCCGTTTCGATATACGCGGGAGGCAAAGCAGAAAGGCTTTCACTTTCAGCGGGCGAAATGTAGGAGCGGTTCACCTCACCGTCAGGCATCAGCATCGGCTTAACCTTTTCCGTAAGAGCAGAATTCCACATCGGTGTGTCCGTGTATTTCTGTGCAGAGGGACTGCTGTTACGCATATCAAGAAAGGGATAAACGAGAAGCTGAAAGCGGATGGGTATACCGTACTCTCTGTCGCGGTTCATAAGACAGACAGCCGCTGAAAGGGTGCCTCCTGCACTGTCGCCGCCCACAGCGATGTTATTTTTATCTATACCGAGTCTTTCTGCGTTTTCGTAAGTCCAGCACAGAGCACTGCAGCAATCCTCCATAGGTACGGGAAGCTTCCATTTAGGACCGAGACGGTATCTGACAAAAATCACCCTGCAGCCGGCCATTTTCGC
Organism: Acutalibacteraceae bacterium; assembly: GCA_045588555.1. Taxonomy (GTDB): domain Bacteria; phylum Bacillota; class Clostridia; order Oscillospirales; family Acutalibacteraceae; genus UBA6857. Next base: position 68,198 of record JAZNEL010000013.1, on the reverse strand, counting down.
ATACATCATAGCCAGCCGATAATGATGAAAAGCTCCCTCAAACACAAATCCGCCACCGTGAAAATTCACCAGGCAGGGACTTTTCTCACTTAAGCTTTTCGGAGAGATGACATAAGCTGTCAGCTCATATCCGTCAAAGCCTTTTACAGTCTCTATCCTTACATCTAACGAATCATCCTTAAAAAGAAATGACGGTGCAGATAAAAATTTTTCCGCCACGGGAAAAACAGGTGCGAATACGGGAGGCTTAAAAAATCTGAATATACCGTAATCCTTGCTGATAGGATATTTTAACATATATTTCACCTTCTTTTTCATAATCATAACACATTTTTCATCTAAAAGTAACCGTTCAGCGCCACTTTATTTATTTTTTATTTCTATTGTTAAAAAATTAACATATTTTTGTGCACTTTACCTTGCCAAAGCCGTAGAAATAAAGTATTATAAAAGAGGTTATATTTCTAATATGAAAAAAGGAGAAAGCATTATGTCAAACACATTAACCCATGCTCGCGTTTATAACGGAGAGTCCGGAAAAAATGTAGGAAAGGCCGAATTTGTTCTTTATCTGGTCGGCGTGTTTTTCTACACAACCATGACAGGTATGGTAGGCGGAAACAGGAACGCTTATTTAGTCAATGTTCTGCGTCTTCCCGAGGAGCAGACCTCACTTTTTAATCTGCTCACATCAGTTATACCCTTCGTGCTGAATTTCTTCATCGTTATGTATATCGACGGCAGAAGAATGGGTAAAAAAGGAAAATTCAAGCCTATAACCACTCTCGTTATCGTGCCCATGTCCATCGTTATGATTCTGTCCTTCTGGGCACCTACAGGACTTTCAGAATCGGTGCTTTTCATTTATGTTATCACATTGGCTGTTTTATGGAGCGTTTTCTGCACCTTCGGTAACTCCATCAATATGATAGCCAATGTTATGACACCTAATCTAAAAGAGCGCGATAAGGTGCTTTCCTTCAGAAGCATTTCCTCAGCTGTGGGTAATTCCGCTCCCGTGGTAATTCTCCTGGTTATCGGACTCATCTGGAGCAAGGATAACCCTGCACTTATCGAAGCTGTCACAGGTACAAGCATAAGAAGCGTAGAGGGCCTGCAGTACATTATTTCAGCGGCACTCTGCTCCGTGGTAGGCATCATCACCGTTCTTTCAGGTATGAAGCTCGTGCGCGAAAGAACCGTTTACACCGCCGAAAGACAGAATCCTCTTTTAGGCTTTAAGGACATAGTAAAGAACAAATATGCCTGGACGATTATTATTTCCGAATTTCTGAAATCCTTCAGAGGTATCTCAACCTATATGGAAACCTTTATCGCCGCGGCAGTTTTAGGTGATGTTTCGAAAAAAATACTTTTCGTGCTTCCCGTAGGTATCGGTACTGCTGTCGGTATGCTCGTAATTAATTTCCTTCTGAAGAAATTCGATGCCCGTCAGCTTTACATCGCCAGCGGTATTTACTCTCTGTGCGCTAACTGCATCGCCTTCGCAGTAGGCTACACCTACTTTAAAACAGGCACAGCTGCTCTGCAGATAGTCTTTATCGTCTTCCTTTTCCTCATCGGCTTACAGTTCGGCGCATCAAATCTCCTTCCCTCTATGTTCCAGGCCGATGTTCTGGAAACCATCGAGCTTAAAACAGGAAAGCGCTTCGATGCCTCCTTCCCCTTCGTTATCGGTATCGGTACCCTCATCAGCGGCACCGTCGCCAGCTCTCTTGCCCCTCTGATTCTCTACGGTGAAGGCTCCGTCATCGGATACATTCAGCCTACCGACCCGGTTCCGAATCCCGTACAGAGTCTCGAAACGAAAATCACCCTTCTTTTCTTCTACACCATCGTTCACGGCATTATGATGTTCCTGGCAGGTGTTCCCTTCTTCTTCTACAAGCTTACAGGCAAAACGAAGGAGGACTTCCACACCGCCGTTCTCGAGCAGAGAGCGAAAATGGAAGCCATAGAGTAAAAGCTTATCCCCCACCCGTCACGGCACCGAGCCGCAGGGTGAGGGATTTTTTTATTTCAGTACATAATCGTAAACGGCCGTTACCACACCTTTTTCGTCATTTGTGGGAAGAATAACCTTCGCTCTTTCCTTAATGGCGTCGATGGCGTTACCCATAGCCATAGGAAGTCCCGCCACATCGAACATAGAGATGTCGTTTTCCTCATCGCCCACACAGGCTATTTCATCGGCAGTAATGCCTAACGCTTCACCGAGCGCCAAAAGTGCCGTACCCTTGGAGCCCTTTCTGTTATAAATCTCGGCGTAGCCTTTGGAATGAGCCACAGTGATTTCGGGATAAGGGGCAAGAATTTCCTTTATCCTTGCGCGGTAGCCCTCATCCTTATAAAAGAACTGAAACTCCTCGATAGGCTTGCCTCTTTTCCGTATGTAGCTCTCGAGATTTCTTACTCTGATAATATCAGCCGTTTCGTCGTCAAAAAAGCGCTTTACCATATACTGCAGTAAAAAGCCCTGCGTATAATAGTCACGGTCAATATGAGCCGCCTTAAAAATAAGCATACCCCCGGTCCTTCGAAGAATATCTGCGGCGACATCGCTTTCTATGCAGGCATCAAAGAGAATCCTGTCCTCGAGCGTGTCAACCACGAGAGAGCCGTTAGAGGAAATAATGTAACGGTAAAAATCCTGATTTTTCAGCGCCTTCGGCAGACAGTTTACATTTCTGCCCGTGGTAGGTACGACGAGCACACCCTTTTCGGAGGCGGTTTTAAGAGCCTTTACTGTTTCGGATGCCATTTTCCCTTTTGAGTCGAGACAGGTGCCGTCCATATCGATAGCGAGTAGTTTAATCACATATATCATCCTTTTCATCGTAAATACAGGTATATTATGACACATTAGTAAAATAAATTCAATATATCCCTTTATGATTTTTCATTCCGATAAAAAAGAGGTAAAAAAAGCCAAAATAACATTGACCTTACGGGATAAGTATGATAAAATGATAAACGGACTAAATCGTAATTAAACTTTTTAAATATCAAGGAGAGTTAAAAAAATGGATAAAAATAACTTAATCGTAAGAAAGACAATTGTTATTGTCATAACTGTGGCACTTCTTTTTACCAGCGGCTTCGTTTTAGGTGCACTTTCAGCTGAAATCAAAGAGCTGGCACCCGTAGCAGTACAGACCACAGAGAGCACCACAGAAGCCACTACAGAGTCAACCACGACACCCACCACACAGGCTCCCACTACCACCGCTGCTCCGACTACTACAGAGCCCACCACGGAAGCCACTACAGAGGCGCCCACCGAATCTACCTCCGAAACCACTACGGCTGTCACGGAGGAGACCACAGAGGAAGAACCCTGCTGTCTCGTAAAAATCGCTCTTACCGTTCTCGAGCTGTGCAAAACAATCATCGATGCAATCATTTCCTTCCTCTCATCTCTTTAATAAGATAATCAAATAAAAAACATTAAACCCCACCAAAGGATTAAAGCTTCTTTGGTGGGGTAATTATTTTAGCTTTTTATGCCTTTTCGATGGTGGGAAGGGTTTTAGCGGCTACCTGTGCGGGAGAATACTCCATCATCATATGTCCGCCCTCTGTGAAGGTGTAAACCTCCGTATCTGCGGGAGCATTATCGATGATGGCCTGCAGATTATCCGCCATAGCTACCTTATCGTTTTCGGCAGTGATGATTACGCAGGGAATATCGAGAGCCTTCAGCTTTTCAAAATCAGGTCCTTTGGTGTGGAGAGTCATCAGGGAGATGCCTGCGCCCGTATCGGGAAGAGAAAGCGGAGCTGTAATGCGGGCGAGGTCGTAATTCTTCGCATAATCAGAGTCACTGAAGCTCATAGAAACGAACATTCTGACGAGAAACGGAAGCTTAAGACACAGATTAAGTATAGTGTCATAAAGGATACCCATAACCGCAGAAAGGACGGGATTCGGCTCTGCACCGTCGGCTTCGGCAGAGGTCTGGGGTGCGAAAAGAACGAGACCTGTCACCGTTTCGGGATAGTCACAGGCTAAATTAAGAGCGATGCCTCCGCCCATAGAATGTCCGCCGACTATCCATTTTCCGCCGAGAGACAGCATAAGCGCGCCGATAAGCTCCTCACGGGAACGAAGCTCCGTATTTGCCGTTTCCCTCGATGAATAGCCGAAGTTCGGAGCATCGACGAGCACTACTCTGCAGCCGCTTTTCACATATTCCTCTGCCACACCCTCGAGAGAGACGGTAGAAAGGCAGAAGCCGTGAATGAGCAAAAGCTGCTTTTTGGCCGCTGTGTCAGGTTCAAATACTCTGTAATGGAGAGTGTAATCACCCGTCTCATAAAAGCGGCTGTTTGAAAAGGGCTCTGCCGTAGCTGCAGCAAGTGCAGGAAGGCAAAGGCTGAACAGCATAAGTGCTGACAGAATGAGTGAAATCAGTTTTTTCATAATTAATTCCTCCTTAAGTTATATGATAGCAGATAAAGGGAATTATTTCAAGATAAAAGCCGATTTTCCGTTAACAGACCGCAAGGTGCAGGCTCGTATACTTCACACTCTGACTGCCTGCGGCAGAAAAAAGCATAAAAAATCGCTGTGTAAAACACAGCGATTTGATATGTAGGATTTAATTAACCGAGAACACCGCCGAGGATCTCTTTCATCATCTGAACGCCTGCTTCAGTGTTACCGTTATACATAAGGATACCGAGAAGAGCGCCGAAGATTTTGCAAAGGATGTCAACTACTGTGCTCATAGTATCCTCTTCGGGTGCTGCGCTGCCCCATACTACTTCGAAAACAACAACATTGTTTGTAGCAAGAGCAAGCATATCCTCTGTGATTTTAACAGGTACACCGGCTGCAAGGGTAAGACCTTCAGCGTGTGTAGCACATTTCCAGCCGTTGAACTGTTTGCCTTCGGGAGCTGTTACCTCGGGAAGAGCGATGGTGTAGCCAACATATAACTGAGAAGCGTTTTCGGGAACCTGATAGAAGGTGCCGGAAATAGCATCGATGTATGCAAACTTGTTAGAATCTACATCGTAGGTGTACTGTGCATACTTTGTCTTAAAATCGAAAAGATTATACTGAATAACAATGTGATCCTGACCTACTCTGTCTCTGAGTGTATCAGCAGTGGTGGGGTCAGTAACGGGTGCAGCTGCAGAAGCGGAAAGAGCAACTGTGCTGAAAAGCATTAATACTGCTAAAAGTACGGATAATAATTTTTTCATAATATTTACCTCCATTGGGATTTATTTGTTTCCTACTTTGCTTTGATTATATCACCACCTTTAATAAAATTCAAGTCTTTTTTTTAAGTTTTGCTATAAAAAATGCATTTATTAAAAAATTTTAATAGATTTTAACAAGAGGATAACATATTCGCATAAATGTTCAAAGCTTATTCCTTCAGAGTGTAAAAATGACTTCATATTATGTTGACTTGAAAAGGTATAATATAGTATAATTTATTAAATGCGAAAACAAAGGAGATATAGCTTATGCAGGATAAATTCGGACTTTTTCACGGCTGGGGTCCCTTCGGCAAAAAATATGCGGGAATTTCAAACATAGCACGGCACGAAAAATACGACGGTATCAGATTCGACCTTTGCACCTGTCCCGCAGTTTCCGCCTTCGACATCAGAGTTCCCAATGTTACTCTCCCCTCCGCCTATCATCCCTGGCTTTCCAATGAGGACTACGGCTTTTACTCCTTCAGACACGATCTGGAATGGAAGGATAAGGTTTATGCCGATGTTTCCTACACGAGAATCACAGACGACAGCTATCTTATAAGAACGGAAATAGTGAACAATTCCGAAATTATCAAAAACTGTGTGGTTAACTATTTCTCCTCCGTCGAATATCCGCAGGATGCCTACACAGAGGTAAGTCTGCCCGAAAAATGCGACTTCATCAATGCCGTCAACTACAGCGAATACGAATATAATACCCGCCGTCCCTGGGACAGTCAGAATGCGGACGGCAGAAAAAAAGGCGAATTTTTCGACAAGCGCTTCACAGCAGAAAAGGGTCTGGGTGACAGGGCGGAAAAATGGCATCTGCCCCACAGAGTCATAAAGCCCTTCGGCGGCGAAAAAAACGACAGGGTAAGATATAAGCTTGCTCTTAAAAATGACTACGAAAACGCAGTCCTCGCCATCCGTTACAGAACCAGTGACATCTTTTACGAGCAGGGCAAGCAGGTAGGCGTGCATTACATAAACAGCGAAAACACGGCGACCTTTACTCTGAACGGAAGCCTTACGGTAAGCCTTGCCCCCTGCGACGACCCCGGGATTATCTTTATCCCCCTCGGCCCTGTAAGCAAGGGTGACTTCGAGCTTTCTCTAGTTTCCGAGGGTACGGGCGCGGCTGAATTTGACTTTTTCGCGATCATCGAGGAGGAGGACAAGGATAAAATCCGTGTCACTCTCGAAAAGGTCGATTTCGTCCCCGAAATCAGAAACGAAAAGCAGAAAAAGGGCTACCTTACCACTCTTAAATACAAAAAAATCGATGGTGAATACCGTCTTCGCGTCTTCGACGACAACACCCGCTTCAGAGAAATCGGCACGGGTGCTCTCGAGGACTGTATGACGGCGAGACTCTCCAATGCAGACGAAACCTTCGACGATGTCACGGAGAGCTTCACGGGCGCCTTTAACCGTAAGCACAGCGATAACGGCTTTTTCCATAACGCCATAAGCCACACCGTTTTCGTCGAACCTCACAGCAGAGCCGTACAGTATGCAGTTATCTCAAAGGGTGAGGCGGAATACAGAAGCGAGGCGGAATACGAAAGCCTTTACGCGGAAATGAAGAAAACCGCCATCGACATAAAGCTTAACAGTGACGGTGAAAAATACAAATTAAGCAATCAGATTTTAGCCGCCACGGTTATGACCAACGCGGTTTATCCCATTTACAAGCACGGTGAATTTATCATCCACCATACTCCCGGCAAACGCTGGGACTGCCTCTACACCTGGGATTCGGGCTTCATCGGACTCGGTATGAACGAAATCGCGCCGAAATTCGCCGAATATATTATAGATACATATTTAAGCACCGAGGATAATCCCGACTACGCCTTCCTCCATCACGGCTCTCCCGTTCCCGTGCAGATTTACCAGCTTTACGAAATGCTCCAGAGCACGAATGATAAAGAGCACCTCCTCTCCTACTATCCGAGAGCGAGACTTTATTATCTGTTCCTTCGCGGCAAGATCAGAGGCTCGACGACAGCTAAATTCAAAAGCGGACTTCTGACCACCTATGACTACTTCTACTCCTCGAGCGGTATGGACGATTATCCCGCACAGATGGCGATGAAGGCCGATGAGCTTCGCGATAAGGCGGCTCCCGTCATCTCCACCTCACAGGTTATCCGCTTCGGTAAAATTCTCGCCATTATGGCTGACAGACTCGGTAAAGGCGAAGATGTGCAGGAATATAAAAAGGACTGCGCTGACCTCACCGAGGCTCTCAATAAATACTCCTGGGACGAGGAAAGCGGATACTACAGCTATGTTCTCCACGACGAAAACTACGAGCCCACGGTCAGATACACCACTCCCGAGGGAGAAAACCTTAACAAGGGTCTCGACGGCATTTATCCCATCATAGCAGGTGTCTGCGACGAAAATCAGAGGAAAAAGATTATCGGCCATCTCACCGATGACAGGGAAATGCACACCCCCTTCGGCATAAGTGCCGTGGATATGACCGCAAGCTACTACAAAATCAACGGCTACTGGAACGGCAACATCTGGTTCCCCCATCAGTGGTTTATATGGAAGAGTATGCTCGACTGCGGTGAAAGTGATTTCGCCTACGATATAGCCCATCTTGCTCTCAACATCTGGAAAAGAGAGGTGGACGAAAGCTACTACACCTTCGAAATGGTTAACACCGTCACAGGCTGCGGCGGCTGGTTCCATAATTTCGGCGGCCTCTCCACTCCCATCAATATGTGGGCGAAGGCCTACTACTGCCCCGGCAAGGTCAATGTGGGCTTCGACACCTATCTTGATAAGGTTATCTTTAACGAGGATAAGACCGAGGCTGAAATAGCTTTTACCTACTACGGTACGGGCGAGAAATTCACTCTGCTGTGCGTGATGGATGAAAAGAATGAATACATCTGCACTCTCGACGGAAAGGAAATACCCTGCAAGCAGAATAAGGGTCAGTTAACCGTCACTCTTGAGAGCGGATACAGGGAAAGCCACAAATTAGTGATAAAAAAATGCTGAAATTCCGTGACCTCTGAAAGGATTTTTCTGTCTTATTAAGTGAAGGCTTAAAAGCAGAAAAGGAGGAATGACGAATGGAAGACAAAGAAATTTTAGACCTGTTTTTCGGCAGAGACGAAAGAGCAATCTCCCATACAGACCGGAAGTACGGAGAAAGCCTGCGCCTCACCTCGCGGAGGATTACGGGCAACAGACAGGAAAGCGAGGAATGTGTGAACGACACCTATTTCAGAGTGTGGAACAGCGTTCCTCCCGACAGACCCTTCATTTTCATAATAACGAATATGGACGGCGTTCCCGTTTTCGCGGGAACGGTACACGACATAAAATAAAAAACAAACGAGGTAGAAAACAATGTACGAAAGCATTAAACCCTTAAAGCTGAATATCATCTCCGACATTCACTACTACTCAAAGGAAACAGGCACCACGGGCAAGGGCTTCGAAAAGGAAAATGCCAAAACGCCCAACGACCTTCTCAACTGCGAGGAAATTCTTTCTTCGCTGGCGGACCAGTTAGCCGAGGACGAATGTGAGACCGTTCTCGTTTCGGGAGATGTCACCACTATGGCGGAAAGAGAGGCTCACGAAGGCGTGATTAAGCTTTTACGCTCACTGAAGGAAAGAGGTAAAAAGGTTTATGTTATCACGGCCACTCACGACTATCACGACGGCGATGTAACGAGACGCTATGACGGTGACGAAGCGGTTACGGTGCCGGCTGTCAGACGGGAAGAGCTGTGGGATATGTACTATGAATTCGGTCCCGAGGAGGCTATTTCCGTACACAGAGAGAGTATGAGCTATGTGGTACAGCTCTGCGACGGCTACCGACTTTTCGCACTCAACGATGACAGCAACCGTAAAAACGGGGCAGGCTTTTCCGACGAGTGCTTCGAATGGATTACAGAGCAGATAAAGGATGCAGAGAAAAACGGTCAGTTCATCATACCCATGACGCACCATCCTATGCTCTCCCCCTCTCCCTTCTACACCATCATCGGTGGCGGAAACCTGATGAAGGACGCAGATATGAGAATCGACCAGTTCACGGAAATGGGTCTTCACTATATGTTTACGGGTCACACCCATATGCAGGACATTTCCTACAAGGTTACCGAAAAGGGCAAGGTTTTCTACGACATTACCACAGCCGCCGCAGTAGGCTATCCCGCTAACTTCCGACAGGTGACCTTCCTTCCCGCAGAGGGCAAAATAGATGTGAAGACCGTCGATGTATGCTGTGACATTGACGGCAGAAAGCTCCAGGACCACCTCGAGGATAAATTTTTCGGTATGATAAGAAGAGTTATCGACGCCGCAGGCAAGGATATTCCCGAGCTCGCCCGTCTCGCCACAGCCTTCAGCGTAAAGGAAAAGCTGATTTATAAAATCGGCTGGATAATAAAGCCCTTTGCCAAGCTTTTATCAAAGCTTAAAATAGGCACTGTCGCAAAGCTCGTAAAGAAGGAAAGCGGACTTAAAAAGAGCGATTATGCTCACATAAAGGATCAGAAGGTAGTAGACTTCATCGTTTCCCTGGTAAGAAATCTTTACGGCGGTGACTCACCCTACTCACCCGACACGGCAGAATATAAAATCACTATGGGTGTTCTCGCCGTTATCGACAGTATTCTTAAGCTTTTCGGCATCAGAATAAGCAGTATACTTAAGGGTGCCGACTCTGTGCAGAGTCTCGTGGAGCCGCTTCTTTACAATCCCGGTATATGCGATGCGGAAGCTGTGCTGAACCTTTACGATAACCTTCCTCCGAAGGAGGGACCCAAGGCAAGCTTCGTAAAGAGCAACAAGGGTCTCGGTGTGGTAATCGGTCTCGCTCTTACGGTTATCTTTTTCCTTCCTGTTATTCTCGTGCTTCTCGGCGGAGGATTCATAATCAATCAGATTAAATACGGAAAGAAAATGAAATAAAAAAAGAAAATCCATTGTATGAGGAAAATCTCACACAATGGATTTTTTGCTTAAAAGCTGTTTTCAAATATCCACCATATTTCACCGAAGGCGGCTACGGTGTAAAAGATATGTAAAATAAGATTTCTGATTGAGTTCTTTTTAAAGAGCTCTTTTCTTTTTACCCATATAACCGTTTTTACGATTAAGCTGACGACGGAGAAAACTCCGAAAATGTGCCAGGTGAAAACATCAATATAAAAAGGAATCAGAAATATTCCGCTGAAAATATTAAATATTGCTGTCCCCCACCACAGAGGAATAGCGAGTAAATTTGAAAAGAAATAATACCCTGTTATCCAAAGGCTGATTTTGGAGAATAGTTCAAATCGGTCTTTTTTCATTGATACCACTCCTTATAATCTTTTCTCGTAGCCGTACTCCTTAAGAATCAGACCGTCCTGGTCCTTTACATAAAAGCCCCCTGTCTTTATATAGCCGTTCTTTTCGTAAAATTTTATGGCAGGAATATTATAATCCACCACTAAAAGTCGGAGGTACTCGCCTCCTCTTTCTTTGGCGATTTTTTCTGCCTCCTTAAGCATATAGGCTCCTATGCCCTTTTTTAAGCAGTCGGGTGCCACACCGAAGCGGAAAAGGTAAACTCCTTTAGCTTCGGGATTTTCCCACACTATACTCCCCTCGTCCTCCATCGGCTCGCAGAGAGCAAAGGCGGAAACAAGCTTATCTTCCTCCCCGAGAACAAAGAGGCTTTTTCTTTTTATGTCATCGGGAAAGGCACAGTCGGGATAAATCTCGTCCCATATACAGATATTTTCACTGTCGAGCTTTTTCGTGATAGCAGAGAAAAGACGGCTGATTTCAGGTAAATCTTTTTCAGTAGCAAGGCGTAAATTCATTTTATGTCCTCTTTATTTTCTTAACTGCCATATTAACGAGTGAGCCTATGCCTATACCAAAGGCTGAAATAACCAAATACCACAGAGCGTGCACCATAGCACTACCGTTATAATGAAGCATAACCGTGGGAATAAAAGCAACCGAAGCTGCCATGGGGTAAAGGTATTTTATCTTATTATCCGAAAAGGCTCCCATAACCAAAGAAAGTGTAAAGGTAGCGAAAATTATTACAAACACTATTCCCATACCGTCCGTGGGGCCGCCGAAAAAAGGAAAGATGTAAAACATAAAAAGCTGTACAAAGCATATAATTATTTCTTTTATGTATTTTTTCATATTTATCTCCTCCTTTAATTTCAGTATAGCACCCATAAGTTAAAATGTAAATAAAAATGTTATTAAAATAAATTCAAACCCGAACAAAGGAATCCTCTGTCCGGGTTTAATAATTAACCTAATGATGCGAGACTTTCGTCAATCATCTTAATTTTTTCTGTGAGCTTTTCAGCGTCTGCCTTCTGTCCGTCGATAACATTCTGAGGAGCCTTGGCGAGGAAGCCGGGATTATTAAGCTTGCCGTTAATCTGTGCAAGCTTCTTTTCTGCAGTCTCCTTTTCCTTCATAAGGCGCTTTCTTTCAGCCTCGAAGTCAACGAGGTCGCCCATAGGAATGTAAATCTTCGCATCGGCAGTAACGATGCTTACGCTGCCGTCGATGGAGAAGCTGTCGCCTACGGTAACATCGGAAGCGGAAGCGAGTCTCTGCATAAATACCACTGCAAGGTCGAAAATATCCTTCTTATCCGTAGCGATGTAAACGTGTGCCTTTCTCGAGGGAGGTACATTCATTTCCGAGCGTCTGTTTCTGACTGCTCTGATGGCATCCATAATGATACCCATTTTCTCCTCATCCTCGGTGAAGACTAATTCCTCACTGAAGGTAGGCCAGGCAGAAAGCATAATGGTTTCGCCGTCGTGAGGAAGAGTCTGCCAGATTTCCTCGGTGATAAAGGGCATAAAGGGATGGAGAAGCTTAAGAGTCTCACTCATTACATAAACGAGAACTGCACGGGCTGTCTCTGCCTCTGCGCCGCCCTTCTGGAGTCTGATTTTAGCCAGCTCAATGTACCAGTCGCAGAATAAATCCCAGATAAAATCGTAAAGCTTCTGTACAGCGATACCGAGCTCGAATTTATCAAGATTATCCGTAACCTCCTTTGCGAGGCTGTTAAACTGTGAAAGAATCCATTTGTCCTCGAGGGCAAGATCAGCGGGAATGTGAGGTGCCTTTTCGTCCTCGGTGAGATTCATAAGGATAAAGCGGGCGGCATTCCAAATCTTGTTAGCGAAGTTACGGGAGGCCTCAACCTTCTTATCGGAATAACGCATATCATTTCCGGGGCTGTTACCTGTGGCAAGAGTGAAGCGCAGGGCATCTGCACCGTACTTATCGATAACGAGAAGCGGATCAATGCCGTTTCCGAGAGACTTACTCATCTTTCTGCCGAGCTCGTCACGAACGATACCGTGGATAAATACGGTATCAAAGGGTACCTCGCCCATCTGCTCGCAAGCGGAGAAAATCATTCTTGCTACCCAGAAGAAGATGATGTCGTAGCCCGTAACGAGAGTGCTGGTGGGATAATAGTGCATAAGCTCGGGAGTCTTTTCGGGCCAGCCCAGAGTGGAGAAGGGCCAGAGAGCCGAGGAGAACCAGGTGTCTAAAGTGTCGGGATCCTGTGTGAGGTTTGTGCCTGCACACTTACAGCACTTATCGGGAGTCTCCTTCGAAACGGTGATTTCACCGCAGTCAGCACAGTACCAGGCAGGGATTCTGTGACCCCACCAGAGCTGACGGGAAATACACCAGTCACGGATATTTTCCATCCAGTTATAGTAAATTTTATCAAAGCGCTCGGGAATAAACTTAACCTTGCCTTCGCGTACTACCTTGATGGCGGGCTTTGCCAGAGGCTCCATTTTAACGAACCACTGCTTCGAAACGCGGGGCTCTACGGATGTATGACAGCGGTAACAGGTGCCTACCTCGTGCTTTGTGGGCTCGATTTTTACTAAAGCGCCTGCGGCGTCAAGGTCGGCAATGATAGCCTTACGGCATTCCATAAGGTTCATACCCTCATATTTGCCTGCCTTCTCGTTCATAAAGCCGTCATCGGTCATAACATTAAGAACGGGAAGATTACAGCGAAGACCTACCTCAAAGTCATTGGGGTCGTGGGCAGGTGTGATTTTAACCGCACCGGTACCCTTGTCCATCTTTGCGTAGGTATCGGCTACGATGGGAATTTCTCTGCCGATAACGGGAATGATAACTGTTTTACCGATAAGGTCGGTGTATCTTTCGTCGTCGGGATGAACTGCGACAGCTGTATCACCGGGGATGGTTTCGGGACGGGTGGTAGCTACCTCGATGTAGCCGTCGCCGTCCTTAAAGGGATAGCGGAAGTGCCAGAAATTACCGTCCTGCTCCTCATACTCAACCTCTGCATCGGAAATGGAGGTCTTACAGTGAGTACACCAGTTGATAATTCTTTCGCCGCGGTAAATGAGACCCTTTTCGTAAAGATTTACGAAAACCTCCTTAACTGCCTTCGAGCAGCCCTCGTCGAGAGTAAAACGCTCTCTGTCCCAGTCGCAGGAGGACCCCATTTTCTTAAGCTGCTCGATGATTCTGCCGCCATACTGTGCTTTCCAGTCCCAGGCTCTTTCGAGGAAGCCTTCTCTGCCGAGGTCCTCCTTTGAGATACCTTCTGCCTTCATAGCCTCTACGATTTTAGCCTCTGTAGCGATGGAAGCGTGGTCAGTACCGGGCAGCCAGAGAGTATCATAGCCCTGCATTCTTCTGAAACGGATGAGAATATCCTGAAGAGTGTTATCGAGAGCGTGACCCATATGAAGCTGTCCTGTGATGTTTGGAGGGGGAATTACGATAGTATAAGGTTTCTTCGTTTCGTCAACCTTTGCGTGGAAGTATTTACCCTCGAGCCACGAAGCATAGATTCTGTCTTCGACATCCTTAGGATCATACTGTTTAGCAAGTTCCTTTGCCATTTTAATCAACTCCTGTATTTAAAGAATATATTTTATTAAATAAAAAACTCCGTCCCGAAAAAAAATCAGGACGGAGAAAAATCCGTGGTACCACCTGAATTCGGTGAAAATCACCGCACTCAAAATCCTTAACGCGGACAGACGCCGGGGTCTAATGAGCTTCCGCCTTTCTTCCCGAGGCTAACGGACTACCTTCACACACTTCCGCTAAAGGCTTTCACCAACCGCCTTTTCTCTGCAAGCATCCCTGTGCTACTCCTTCCGGTCACAGCCGTAAATATCTTTTAGATTTTAACACAAAGAGAAAAATAAGTCAATAGTCTTTCAGAGAAAATCAGTTCAGCTTATTCAGAAAAGCTTTACCGTAAAATCAAAAACAGATATGCTTCAGTTAAAGATAACTTCAGCATATCTGTTTACTTTACTTTTCAGTCAGCGTTCAGTACCGCGATACTGCGTATTTAAGCTGATTATTTAACCTTTACAGACTTAACCTTGCTGAGTGCACCGTAGATGTTCTTGCTCTTGAAGGTTTTGTAAGCTCTAACTTTGAAGTAGTACTTCTTACCGCTCTTAAGCTTTTTGATTGTCTTTGAGGTTGCCTTTGAATCCTTAACCATTGTGCTCTTTGCATAGTCAAAGTCTTTGTCTGTGGTGTAGAATACACGGTAGCCGGATGCATTGGCTACTGTCTTCCAGTTAACTGTAGCAGTCTTTTTGCCTGCGGTAACCTTGCTGATGGTTGCCTTTGCGGGAGTGGTGAGTGCGCCTCTTTCTGCGCTGAATTCACCGTAAACTACTACACCGTTAAGCTTCTTATAAGCTCTTACCTTGAAATCGTAAACTGTAGCGCTGTTAAGCTTTTTAACAGTGAGGTATCTCTTAGTAGTGGTGGAGCCGATTTTTACGAATTCTTTCTTTGCTTCGTCGTATTTGAATACCTCGTAGCCGTCTGCGCCCTTAACCTTAGCCCATCTGAGCTTAAGAGTAGAGGTAGTTCTTTCGTAGCTGGTGATCTTTGTTTTACCTACGCTGATTTCCTTTGAAATCTCGAAGTTATACTTACCTGTACCGCCGTCAACTACGATGAAGTATTTACCCTTTGCGAGATTAAACTCGTGAAGATCCTTACGAGTGGTAACCTTTTCGCCTAAAGCATTACCCTTGCTGCTCCAAACTTCTTTATTATCAGCGTCAAGAACACGGATGCTGTAGGAAGACATATAGGATACAAAGCCGATCATTACGCCGCCCTTTGAGGCATTGATTTCATAATAATCTGCACCGTCTGTAAGTGAAAGGTGGCCCTTGATTTTCTTATTGAAGGAAATCTTATTGGGATTAACGATAGAGTTGTTGGGCTCTACGGAGTTAGCACCTGCAGATTTGAAATCGAGGTCAAATTTGTAGCTGCCTGTGGAATTTACATCACGCTTGATAAGAGTACCTATTTTACCCATACCGTTTGCCTTGATGTAATAGGTGCCTGCTGAAAGCTCAAGCTTATATGTATCTACTCTCTGCTTTTTGGAAGCATCCCATTTGTTGCTTGCCTGTGACCATACGGAATCACCGTTAGCATTAAGAACATAGATGCTGTAGTATTCCATCTTTGAGGTAAACTTTACGGTAACGGTACCTGAAGAATTGATGGTGAACTTATAGAAATCATTTTCACCGTCGTTAAGGATTTTACCTGAAGATGTGGAATCAAGCTTGATTTCCTTTGCATATTTGAGGTCATTGTTCTTATCAGCGTCTGTTTCGCCCTTGCTCTCGGGAGTGAAGGTCATTCTGAAGCTGTAGTCACCTGTGGATGCACCGATAGCGCCTAAAACACCCTCGCCGTTAACCTTAAGGAAATAGGTGCCTGCTTCGAGAGTCTGGCTGTAAGCCACATCACCGGAGGTGGAGCGGGTAGCTACCCATGACTTTACTTCATTTTTATTCGCATCGTAGATGGCAAGAGTAAAGGGTCTCATGGATGTGGTGAAATAGATACGGACTCTGCCGTATTCGGTAGTGGTGAATTTGTAGTAATCTTCGCCGTCGTTTGAGGTGATGCTTTCACCGTATGCTTTGTCCATTTCGATAACTGCTGCAGTGTCAAAGGATGCAAAAGCGGGAACAAAAAGTGTGCACACTACAGTGAGAACCATAAGCATACAAAGAAGGCTTTTAAGACAATTTTTCATAAGAATTCCTCCTGATAATATACTTCTACATAATCGTATATACTAATACTACCACCTAAACCCCGAAAAGTCAATAGATATAGTAAAAGTTAAAATGCAAAATTAACAAATTAATTACTCTTTAATCAAATTTTCCCGAGAAGCTTTTCACAAGCGGCAAGCTTTACGCATATACAGAGAAGCTTGGTAGCTGTAAGAAGCTCATCCACGGGAGGATAAGAGGGAGCGATACGGATGTTTCTGTCCTTCGGGTCGAAGCCGTACGGGAAGGTAGCACCGACGGTGGTGAGAGTTACACCGCCCTCCTTGCAGAGCTCGTATACACGCTTTGCCGTGCCCTCCATAACATCCAGGGAGATGAAATAACCGCCCTTGGGCTTGGTCCAGGTGGCTACGCCGTACTTTCCGAGCTGGGTTTCAAATTCATTGATAACAGCCTTGAACTTCGGGGCAAGAATATTCTTATGAAGCTTCATATGACTTTTGATGCCCTTTACATCCTTATAAAACTTAACGTGTCTGAACTGATTAAGCTTATCGTAGCCGATGGTCTGAATGCTCATTCGGTCGATAATCATTTTAATGTTATTATCGGAAGCGGCAAGCACTGCCACACCCGAGCCGGGGAAGGAGATTTTCGAGGTAGAGGTAAATTCGATAACCATATCCTCGTGACCGTACTTTTTCAGAACATCGAAGATATTATCGAGCTTTTCCGTTTCGTCGGTAAGGTCGTGGATAATGTACGCATTGTCCCAGATAATTCTGAAGTCCTTTGCCGCGGGAGTCATAGCGGCGATACGGTCCACGGTTTCACCGGTGTAGGTAACGCCGGTGGGATTAGAGTATTTGGGCACACAGAACATACCCTTTACCTTTTCATCCTTTACGAGCTCCTCTACAGCATCCATATCGGGGCCTGTTTCGGTCATTTCCACGGGGATAAGCTTAATACCGTAATACTCTGCGATGGCGAAGTGTCTGTCATAGCCGGGACAGGGACAGAGGAATTTGATTTCGCCCTGATCCTTCCAGGGAGCACCGCCCGAGCCTGTCAGCATACACTGTGTGATGTAGTCAAACATCATATTAAGGCTGGAGTTACCGCAGACGATAACATTCGAGGTGGGCACCTTAAGAAGCTTGGCGAAAATTTCCTTACATTCGATAATACCCGTAAGAAGACCGTAGTTTCTGTACTCAAGGCTGTGATTACTCGCGTCATCCTCCCAGTCTCTGGAGGTGATGGCGTCTAAAAGTCCGTTTGAAACAGCAAGCTGATCCGAGCCGGGCTTACCGCGGGACATATCGAGCTTGAGACCCTGCTCCTTGAAGCTGTCGTATTCCTCCTGAAGAGCGGCTTTAAGCTCGAGTAATTTTTCCTTTGAATATGTTTTGAGTTCTGCCATTATATATCACCCTTTTAAAGTATTTGTTTAAAATCAGAAGTCTGCAGAGCCTGTGGTTCTGGGGAAGGGAAGCACATCTCTGATGTTTGAAATACCCGTAAGATACATAACGAGTCTTTCGAAGCCGAGACCGAAGCCTGCGTGCTTGGTGCCGCCGTACTTGCGAAGGTCGAGATACCACCAGTAGTCCTCCTCCTTGAGTCCGAGCTCTCTGATTCTTTCGGTGAGAACATCGAAGCGCTCCTCTCTCTGGCTGCCGCCGACGATTTCACCGATACCCATAACGAGAAGGTCACAGGCGGCTACGGTTTTACCGTCGTCATTCAGTCTCATATAAAAGGCCTTGATTTCCTTCGGATAGTCGGTAACAAAAACGGGCTTTCTGAAAATCTGCTCCGTAAGGTATCTTTCGTGCTCCGTCTGAAGGTCACAGCCCCAGTATGCCTTGAACTCAAATTCGTCGTTATGCTCCTCGAGCAATTTAACTGCCTCGGTGTATGTAACTCTTGCGAAATCGGAGGAAGCCACGGCAGTAAGTCTCTCGATAAGTCCCTTATCAACGAACTGATTAAGGAACTCGATGTCCTGCTTGCAGTTTTCCATAACATAATTGATGACGAATTTGATCATTCTTTCGGCAAGATCCATATCGTCGCACAGGTCTGCAAATGCGATTTCGGGCTCAATCATCCAGAATTCGGCGGCGTGACGCTGGGTGTAGCTTTTTTCCGCTCTGAAGGTAGGACCGAAGGTGTAAATTTTACCGAAGGCCTGTGCCATAATTTCGCCCTGAAGCTGTCCGGAAACGGTAAGGAAGGCACTTTTGCCGAAGAAATCCTGGCTGTAGTCGATGTCACCGTTTTCGGTTTTAGGCGGATTTTCCATATCGAGAGTGGTCACGCGGAACATTTCACCCGCGCCCTCACAGTCACTGCAGGAAATGAGCGGTGTGTGCGCATAAATGAAGCCCTCGCCTTCGAAGAAGCGGTGGATAGCCTGTGCGGCTACGGAGCGTACACGGAAGGAAGCAGAGTAAATGTTCGTACGGGGACGCAGATGAGCGATGGTACGGAGATATTCGAGAGAATGTCTCTTTTTCTGCAGAGGATATTCGGGAGCGGAGGCACCCTCAAGCTCAACCTTTACGGCATTGATTTCAAAGGGCTGCTTTGCCTCGGGGGTAAGAATGAGATTACCCTCTACGATTACTGCGGCGCCTACATTGTACTTCGCTACCTCGGCGAAATTATCGATTTTTTCCTTTTCGAAAACGATCTGTACACCCTTGAAGCAGGAGCCGTCATTGATTTCCATAAAGCCCAAAACCTTTGAGTCGCGGTTAGTTCTGATCCAGCCGCACACCTTTACGGTGCCCTCGGTGTAGGCTTCGGCGTTCTGATAAAGCTTTGCTATTTCAGTTCTTTTCATATCTTTTTACCTCCATAAAAAGAGATTTTTACATAGTAATGCATTTTATTCAGTTTAATATTATATCAGTTATAAAATTAAAAATCAATAGAAGAAGTGAAAAATACAACAAAAAGGAGCTGTCGCATTCGCCGACCAAAAAGCAAAACAAAAAAAACAGATGTGTTTAAGTTACTGCTGACTTTTAAAACACATCCGTTTTAATTGTTATATGGAATAATATGATGCTGCATATAATATTTGTTTTTTCGCCCTCTCGGAGAAGCATACGCCCTCGGGACGAAGGAAACATCCTCTGCAGCTTACTGCAACGGCACCTTCATATTACTGATATGTAAGAATTACATCGAGTCCCTTTACCTTATATTCTATGCCTTCTTTTTTGATTGCCTTGGTAAGAGAGGAAAGCATATCATAGTCCTTGGCGGTGATTCGTGCATCGACACGGAGCTTATCAAACTCGTTATCTCTGTTTCCGGGAATGAAGCCCGTGCACCACCAATAGTAGTCATAGGGACGGGAGAATTTCTTATTCCATTCGCCCTTATTGAAAAGACTTTTTTCATATTCGTAAAAGTCCATAGACATCTGCAGACGCTCATCGTCCTTTACTGCATCGTAGTGAGCGATTTTACGGTCAGCGGGCTTATTATAAACACCGATCTCCGCGCCGTAGAAAAGAAGTCCGTACTGACCCTTCCAAATCTGAACACACCAGTTTTTATCCTTATAGTCGAACTTAAAGCGGACTGTGTCAAAGTCAATCCACGCAACCTCGGAGAAGATGTCAAAAAGCTCATTATAGCCGACTACTCTCTGCCAGGGGTCGGAGGCGGTGTAAAAGCATTTTTCCTTTGCATCGTAAAGATAGCCAGCGATACCGCTTTCGCTGATGTCCTTATCGTCATCCTTCTTTTCATCCTCTGCAGGCTTCGTAACAGGCTCTGTCTGCTCCTGCTCTGTCTTTTCCTGCTCCTCGAGGTAAGCGGCGATGGCAACTACGACCTTTTTTACCGATTCGATAATATCCTTAAGGGTCTCCGTTAAGCTCTTTTTCTGCTCTGTACCCTCTGTGTTCTCTGTGGCTTCGTCCTTATCAAGTCTTTCGATTTCAGTGGCAGTAATACCGTTTTTTCCATTATCAGCCGCATAGGTGCTGAAGGGCACGGCAC
This sequence comes from Acutalibacteraceae bacterium, assembly GCA_045588555.1. Classification (GTDB taxonomy): domain Bacteria; phylum Bacillota; class Clostridia; order Oscillospirales; family Acutalibacteraceae; genus UBA6857. Next base: position 47,830 of record JAZNEL010000013.1, on the reverse strand, counting down.
AGAAAAGCATAACCAAACACATAAGCATCGCTATTTTTCTGACAAGACTCTGTTTCATAGTTCAGCCTCCCCAAAATAAAGTATACTATGTATCTTAACATAAAATTACAGTAAAATCAACAGAAAATCAATAATTTACACTTCTGCGTAGGCTTTTATTTCATTAAGAACGGGATTCGACCTGGACTGCGTTACCGCGATAAGGATTTCATCGGTCAGAACAGGCCTTTTAAATCTCACGATCTTACCCGAGCCGACGACGGTGCCTTTGTAAACGGGAGTGTACTCCCCTCTTTTGTCGGCGGCATAGATTTTAAATTCTTCCGTTCTCTGACTGAAAGCAAGATTCTCACAGAAGGTAAGGGCGGAGATTTTTTTCTTATCCTTAAAAGCAAGGCAATAACCGACCTCATCGTTTTTCAGCATTTCACCGTCGGTAATTTTTCTTTTTTCTCCCTCGACGGAAAGAGCGTAAAGAGAAAAGCTCTCTATCTCATTTTTAAAGGGCTCATTTATCAGCCGGGTAAACTCAATAAGTCTTTTTTCCTCTCTCTTTCCTATAAGGCCGTGACGGTCGGGAGGTACATTAAGAAGCATAGAGGCATTACCGCCCACGGTGTTAAAGTAAATCTGTGCCAATTTTTCAGGGCTTCTCCCTCTCCGCGCACGGGAAAAGAGCTTACTGCTGTGGAACCAGCCGTAATTCACGGACACATCTGCCTCGGCAGGCTTGAACACGAGGCTTTTATATTTTTCGAGCACCTGTCTCGAGCCTAAATCCTCGGTGTAATCATCGAGTTTTTCCGCCATCTCCCTCGCCTGCGCTTCGTCGGTCTGTGAGTTTTCGGCAATAAGCTCGTTGCTGTCCCTTTCATCGGGAATTACGCTCCATTCACTTTCTCTGACTCTGCCGCCCTCATTACCTATCCAGCGCACATCGGGGCCGCAGATATTTATAACCGCCTCGGGATGATATTTACGGATGACCGAATAATATCTTGCCCAGTCATACCGCTGCTTTTTACCGTTTTCACCCTCACCGCAGGCACCGTCAAACCAAAAGCAGAATATATCACCGTAATTCGTGCAAAGCTCCGTAAGCTGTGCGGTGAAAAAGTCATTATAGGCCTCTGTGCCGTAGGTTTTTTCGTGCCTGTCCCAGGGTGAGAGATAAATGCCCAGCTTCAGACCGTACCTTTTACAGCTTTCGGAAAGCATTTTAACTATGTCTCTGCCGAAGGGAGTGTTCATAACATTATGGTCCGTATATGCCGTATCAAACAGACAGAAGCCGTCGTGATGTTTGGCGGTGATAATAACTCCCTTACTGCCAGTAGCCTTAAGCACGCGGCACCACTGGTCCGTGTCAAGCCTTTCGGGATTAAAGCGGGATATATCCTCTTTGCCGTCACCCCACTCTCTGTTATTGACGGTGTTTACACCGAAATGAATGAAGTTATAATATTTCATCTGCAAAAATTTCATCTGCCTCGGCGAAGGAGTAACGCTTATGTATCTTTTTACCAGTGCATCCTCCGTGGGAAAGCCATTATTATCGATGCACCACGCTTCATTGATTTTTTTCATCATAACTGTTTTCGGTACAGACCTTTCAGCCTGTACCGATTCCTTTTTAATTATTGATAAGTGATATAAATATTAAGTCCGTTAATGTAGTAGCTTACGCCCTCACTCACTACCTCGTCGCTGTCAAGAGAAGCCTTCATCGCAGAGAGCATAGTATAGTCCTTGGCTACTACACGGGTCTCCACTCGGAGGTTTTCACGGGCCTGATGGGTAGTAAAGGTAGTGCCCGGCACCAGAATCAGCGGACTGTAGGGAACGAAGCCCGTGCACCACCAATAGGAGTCATAGGGACGGGAGAACTTCTTTACACCGCTGCGGTAAAAGTCCATAGACATCATCAGGCTTTCATCATCGGTGGCACAGTCGTAATGGCCGAGCTCTCTGTCCTTCGGTTTGGTATAAATACCCACCTCCGCACCGTAGAAGAAGAGACCGTACTGACCCTTCCACAGCTGAAGCATCCAATCCTTCGTGCCGTATTCGAACTTCACTCTGACCGTATCGATGTAAATAGTTACGAGAGAGGCTCCCGCATCGAAGCCCTCATTATAGCCTATCCGTCTCTGCCAGGGGTCAGAGGCCGTGTAGAAGCAGCCCTCATTCGGGTCTAAAAGGAAGCCTAAAACGCCCGCCTCAGCGATTACACTGTCGCCGTAAACGCTCTGGGGAGTGTAGTTGCTTTCGAAGAAAATGCTGACCGACGCTGTGTAGGTAGTGGTATATTCCGCATTCTCTCCCACATAGGCTCTGACTCTGTAGGTATAGGTGCCGGTGGCGGTGAGGCTTTCATCGGTGTAGTCGTCGCCGTCGGTTTTTCCTATGGTTTCCCAGGCATTATCGTAGGTATTGAAGCGGCTGATCTCGTAGCCGGTAGCCTTGCCGTGGGTTTTCCAGCTCAGATAAACTACCTTATTATCCGTAGCCGCAGTAAGATTTGTAGGGGCTTCGGGGATGGTGTTTGCAGTGACCTGGGCAGAATATCCGCCGTAATTGGTTTTGGAGCCGTTCTTCTTATAGGCCTTTACCTTATAAACATAAGCGGTACCCGGCTCGAGCTTTTTTACGGAATAGGAAAGCTCGGAGGTGGTTTTCACCTTTTTCCATCTTCCCTCCTCGGAAACATAACGGTAAACCATATAGCCCTGTGCGCCCTTTACCTTGCTCCATTTGAGAGTGTAGGATGATTTGGTAACACCCGTAACACGCAGATTATTTACCTCGGGAAGTTTCGTTCTGAAGGTAAAGGTGGAGGATTTGGCACCGCTGACCTTACCGTTCTTTTTATGGAAGGCGGCTATCCTTACCTTATATTCTGTGCCCGAGGAGAGCTTTTTGAGAGCACAGCTCGTTTTCGTTACCGTACCCTTTGAAACATACTTTTTCTTTTTACTGTCGTAGATAAAAACCTCGTAGCCCGAGGCGCCCTTCGCCTTTTTCCAGCTTAAGCTCACATTAGACGAGCCTACATAGGTGGTCTTGATTCCCGTAACCTTTTTAGGAGCGGTAACCGCCTTTACGGCAGAGGAATAAGCACCGTAGGTGGTCTTTTTATTCTTTGTCTTGTAGGCGCGTACCTTGTATTTGTAGGTTTTACCGGCCGTAAGAGAGGAGTCGGTGTAGGTAGTCTTTTTCGTTTTTCCGATGTAGACATACTTATCCTTTTTCGAGCTGTATTTGTAAACGCGGTAGCCCGTCACACCCGAGGTCTTTTTCCATTTCAGCTTAACTGTGGTTTCAGTAACGGAGGAGACCTTTACGCTTTTAACCTTTGCGACCTTTGATGCCGCCGAAATAACTGCTGAACAGGTAAAAATTACAGTTATACACATAAATGTGCATAATAATAATTTGTATATTTTCTTCATTTGTATACTCCTTATGAATTAATTTTTGCCCGTATTTTTTATTGATTATGTATTTTATGCTAAAGCTACACCGCCGAAGGGTCTTATGGAGAGAACATAGCAGGCATCGTCACCGAAAATTGACTTCATAGCGCCTGTGTATTCTCCGATGAGCTCATTGGGTACGAAGGCCTGAATGGTGCCTGCGAAGCCGCCGCCGTGTACTCGCCATGCGCCCTTACCTGCGAGAATCTGCTCACTTACAGCCAGTGCCAGAGAGAGAGGCTGATTTGTGGGAGCCTTACAGGTGTAAACATTCTGATTATACATATAAGAGGATCTGCCGCTGGCGATGATGAGCTCCTTAAAGGCCTCGAAATCGTTTCTGCCGAGTGCTTCAGCCTGGAGAACAACCTTTTCGTTTTCGCCGTAGAAGTGAAGAGCTCTGATGACTGCTCTTTCGCTTAACTTTTTACTGATGTCACCTGCATTGGCGATAACATCCTTCTTTTCACATTCACGGAGAACCTTTTTACCGAAATAACCGGCTACGCTTTCCATTTCAAGTCTTACAGCCGCATATTCGTCTGTAAGGTCGGAGTGGCTTCCCTTCGTATCTACGATGCAAAGGCTGTGGCCGGAGGAAGCGAAGTCGAAGTCAATTTTATTGATAACAGGCTTATCCGTATCCTCGAAGTCGATGGAAACAAAGCCGCCTACGGAGCAGGCCATCTGGTCGAGAAGACCGCAGGGCTTACCGAAGTAAACATTTTCGCTGTACTGTGAAATCTTCGCGATTTCCACAGGGTCGATTCTGCCGTCGTTATAAAGGTGATTAAGCATAGTGCATACGAGAACCTCGAAGGCCGCAGAGGATGAAAGGCCCGAGCCCGAAAGAACCTGTGAGGCTGTGGCTGCATCGAAGCCGCCTACCTTATAACCGAGCTGTACGAAGCGTGAGGCGATACCTCTGATGATGGACTGGCTTTTACCCTTTTCGGCTTCCTTTACCTCAAGGTCGGCACAGTTGACCTCATCGAGAGGATAGCCGGCAGATTTGATACGGATGATGCCCTCGTCGTTTTTAGAAGCTACCGCGATAGCATCCAGGCTGATACCTGCGGCGAGAACGAGGCCGTGGTTATGGTCGGTGTGGTTACCGCCGATTTCACTTCTGCCCGGTGCAGAGAAAAGAGAAACCTCTCTTTCGCCCTTTTTATCGAATAAATCGCGGAATGCGGCGAGAACCTCGAGAAATCTCGAATACTGTGTGCCGTAAGCATCCTTTTCATAAACAAGAGCAAACTTCTCATCAAGCTTCTGCTCCTTAAGTAATTTTTCCATTTCTGTAGAATTTATCATTTTAATCAACCTTCCTTTGATTATTTGTTTTTTAAGGGAGTGATGCTCATTACACCGCTGATGGCCAGAAGTGCCATACCCGAAAAAACGGAAAGCACCACAAAGGGAACGATAAAGTTAGCAGAAGCAGGGTCAAAGACGTTTCTGCCGATTACCGTGTACGAAAAAAGCTTATAAGCAAAGCCGCCGAGAGACACACCGATAAAGGTGTGATAGGAAATGTCAGTACCGCCGTAAAGACCGCTTACGGAATTTACGGGAATACCGGGCATAAACCTTAAGACAAAAAGCACAAGCGGTGAGCCCGTTTTACTTTTATCGATAAAGTTATAAACAGAATCATATTTGCGCAGGATTTTTTCGGCATTCCCTCCGCCGAATTTCCTTCCCCATAAAAACTTAACGGAGAAAAGAATGATGAGACCCGCGACATTTATTATAATAGCATAATACCAGCTGAACAGTGCTCCCGAAACTACGCAGATGCAGGAAATGGGGAACCAGGGAATGACGGCCTTTACCGTGTAATTCAGCAGAATGAAAATCACGGAGACCACCGAGGCACCATAGGACTGCATCCATATCTCATAAGAGAGGAGAGTATCGGTATATTTGCCGTACCAGGCGAGAAACTGCTCCGAGTGAAACAGACGGAGAAGCACCGCGAGGATAAGGGCAAAGAGAAAGCACAGAAAAGCCGAGAGATTCAGCACATGCCGAATGCTCTTTTCCTTTTTCAAAGCATCCACCTCATTTGGACATAAAAACACTATTTTACATTATTATACATTTTCATTTTATAATATATACTGCTCAAGGTCAACCCCTTTTTTAATATTTAAAACAAAATATACATTTTTTATTTACTATGTACTTTTAAAAAGAAATATGTTATACTGAAAAGGTATTAATTATCGGAAGGAGATTATTATGAAGCTTATAATTTTAGACGGCTATACGGAAAATCCCGGTGACCTTTCCTGGGATTGGCTGAAGGACACGGTGGACGAGTACACGGTTTACGACCACACTCCCCAGGACGAGGTGCTCGCACGCTGTAAGGATGCTGACATCGTGGTTACAAATAAAAAGCTCATCACACGGGAAATCATAGAAGCACTCCCCTCTCTGAAATTCATCGCCACCCTCTCCACAGGCTATAATGTGGTAGACATAAAGGCCGCAAGAGAAAAAGGCATACCCGTTTCCAATATTCCCGCCTACAGCACCGACGGTGTGGCACAGCTCGTTTTCGCACTGCTTTTAGAAATGACAAATGCAGTGGCCGTACATAACGACAGCGTAAAAAGCGGAGACTGGTGCCGCTGTGAGCATTTCTGCTACTGGAAAACACCTCTCACGGAGCTTCGCGGTAAAACCTTCGGCATCATCGGCTTCGGCAAGATAGGCTCCGCCGTGGCCAACATCGCCAATGCCTTCGGTATGAAGGTTATCGCCTACTCACCGAATACGAGAACCTACGACGGCTTCGGTCAGGTGGAATTTACGGAAAAGGAAAGAGTAATAGCCGAAAGCGATGTTATCTCCCTCCACTGCCCTCTCACGGAGGAAACAGAGGGAATGGTAAATGCTCACTTCCTTAAAAAAATGAAAAGCTCCGCCTTTCTTATCAACACCTCAAGAGGCCCCGTAATCGTCGAGGAGGATCTTGCCGAGGCGCTCAACACAGGTGTCATCGCAGGAGCAGGCCTCGATGTACTCTCGCAGGAGCCCGCCGACGAAAATAATCCTCTGCTGAAATGTGACAAGTGCATCATCACCCCGCATATCGCCTGGGCAAGTCTCGAGGCAAGAACAAGGCTGATGAACATTTTCGAAGGAAATGTAAAGGCCTTTTTAGAGGGTAAGCCGAGAAATGTGGTAAACTGAACAGCTACCCGGGGGCATCACCCGGGTATTTTTACGCACAAAAAAACACTCCCCGTTAAGAGGAGTGTTTAATTATAGCTTTTTTATAAAAAAGTTAGAATAAAATCAGTCTTCCTTTTTCTTAAGGCAAACTGCTGCTGCGGCTGAAGCAACTGCAAGAGTAGCAATAGCAACTACAACTGCGGATGTGTCACCGGTTTTGGGAGTTTCTGTGGTAACAACTGCGGGCTTCTTTGTAGTGGTTTCTTTGGTGGTTTCTTCAGCTGTGGTTTCTTCTTCTACCTCGCCGATGAAGCCGATGTACATATTAGCAAAGAAGTTAACGATGTCGTTATCAAGAATGCCTTCGATAGTAGCAGTGTCAAGACCGAGTGCAGTAAGACCGCTCTTAAGGGTTTCGGCAAGACCTGCTGTAAGGTTAGTTACAGTAGCTGCCATATCCTGTGTATCGCCGCCGGAAAGAACTGCTGTGCTGCTGAGTACGCTTGTGATGTCGAAGTTACCGAGAGCGCTGAGGTCGAAGTTTGCAAGGTCAATACCTGCGCCTGACATTGACTCTGAAACGACAGCGAGAAGGTCTTCGAGGTTTGATGCATCAAAACCGCTGAGCATATCAGTGATAGCAGATGTGTCGGTGGGGATAAGGCTTGTGAGCCAGCTGAGGTCGAGTGTTCCTGTGGTAGTGGTAGCAGAAGGAGCTGCAGTGCTGTCAGCATCAGCGGCTGTGTCACCTGATAAGTACTTATCAAGAGCTGCTTCCATCTCTTCTAAATCCTCTAAGCCTACACCGCCTGCGATTTCATCGAGTTCGATGTCGGAGAGTGCTGCAGAAGCTGTGGGAACGAGCATGCATACGCAAAGCATAGCTACTACGAGAATACCTAAAATCTTTTTCATCTTAAATCATCCTTTCTATAGATTTATATCAACGGCACTGCCGCAATATACAAATCATCTATAGTATTATACAATATATGGTATCAAAAATCAATACAAAAATCAAATTTTCTTACAGAAGAATGAACTTTATATTATATTACCAAGTTACGAGGACATCGAGGCCGTCTGTTGCGTAATCTTCACCAAGAACCATACCGTTTGACTTAAGGGCATCGCAGAAGCCGAGAAGCATATCGTAGTCCTTCATAGTGATACGGCATTTAAGCGAAAGCTCGGAGCGGTCCATAAGATTATCGAGTGTGCCGGGCACAAAGCCTGTACACCACCAGTATTTACCGTAATCTCTGTGATAAATCTCTTCACCGTCTCGGTAGCCCGTAAGCTCCATATAAAGAGCGTCCTCGTTGCTTGCGGCATCGTAATACTCGGCAGTTCTGGTCTTCGGTTTGGTATAGACACCGATTTCGTGTCCTACGAAGACGAGACCGTACTGACCCTTCCAGAACTGAATCATCCAGTTCTGATCCTTATAGTCAAACTTACAGCGCATAGTGTCCATATAAATGGTAACCAGACCGGCCGCTACATCGAAGGCCTCGGTGTAGCCGAGTGCTCTCTGCCACGGATCACTGCTGGTGTAATAGAAATTACCGTTAGTATTATACTGATAACCCGCAAGTCCCTCCTGGAAAACACCGCCGCCGTTATTGCTGTTCTTTTTAGTGGTAGTGGGAGCAGCAGTGGTAGGAGCTGTGGTTCTTTCGGTGGTTGGCTCGGTAGTGGTAGGCTCCGTGGTAGTGGTAGGAGCCGTAGTAGGAGCCTTCGTCGTAGTGGTACCGGACGAAGATACGGGGAAGGTGGTTATGATGCTTTCGATTTTAAGAGTAGAGGAAAGGTCAGCCTCGGAGGTAGGCGCCACAGTAGTGGGAGCCGTCGTCGAGGGTGCCGTAGTGGTAGTAGGAGCCGTAGTGGAAGGCTCTGCGGTCGCTGCCTCATAAACCGAAGGAACGGTAGTGCCCGGCTCGATTTTATTGCTCATAGCTCTGACACCGAGGAAGGAGCCGCCGCACACTATGACCATAGCCACAATGATAATGATGTTGATTTTATTCTTTTTTAAGTCCATTTTTATGTAATCCTCCTGAAGGTAATCTGTATATAAACCTATTACAGGTATTATAAGATTAGCAGAAAACGCCATAAAGGTCAAGTGTATTTTGATAATTTTAACAATTATTTATTCCTTTGTCATAAAAAGCTAACCCATCAATTATGCTGATGCATATTGATGGGTTTAACGGTCTTTATGAAGCTGCTTATAAACACAGCCTTATGATGCGTCGGCGTTTAGTTATTTCCGAAAATGTTTCTGCCCTTGAATACGGGAAGAACATCGCTTTCGTCCTCGTCGGGCTCGTCGAAGATGGAGCCTGTCTTTTTGGGAGGAGTTTCGATTACATCGAAGGTCTGTGCGGGAGCTGCGGGCTCATTTGAGGAGATGTCCTGTACAGGAGCCTCAAAAACGGGAGCCTTTTCCTCTGCTCCGGGCTTTGCACCCTGCTCAAAGATAGAGGCGAAGCCCTGTCCGAAGCGGGTGGAGGCAAAGTCAACGGCATCTGCACCTACGGTAAAGATGGAGCCTGCGGAGCTCTTCGTGGACTGGCTGATAAACTCGGGAGCAGCACCCTGCTGTGCGGGCTGTGCATTCTGTGTGTCAGCGGCAGTCTGGGGAGCCTCCTCCTTCTTATCAAGGCCGAAGCCTGTAGCGATAACGGTAATGCGCATTTCGTCGCCCATTTCCTCGTCGAATACGGAACCGAAGATGATGTTTGCATCGGGATGTGTAGCCTCGGAAATGAGTGTACCTGCCTGCTCGATCATATCGAGAGACATATCGGAGGAACAGGTAACATTAATGATAACACCGCTTGCACCGTCGATGGCGGTTTCGAGGAGAGGACTGGTGATAGCCTGCTTGGTGGCCTCGGCAGCGCAGTCAGCGCCCTTACCGGAACCGATACCCATATGAGCGAGACCTGCGTCCTTCATTACGCTCTTAATGTCAGCAAAGTCGAGGTTGATGTAACCGGGAACCTTGATGGTGTCTGAAATACTCTTTACGCCCTGCCATAAAACATTGTTTGCTTTGCCGAAGGCGTCCTTCATTGAAAGGGATTTGTCACCGAGAAGCTTAAGTCTTTCGTTAGGAATAACGATAAGGCTGTCTACGTGCTTTTCGAGCTCTCTGATGCCGTCCTCTGCCTGCTGCATTCTCTTTCTGCCCTCGAATTTGAAGGGCTTGGTTACGATACCTACGGTGAGAGCACCGAGCTCACGGGCGATTTCAGCTACGACGGGAGCCGCACCTGTACCTGTACCGCCGCCCATACCTGCGGTGATGAATACCATATCCGTAGAGCGTAAAGCATCGGCGATAACATCGCGGCTTTCCTCGGCTGCCTTTCTGCCTACTGCGGGATCACCGCCGGCACCCATACAGCCTGTAACCTTTTCACCGATCTGAATTTTGTGAGTTGCTTTTGAGTTTTCGAGAATCTGTCTGTCGGTATTAATGGAGAGGAACTCTACACCCACGATACCTGACTCAACCATTCCGTTAACGGCATTACCGCCGCCACCGCCGACACCGACTACTTTAATCTGGTTATAAGCGATGTTTTCGTTATCCATTACGAAGCCCATTTTACTTCCTCCTAAAATATATTTTAATACGGTAATTTTAAATCTGTATGCGACCGTAAACGGTCACAGAAACCTATTATCCGAGTTATTATAACACAGTATTTCAAAAATTACAATAACAAAGCGCATATTTTTTAATATGAAAATTTGCCCTTTACTTTTTCATACTTCCCGGCTTAAAGGTGGTCTGTCCCTCATAACGGGTTTCGATGTAGCCTGTCTGGCCGTTTATGATGTCCTCATCCTTTTCGATGACATTGATGGCATCCTCGAGCTGTGCCTCCAGTCTTGCGCAGTCACCGAGATAAATGTTAATTCTCGAATCATAAACCACCGAGACATCCTTCAGGTCTGTGACATTCACCGTGCCCTTCGGGAATTTGCCCGAGGCCTCCAGCACAGCCACGATCTCTCTGACCTTTTCGTATTTCGCCTTATTATTCTCCGTGGGGATGAAATCCTCACCCGTCACGGCACCCTGCTTCTCGAAGCCCTCGACAAGATAGCGTCCGTCGGTAAGCTTTTTCTTCTTAAGAGAAAGCACCTTTCCGTCTCTGTCCAGACAGATGTAGCCCGATTCGCCGGAGATGAGAAGCTTCTCCTCGGTGGAGGTGACATTCAGCACGAGAGTGTCCGGAAACTGATAATCCACCTGTACATCCTTTATGTAGGGAAGCTCTTTGGTAAGAGCGGCGTTTACCTTCCGTTCTCTTACACTTAACATATTTATTCCCACATAAAGATTTGCCGTTTCGGTAATTTTTTTATTCTTATAGGGACTTTCGCCTACAATATCTATAACAGCTACGGGGGCACCCTGCTGATAGGCATAAACGCCCACGCACAGAGCCACCGTCAGAAGCACCGCCACCACCGTAACGGCGGCAATAGCCTTCGCCTTGAGCCGTGCGGTACGGCTCCTCTTATTTCTCATTTCGTCGTAGGAAACGCCTCTCTGACTCTGTCTTTCGGCCTTTTCCCTGGAGCGGGCACGGTCACGGGCTCTTTTCTGCTCTTTATTAATCCTCGCCTGCTCCTGTCTGCGGTCAAGGTTTCTCGTATCTCTGCCCTTCGGCTCCCTCTCCTTACCGCCCACGGGTCTTTTAGCTTTAGGGGCAGGCTTTTTCTTTTTTTCGGGAGGAGGACTTTTCTTTTTCGGTGCAGTCCCCTGTGCCTTTTTGCCTCCGTCGGAAATTCTGTCTCTTGTCACATCTGCAGAGGGCTTTTTCGCTCTCGGCTTTTTCTGTGACGGCACATCCTTCGGGGCTTTCGCGGAGCTTTTCTTCGTCTGCTCCGTGCTTTTTCTGACAGGAGTATCTTTCTGAACCGACGGTCCCGCACTGATAGGCTCCCACATAGAAGAGGTTACATTCTGCACTGTTCTGCCGACATTTTTTTCGCCGTATCCGCCGAAGGGATTATTTCTGTCCGCCATAAAATACACTCCTTTCAAAAAAATCAAAAAAAGGCAACCGCTGATACGGCTGCCGAAAAAATAGTTACTGATTTACTCGCTTTATGTCTGCGCCTAACGCCTTCAGACTTTCCTCTATTTTTTCGTAGCCTCTGTCGATGTGACCGATGTTTTCCACTACGGTACTGCCTTTAGCGGCAAGACCCGCCACCACAAGTGCGGCTCCGCCTCTCAGATCCGATGCCGTTACCGTCGTACCGTAAAGCTCCTTTACACCGTCGATAAGGGCTATTTTTCCTTCAATTTTAATCTTTGCGCCCATTCGCACCAGCTCACTGACGTGCTTGAATCGGCTTTCGAAAATATTTTCCACTATTACGCTCGTTCCCTGTGCCACCGTAAGCATAGCCATAACAGGCGCCTGTGCATCGGTGGGAAAGCCGGGATAAGGCATAGTTCTTATATCACGGACAGCGCGAAGGCACTTATCTGCCCGTATTCTTAAAAGGTTTTTTCTGTCCTCCACGAAGCATCCCGCTCCCTCGAATACGGGAAGCACCGTACGGAAATGATTAGTGTTTACTCCGTGCAGAGTGATGTCGCCGCCGGTTATCGCCGCTCCCGTCATATAAGTGAGAGCCACGATGCGGTCAGCCATCACCGAATAGCGGCATCCGTGAAGCTTGCTAACGCCCTCTATGACCACAGTCCCCTGCATACGGAAGCTGATTTTACAGCCGCATTCATTAAGGAAAGCCACCAGATCGTAAATCTCGGGCTCACGCGCCGCGTTATGGATTACCGTTCTGCCCTTCGACAGTGCCGCGGCAAGAATAATATTTTCCGTGGCACCTACGCTCGGAAAGGAAAGGCTGATAACAGAGGAGCGGTTTTCCTTCGCCTTTTCACAGCGGATACAGCCGTAATCCTCCTCTATGACATAGCCCATAATTTTCAGAGCATTAAGGTGGAGGTCAATAGGCCGCAGACCGATTTCACAGCCGCCCGGTGCAGAAAGCTCCGCCCTGCCCGTTCTGCCGAGGACAGAGCCTAAAAATACGATGGATGAACGCATTTCACGCATCAGTGAATCGGGAATATTATAGCACGACACGGCAGAAGAATCAACCGTAACGGTATTATTTCCTGTTTTTACTTTACAGCCGAGATGACGAAGTATGTTCACCGCCGCCTGTGTGTCCGTAAGGTCGGGACAGTTATGTATCTGACAGACACCGCCCACCAGAACAGTAGCCGCCAGAATGGGCAGAGAGCTGTTTTTCGAGCCCTGCACTGCCGTCTCACCCTTAAGCGGTCTGCCTGAATTAACGATTAAGCTGTCCATAAAATCACACCTTTCACCCCATTGTATGCAAAAGTGATGAAAACGGTGAATTTTTCAGTATAAACTTATTTTTTTATCAGCGAAACCACGATATCAGCTATCTGCTCTTTAGCGTCAAATACGGCCATAGCCCTCGCGTTCTGCTCCATCTCTGTTCTTTTAGCCTTATCGTTTACGAGAGAGCAGAAAAGCTCATCCATTTTTTCGTCGGTAAGCTCCTTTTCCTCGATGACATAAGCGGCTCCTCTGTTAACCAGAGCCATAGCATTATGGTACTGATGATTTTCCGAAACATTGGGAGACGGAATGAGAATAGAAGCCTTGCCCAGAGCCTGAAGCTCCGAAAGTGAGGATGCACCCGCACGGCAGATTACCACATCGGCCGCTGACATACATCTGTCCATATCGCTTATGTATTCACGGATTTCCACATTCGGGGCCGTCTGTGTATCCATACCCATTTCCTTCAGCCTTTCGGGCACCCAAAGACCGTACTGACCCATAGCGTGAAGAAAACGGAGCTTTTCATCCTTATGATGTGCGACGATGATTTTCGTCATAGCGTTATTTATGGTAGCGGCACCGAGGCTTCCGCCCATGGACAGAACGAGAATTTCATCATCCCTGATGCCCATTTCCGACCTGGAGAAATCTCTGTCAGCCTTCAGCATTTCCCCTCTTACGGGAAGGCCTGTAACCACGGGAGGATTCTTACAGCGGAGATATTTTTCCGCATCCTTCGCCGTGAGCATTACCCTGTCTGCCGTTTTGGCCAGAGTTTTATTCGTCACACCGGGGAAGGCATTCTGCTCGTGGATGGCTGTGGGGATACCCATTTTAGCCGCCATACGCAGAACGGGACCGCTGACATAACCGCCGAAGCCTACCACCACATCCGGTGAAAAGCCCTTGATTATCTTTTTAACCGCATAAGACGAGGTAAGAAGATAAAACAGAGCGAGGATGTTTCTGATGATGTTTTCTACAGAGATTTTTCTCTGAAAGCCCGCGATACGGATGGTTTTAAGCTCGAAGCCGGCATCCGGCACCAGCTTCGTCTCCATTTTACCCTTCGCACCGACAAAGAGGATTTCGGCATCGGGGTATCTTTCTCTGATTTCACCTGCTACGGCTAAAGCGGGATTAATGTGTCCGCCCGTTCCGCCTGCGGCAAATAAAATTTTCATTCAAATCATTCCTTTTCAACTTTAGAATTACGCGATACGGACAGCACTATTCCCATCTCAATCAGCAGTACGAGCAGAGCCGTACCTCCGTAGCTGAAGAAGGGAAGAGCCATACCCGTGTTCGGGATAAGGTCCGTAACAACGGAAATGTTTATTATAACCTGTAAGGCTACCTGAATCATAATGCCCATTACTACCAAAGAGCCGAAAAGGTCCTTACATTTAGCGGCAATCATAAAGCCTCTGCAGATGAGTGCGGCGAAAAGAATAATGACGAAGGCCGCGCCGATGAAGCCGAACTCCTCGCAGAAAACAGGAAATACGAAGTCATTCTGCGGTTCGGGAATGTAAAGTTGCTTTTGTTTGGAATTACCGAGTCCCACACCGAAAAGACCGCCGGAGCCGATGGCATAAAGTCCGTTTACCGTCTGTCTTCTGTTTTCGATATAAGCTGGATTATCCTTATCGAGCCAGCACATAATTCGGCTGGCCGCAAAGCCGAAGCCGTCGAGAATATCGGGCTTGATTATGACCAGAGCCACCACAGCACCGATGGCACCGAAAACAGCGGCGAAGTAAATCTTTTTAGTTCCGCTCAACCAGGTCATAGCGATAGCCATAAGCATAAGCAGAATGGCGGCGGAGTAATGCTTTTCCAAAAGCACCAGTCCGAAATAGGACACGGCAACTACAGCCAGAAGCACACAGGCCGAGAAGGGAGTTTTCGCAAAGGAGAAAATCTTTCTTTCAAAGGTAGAAAGAGTGTCCCTGTCGGGAGTGAATTTACCGAGCTTATTTTTCGGCGCTCTCAAAGCGTTTTTCATAACACATATCATATATGCCATTACAATAATGAGAGTAAATTTAGCAAACTCCGATGGCTGAATCTGCATACCGCCGATGTAAATCCAGCGGCTGGTGTCGGCCTCACTGCCGAGATTATAAATCAGCGTATAAATGAGAACCGCCACTGTCATCACATAGGCAAAGGGAGCAAAGCGTCCGTTGAAAATCCTGTAGTCAATCTTGCTGAAAAGAGCCATAAAGATGAAGCCGATTACGGCATTTTCCAGCTGTGAAAAGAAAAACTCGTTAGCGTTTCCCTTATTATAGGTGGCATAGGCATAGGATGCCGAATACATAGCGATGATGCCTACGGTAAAAAGCAGAAGCACAATACAGGCAAAAACCACATCGAAGCTTCCCTGATGAAAAATATTCGTTCTTACCCTCGTTTTAAGATCTGAAATCATTTCGGCAGGAGCCGTAAGCTTAAGCTTTTTAGTTTTTTTCTTTTTTTCTTTCATATTTTACCCTCCTACCTCGAATCTTTCATTAAATAAATCAAACGGTAAAGTACATAACCGCTACACCGACGATACAGCCAATGAGGCTTACAGAGCTGAATACAGCCACGATTTTATTTTCGTTCCATCCGCACATTTCGAAATGGTGGTGGATGGGAGCCAGTTTGAATACCTTCTTTTTACGGATTTTTATGGAGCCTATCTGAATTACATCGGACAGCGCCTCGATAACATAAACGATACCCACGGGAAGAAGAATAATCGGACAGTCCACCGCATAAGCCAGAGCCACCACGAGACCGCCGAGGAACATAGAGCCCGTGTCTCCCATAAAGACCTTCGCGGGATACCGGTTCCACACCACATAGCCTGCACAGCCGCCTGCGAGAGCAGCACCCAGAATACCCACGGAGGTGGTTTTCATCATAAGAGCGATAACGGCGAAGGCCACACCTACGGGTATGGTTACCGTACCGCAGAGTCCGTCGATACCGTCAGTAAAGTTAACGGCATTTATGGCACCGTAAATCACGCATACGCTGAAAATACAGAAGAAGATTATTCCGCCCACGGACTCGAAGCTTATTTTGCCGTAGAAGGGAATGAACATAGATGTGTTCTCGCTGATGATGAGAGAGGCAAGATAAGCGGCGATGATGAGCACCTGGGGAATGGTTTTCTGAATCTCGGTAAGACCGAGATTTCTCTTTTTTACTACCTTGATATAATCATCGGCAAAGCCCACGAGAGCGAAGCAGAGAGCCATAAGTATACCTGCGAAAATTTTCGTGTACTGCTGATAGCGTGTTATGTCAAGCTCGGCAAAAATCTGAAGCCCCGTAAGCTTACAGATAAGATAAGTCACGACCGTGGCAAAGACAGTTCCGATAATGAACATAATACCGCCCATAGTAGGTGTGCCCTGCTTGTTTGCGTGCCATTTGGGGCCGATGTCCGTAAGAATACTCTGACCGAATTTAAGGTTATGGAGAATGGGAATAATCACATAACCCAAAAGTGCAGTAACTCCGAAGGAGATAACGAGTGAAGCAATAAGTGCTAAAGTGCTGTTCATTTAAAACATTCCTTTCAAATATCTTTAAGGGCGGTTCACCCTAATAATTCCTTGATTATTTTTCTTTCGTCCATAGGGATTTCCTCCCCACCGACGCTCTGACTGGTTTCGTGACCCTTGCCCGCTAAAAGAATTATATCATTCTTTCCCGCATTTTTCAAGGCAAATTCAATAGCCCTTCTTCTGTCCTGATGAATGAACATAGGAGTTTTCGTGCCCTTTACGGCACCTACTAT
The DNA here is from genome assembly GCA_045588555.1 of Acutalibacteraceae bacterium. Taxonomy (GTDB): domain Bacteria; phylum Bacillota; class Clostridia; order Oscillospirales; family Acutalibacteraceae; genus UBA6857. The sequence continues at coordinate 30,980 of JAZNEL010000013.1, read as the reverse complement.
GTCACGGATAATGTCGAGCGGATCCTCGTTTCGGGGGTTGTCGCTGGTGACGATAACCATATCCGAATAATCGGCGGCTATTCTGCCCATCTCTCCCCTTTTATCCTTATCTCGGTCTCCGCCGCAGCCGAAAACGGTGATAATCCTGTTTTTCGGAAAGCCGCCGAGGGTGAGAAGCACCTGCTTGAGGCTGTCGGGAGTGTGGGCATAGTCGATGATAACCTTAAAATCCCTGTCCGTGGGAACTATCTCAAATCTGCCCTTTACTCCGTAGAAATTCCGCAGTGCCGCCGCACAGGCATCCAGGCTGACTCCGAGATTGAGTGCGGTTATAATCGCCGCCATAGAATTTGAGACATTATAGGCGCCCGGGATTTTCAGCTTTATGCGGTGAATGAGTCCGTCGGAAACGATGGCATAATCTGTGGTTCCCTCGCTGAATTTTATGCATTTGGCGGTAAAGTCCGCCTCGTCGCTCTTAAGAGAAAAGGTTTTAACCTCTCCCGCCGCCGCTTTTTTAAATTCTTCGGCGAATTTATCGTCAGCATTGATTACCGAAAGGCGGCTCGAGGAAAGGAGAAGCTTTTTCGCATTCATATAGCTTTCCATAGTGCCGTGATAATCCAGATGGTCCTCGGTGAGGTTAAGGAAAACTCCCGCCTCGAAATCAAGACCGTACAGTCTTTGCTGACACAAGCCCTGTGAGGATGCCTCGATAATGCAGTATTCCGTGTTACATTCGGTCATATCGCTGAATTTTTTATGCATATAAAAGCTGTCGGGAGTGGTAAGCAGGGAATCACTGCTTTCTCCGCAGAGCTTATTGCAGACGGTACCGAAAAGAGCGCACTTATGCCCCGCCATAGTGAGGATGTTATAAAGCATAGTGGTGACGGTGGTTTTTCCGTTAGTACCCGTCACACCGATGAGGCGCAGCTTTTTATGGCTGAAGCCGAAAAATGCGGCACATAAAAGTGAATAGGCCTTTCTCGTGTCCTCTACGATAACCGTATTTTCACATACCTTTTTTTCAGCTACCACCGCCACGGCTCCTTTTTCCAGAGCCTGGCGGACATAGCTCTCCCCTTTTTCGTGACACACGAAGAGAGTGTCCTCTCTTACCTTACGCGAATCGTCGGTAATATATTTTATATCCCTGTCCTCATTTTTATACTCAATACCTGTCTGAAAAAGCAAAGTGGAAATAAGCATAGTGTTCCTCCGTTTAGTGCACGGTATCAGTCGACGGCTATGTTTTCCTGTCGGAAGTATACCGTAATGTTCGAGCCTGCGTCTACGGTGGTGTCCTTCGCGATGTCCTGATTATAAGAGAGAGCACCCGCTGTCTCTGCGGGACCGGAGAAGATAACATTCAGACCGTTTTCCGTGGCAAGTGTGTTTACCTGTGAGGCCGTGAGCCCTTTGAAATCGGGAACTTTTACTTCCTTTGATTCTGTATCCTTTTCTGTGTATAGAATTATTACGCCGTTTTTAGGTATGCTCTGACCCGATGCGGGAACCTGTGAAACGACGGTGTCACCCTTACCGATGACCTTCGCAGTGAAGCCCTCTGAAGCCGCGGCCACCTTCGCCGCACTCGCTGTTTTTCCGACGAGGGTCGGAGTTACTCTGCTCACGGAAGCGAGCTCTGCAGCAGTGTACTGGGGCTCTACATTCAGATAATCGAGAGTGGCCTCCATAACCTCCTTTGCGATGGGGGCGGCCAAAACACCGCCGCCGCGGTAAGCACCGGGAGCGTTATCCACACCGACGAGAATGGCTATTTCCGGATCGTCAGCGGGAGCGTAGCATACGAAGGAGGCGATGTAGATGTCCTCATCGCTGCCGTCGTCGAGCTTTTCTGCCGTAGCTGTCTTGCCCGCTACGCGGTAGCCTGCGATGTAAGCGTTTTTACCCGTACCGCTTTCTACTACGGCCTCCATCATCGATCGCACCTTGGCGGAGGTCGATTCGGAGATAACGGTTCTTCTGACAGTAGGCTCCGTCTCTGAAATCACATTGCCCTCGCTGTCCACTATCTTGTCTACGAGATAGGGCTTCATCAGCTTTCCGCCGTTTGCAATGGCACAGGTGGCGGTTATAAGCTGTAAGGGGCTGATTCTGACGGACTGACCGAAGGAGGTACTGGCAAGGTCAACCTTTGACATAGTCTCCTGCTTATGAACATAGGGGTAAGCCTCGTTACCCGTGTCGATTCCTGTTCTTTCGGTAAAGCCGAAGGCCTCAAAGTATTTGTAGTAATTATCCTTACCGAGAGTCTGACCCACATGGATGAAGCCGCAGTTACAGGAATTCATAAGCATCTGGGTAAGAGTCTGGGTGCCGTGAGCCTTGTTCTGCGCACAGCGGTAAGTAATGTCGGCGATTTTATTATAGCTTCGGCAGGTGTAGGTGGTATTCAGCGAAACCACGCCCTCCTCGAGAGCCGCCGCCGCAGTAAAGATTTTAAAGGTAGAGCCGGGCTCATAGGTGTCGGTAACGCAGAAGCTGCTCCACTGGTCATAAAGGAGTCGGCTGTACTCGGCATTATATTCCTCACTGCCCTCCTCGAGCTCCTTCAGACGGGATTTATCTGCCGATTTGATTAGCTTGCCGGGATTCGTAAGGTCGAAGTCGGGCTTGTCACTCATAGCCAGCACGGCACCCGTATCCACATCCATAACTATACCGTAAACACCGTCGGGCTTTATGCTTTCGAGCGCCTGGTCGAGAGCGTTTTCGAGATAGGACTGGATGTTTTCGTCGATGGTCAGCACCACACCGTTACCGTCGGTGGCATCGAATACGGTCTCATAGCTCGACTCTAAAACATTTCCTCTGGAGTCCTTGGCGGTTACGATTCTGCCGCTTTCACCGCTCAGAACATCGTTATAATACTTTTCTATACCCGTTTCACCGTTACCGTCGGCATTTACTACGCCGATAAGGGTGGAGGCAAAGTTTTTCTGGGTATATACTCTTTTACTGTCGTTTTCATAGGAGAAAAATTTAGCCGGTTTTATCTCTTTGGCCTTAAGCTCTGTCACGGTTCTGCCCCAGCTGGTGCTTTCCACGGGCACCTGAAATTCATATTTAGTCTCAAGAAAGGTCTGCAGAGCGATTTTTTGGGTAGGAGTAACCTCCTTTTTTACGCGGACATACTTGCTGTTCTCACGGGTGATGAGCTTCTTCACCTCTTTAGATTTAGACGAAACAGCCTTGGCTATACCCTTCGAAAGGTAGGTGTAAAACTCCTCGAGATATTTTTCGTCGTATTTATTGAAGGCTTTTCTGATTTCGTCGGGATTAGCGCAGAGAATCCACGCCGAGGTGCTCGTCACAAGAGGTGTCATATTACGGTCATAGATGGTACCTCTGACTGCGTCGATGGTTTCATCGTAGAGCTGATTCCGTGCCGCCGCCTCACGGTATTCCTCACCGTGAACGACCATAATATAGCCTACGGCACCGAGATTTACACAGAAGAAAAATACCATAAACAGAGCCACCAGGCTTTTAACCCTGCGGACAAAAAGCAGGTCTGTTTTTCTCTTTACTCTGTCCTTGAACACCTTTATGTACACTCGTCTTCACTCCTTTATATAATTCGAAACAGGGGCTGCATAGTAAATCTTACTTTTACAGTCCCCTTTTTAATTAATATTCAGCTTTTACGGCTTTTATTTGCATCAGTTTGACTCACGGGATAAAACCACTCTGTTACCCTTGTCGGAGCCGAGATAGATTTCATTTTCGGGTGTTACCTTTACCAGGCCTAACTTTTCCACGGCAAACTTGTCGATGTTTTCCACGCTTTTAAGAGCGGTAAGCTTCGCGTTAAGCTCTTTGTTCTCTGCCTGACAGATAACGAGCTGCTCATTGGCCGACTCGAGCTTGCTTTTAGCCTTGTCCTTTTCGATGAAGCTGTTACAGGCCACAGCAAACATAGCCAAAACCACGCAAAGGAAGGCCGCCGCCTTCATAAGCTGAAGATTAGCCTTTCTGCTCTGCGCCTTTTCGCTCTGCTGTACCTTATTTATGTTTCTTTTCTGTTCGGAATGCTTTCTTTCTTCTCTTTCCGGTGTCTGTACCGGTGCGGCATTACTGTAGCCGTAGTCGTACTTATAAGCATATTCAGCTGCCATTTTATTCACCCCAAATTATAGATTATTATTCTTTCTCTCTTATTCTTTCCACACATCTCAATGTAGCACTCCTGGAGCGCTGGTTTTCTTCGATTTCTCTTTCTGAAGGAAGGACCTTTTTAAAGGGTAAGGCTCCTTCCGCTGTTTTCCCGCAAACGCATACGGGACAGCTCGGAGGACATTCACAGCCCTTACAGAAGGAAGCAAAGGCTTTTTTCACTATTCTGTCCTCGAGGGAATGGAAGGTTATTATCGCTACTCTTCCTCCCACCTTAAGTGAGGAAAACATATCGCCTACCGTGTCGCTGATTTTTTCCAGCTCACCGTTTACCTCCAGGCGCAGAGCCTGAAAAACTCTCCGTGCCGGATGACCGCCCGTTCTTCTCGTGGCGGCGGGAATGGCCTCCTTTATGATTTCTGCCAGAGCCGTGGTGGTTCTGATTTCTTCTCTTTCTCTGTGAGCGATGATGTTATCCGCTATTCTGCGGGCGAATTTCTCTTCGCCGTAATCTCTGAAAATTCTCGTTAGCTCCTTTTGCGAATAGGTAGCCACGATGTCTGCCGCTGTCATCCCCTGCTGTGACATTCTCATATCGAGAGGAGCTTCATTATGAAAGGAGAAGCCTCTTTCCGCTGTGTCGAGCTGATGAGACGAAACTCCCAGGTCGGCAAGTATGCCGTCAACCTCATTTATTCCTAAAGTGTCAAGTATGCTTTTTAAATTAGCGAAATTATCGTGCACCACCGTAACACGGCTGTCACCGCCGATTCTTTCCTTTATGGTTTCGATGGCGTCAGGGTCCTGGTCGATGGCGATGAGTCTGCCCTTTTCGGAAAGCCTTTTCAGTATTTCACTGCTGTGTCCCGCTCCGCCGCAGGTGCAGTCCACATAAATGCCGTCCGGTTTGATGTCGAGAGCCTCAAGTGTTTCGTCGAGAAGCACGCTTTTATGTGAAAATTCCATCACGCCGCCTCCTTATAAGCCGAGATTGAGGAATTTACCCTCGGACTGATAAGTGCGGTAAACGGCTGCCTCGTCCTCGAGTGCCTGCTCGTCAGCAGCATTCGCCGCAGTAACAGAGGCAAGATATTTTTTGTAATTGGCGGGGCTCATAACCTCCACATATTCACCGAAGCCCACAAAGATGCAGGTCTTTTCGATTTCGGCCGCCTCGGTTACCATCTGATTCAGAACTACTCTGCCCTGACTGTCACAGCTGGCTGTGTCGGTACCGAGATGGAACTGAGCGAGAATGTTTCTTTTTTCGATGGGAGTTCTCGCTCTCATAAGTGCCTCCTCGCGGGAGCGCTCGAACTGCTCCGCGTTATAAAGCTGTACGGACGGGTACTTGGAGGCGTGAAATTTACAGATAAATTCTTCGCCGAGGCCCTTACGGAATTTCACGGGAAGTATAACTCTGTTTTTTCCGTCAAGGTTATGTTCAAAGGTTCCTATAAACATCATTTCAAGCACCGTCCTTTCCTTTAATATTTCGGAGATATTCACCACTAATTACCATTTGATATATCGTAAAATGGGACTGTCCCCCAAATTCGTATTTTTATTATAATCTTATTATCTCCGAATGTCAATGGATTTTTCAATATTTTTAAATCTTTTTTTAAATTATTATCATCCGAAAAACCTTTATAAATAAAGGCTTTCAGCGTTTTATGAAAAACCGGCGCAGGAGATTCTGACCGCTTCGGAGATGCTTAAATGCTTATCCGTTTTTAAATTCAGTCAAGTTTACACTTTGTTAATATTTAAAAGTGTAAGAAAATAATTTCGGAGTAAAAAACCGTATATTTTCCGTAAAAAAGCAAAAAAAATCACCCCTATGCTCCACTTTCAGAGCACGGAGTGATTAATTTTTTCTGTTTTTTAAGCTTTAGCCCTTCGCATCGTACCAGGTTTTACCCGAATGAACATCAGCCAGAAGCTTAACCTTCATAGTGCAGGCATTTTCCATCTCCTGCTTAAGGATAATTTCCACAGCCTGTCGGTCAGTCTCGGCACATTCGACGATAAGCTCGTCGTGAACCTGCATAATCAGCTTCGCATCGAGCTTTTCCTTCAGAAGCCGTCGGTATACCTTTACCATAGCGATTTTAATTATGTCGGCGGCAGTTCCCTGCACGGGCATATTCTTTGCCACACGCTCACCGAAGGCCTGGAGCATTTTATTCGATGCGGTAAGCTCGGGAAGATACCTTCTGCGGTGGAAAACGGTGCTGACATAGCCGTCCTCTCTCGCCTTTTCCACTACCCTTTCGAGATAATCCTTTACGGCGCTGTAATGGTGCAGATAACCCTTGATATAATTATCCGCTTCCTTTCTCGTTACACCGATGTCCTTGGCAAGAGAGAAGGCACCGATACCGTAAACGATGCCGAAATTTACTGCCTTGGCGCGGCTTCGCATCAGAGGTGTAACCATAAACAGAGGCATATTGAACACCTGAGAGGCGGTGATGGCGTGAATATCCTCGCCCTTATTAAAGCCGTCAATCATAGTTCCGTCACTCGAAAGATGTGCCAGAACACGAAGCTCGATCTGCGAATAGTCGGCATCCACCAGACATCTGCCCTCGCCCGAGGTAAAAAAGCGTCTCATTTCTCTGCCGAGGTCAGAGCGAACGGGAATATTCTGCAGATTAGGCTCCGTAGAGGAGATTCTGCCCGTCCTCGTTTCCGTCTGATTAAGAGTGGAGCGGATTCTGCCGTCAGCATCGATAACCTTTAAAAGTCCCTCACAGTAGGTGGATTTGAGCTTGGCAAGGGTTCTGTACTCGAGAACATCCGCTACGATGGGATACTCCCCTGCCAGCTCCTCGAGAACATCCGCATTGGTGGAATAACCGCTTTTGGTCTTTTTCTTACAGGGAAGTCCAAGTTTTTCGAAAAGAGCCGCACCGAGCTGCTTGGGTGAATTGATATTGAACTCAAAGCCCGCCTCTGCGTAAATTTTTTCCGTAAGCTCACTGACCTTAAGAGAGAGCTTTTCACCGAAAGCCTCGATGCCCTGTCTGTCCACGAGAAAGCCTGTGCTTTCCATATCGGCCAAAACGAGAGAAAGAGGAAGCTCGATGTCACGGAGAAGCTCCGTCTGTCCGTTTTCTTCGATTTCGTAGTTAAGCTTTACACACAGATTCTTAAAGGAGACAGCCACGACCGCATTTTTCTTTTCATTTTCATCGGCACATTCCGCATCTGACAGACAGGAATACTCCTCACAGAGTCTTTCGGGGTCATAGGAGGAGGCGGAGGGGTTAAGAATGTAGCCCGCCAGAGCCGTGTCCATTACCGCATTTTTTATTTCTATTCCCTTTTTAAGAGCATATTTGTAAAGAGCTTTAATGTCACTCGTGCTCTTTCTGCTGTCGGAGGAAAGAAATTCACCGATAAAATAATCGAAATCGAAGCAGTCCCTGCAGACATATTTCGCCTCATCGTCAAAGGAGAAGTAAAGTCTTTCGGGCTCACCGTCAGCACCGAACTCCGTAAGGAAATATGCCTCATCCTTTATTCTTCCTAAAAGAAGCGGAAGGTCACGCTCCTCACCGTAGGACCTTTTTTCTTTTTCCTTTTCGGGGAGCACCTGTATTTTCTCTCCGGTAAGCCCGAGCTTTTCGATGATGCCGAACATTTCGAGAGAAACGAGAAGTGAAAGAGCCTTCTGCAAATCTCCCTCACCGATTTTATAGCTGTCCATATCGAGAGTGACGGGGGCCTCGAGACAGATGGTACCGAGGGCACGGCTCAGATAAGCCGCATCCTTGCCTGCGAGAAGCTTATCGTGAACACCTTTTTTGATGTCGAGCTCATCGATGTGCTCATAAATATAGTCGATATTACCGTAATTACGGATGAGGTCGCCCGCTGTTTTCTGACCGACTCCCGCCACACCGGGAATGTTATCCGAGGAGTCACCCATAAGAGCTTTGATTTCTATCATACCCTTCGGCTCTACTCCGTACTCCTCCATCAGCTTTTCCTTATCGTAAACGGTGGTTATTGCCTTGCCCATTTTAGTGGAGGCCAGAAGCACCCTCGTATTATCGGAAACGAGCTGCAGAGAATCACGGTCACCCGTGGCGATGAAGCATAAATCATCACCCCGGCACTGTGCGGAAAGAGTGCCGAGGATGTCATCCGCCTCGTAGCCCTCCTTTTCGACTACGGTGTAGCCGAGAGCGGAAAGAAGCTCCTTCAGAATAGGCATCTGACTGCGAAGCTCGTCAGGCATACCCTTTCTGCCTGCCTTGTACTCACCGTACATTTTATGGCGGAAGGTAGGTGCCTTAAGGTCAAAGGCTACCGCCGCTCTGTCAGGCTTGCATTCCTCGCGAAGCTTGATAAGTATATTCATAAAGCCGTAGATACCGTTTGTAAACTGTCCGTCTTTAGTGGTAAGAAGCTTTATACCGTAAAAGGCACGGTTTACGATGCTGTTACCGTCGATTACGAGAAGTCTCATAAAAACACCTCTTGATTAATAATAAGTAAAGTATAACACACTTTTTCCGAAAATGCAAAGCTAATCCGCATTTCTCAATATACAATACACAGCTTCACAAATCGGGCCGCAACGGTGAATTAATGATGATGGTGGTGATGATGGTGATGGTGATGATGTCCCGACTCTCTGTTAAAGCCCACCTCACAGCAGGCCTCCTCACACCCTTCACCCGTTCTTTCCGTTTCGATAACGGAATGAGTGATTCCGTGATGAGAAAGCTCTCTGCGAACGGCCTGCTTCACGGCAGAAAAATCTCCGTCAGTCACTATATGCATAGTAGCACAGTTAGTAAAGCCGTCTATAGTCCACAGATGAATATGGTGAACATCAGTCACGCCCTCTACGGAAAGTATATGCTCTCTTATCTCCTGCGCACCGACTCCGTCGGGAGCCTTTTCGAGGAAAACAGAAAGAACCTCCTTGAGATTTTTGACAGAATTAACGAAAATAAACAGAGCTACACCCACAGACATCAGCGGGTCGATAAAGACCAAATCCGTAAATTTCATTATTATCGCGCCGACTAAAACCACTATCCAGCCGAGAGCATCCTCAAGCATATGAAGATTTACTGCCTTACGGTTAAGAGAGTCACCGTCACGGGTGAAAAGCACAGCAGAAAAATTCACGGCTGTGCCGACAAGAGCGAAGACAATCATTCCGTCATAATTAACAGGCTCGGGGTTAAACAGCCGTACTGCCGCCTTATAAATAACGAGCACGGAGCCCGAAAGAAGAATGGCCGTTATTATCAGGCTTCCGAGAACAGAATAACGGAGATAGCCATAGGTGTAGACTCCGTCGGGAGCCTTACGGCTTTTTCTTTCGAAGAAATAAGAGAGACCTATGCCTGCCGCATCGCCCATATCGTGAAGTGCATCGGAAATGATGGCAACACTTCCCGTAACTGCACCGCCGATAAATTCAAAGACGGAGAAAAAGAGATTAAGTAAAAAAGCGACTAAAATTTTCTTATCGGTTTTCATAAAGCACCTCATTCGATTATGTGTTCGAGTCCGAGATTTATAATATCTCTCACATGCTCATCGTCGAGCATATAAAAGATTATTTTCCCCTCTCTGCGACAGCGGACAAGCTTCGAGGATTTCAGTATGCGAAGCTGATGGCTGACAGCCGAGGCGGAAAGCCCGAGCATTTTCGCTATGTCACTGACACAAAGCTCCGTACCCGAAAGAGCGTAAAGTATTCTGATGCGGTTTGAGTCGCCGAATATTTTAAAAAGCTCCGCCAAATCGAAAAGTACATCCTCGTCCGGCTGACCCTCGGTGAGTCTCGCCGCGTCCTCTTTTTCTATTATGAGATATTCCTTATCCATTCAATTCACCTTTTCGTTTTATCATTTGAACATCTGTTCAGATATGATTATATAATTCCCCTTCTGTCTTGTCAAGGATTTTTCAAAAAAGATAGTGCTTTTTTTGTTTTTTTATGGTATGATACAGAAAGCTTAACAAAGGAAGATGATAAATGAAATTAGGTAACATAGAAATAAACTCCCGCTCTGCCGCTCTGGCACCGATGGCCGGTGTGGCTGACAAGGCCTTCAGAGAGCTGTGCGTGGAATACGGTGCCACCTATGTGGTCAGCGAAATGGTCAGCAGTAAGGGTCTTACCATGTGCGACAGAAAAAGCAAAAAGCTCCTCTCCCTCTCTGAAAAGGAGCGTCCCGCCGCGGCACAGATTTTCGGCAGTGACCCCGAAATTATGGCTCAAAGTGCCATAAGCTGTCTCGACTACGGCCCCGAGGTAATCGACATCAATATGGGCTGTCCCGCTCCTAAAATCGCAGGCAACGGAGGCGGAAGTGCACTGCTCAAAAATCCCGACCTTGCCGAGGAAATAATGAGAGCGGTCAAAGAGGCCGTAGACATCCCCGTTACGGTAAAAATCCGTCTCGGATGGGATGCAGACAGCATAAACTGCATCGAAATGGCACAGAGAGCACAGAGAGCCGGTATGTCCGCCGTCACTCTCCACGGCAGAACAAGACAGCAGATGTACGCTCCCCCCGTGGACAGAAAAATGATAGCCGAGGTGAAAAGAAGCATCGACATTCCCCTCATCGCCAACGGTGACATCACCGACGGTCTCTCTGCGGCACAGATGATAGAGGAAACGAACTGCGACTACCTTATGGTGGGCAGAGGTGCTCTCGGCAGACCCTGGGTGTTCAGCCAGATTACCGCCTATTTAGAGCACGAAATCATCCTCCCCGAGCCTCCCGTCAGCGAAAGGATGCGGGTTATGGTCAGACATATAAAGCGTATCTGTGAATACAAGGGCGAAAGAGTAGGTATCCGTGAGGCAAGAAAGCACGCCGCCTGGTACATCAAGGGCATCAAGGGTGCCGCCGCCTACCGTCAGCAGGTGGGCACACTCGAAAGCATCGAGCAATTAGAGGAGCTGGCCTTTAAGATAATGATGGAGAATATGTAAAAAAAGCCACTGTATAGGCTCTCAAGCTTATACAATGGCTTTATTTTTTATTCCTTTACACCGTCTGCGATAACTCTGACCTCGTCATTTTCTACAGTGGCGAAGCCGCCGTCACATTCAGCGAAAAAAATTTCCTTTTCCTTAATCCTGACGGTGATTTTTCCTGCACCGAGAGAAAACACAGCCTTGGCGTGACCTTTTCTTATGCCGTAGGAGCCCGAAAATTTACCGCTTACGCTGTCGGCAACGGGAAGCTTTACGCTGTCACATTCCTGCGAGGGATACTGACGGTGAGGAGTGTAAAGTGTAAACCTCATCATTCTCACCCGTGTTCCTTTTTATACTTTGCGAACACATCGTCTATGGTGCCCGACATAAGGAAATACTGCTCGGGAATATTATCACATTCACCGGAAAGTATTCTTTCCACGCTGTCCACGGTCTTTTCGAGGGGCACATAAATACCCTGCTGACCGGTGAAGCTTTCAGCCACATGGAAGGGCTGACTCATAAAGCGCTGAACGCGGCGTGCTCTCTTTACGAGCTCTTTATCCTCGGCGGAAAGCTCATCCATACCGAGAATGGCAATAATGTCCTGAAGCTCGGCATATTTCTGGAGAACTCTCTGTGTTTCCTTGGCGGTTTTATAGTGTCTGTCACCTACGAAATCGGGAGTAAGTGCTCTCGAGGAGGACTCGAGAGGATCCACGGCGGGATAAATACCGAGCTCGACTATCTTTCGTGACAGAACGGTAGTGGCATCGAGATGGGAGAAGGTGGTGGCGGGAGCAGGGTCCGTAAGGTCATCGGCAGGCACATAAACCGCCTGTACGGAGGTTATGGAGCCGTTACCCGTGGAAACGATTCTCTCCTGAAGCTTACCCATTTCCGAGGCAAGAGTAGGCTGATAGCCTACAGCTGAAGGCATTCTGCCCAAAAGAGCCGATACCTCGCTGCCCGCCTGGGTGAAGCGGAAAATGTTATCGATAAACAAAAGCACATCCTTATGGGATTTTTCGCGGAAATATTCAGCCATAGTAAGACCGACGAGAGGCACTCGGAGTCTCGCGCCCGCAGTTTCATTCATCTGTCCGAAAACGAGAGCAGTTTTTTCAATAACTCCCGACTGATTCATTTCATTCCAGAGGTCGTTACCCTCTCTCGAGCGTTCACCGACACCTGCGAAAACAGAATAACCGTCGTGCTCGAAGGCTACATTACGGATAAGCTCCATAATGAGAACTGTCTTGCCTACACCGGCACCTCCGAAAAGACCTATCTTGCCGCCCTTTATGTAGGGAGTCATAAGGTCGATAACCTTTATGCCGGTTTCGAGAATGTCCGTGGAGGAAACGATTTCCGCAAAGGGAGGAGCAGGATGATGAATAGGCCATTTCTCCGGCGTTTCGATTTTTTCCTTACGGTCGATGGGCGTTCCCGTTACATTGACCATTCTGCCGAGGGTTTCCGCACCGACAGAAATTTTAATGGGCTCACCCGTATCCGTGGCCTTCATACCGCGGGACATACCGTCAGTGGGATTCATAGAAATACATCTTACCTCGCCGCCGCCCAGATGCTGGGAAACCTCGAGAGTGTAAATTTCTTCGTTTACCTTAACCTTTACGGCATTAAAAATATCGGGAATTTCATTTGGCTCAAAGAGAATATCCACGACGGGACCCGTTATTCTCTGGACCATACCTATGGAGTCCTTTGCCATTTCACATATCCCCTTTCATAGTAAATTCAGACGAGATTTCGAGAACATCGGCAGTAACCTGACTCTGTCGCTTTCTGTTCATCTCTGTTTCCAGCTTTGCGCTGTATTCGCAGGCTGTGTCGTAGGCCGAGCGCATAGCCGTAAGTGTGGCCGCCTGGGCGCCGAGAGCTGTTTCGAGCACTCTCTTATAAAGAATGCAGAGAAAGATTTTTTCGGCCGTGTTTTTTATGACCGTCTCTCTGTCGGGAATAAAGAGAGGTGTCTCCCCCGCTTCACCTTCCCCGTCGAAGCTGAAAAGCTCTCTGCAGACGGGAGCCTGCTTTATCATATTGGTGTATTCGGGATAGACTGTCTTTACCGAGGAGATTTTACCCTCGGACATAAGCAGACAGAGGTAAGAGAAAAGCTCCTTTACCTGCTCATAGGAGGGTATATCGTCAAATACGAAGCCCTTTTCTGTCTCTATCCCCTTTTTTTCGAAATATTCCGCCGCCTTCTTACCGCAGGAAATAACGGTGCCCCTCTCATAAATACTGCTGAAAAAGGACAGCAGCTCCGTGTTAAAGGCTCCGCACATACCCTTATTGGATGTGATTACCACATAACAGCAGGGCGCATCGGGGTCAGAGGGACGGAAAACCGAATCGAACTCACTGCGATAGCTTTCGTAAAGGCGCAGATGTCCGTCGGCATACCTTTCGTATTCACCGTAGATTCCGCTCAATTTCGAATACTTTACCGTGGATGCTGTTTTCATAGCACGGGTAAGCTTCGTGGTAGAGCGGATAGTTTGTAATTTTTTCTTTAAGGACTGAACTGTAGCCATAATTATGACACCATCCTAAACTCACAGAGTGCTTCCCGGAGCTCATTTTTCAGTTCATCGTCGAATTTTACCGCTTTCTTTATCTTAAGAGCAAGAGCTGACCTTTCCTCACTGAAGAAACGGTAAAGCTCTTTTTCAAATTTCTCCATATCGTCGGGAGAAATTCCGTCAGCATAGCCTTCACTGACGGCAAAGATAAGGATAGCCTGCATATTATCCTCTACGGGTGCATATCTCGGCTGACGGAGTGCTTCGGTAAGAAGTCTGCCCGAGGCAAGAGTCTTTTTCGTTTCGTCGTCTATGTCAGAGCCGAACTGCATAAATTCGGCCAGCTCTCTGTACTGTGCCAGACGGGTACGCAGAGAGGATGAAACCTTTTTCATCGCGGGAGTCTGTGCCGCACCGCCTACACGGGAAACGGAAAGTCCCACATTTACGGCAGGACGCTGACCCTCATTGAAAAGCTCCGCATCCAGGAAAATCTGGCCGTCGGTGATAGAAATAACATTAGTGGGAATGTAAGCGGAAATGTCGCCCGCCAGAGTTTCGATGATGGGCAGTGCAGTAACGGAGCCGCCGCCGAGCTCATCGGAAAGGTGAGCCGCTCTTTCGAGAAGTCTCGAATGAAGGTAGAAAATATCACCGGGATAAGCCTCACGGCCCGAGGGTCTGTGAAGCAGGAGAGAAAGCTCACGGTAGGCCACAGCGTGCTTCGAAAGGTCATCGTAAACTATGAGTACATCCTTGCCCGCATACATAAAGTATTCAGCCATAGCAGAGCCCGAGAAGGGAGCGATGTACTGAAGTGCAGCAGAGGAGGATGCAGGCACGGCGATAATGGTAGTATAATCCATCGCACCGTGTGCCTCTAATTTTTCCTTTATTTCTGCTACGAGGGTATCCTTCTGTCCGATAGTTACATAAATGCAGACAGTATCCTTACCCTTCTGATTAATGATGGTATCGATGGCGATGGCGGTTTTACCGGTCTGTCTGTCACCGATAATGAGCTCACGCTGACCCTTACCGATGGGAACAAGGGCATCGATAGCCTTGATACCCGTGTGAAGGGGTGAATTAACGGGAGCGCGGTCGAGAATACCCGGAGCCTTGTACTCTATGTGACGGGTTTCCTTATAGGGAAGATAGCCCATGGCGTCGATGGGCTTACCCATAGCATCCACTACTCGGCCTAAAAGGCACTCACCTACGGGAACAGAGGCGATTCTGCCCACTCGCCTTACGCGGCTTCCGCTTTCGATATGCTCGAACTCACCGAAAATAACACAGCCGATACGGTTCTGCTGAATATCCAGAACCATACCTCTTTCACCGCATTCGAACTCTACGACCTCACCGTACATAATGTCGGCCAGACCGTCCATCCAGCATATACCGTCGGAAACGGTCATTACTCTGCCGAGCTGATACTGATGAATCCTCGGTGTAAAGCTTTCTGCTCTTTCGGTAAATTCCTGTATAAGATGGCCTACGGTGTCGTCGTGCATAATAGGCTCGTGGTTGAGATTTTTTTCGAACTGGTAAAGCTCCTCTGCTACGGTACCGTCATAAACCGTGTCACCGATACGAAGGCGCAGACCGCCGATAAGCGAGCTGTCCTCGAGCACCCACAGAGAGGTTTTTCCACCCACGGTCTCCAGCATCTGCGAGGTCACCCTGTCCACATCATCTACTATATCCTTCGGGAGAGGATAAGCGGAGGTGAGGGTCACATAAAGCACATCGTGATGCTTAAGATAAGCCATATCACCGGGAGTGAGACTGATTCTTTTTAAGATTTCGTCGATAACCTGTCTGTCAAGGCCTCGGATGGCTTCCCTGTACTTTTCGTAAGAAAAGAGATTTGCCACATTCTCCTTCATCACGGAAAAAAGCTCCTTACGGGCATCCTCGATCATACCGCGGTGAATCTCGCTTTTTTCTCTTTCACCGAAGGCCTCTATGGATGCGATTTTTTCCGCTACGAGGCTTTCCGCCTTTTCGGTCTCCTCACTGCAGTCTGCAGCAGAAGCCTCGGCAGAGGGCTCCTCTAAAAAGGGCATAGGCATTTTTTCGATTTCCTCCGCCCTGTCAAGCTCACTGTTTATTCTTTCATATCTTCCGCCGAAAAGCTTTTTTACGGTTTTTCTGCCCACTAAAATCAAAACGGCAAGAAGAATGATAAAGTTAATAATTACATACTTAAATTCCATAATATCATATCCTGTTAGAGATAATGTTTTTAGCGAAGATAGCCGCCGCGGTTTCCATTTTCGGAGCCACGGAATAAACTATCTTATCATATTCACCCGTTATACCCTGTCTGTATTCTTCCACATCAGAAAGGCATTTTCTGCGGGCGTTTTCGATTTCTTTTTTTCCGCGGGACTGTATCTGCTGTACCTTTTCTTTGGCCTGTGCGATGCTTTCAGCCTCGGCGCGCTCTTTTTCCAGGCAGAGCCGTCTCTCATTTTCGGCGGTAATCGCTTCGATGTCACGAAGCTTTTTATCCGCCGCTTCTACCTTTTCCCTGCGGCTGTCGAGCATTTTAAGCACGGGAGCGAAAAGCAGATTTTTAAGAATAAGCATCAGCAGAACGAAGCATATTACAGTCCACACTAAAACTGATGGCTGTATACTCATAATCCGTTACCTCAGATTTTATTAACGAGCATAAATGCGATAAGCAGGCCGTAAATGGTAAGAGCCTCCATAAGTGCGAGAGAAATAATGAGAGTGGAGCGGATGTCCTTTGCTGCGTCGGGCTGACGGGCGATGCTCTCCATAGCTGATTTGGCTGTCATACCCTGACCGATAGCAGGGCCGAGTGTGCTGATTGCGATTGCGATTGCTGCTGCGATAGCGATAATAGCTGAATTTGTCATTTTGAATTACTCCTTTAAATGTATTTTTAATTAGTCTTCGGTTACTTCTTCCAGATAAATCGATACAAGCATAGTGAAAACCATAGCCTGTAAAGCACAGAATAAAAGGGAAAGCGCCATCATAATCACCGGTGCACCGATGGGAAAGATGTGATAAAGCTCCTCCGTTACCATCTCCTCGCCGAAAATATTACCGTAAAGACGGAGGGCCAGAGATGCAGGCTTGATAAATTCATCGAGCACCAGAAGCGGAAGCATAAAGAACATCGGCATAACAAAGCGTTTGAAATAATGCTTTACATTATGGCGAAGCCCCGAAATCTGCAGAAACAGAAAGGTCAGCACACCGAGACCTGCCGTAACGGACAGCGATGCCGTGGGAGCCTTTACATAATCCGTGAGTCCCACACCGGGAATCAGACCCGAATAGTTCGAAAAAATAATGAAGATAAAAAGAGAAGCCAGGAAGGTAAAGTGTTTTCTTGCCTTCTTTTTACCGAGAATATCCGTAAAGAAATTATCGAGATATTCCACACCGGTTTCGATAACATTCTGGAACTTACCCGGACGCTCCTTAAGATTAAGCTTCACTATAAGCGAAACTACCGTGAGCACACCGAGAATTATCCACATAGTAACGACCTCACCCGTTACATCGAGAATACCGAAAAGCTTAATAATAACCTCGGATTTTTCACCCATTTTCATCCTCCTCTCCGCTTTTTTCCTTTGAGGCAAGACCTTCATTGAACGCCACAAGCTTTTTCGTAAAGAAAAGCATCGGCACCGTCATACCGACCACCGCTCCCGTGAGCAGAAAGGCAAGGCTGACCGGAAGGCCCGAGCCGACGAAATAAACGGCTATAAGATAACCCACCTGCAGGATTTGTCTTGCCACCGTGGCGACAGCGAATTTTTCAGGATGGGTTTCCAGGATTTTTCGGCTTAAAAGATAATTACCGTAAGCGACAAAAAAACCCGCCAGAGCGCAGATGAACGCGCCTATAATATTATGAGCCATAATATCACCTCATTTCATAATTATAGCACTTCAGTGGCATTTTTCAAGTTTTTTAAAATTTTTTTATAATAAACTTTACTGTGTCTTTATTATGATTTTTGTAGGAAATTACAAAAGCGGCGACCGCTCATAATGAACGGCCGCTGTTTATTAGGTTAAGGATTAATAGTGTGCTGTTCCGCAGGCACACACGGGACTGATTTTAAGAAGCTTCCAGATAAATCTGATAATCTTATAAATAATCTTAAGGAACCAGTTCGTGGTGTGGCACAGACAAGTGCAGGAGCCTACGATGTCCGCCTTACACTCGTCACAGGCGCCGTCACCGTTTTCATCGGTATGGCCCTTCGCATCGGTAAAGTCCGCAATCAGTGTACCCGTGCATACAATGCAGGTGTAGGTGGTGTAGCCCTGGTCGTCACAGGTAGGAGCAGTTATTACCGCTGTATAATCGTGTCCTGCGGGAGCAGTGATGTCTGTGTCGTAGCTGGCTGTACAGCCGTCTGTGCTGCAGCTGTGTCTGGTATAGCCTTCATTCATACAGGTGGGAGCCACTACCGTAATCTCATCGAAGGTATGCTCTGTTTTAGCCAGAATTTCCTTCTTATAGAAGCCGCATTCGTATATACAGTAGTGACGGCGGATACCCTCCTCGATACAGGTGGGAAGCTTTTCGTCCACTACTCTGCCCGTCCAGATATGGCCTGTGCTTTCGAGAGGAAGCTCCTCGGTAATTTCAGCACCGCAGCCGCATCTTTTGATTACATAACCGGGAGTACTGCAGGTAGCGGGAACGCGTGAGCCTTCTACCTCTACATAATTATGGTTACCGTCAGCGGGAATAGCCACCGTTACTCTGCCGAGCTCTTTACCGCAGACAGAGCAGTAGGTTACGCTGTCATAGGAGCCGTCAGTGCCGCAGGAGGGCTCTGTACGGTTTTCCTCTCCGGTGCTTTCAGTATGAGGAAGAGTTTCTACAGACATACCGTTTTCCTTCAGAGTATCACAGCATGACCAGTAAATATCACCGGTATAGCCTTCCTCCTTACAGGTAGCAGGCTTTGCATTTTTAATTACATTTGCCTGACCGGCATGAGCATCAGGGTCAACGGGAATTTCTCTGGTTGCTGTATGAGTGCAGGCTTCGTATTCATCGTCTCCGCCGTTTTCGCACTTCTGATTCATTATACCTGTATCGAGACAGGTTGCTTCTTTTTCTACTGTAGTGTCCTTAAGGCTGTGACCTCTTGCAGGAATTTCAGTTGTTTCTGTAGTTTCTTCACAGCGTGAGCAGTGCTTTGACTTTGAACCGGCTTCCGTACAGCTTGCTTTCTTATCTACGGTAAAGCTTTCGGCAAAGTCGTGCTCAAGTGCTTCGATGGTAAATGCGCTTTCACTGTCCTTGCCCTCTGTCGAATCGGCTCCGGCATCTTCTGCGAAGAACTTAAGACATGCTGTACACTGCTTGTATGCATAGTTACCGTCTTCAGTACAGGTTGCTTCGTCAGCCTGTGTCACTTCGCCGAAGCTATGTCCCTTGGCAGGAATTACAACAGTTGCAACAAGATTATTGCAAGCCCCGTCGCTGAAGTTTTTACCGCAGATTCTACAGGTCCAATATTCAATATTACCCTCTTTCACACATGTGGCTTCAACGCGCTCTGTATGCGTTACATTTTCGTGTCCGCAGATATCTGCACCGCATCTGTCGCACTTACCGTCAACAGGCTCTGTATCCTTATGATTGAGAGGAGCGACATCCTCTGTATATGTATGACTTGCATCATTCTGACAGGTATAGGTTCTTACGCCTTCCTCTGTACAGGTGGGCTCTTTAGTAACCTCTGATGTATAGTTATGACCGAGTGCGTTGCCGTCTGTAGCACTGCAGACTGAACAGGTTTTCGGTGTGTCACAGGTAGCATTTTCCCATATATGCTCTGAAACATTCTCTTTACCGCAAATGTCACAGCTATGATTATTGTCATCTCCGTCTGTACATGCTTCGAGAGTTTCACCGCAACCGTAGTCACACATATGGTCTTCATCTTCTGCTGAATCTTTATGTTCACCGAAGTTTGCACCGCAACCGTAGTCGCACTTATGGTCTTTGTTGCTGTCTGTACATTCACCGATTTGTTCGGTACATCCGTAATCACAAGCGTGGTCTTTGTCGGTATCTTCGTGTGTGCCGAAGTCTGCACCGCAACCGTAGTCGCACTTATGGTCTTTGTCATCATCCTCGCAAGTGCCGTGAACCTTATCACAGCCATAGTCACAAGCGTGGTCTTTATTGGTATCCTCGCAGGTACCGTAAGTCTTATTACAGCCGTAATCGCACTTATGGTCTTTGTCGCTGTCTGTACATTCACCTATTTTTTCTGTACATCCGTAATCACAAGTATGGTCTTTATCGGTATCTTCGTGTGTGCCCTGATATACATTACATCCGGTATTATCACAGATGTGGTTCTTATCGTCATCCTTATGACCTAACTTGTTGATTTTTTCACCCTTACTGATAATCTCGTTACACTTCGCACAACGGGTATCACCGGTGTAACCGTCTTCAAGACAAGTGGCTGCTTTATCATCTGTAAGCTTTGTTTCCTCACCCTCGTGAGTACAGATAAGTGTACCGCACACATCGCAGTGACCGTTATTATCCGCATCCTTATGGCCGTTTGGTTCGACATCCTCTGTATATGTATGACTTGCATCATTCTGACAGGTGTAGGTTCTTACGCCTTTCTCTGTGCAGGTGGGCTCTTTAGTAACCTCTGATGTATAGTTATGACCGAGTGCATCGACTACTTCCTGTGCTACAAGCACTTCGTCACATACGGAGCAGTGCTTACCTTCTGTAAGACCTGTTTCTGTACAGGTAGGTGCTACTGCTTCATCAATAACTTCTGTATGTCCGAGTGCATCGACTACTTCCTGTGCTACAAGCACTTCGTTACATACGGAACAGTGCTTACCTTCTGTGAGACCTGTTTCTGTACAGGTAGGTGCTACTGCCTCGTCTACTGCTTCTGTATGTTCTGCGAGAGGAAGCATCTCACTGTATCCGTTTCCGCAATCACTACATAAATAAGTTTTATGACCTTTCTCCGTACAGCTTGAAGCTACATCCTCAGTTAATTTATAATTACATTCAGAGCTCTGCTTATAATTACAGTCGGAACAAATGCGAGACATCTTACCCTTATTATCAGTCTTGTTTTCAGGGTCTGCTGTCCAATTACCGTAAGCGTGACTGTCTGTTTTAACTCTTCCGCACTTACAGGTTTCTGTATGCTGTGCATCATTATTTGCTATCTGTGCAAATACAGTACCCTCACCAAAGCATTCTTCCTTCGCATTCAGGGTGGTTCCTACGCCGTAAGCGTCGCACAATTCACACTTATATTCGTGATAGTTATTATTTTCGACCTGTCGTACAGTACTGTTAAAGTTATGTGTACCTTCTTCGTAAGCCTGACAAAGTTCATCTGCTGTGCAAACACGTCTGTGGGTGGTGCCGTCATTAAACTGTGTCCACTCGCCGTACTTATGCTCGCCGGTGGCAGAGACAGTCTCTTTTTCGGTGTAAGAGCAGTTTTTACACCGTCTTTCCTTTTCACCCGCAGTAATACAGGTGGGATCTTTCGTCTGTGTCCATTCACCCATATCGTGAGCCTTCTGTTCAGTTTCCTGCTGTGCTACGGTTACGGTGCCGCAGACGGAGCATTTCTTACCCTCTGTGAGGCCTGTGGCCGTACAGGTAGCTTCGACAGCGGGAATGATTTCCTCGGTGTGAGGAAGCTTTTCAGTAACCTGCTGTGCTACGGTTACGGTGTCGCAGACGGAGCATTTCTTACCCTCTGTGAGACCTGTAGCTGTACAGGTGGCGGCTACTGCAGGAATAGTTACCTCTGTGTGACCTGTAGCCTTGTCGGTTACATCAGTAATTTCGGTTTTGCCGTCTGCATCGCTGAATTTTTTACTGCAAGCACTACAGCTCCAATATCTGATCTGACCGTCTTCGGTACAGGTAGGAGCCTTCGCAGGCACTTCGGCAAGATTATGAGCAGTCTTTTCTATTATGGCATCTTCTCTGTAGCCGCAGACAGTACAGGTCCTGTATTTAGCGCCCTCTGCCGTACAGTTGGCTTCATCGGTAATTACCCAGTCGTCCCAGTTGTGAGCTTCAGCAGAAAGCACTTCAGTATAGGTCGCGTTTCCTGTCACGGTTGTTAAAACCGTAGGTGACCACTCATATGTATAATGGTTTGTTGAGTCGGATGCCTTCGTTGAATTTGAAGGAACCGTGATAGTTGTACCGTAAGCGTAGGTCTGTGTGTCCGATGAACCGTCAGCATAGTTGAAGGTTACATCGTAGCTGTTGGCTGACCATGTGGAGTAAAGAGTATGGCTCTCTGCGGTTGTTACGATAGTGTCACTTGTTACCGTGTTGCCGTCCTTATCAATCCAACCTGTAAAGGTGTATCCATCTCTTGTGGCTATAGGAAGTGTACCATATGTTGAATCGTAGGTTACAAACTTATTTGCCTGGGAAACAGTTATGCCGTTATCTTCACATAAGCGAATATTATTAACAGTAATCACATTACCTGCAGCATTAGCATCAAATCTTATTCTGATATACTTTGTATTATCACCTGCGGTAAATCTGATATACGGTGTTTTGTTTGTCGTTTGTCCGGTCAGCGAAATGTAAACATCACCCTCTCGGTGTGCACCGTTAGAGGTGTCGGGAACAGCAGTGGTTTCACCCTCCTTGTTTGCATTCAATGTATGGATATACATATCATAGCCGCCGCTTCCGTTGCTGTTATCAAAGTCAACATCGGCTGAAAGAATGTATGTCTTTCCCGATTCAACGGGGATGTAATAGCAAAATTCGCTGTTTGCATCTGCACCGCTGAGTGCTGTCATCGTAAAGCCTGTTTCTGTTCTGTTACTGATTTCTTTAGATGTATCTGTAGAAGGCGTGAATTGGCTGAAATCAAAGAGGTTATCAAAAAGAACATTGTAATTATTTACTTCCCATACGGAAATTAAAGCCCAATCCTGTGCAATTGCAAAGCTCTGCAAATCACTGCGTACAGTTCCGTCCGCCCAAGCAAGCGGGTCGCCTAATCCCTCGTCACCGCTCTGAACACCGTTGCCGTCCAAGTCAAGCCACCAGCCCTTGAAGGTGTAGCCTGTTTTTGATGTAACGGGAAGAGATGTACCCAAAGGAGCGTTGTAATAATATTTTTTAGTGGCTACTGCAGCTGCACCGTCAGGCGTGTTAAATTTCATATCATACTGCGGAGCAGTAATTGTGATAGGAACCGATGCTGATGCATTGCCGCTTGTAGCTCTTAAATATAAGGTCATCTTGCCTGTTGATGGATCATACCCGTTTGAACTTGTAAACAGATTTGCAAAATTGGTAACCCTGACATAAGCACCGTTTCCCGATGCAACGGCGGAAGCTCCGGAAACATTAACCTGACTTGTACTGCTGGAAGAGAGAGTATATGTGGGTGCCTGATACCAGGAAACGCCGTATTGGTCATAAACCTTACCGGTGACTACAGCGGACTGACCTTGTCCACTTTTATCTACTGATACAGAAAGCGAGGACACATCTAAAGTAATAGAATTCTGATAAGGGTCAAAGCCCGGCTGTACAGTCATGTGGTTATCCTGTGCGTCGTTTTTATATGTCCAGTTATTACCGCTTCTAAGAAGAAGGCTGTAATCGGTCAGATTATCCGGGCCGGAGCCGATATACATACGGAAATTTTCCTGGCGTTCACTGTTAGTATTTAACGGGAAAGCCATATGCTGCCAAAGTTCGGTAGGGAAGCCGTTGATATAGCCTTCATAGAGCACATAGTCATTAGTGTTACTCATATTTATGCTGTCTCGGTCAAATAAAACTTCATTTTCGACAAGGTCACCCTGACCGTTATTTGTTCTGTAGCTTACAAAAAGATTATAGTCTTTTTCATAACCGCTTACACTGGTAACATTAACAACATACCTGATGTAATACATACCGACCGGCTCATATTCAACGGTAAGATTTGTGCCTGAAACATTGATATGTGTGTCAGACCATGAGTTGCCGTTATTGTCATTATATATAGCAGGCATAATAAAGGCAAAGCAAAGCTTATTCCAGCCGTTTGCCCTTGCAGTATTTACTGCATTTGTAATGTCAACGGAATGCTGACCTGTACTGTTCTGATAAAGAGTTGTAATAGCTTGACTTTCTGTTACACCATAGTAACTATAAGCATTTGTAACACCCTGCTGAGTATCATATGTGCTACCATAGACATTGGCGATATTATTTACAGCATGACCGACACTTGTAGCCTGACACTTTGAAGGGTCAATAAGAAAAACCTTAACGGAAGCGCCGCTTACAAGCGTACCTCCGTGATTGCCCGTGTTAATATTAAATGTAACCTTACTGGCAGTATCGGGAATTTCATCCATACTGAAGTATGCATTACCTACTGTGGTATTGCCTGCTTCGCCGTCACTGCAAATAACGATTTTACTGCTGTCTGCACGTGAGCCGCTATTGTTATGAATTGCGGCAAGGCCTTTAAGACTGACAGTTTTTTCCGCCGCCTCCGCATGCAGATTATGCTCACCGGGTACAAACACCCAGCAGGTCATAAGCATAAGCACTGCCATAAAGACTGATAATGTTTTTCTGAAGGTTTTGTTTTTCATTTTAATAATCATCTCCTTTTTAGGATAAGACCCTCTCCGCCATCGGAGCGGTCCCCGCCCCTTTCAGGGAGGCATTAATGTATCCCTGCCTTAAAGAAGAAAGCATCCATCAGGTCTGACCCCCTGTATACAGTAATCTTTTTTCTTTTCCGGCATTTAACTGCAGGTAAATCTGCAGCCAATTATACATAATAATTGTATTACCAAAGGCAAATTTTGTCAATGGGTAGATAAGGATTTACCTGTAGAATAAAGGCGGGATTTTTTGTAAAAAACGCAAAAACAGGACCTGTCCCTTTACGGAAAAGTCCTGTTGATTTTATGCTGTATTATAAATCCTTAAGATGCTTGCTTCTCGAGGGATGACGGAGCTTACGCAGAGCCTTGGCTTCGATCTGTCTGATTCTTTCACGAGTGACATTGAAGGCCTTGCCCACCTCCTCGAGGGTCTGGGGCGTGCCGTCACGGAGACCGAAGCGAAGGCGTAAAACCTCTGCCTCTCTCGGGGTAAGAGTTTCGAGCACCTCATTTACCTTCGCCTTAAGAAAGGTCATAGCAGCGGCATCGGCGGGTGAAAGTGCATCCTCGTCGGGGATGAAGTCACCGAGATGGCTGTCCTCCTCCTCACCGATGGGTGTTTCCAAAGAAACAGGCTCCTGTGATATACGGAGAATATCGCGTACCTTCTCTGTCTGCATACCGAGCTCTCTGGCAATATCCTCAGGAGAGGGATCCTTACCGTCGCGGTGCAGAAGCATATTACTGGTCTTTTTTACCTTATTGATGGTTTCTACCATATGAACAGGAATACGGATGGTTCTGCCCTGGTCGGCGATGGCGCGGGTGATAGCCTGTCTGATCCACCAGGTGGCATAGGTAGAGAATTTGAAGCCCTTTGTATGGTCGAACTTGTCTACAGCCTTGATAAGACCGAGGTTACCCTCCTGAATAAGGTCGAGGAACATCATTCCTCTGCCTACATATCTTTTGGCAATAGAAACTACGAGGCGCAGATTAGCCTTGGTAAGAATCTCCTTAGCCTCTCTGTCGTTATTCGCGATACGGATGGCAAGTTCGATCTCCTCCTCAGGAGAAAGCAAGGGCACTCTGCCGATATCCTTAAGGTAAACCTTTACGGGGTCGTCGATAACGCTCTTCGGGTCAGTGGCGGCAATAGAGGAATTATCATAATCCTTCGGAAGGTCGATGTCAATGGAAATGTTTTCGAAAATCTCATCGCTTAAATCATCGACTATTTCCACACCTGCAGCCTCGAGCTTCGAATAAACCTTTTCCATCTCGTCCACATCCACATCAGCCTCTACGAGAACGGTGTCGATGTCTGTGGAATTGATTTTACCCGCGGCAATACCTCTGTCGATAAGGGCTTTGATTAATGCATTTTTTTCCTGATTGTCCATATTTATATATCCTTTCTGTTATATGCCTTTTTTATTCTGTTTAATTAAAGCGAGAAAATCTTCGTCACTGAGAGAGCCCGCAGAAACGGTCTGCTGTCTTTTTTCTCTCTCCTCCCTCATCACCTGTACACAGTCGGCGCACAGCTTAAGGGTGTGTCTTAAATTTTCGTTCTTTTTAATTATCTGAACAAAGGTATCCATTTCCTCTCCTGTCATTTCCTGTGAAAATGAGGTGAGCTCGAGACTTCTGTGCTCTTCTATTCTTTCCGCCAGAAGGTTAAATATTCTCTGATGTATGCTGACAGAGAAATCCTCTGCCGTTATTTCGTTTTTAACGCTTCGGTAAAAATCGGGGCTTCGGTAAAGCGCTCCCAGCAGCTGCTCCTCCGCCTTTACGGCACGGATGTTAGTGGCATTCTGCAGGGCGATTTTAGAGTTTTTGCTCATAGACTCCTGCTGTATTTTCCTGTACCTCTGTCCCTCTTCTTTTTTCTGTGTGCGCCGTCGCAGCTGACTTATACGCACCTCTATTTTGGCTTTATCCACCTGAAGCTCCTGTGAAAGGCGCGAGGTGTAAATATCCTGGGCTATTACGCTCGTTTTAGCCAGCACCTCGGCGGCTTTTTCGAGATACTTCATCTTTCCGTCGCTGGTCTCCAGATCGAAGCCCTTACGCAGACGCAGAAGCTCAAACTCGATGTCATTTGCCGCACCGTCGATGAGACTGCGGTAGCGCTCGGGACCGTACTTTTTCAGTATCTCGTCCGGGTCCTTTCCGCCCTCGAGACGGATAACCCTTACCTTCATACCGATGGAGGCGAAAATACCGATAGCTCTGTCCGTAGCCTTCTGACCCGCATCGTCCGCATCGTAGGAGAGGATAATCTCATCGGTATATCTTGCTAAAAGATGAGCCATTTCACTCGTCAGCGCAGTGCCGAGACAGGCGATAACATTATCGAAGCCTGCCTGATGCAGAGAGATGGCATCCATATAGCCCTCGACGAGGATGAGACTTTTTTCCTTTGTGCTTTTGGCCATATTCAGACCGAAAACACCGAGACTTTTCTTATAAACCAAAGTGTCCGAGGAGTTAATGTATTTCGGCTTACTGTCGTCGAGAACCCGTCCGCCGAAGGCCACCACATTCCCTCTCACATCGATTATGGGTACCATCACTCTGTTACGGAAGGAATCGTAAAAGCTTATCTTGCCGTTTTTCTCGCTTTTGTTGGCAAGATTGGCCTCATAAAGCTCCTCATAGCTGTAGCCCTTGCCCCGCATATAGGTCAAAAGGTTTCTCCACCCGTCGGGTGCATAGCCGAGTCCGAAGCGGATTATGGTGCCCTTTTTCAGACCTCTTTGCCTGAAATAATCGAGACCGGCCTTCCCCTGCTCTGCGAAAAGGCAGGAATTAAAAAACCGCGCCGCCTCTTTATTTATTTCGTACATTCTCTTTCTTTTCTCGGCCAGGGAGTTATCGTAGCCCTCGCTCGGCATCACCATACCGCATCGGTCGCATAAAAGCCGTACGGCCTCGGTGTAGTCGAGATTTTCGGCACGGCGGATAAAGGAAATTACCTCGCCGCCCGCTCCGCAGCCGAAGCAGAAAAAACTCTGACTTTCGGGATATACCGTAAATGACGGCGTTTTTTCATTATGAAAGGGACACAGACCGACGAGATTTTTGCCTCGCCTTTTCAGAGGAGTATATGATGATATTATCTGCTCGATGTCACATCTCATGCGAAGCTCCGCAAGAAATTCATCGGAAAATCTCTGTGCCAAATCAAACACCGTCCTTTCTTTTTTTACTAATAATTCCAGCCCTTCGGGATGAAATAGTCGCCGTAAACCTTCAGAACATAATCGTCGGTCATTCCGGCTATGTAGTCGCAGGCGGCTCTTTCCGCTCCCTCCTGCCAGGCAATAGTTATATATTCATTAGGAAGCTCATTAGGATTTGAAACGAAAAACTCATAAAGAGCCTGAATCAGTCTGATGGCCTTCCCCTCTTCACTTTTACAGGCAGGGTTAGTGTAAACTCTGTCAAACATAAATTCGTGAAGCATATCAAAGGCTGACTGTATGTCGCTGTCGAGAACGATTTCATCCTTTGTGTTTTCGATGGCAGACATTACGAGAGTATTGATTCTGCTGCTTTTCGTCTCGCCTAAAATCTTTCTCGCCTCGGCGGGGATGTTTCCCTCGGTGATGATTCCGCCTCTTACGGCATCGTCGATGTCGTGATTGATATAAGCGATTCTGTCGGCGAGCTTTACTATTCTGCCCTCGAGAGTAGAGGCCTCCTCGCCTCTCGTATGACAGAGAATGCCGTTTCTGACCTCGTAGGTAAGATTAAGCCCCTTCCCCTTATTTTCGAGATAGTCAACCACCCGCAGACTCTGCTCATAATGCTTGAAGCCGCCCGGGTAAACCTCATTCAGGGCTCTTTCGCCCGCGTGTCCGAAGGGTGTGTGTCCCAGGTCGTGGCCGAGAGCGATGGCCTCGGTCAGGGTTTCGTTAAGAGAAAGACCCATAGCGATGGTGCGTGCTATCTGGGAAACCTCGAGGGTGTGGGTAAGGCGTGTTCTGTAATGGGCACTGTCAGGCGCGAGAAAGACCTGTGTTTTATGCTTTAAGCGTCTGAAGGCGGGACAGTGTATAATCCTGTCTCTGTCTCTCTGAAAGGCAGTTCTGACAGGGCACTCCTCCTCGGGAGTCTGTCTGCCCCTCGTGTTTTCACAGAGAAAGCCGTACTCGGAGATGGTTTTTCTTTCGTTTTCCAGAGTTCTTAATCTGATATGAGACATTTTATCACCCCTTTAAACATATATACGCTGAAAAAATCCTTTTTCCCCTAATTTTTTCGATTATATTTCGCAAAATTTTTCATCGATGACCTGACAGTCAAATCTGCCGTTCGAAACATCGATAAGCCTCGCTCTGAAGGACTCCGCAAGCCCCTCGGGAATACGGAAGGTTACGGTCACATTGTCGGTAAACTCCGTGTCCTCGACTATACCTCCGCACTCGCAGATAAGAGGCACCAGCCTGCCGTAAAAATTATAGTCAGCCGTGGCGGTTACGATTTTACACAGAGACATCGTTATAATCCCGCCCGAGTCAAGGGCGAGCTTGGCACCGTGGGAGTAGGCTCTGACGAGACCGCCCGCACCGAGCATAATGCCGCCGAAATAGCGGGTAACCACCACGCAGCAGTCGGTCACTTCCTCCTTTAAAAGCACATCGAGACAGGGAATACCTGCCGTGCCCTGGGGCTCGCCGTCGTCGCTGAAGCGTCGGACTCCCCCCTCACGCAGAACATAGGCATAAACATTATGAGTGGCATCCCAGTGCTTTGATTTTATGCTACCGATGAAATCCAGCGCCTCCTGCTGTGTTTTTACCGGCTTTACATATCCGATGAAGCGAGACTTTTTCACGGTGAACTCATCGGAGTTTTCGGTTTTAATCGTACGGTATTCAGACATAGGAGTACCTCTTTCTAAAATGAAAATAAGACGATACAATAAATTGCATCGTCTGATTTACGGGAAAAACAATTATTTGCTGAGATTGAAACGCTTATTGAATCTGTCTACACGTCCGCCTGTATCAACAAGCTTCTGCTTACCTGTGAAGAAGGGGTGGCAGTTTGAACAAATATCAACACGCATATCCTTTTTGGTTGAACCTGTGGCAATCTTTGCACCGCAAGCACATCTTACTTCTGTCTGTTCGTAGTTGGGATGAAGATCCTTTTTCATTTTGTTCACCTCTTTCGGCTCTTTGCATTATTTAACGAATGGTATTGTATCACAAGAAAAATGAAAAATCAACATTTTTTTGAAAATAATTTATTTTTTTGAAATCTTTTTATTCTACAGTTATCGCCTTACCTAAATAAAAGGAATAAAGCACCGTTTCCTTTACATCATAATCCGTGCACAGCGACAGCGCCTTTTTATAAAGCTTCACCTGTGAGGAATACTTTTCCGTAAATTCCTCCTCGGTTTCGAGGCGGTCCGTCTTATAGTCCACGACCACCAGCTTTCCGTCCTCCACGAAGGCGCAGTCGGCGATACCCTGAATCATCACTCTTTCGTCAGCGAACTCATCCGTGCCCTCATAAACCTCATTTATGGGCACCTCGACGGTAAATTTCTTTTCACGCATCACATTATCGCTGGAAAGGATTCTTTCAGCCAGCTCACTTCTGAAAAAGTGCTCTACGGCAGGGATGTTTATCGCCTGTGCCTGCAGGTCGGTTATGATGCCCCTTTCACGAAGACGCTCTGTCTCCCCTTTCACATCACGGGATGCATTTTCATAATCGGCAAACTGCATAAACGAATGGGTGGCGATACCCTTCTGTGCACCCGTAAGTCCGTCTCCCGATAAAAATGACGGCATAGACGAGGCAAAGTATTCTCTGTCCACGAATGCTCTGTCCACCTCGGAGGCGGCTCTTTTCATAAGCACTCCCGAAAGCGCCTCGTATTTGTAGCGGAAGCTGACCTTTTCTCTTATGGCGTCGAGAAGAGCCTCATCCGCTCCCGACACGGCTTCCCTTCTTTTTCCGACCGAGGGCAGAGTTTCCTCCTCCATAGACGAAACCACGACCTTAAGAGGAGAGTCACAGTCCAGAACGATGTGCTCCTTACAGCCCAGCTTTTCACGCAGAGCGAGGGAATCCCTGTGGCGCAGAAGTGCCGTGACTATCCACTCACCCATTCCGCCCGCAGACGAGACAAGGAAGGGAGAAACCTTCTCCGTTTTCGGATTTATGTTATCGTAGCATTTTTTCAGAGTAGTCTCTAAATTATTAGTGCCGTAAACCATAATCAGTCTTTCCCGGGCACGGGTCAGAGCCACATAAAGCACGCGCAGCTCCTCGCTTAAGCTGTCGAGCCCCTTGGAAAGCTTTACGGCACTGTGGCATACCGTATCATACTGGTCGAAGGTATCGAGATCTCTTCTTATGATGCCCAGACCGTGCTTAAGGCTGACGAGAAGATTATCTCTCTCGTCCGTTCTGTTGAATTTACCTCCGCAGGCGCCGAGTATGCACACGGGGAACTCGAGACCCTTTGACTTGTGCACGGACATAATCTTTACCGTGTCGGTGCTCTGAACCTGACCGAGGCAGGCGGTAAGATCCTTTTTATTATGCTTCAGACGGTCGATGAAGCGGACAAAGCCCGTAATACCGCCCGAGCCTGTTTTTTCATA
>JAZNEL010000012.1:0-24944 GCA_045588555.1 Acutalibacteraceae bacterium | reverse complement strand
GGAGCAAAGTAAAATGATCGCAAGAACTGATGATAATAATGCTTTATATTTTTTCATTGTTGTATCCTCCTTTCCTTAATAATGGTTATTAATAATAATGAGAATTGTTGCCGCAGGCACATTCTTCGTTTATTCTGAACAGCTTCCAGAAGAATACATAAACTTTATAAATGAAAACCTCAAAAGCTGATGCATCATATTTTTCAGCCCTGTGACAGATACATCTGCAATCTGCCATAACTCCGCAGTATTCACAATAAACATTGCCGTCTGCAGCCGGAAGATCGTAGTCCATATAATGACCGTAGCTTTTATCAATATGCTCATAGGGCTGTGCATTGCCGCAAGGGCAATTGTATGTAAGAATTCCGTCTTCAGTGCATGTGCTTTCCTTTGTAACACGGGGAAGGAAAATGTGCTTGTGACCGTTATCAAGCGGTTCAAAGGCTACACCGTTTTCATCGGCATACCTTTCTGCAGTAGAACCACTGTAGCCTAAAAGCTTCATACATCTTCCGATATCACCGATTTCGCATTCGGGATTCATAATGAACATAACTGTATTACCGTCGTCCCAAAAGCTGTTATAACCAAAATCAAATGCATAATCTTCAATTTTTTCAACTGTTGAAGGAATTACAATACCTTCACAGG
This sequence comes from Acutalibacteraceae bacterium, assembly GCA_045588555.1. GTDB lineage: Bacteria > Bacillota > Clostridia > Oscillospirales > Acutalibacteraceae > UBA6857. Next base: position 24,290 of record JAZNEL010000012.1, on the reverse strand, counting down.
AGAAGCCGTAAAATGCACCTTCCGGAATTACCTTGAGTGTAGCGGGCAATTCAAGGTAACCTACACTACAATCCTGAAATGCATAAGGTTCAATTGTTTCAACAGTATCGGGTATTGTGAGATCGGAAATCCACCGACCGGAAAAGCAACCTGACTTGAGAGTTTCAACAGATGATGCAACAGTATAACGGTCACTGTTACCGTTAAAGAGAATCAGCTCGGTTTTATCCTTGTTATAAATTGAACCGTCTTCATCAGTAGAAAAATACGGGTTGTTTTCACCAATAACAAACTCCATACCTGACTCAATATTGATAATTTCTGAAATACCTTCACCGATGTAAACGGTTTCTAAACGGAAGAAATCGTAGCCCTCTTGCCATCCCCACATATAACAGTTGTAAAAATCGGCATAGCCCTCACCATCAACAACTGCACAGCCGTCTTCATAAACAGTGCAAAAAGCTGTTTCCTCATCGTTGACAGCTCTTTTAAAAAGCGCTTCACCGTGAGAATGATCTGTCGCAAAAGCAAAAGGAATACTTGTTACAATCATCAAGATTGCAAGAGTGATTGATAATATTTTTTTCATTTGCCCAACTCCTTTGAATAATTTTTTCATAGTTATCTTTTGATTAAATTTAATATGCGACATGTAATATAACATTCCTCCTTCCAACAAAAAAGCGTCACGACAGCGGAAAGCAAAACATACTTTCCGTAAGCCGTAACGCGAATAACACAAATAAACCCCACATTCAGCGGAGATAATGAAAAAGCGCGTCCCGGCAAACGGAACGCACCGAAAAACGCATTCCTTTTTGCCGCGACGCAAATTATTAAATATAAACGCTTGAGAATATAATTAATAAAGGAATACACTTTTACCTAAAGTGCTCCTCAAAGCGTTTTATTATATTTAATTTACGTCGCAATGTTAGTTTATCACAAAAACTTATAAATATCAATAAAAATTTAAAAATAAGACATAAAAGCAAACGGTGTCTATTAAACTGAGATGATGTTTTTTACTATTCAAAAATCATTAGCGATAAAGCAGAAAAGTTATACTATAGATATTAAAAACAACCATTGTCAAACACAACATATTGTATGAATTTTTCGATTTTTGCTTTGTAGGCGATAGGAATTTCAGATATGACCAAATGTATTATCAAAAAATCTATTTGATAAAAGTAGTATTTAAACAAAAAGACTAAGCACGACCTACAACTGTAAGCCGTGCTTTGCTATATCAAATTCAAACGCCAATTAAATTTTAGCTGTATATCAATTCACTGCACACAATCTCTCTTGCCTGTTCCTGAATATTGCTCATTCTCTGTACCCATTCAAGTTGGTCTTGTTCTTTCAGTTGCTCTGTAACACCTTCTGCCGCTTTCATCTGCTCAATCAGAAGGTCATACATTTCATTTGCCTGACAGTCAATATCTGCAAGATATGGCCAAAGTGTGCATTTAGTTACCATTAACATAAACATGCCTCGCTTGTTATGCTCAATGTAATCCTTATGCATCATACCCCATTTGCCGATGGTGATATTTGCTTGTTCGGGCGGCAAAATAATGTTAGGAATGAGGTAATCACCAACTTTTCGGTACATGATTTTACTCGATTTTTCTTTCGTCATTTCATCAACCTCCTTAATTTCGGAAAAAGCAATCTTGCGAATACTTACCGTTAAACGTTTTTTTGTTTGTTTTTCAGAACTACAAACCTGTCCTTTTGGACAGATTTATCATTCCCTGGCAAAATAAATCATACCCTGTCAGTATCGTCTGTAACGGGTCGCCCTCTCGGATTCTCATAGTTCTGCGGATTTCTTTAGGTATAACCACACGCCCGAGGTCGTCGATACGGCGTACTATGCCTGTTGCTTTCATATATAAAAACTCCTTATCACATTTCGTAGGGGCGGGCGCCACGACCGCCCGTTTATCTTGCACAAGCCTTTCGGGACGTCGGGGACGCCGTCCCCTACAACAAAATTTTCAAATTGTGATGTTAGTATTTGTTAAAGAAAGGGAAATATACACCTTTTCATTTAACACAGTTGAATAAACAGAGGCAAAACTCATCCGACGAGTTATTGAAACATAACAAGACGAAGGATATAATATGCTTATAAGTCGACTTAATTAAAAAGCAAAGAAGGTATTTTAATGATTAACAGCAAAGAGTTCGGTAAAACAATTATTTTTTTACGCACGCAAAAAGGTATTACACAAGCAGAACTTGGTGAACGGTTAGGCGTTTCTTTTCAAGCTGTCAGCAAATGGGAACGCGGAGAAACATATCCTGATATATCCATATTAACCGATTTAGCAGATGTTCTTGAAACGACAACAGATTATCTTCTCCGTTCAGGAGAATCCGCGTTATCATTTAAAGGGAAAATCAATGTAGGCGATATGATAGACGGAATTAATTGCTTAAAAAATATGGGTGCTCTTTTAGGAAAAGAAAACATCATTTACCGTCACGCTATAAACGGAATAAACGAAGGTATGAACACAGACATCGAAGCCGCTTTTAAGGATGAATACATTTTTGAAGCATTCGTTGCAGAAGCAATCATCCAAAATCTGAAAATGGGCTACTATGTTGATACAACTGATATAAAACGAAATTTCAAATACGAGCATTTTCGTGACATTACTCTTGACTATGTAAAAAAATATAATATCAAGTAATGACGGGCGCCACGACCGCCCGTTTATCTTGCACAAGCCTTTCGGAATGTCGGGGGTGAGCGTCTTCCCCTACGGTGTGAATTTACTTTTCAAAATTATTGCTATTTTTCTGATAATATAGTATAATTAATTGATTATACTCATTAAAAAGGCATTTAGGCTGTTAGGAGGCAAAGAAATGTTTGTAGATAAAGCGAAAATTTTTATAAAAGCGGGAAACGGCGGTAACGGTGCCGTAGCCTTCCACCGCGAAAAATATGTAGCCTCGGGCGGTCCCGACGGCGGTGACGGCGGCAAGGGCGGTGACATCGTTTTCCTCGTGGACGATAATCTGTCAACCCTCAATGACTTCAAATACAAAAGAAAATACAAGGCTCCTAACGGTGCCGACGGTCAGGGCAGCAGACGAAACGGCAGAAAGGCAGAGGACCTCATCATCAAGGTGCCCCGCGGCACCGTCATCCGTGAAAGCGAAAGCGGCGTCATTATGGCTGATATGTCCACCGACGAAAGCTTCATCGCTGCCAAAGGCGGCAAGGGAGGCTGGGGCAACAGCCATTTCGCCACAGCCACCAGACAGACTCCCCGCTTCGCCAAGGCAGGTATGCCCGGTGAAGAATGGGAGGTTACCCTCGAGCTGAAGCTTTTAGCCGATGTGGGTCTTTTAGGCTTCCCGAATGTGGGTAAATCCAGCTTCATTTCCGTCGTAAGTCAGGCAAAGCCCATCATAGCCGACTACCATTTCACCACCATTACTCCCGTTTTAGGTGTGGTATCTATGGGTGAGGGCTCATCCTTCGTCATCGCTGACATTCCCGGTCTTATCGAGGGAGCGAGTGAGGGCGTCGGCCTCGGCCACGAATTTTTAAGACACGTGGAGCGCTGCCGTATGCTTCTTCACATCGTCGATGTGGCAGGCAGTGAGGGCAGAAACCCGATAGAGGATTTCGAAAAAATTAACCTCGAGCTCGAGCGCTTTAATCCCGAGCTTGCCGGATGTCCGCAGATAGTGGCCGGTAACAAAATAGACCTTGCCACAGATGAGCAGAGGGAAAGCTTCAGAAAATACATCGAGGAAAAGGGCTACACCTACTTCGAGATGTGCGCGCCCATCCTGGAGGGCACCAAAGAGGTTATCGAAGCAGTAGCTGCCAAACTCGCCACCCTTCCTCCGGTAAAGAGATACGAAAAAGAGGAAATCCCCCTCGAAGCTCTCCTCAAAAAGCAGAACACAGGCTTCACCATCACCGTCGAGGAGGATGTTTACATCGTCGAGGCACCCTTCCTTATCCGTATTCTCTGTCAGACAGATTTAGACGACTACGAGTCTCTCCAATATTTCCAGAGAGTGCTCATTTCCAGCGGCATCATCGATGCTCTGCGTGAAAAGGGCATACAGGAGGGCGACATCGTAAGCATCTACGACTTCGAATTTGAATTTATGAACTAAAAAATCAAGGAAGCAGATATGGAAAAATTAACCAAGGCAAAGTGCGATGTAAATATGCTCAGTCCCCTTAATCTCGCCTTCGTGGGAGACACGGTATTCGACCTTTTCGTCAGAGAAAAATTAGTCTGCGAGGCTAACCGTCCCGTAAGCAAGCTCCACAATAAGGCCTCATCAATGGTAAAGGCCTCGGCACAGGCAAAGGCCGCGGAAAAGATAAGAGACAGACTCACCGAGCAGGAGCAGAGTGTACTGCGCAGAGGCAGAAACGCCCACATAAACCACAAGGCAAAAAATATGAGTGAGGCAGACTATCACCTCGCTACGGGGCTCGAGGCTCTTTTCGGCTATCTCTACCTTAAGGGCGAGACTGAGAGACTCAATGAAATTTTCGGAATGATTTTAGAGGAGGAATAAATATGAACGCATTCGGTTCGAACGGCAGTAACGACGGCTTCTGGCTCATTAAAACTGCCGACAAAAAGGTAAATGTAAAGGGCAGTGCCTATCTTGACCTCATTCTCTGCGACAAAAACGGTGAAATCAGCGGTAAGCTGTGGGACTACAGTGAGCTTGCTCACGGCACCTTTCAGGCAGGAGATCTGGTAAAAATCAGAGGCACCGTAACCCAGTTCAACGGAAACGACCAGCTTCGTATCGACCGAATCAGAAGGGTCACCGAGGCTGACGGAGTAAATATAGCCGACTTCGTGCCCACCGCCGAGTACAGCGGTGAAATGATGCTCGGACAGATAATGAATATCATCGCCTCTGTCAGGGACGAGGAGCTCAAGCACCTGACCTTCGCCCTCGTTAAGGACAGAGAGGAAAAAATGCTCTACTGGCCCGCCGCCTTTAAGCTTCACCACGCCATCAGAGGCGGTCTGCTTTACCACACTCTTTCCATTCTTAAGCTCTGCGAGAGCGTGTGCAGTATTTATCCCGCCGTGGACCGCGACCTGCTTATGTGCGGCGCCATAGTTCACGACCTGTGTAAAATCGACGAATTTGAAATCAGCTCCGCAGGTCTCGTAACCGGCTATTCAGTCAAGGGTGAGCTTTTAGGCCATCTCGTTATGGGTGCCGTCAAAATCGCGGAAAAGGCAAAGCAGCTCGGCATTTCAGAGGAAAAATCGATGCTTTTACAGCATATGGTTATCTCCCATCACGGAGAGCCCGACTTCGGTGCGGCAGTAAGACCGATGTTCCTCGAGGCGGAAATTTTAAGCCAGCTGGATAAATTGGATGCCACCGTAAACGAAATCACGAGTGCCACCGCCGATCTTAAGGAAGGTGAATTTTCCGGAAGAATGTGGGCACTGGATAACCGTAAGCTTTATAATCACGGCAGAAAAGAAATAAAGGTCAAGGCAAATCTTGACTGACAATAAAAAGCAAAGGAGACATTACTATGAAGAAAATACTCGCTTTTATCCTTTCGGCGGTTATGCTTTTCAGCTTCACTGCCGTCCCCGCTTCTGCTCTCGACATTACAGAGGTAAAGGAAGCGGCTACCGATGTCCTTTATAAGGCTCTCGCCTTCGTTTTCGAGGGTCTGGTAAAAGGAATAGTCGCCCCCATCAGAGAGGGAGATAATTTCGTCAGCGAGGATGAATACTACTCCGACAGCCTCTGCGACGGACTTTATGACGGTACAGACGAATTTATTTCAGAAGCTCCCGCAGACGCCCGCTGGTCACTCGGCAGTGCAGACGCCTCTCTCGTGCCCGAGGACTGGGAAAGCTACGACGACCTTTATCTCGGCGGATATATGTCTACGGATAACGGAATGTCAAACGATGTCAGAGAAATCCTAGACGATATGAAGGTGCGGGTTATCGCTATGAGCGACGGCACAGGCAGAGGAACTGCCGTTTTCGCCACCATCGACTCCATCGGTCTGGGAAACCCCGATGTAGAGGGCATCAGAAGAATGCTCGGTGATTTCGCCGCTGAAAAGGGCATCAATTCCATTAATATTTTCACCACTCACACCCATTCGGGTATCGACACCCAGGGCTTATGGACAGACATTATCGGCACCTGGCCCTTTGCCTTCATTAAGGGATATACGGGTATGAGCGAATACTACGGCGGTACAAGCGACCGTTATATGGATTTCCTTTACGGAAAAGTAGCCGAAGCCATCGAAGCAGCTGTAGCTGATATGGAGGAGGGCGAAATGCTCTATGCCGAAAAGGATTTCGGTGAAAAATACACCTCCATCGATAACCGTCCCTCGGCCTCTGCTCTCGACGGCGAAATAAAGCGCTTCACCTTCACTCCCGACAGCGGAAGCAGCCCCACGGTAATCGTGAATATGGCGGCTCATCCGAGCACGGCAGGTATGGCTACGAGCAGTGACTCCGACAGAGTAAAGGGTCACGGTGTGTCAGGTGACTATGTTTACTATATGGGTGAGGTAATAAACGGTGCAGGCTATGACTTTATGTTTTTTAACGGAGCCATCTGCGGCATTTATATCGACCGCATCGCCGTAAACACCGACCAAAGAGTAGACATCGCCGCCGCTTACGGCAAGGAAATGGGAAAAATCGTCCTCGGTCTGACAAAGACACAGACTGAAATCGAAGGTGACAGCTATCTTATGAGTCTGGGCTTCACCGCAGAGGAGCTGGCCGGAAAAGGCTACACTCCCTGGTATAAGGACTGGACACCTGCCGAAGAAAAAGAAGTCGCTCCCCTGCTGAACATCAGAGTGAAAAACACGGAGGTTCAGATAACCAATCCCGTTATCCTTTTAGCCGCGAAGCTTCAGTTAGTCAATTACATAGCAAAGAAGACCGATAAGGGCGAATACTTCATTACCACCGAAATCGGATATATGGAAATGGGTGAGGAGCTGAAAATAGCCTTCGTGCCCGGCGAATTCTGTCCGGACCTCGCCTACGGCGGCACCTCCCTCACAGCCGAGAGCAGTGCCTGGGGCAAGGCTTTCAGCGAGCAGACTCTTGCCGAGCTTTTCGGTGAGGAAATAATCGTTTTCGGTATGGCTAACGATGCCGTCGGCTATATCGTGCCCGATAACGACTATCTGATGTGTGTAGACTTCGGTCACTACCACGAAACCATTTCTTTAGGCAAAAGCACAGCCTCCACTCTGATGAAGGCCTTCGCAGAGCTTAAGGAGGAAATCCGATAAAAATAAAAATCCCGTCAGAACACGACTAAATGTGCGGATTTTTTATATCCGGATGTGTATTTTTACTTTTTTCGGCAAAAAATAAAGGCTGAAAGGCAGGAGATAAAATGAAAATACTTTTTTACGATACGAAGCCCTATGACCGCGAATCCTTCGAAAAAATCATCCCGAATTACGAGGGTATTACCGTAGATTTCATTAAAACCGACATTTCCTCCTACACGGTGAACTTAAGCAAGGGCTACGATGCGGTCTGCGTTTTCGTGGCGTCAGCCGTTAACCGTAAAATCGTCGAGAAGCTTTCGGAAAATGGTGTCAGGCTGATTTTACTTCGGTGCGCCGGCTTTAATAATGTAGACCTGGAGGCGGCAAGAGAAAAGGACATCACCGTTATGCATGTGCCCGCCTACTCCCCCGAGGCGGTGGCAGAGCACGCCATCGCTCTGGCCTTTGCCGTAAACCGCCACATTCACAAAGCCTACATCAAGGTAAGAGAAAACAATTTCAGTCTGGTGGGGCTTACGGGAATGAACTTCCGAGGCAAAACTGCAGGCATCATCGGTGCGGGTAAAATAGGCTCGGCGATGGCTGAAATCTGTCACGGAATCGGTATGAGAGTGCTCTGTTATGACAAAGGAAAAAGCGGTGCTCTTGACTTCGCAGAGTATGTGGAGCTGGATAAGCTGCTTCAGAAAAGCGACCTGATTTCCCTGCACTGCCCTCTGACGGAGGAAACCTACCACATTATCGACCTGGATGCCATAGAAAGGATGAAGGACGGAGTCATTCTGGTAAACACCTCCCGCGGTGCTCTCATCAGCACCGAGGATCTCATAAAAGGGATCCGAAAGCATAAGTTTTCAGGAGTCGGACTCGATGTTTACGAGGAGGAGGAAGAGAATGTTTTCGAAAACAGAGAGGATGACATTCTCGAAAACAGTGTTACTGCGCGGCTTTTATCCTTTCCGAATGTTATCGTCACCTCTCATCAGGGCTTTCTCACCGGTGAAGCGCTCGAGGCTATCAGCATTACCACCCTCGAAAACGCCAAAAGCTTTAAGGAAGGCAGACCCATCGTGCAGAATCTGGTCTGATGTCTCTCCGGCAGAGAAGACGGTTATTTTATGCTAATAAAAGCGAAACAGATATGTTCAGTCAAAGATAACTGTACATATCTGTTTTTTCTTTTAGATAACCGAGCAGTATATATTATTTCTTATACTTCTCTGCCTGCAAATTAAACATATAAGCGTAGGTTCCGCACTGCTTCATCAGCTCGCTGTGGCTGCCGCTTTCGATAATTCTGCCCTTTTCCATCACATAAATCCTGTCTGCGCCCACGGTGGTGGAGAGACGGTGAGAGATGAAAATAACCGTCTTATTCTTCGCCGCCTCTATCATAGCCTGATTAAGGTTATATTCGGCTATGGGGTCGAGATTAGCCGAGGGCTCGTCGAGAATAACATAGGGACAGTTTTTATAAAAGGCTCTGGCGATGGCTACCTTCTGGGACTCGCCGCCCGAAAGCATCCTTCCCTCGTTTTCAAATTCACGCAAAAGCTCCGTATCCATACCCTTTTCGAGGCGTTTATCGAAGCCGCTGTGGCGGAGTGCCTCCTCGGCCTTTTCTCGGTCGAAGCTGTCGCTCAAGGCTACATTTTCACCCGTCTTACAGGCGAAAAGCTGAAAATCCTGGAACACGGCCGCAAATCGGTCGCGGTGAGAGGAAACAGTCACATCTCTTATGTCCTCTCCGTCAATTAATATCTGACCGTCGGAGACATCGTAAAGACGCAGAAGCAGATTTGTAAGAGTAGTCTTGCCCGCGCCGTTATAGCCCACGAGAGCGATTTTTTCGTAGGGCTTAACGGTAAGATTAATGCTTTCGAGGGTCGGCTCACTGTTCCCGGGATAGGTAAAGGAGAGATTTTTAATCACTATCTCCTTCGGCTCTTTGCATTCCGCTTCTTTTACGCCATCCTTGATTTTAGGCTCGTACTTTAAAAATTCACGGTATTTCTCTATCATCTTTCCTCTTTCGGAGAAAATAGCCACTGCCCACACCGTGAGGAAGTTAACGGAGACAGCGATAGAATAGGCTCCGTTAAAGGCGGCGACGAAATCGCCTGCCGACAGACTTTCCTTTACCAGCACACAGTAGCCGAGATAAAGGGGCAGAATAAACATAAAGCCTACTATCTGTATGCCCGCATCCTGAAAAAAGGACACCAGGGAAATCTTTTTCCAGTAGCGCTTCTGATTATCGATAACATCGTCTGCCGCATCGTTATAGCGGTCGATAAGAATGGGATGGATGTTATTCATTCTGACCTCCTTGGCATAATCCTGGAGGTAGAAAATACGCTGGAAATAATCGCTTCTGCGGTGGTATTCCGTGTTATCCCTTCGGCGAGCCATCTGCAGGTCTCCCCTCTTTTTGCTCAAGGGAAGGAATAAGCCGATGATGCCGATAATAATGAGAAGGCACACGGGATCGATGGTGACTATAACACCCGCCACCGTTACGAAGGAAACCAGATTGCCCACATAATTCCTCACAAGTCCCAAAAGGTTCGCTATATTATCCGATGAGGACTCGATGGTAAGGATGAAGCTGTTATAAAACTCGGGGTCGTCATAATTAGAAAGGTCCACCGACCTCGCCTTTTCGTAAAGAGTTTTATTCAGACCGTAGTAGACTCTTTCTCTGGCCGCATTCCAGTAAAATTCCTGAAAAAGCCAGGAGAAAAGCTTACTTCCGACGAGTATCACGGCGATAAGAGCCACGGCGGTAAAAATCCGCTCGAGCCTTTCGCCCTCGGTAACCACATCGATAATGTATTTGAGGCCTACCACGCTGATGAGACGGGTGGGCAAGGTAGTGAGAATACCCATCAGAAAATCACCCATAACGAGCACGGGAGAGATTTTAAAAAGAAGTCTTACGAAAAAGAAAATGTTCGAAAAGGTGGAATGTGCCGTCTCTCTTTTTTTACTGTCAGTCATTTTCCTGCGCCCCCCTTTCTCCGACATAGCTCGAGGCCTGCAGAGTGAACATTTCTTTATATCTGCCCTCCTGCGCCATCAGCTCCGTATGAGTGCCCTGCTGTAAAATCCTGCCCTCTCCGATAACGATGATGCGGTCGGAAAGAACAGCCGAGGAGAGTCGGTGAGAAATGTAGAGAACAGATTTGTTCTCGGTGGCTTTTATGAGCTCGGCATACATTTTATATTCCGCGATGGGATCCAGGGCAGAGGACGGCTCATCGAGCACGGCAAACTGAAAGTCCTTGGCGAAAAGTCGCGCGGCGGAAACCTTCTGATTTTCACCGCCCGAAAGTCCCACACCGTCCTTTCGGAACTCTTTGGTAATTACCGTGTCACCGCCCTCGGGTAAAGCGGAAATCTTTTCCCATATACCGCTTTTCTTAAGCGCCTGCTCCGCTCTCTGCTTATCGTCGGGGTCACATTCGCGGCCGATAACATTTTCGAAAACTGAAAGAGCGAAATTTTTATAATCCTGGAAAACAGCGCCGAAGCTGTTTCTGTAGGCGGAAAGGTCATAGTCCCTTATGTTCACTCCGTTATAAAGTATCTCGCCCTCTGTCGGGTCGTAGAAGCGCAAAAGAAGCTTTACCAGAGTAGATTTGCCGGCACCGTTCACACCCACGAGAGCGAGTGTTTCGCCCTTACTGATTTTAAATGAAACATTTTCGAGGGAGTTTTTATTTGCCGACGGATAGCGGAAGGTAACATTTTTAAATTCGAGGCTTTCGAAGTCCTCGGGCAGTCTTTCGCCCGACTTTATTTTAGGCTCATATTCGAAAAACTCACGGAGATTCTGGAAGTAAAAGGCCATCTGCACGAGCACATCGAAATTTCTTGCCACGGATAAGGTGCCCTCCTTAACGGAGTTAATGGCGGCCAGAACCACGGAAAAGCCCGAAACGGTCAGCGTACTGCCGAAAACGAACTGATAAGCCGCATAGGCATAGGTGCCGATGACGGGAATAAACTCGCTGAAAAGAGAGCTTACGCAGGAATAAAGAAAAAGCTTCACACCGTAGTTTTTAAGTATAACCACATTGGCGTCGATGGCAGCCTTAAAGCGATACATAAGCACCGCAAAGATGTTTGAGGTACGCATATCCTTCGAAAAATCCTTTAAAAAGACTGTTCTCTGAATATATGCCTTAACGCGGTTATTCTTCGTCATTTCGATGTCCCGCTTATAAACGAGCTTGCTTTTCATCGTCTCCACCAGGAATACCAGTGCCACGGGAAGCAGGAAAAGCAGATAAACGGGGTCGATGGAGGTAACTGTGCCGATAACCATACACAGAGTAATTATACTGCCGATGATGGACGATACAGCACCGCAGACCTGATCGAAATAGCTCCAGGCCAGAACATTGGTAGCTCTCTGATATTTATCGTAGAACTCGGGATTTTCGTAGCAGTCCACATCGAGTGTGAGAGCCTTTTCGAAAATCTGATTATTGAGCACCTTAAGCACATACTTATTCGAAGCACTTACCATATAGCTTGAAAACCATTGAGTTCCGTTAACTAAAACACAGACACCCAAAAATGCCAGCAGAGTCAGAAAATATTCTCTGAAATCACCGCCGCTGTCGAGAATGCTCAAAAGCACCTTCAGAAAGAGTATATTCTGAATGAAATTACCGAAAAGGAAGGCCGTGAGACTGTTAAGCAGATGACCTATCATCAGTCTCCTGTCGCATTTCCAGACGGTTTTCAGCGCGTAGACGATGTTTTTAAAGACGGGAACATTCCGCGCCTCCTCGAGAGGAATCCGCCTCATTTTATCACCTCATTTTCAAAAAAGCCTACGGACTTTCATCCGAAGGCTTTAAAGATGTTATTTAAGTATTTTTTGAGTGCAACGCTTGTGAGTACAACCGCTTTTTTATGATAACATATTTTGACATTTTGTCAATATCAATAATATATTTTAATTTATCTGATCCTTATCCTCTTACATATCCTTTCCAGACACAGTACCATAAAGATTATCTGCACCGTGCCCATAACTGCCGCCTGACCGAGTCTGGAGAGAGCGGTGGCGGTAAAGGGTGCACCGTAAAGAGAGGAAATCCAGTAGCTGTTCATCAGCACCGTACACAGAAGCTGTGACAGCACCACGGAAAGAACGATGCGGACATTACCCGTCTTTTTACCTAAAAACAGACCGTAGATGAGACCGCTGACGGCCGCAGTCAGAGTGAAGCCGGGGAAATAGGCGCCTGTGGTCGGAAAGGCTACGGCACCGATGAAATCACCCAAAGCGTAAACCGTGACGGCTCCGACGATACCGAAGCGACGGGCGGCGATAACCACGGGAATAAAGGAAAAGGAAATCCGCAGGCTCTCACTTAGGGGTATAACCAGTATTCTCGCGATTACTACCTGCATGGCGGTCAGCAGGGCGAGACAGACAAGGGTAAAGATTTTTTCTTCATTTTTTCTTTTTGACATAAAAAAACACTTCCTTTGTCCGCAGATGAATAAGCAAAGAAAGTATATCTTGATTATTTCACAGCGGGATGCGGCCTGAATATCGCAGAAAAATCCTTTCGTCTCTGAAGCAACTCCCCGTCTTCAGAGCACTGAACGCATTAAGGCCTACTCTGTTTTTGTTGTTAAAAGAATAATACCACTCTTGTCGGCTATTGTCAAGAAAAGAGAGAAAAATTACATTACATTATATATAGCAATAAAACAGATGTGTTTTAAAGTCAGAAATACCTTAAACACATCTGTTTTTTGTTTTGCTTTTGGGGCTTCGCTTAATGCGACAGCCCCCTGACCTGTGTTTATTCTGCCTCGGGCTCTGTTACCGTCAGTACATATCTGTCGGTAAAGCTGCCGTCGTTAGTAGTTACGGTGACGGTTATTTCCGCTCTGCCGGTCTGCAGTCCCTGTACGGTACCGTCGGTGGTGCCGTCTGCACCGTAAACTATTTTAGCTACGGTGTCATCGGAGGAGGTAATTACTACGCTCTCCACATTATTCGCATCAGCGGGAAGGATGCTGTAGCCGACGAGAATGTAGCCGTTTTTCACTACGGTGGCCTCTTCTCTTTCGAACTTGACTCCCGTTACGGGCTCCTTGACGGTCAGCGGAATGCTGTGGCTGACACCCGAAATACTGCCCTTTACGGTGATTACGGTGCTACCGGGTGCCTTCGCCGTAACGAGACCGTCATTATCTACGGTGGCGATGGCTTCGTTTGCACAGCTGAAAATCAGCTCCTCATCGTGGTCGTAGGGCTCTGCGATAACCCGGCAGGAGGCCTGACTGCCTCTGCTTACCACCAGGGGCAGAGAAGCGAAGGATTCGATTTCTCTGTACACCTTAACTCTGCACACTGTGGTGTAGCCGCCCTCTGCAGAAGTAACGGTTATGCTTACCTCGCCGGGCTTTTGAGCGGTGATAAGGCCGTTTTTATCCACGGAAGCGATTTCGCTGTCGCCGCTTTCGTAGGTTACATCCTTAACTGTGGCATTCTCGGGACGGAAAACGACTGCGAGAGCCTTGGTCTGATTCTTTCTTAAGAAAATCTCATTTTCCTGCAGGAAGATGGTCTCGAGAGGAGTTTTAACCGTTACCTCACATTCTGCCCAGGCCTCGGGATTATCTATGGCCGTGGCACGGATAACTGCCTTACCCGACTTCTGTGTCGCTGTGACATTACCCTTGCTGTCCACTGTGGCTATTTCGCTGTCCGAGCTGGTCCAGATTACCTTCTTTTCGTCTGCATCGGCAGGAAGAACGGAGAATGAAAGCTTTTCCGTGGCGCCTCTGTCGAGAAGGAGGCTCTTTTTATCGAGAGAAACCGAATCGATACCCGTCAGTATTTCTACGAAGCAGACAGCTCTGAAGCCGCCGTCCTCTGTCTCGGCAGTTACGAGAACGAAGCCCTTTTCGTGAGCGGTGAGAACACCGTCAGCACTGATCGAAGCCACTCTCGTGTCGCTTACCTGCCAGCTTACATTTTTATTATCGGCATCAGCGGGAAGAACCTCGGCCTCCAGCTTAAGAGCTCTGCCCACATAAGCCGTGGCATCCTCGGGAAGACTGATGCTTTCCGTATGCTTTCTCACGGTTACCTCGCAAACAGAGGTGATTCCCGTATCCTCGGCGGTGACGGTAACGGTAGCCTTACCCTTACCGACAGCCTTGACTCTGCCCTCGCTGTCCACGGTAACGATGCCCTCATCGGAGGAGGAGAAGCTTACGGTCTTATCGGTGGTATCCTCGGGAAGCACGGTAGCACCGAGAGTAAACTCCTCACCCACATAAAGCTCGTATCCGGAAGCGGTAAGCTCGATTTTCTCGCTGTTTACATAAACAGTCACGGTACATTCGGCGAATATATCCTCTACTGCGCTCTGTGCTCTGATAATAGCAGTACCTGCCTTGAGGGCGGTGACGAGACCCTTTTCGTCTACGGTGGCTACCTCTTCGTCGGAGGAGCTCCAGAGGATTTCCGACTCTGTCACATTGTCGGGAGAGAGCACAGCCTCAAGCAGACAGGTCTTCGTCTTTTCTACGGAGATTTCGCTCTTCATCCCGATGCCGTCGGGAAGAACGATAACCTTTACACTGCACTGCTTTTCTACCCTGCCGCAGGCAGAGGCAAGAGTTACGGTGGCCGAGCCTGTACCCGTAGCAGTTACGGTGCCGTCCTCTACGGTGATAACATTTTCATCGGAGGAGGTATAGGAAACGGTCTTATCGAAGGCGTTTTCGGGAAGGACCGTCGGCTCGAGAGTGAAGGTCTCACCGAGCTTCATAATAAAGGTCTCCTCGGGCACCGTGATGTCCGTTACCTGCTGTTTTACGGTAAAGGTGTACTCGCTTTCGGCACAGCCGCAGGCTGAAACAGCCTTTATCTTTACTTCTGCGGTTCCTGCTTCTCCGCCCGAAAGAGCGGTAACGATGCCCTTTTCATCCACGGTGGCGATGCTTTCGTCAGAGGAGGTGTAGGTTACTGTCTTATCGGTGGTGTCGTCGGGACCTACCAGAGCAGTAATGAGAGCTGTCTCGCCTACCCAGAGTTCATCCTTATCGGCAGCAAGTCTGATGCTTTCTGCGTGCTGAACTACGGTCACTCTGACAGAAGCGGTGATTTTACCCGAATCCGTGGCGGTGGCGGTGATGGTTACCTCACCTGTTCTTATGCCTGTAACCGTGCCGTCGGTTACGGTGGCTATAGCAGAATCGGAGGACTCCCATTCGAGAGTTTTATCGTTAGTGTTTTCGGGAAGAACATCTGCAACCAGAGCGACGGTCTTTCCGACACCTACGGTGTATTCGCTTTCGGAGAAGACTATCTCCTCGGCGAGCTGTTTTACGGTGAAGCTGCATTCGGCTGTTCTGCCCTCATCCTCGGTGGTTACGGTAACCGTGGCGTTACCTCTGCCTACAGCGGTAACTGTTCCGTCTGCACTTACGGTTACCACACTTTCATCGGAGGAGGAGAAGGAAACATTCTTATTGAATGCATCACTGGGTGTTACGGTGGGAACGAGCTTACTCGTTTCACCCTTATTAAGTGTCACATCGTTTTTATCGAGAGTCACACCCTCGACCTTTTTTACGATACGGATTTCCACGGTCTTTGTAACCTCGGGATTATCTGCACTCGTAAGCTTTACGACTCCGGTTCCCTTTGCCGTACCGGTAATCAGTCCGTCCTCACAGGTGAAGCAGCTGCCGCCGGAAAGAACTGTCCAGGTCACCTCGGGGAAGGAGGCATTTTCGGGAAGAACGATGGCGCCGATTTTCTGCTGCTCACCGACCTTTATGTAGTAAATCTCCTCGGCTGTTCTGATTTCCTCGACGGGGATGAAGCAGGTAACTCTGCATTCTGCCGTAAAGCCGCCGTCTGCGGTGGTACAGGTGATTATCGCCTCGCCTGCACCCGTGGCTGTAACTACGCCGTTTTCTACCTTGGCTACAGTCTCATCGGAGGAGGTCCAAAGCACATCCTTATTGATGTATTCCTCGATAAAGTCGGGATAAACGGTGGGGGTGAGAGTGACACTCTCTCCGCGGTAAAGTGAGGGAACCTCTGTAATGTCGAGGCTTACACCCGTTACGGGCTCATTTACCGTTACGAGACAGCTGGCTCTGAATTCACCGTCGACGGTGGTGGCATAAACGGTGGTTTTACCCACGGAAAGACCCTGAAGCCAGCCGTACTTATCGACGGTAGCTATCTGCTCATTCTCGTAAGTCCACACGATGTTTTTATTAAAGGCATCTGCAGGCTCTACGTTAGCGATAAGTCTCACGGGCTCGCCCTGACTGTTAACGGTAATCTCCGTTTTTTCGAGCTTTATTCCCGTTACATTCTGTAAAACGGTAACGGCACATTTAGCTGTCTTCTTACCGTCATTCGTGGTGGCGGTGATGAGTGCCACACCCGACTTTTTGGCGGTAACGAGACCGCCGGCCGAAACAGTAGCTACGGCAGAGTCGGAGGAGGTCCATTTTACGGATTTGTCCGTAGCGTTTGAGGGAGAGACGGTAGCCTTAAGCTGCAATGTCTCACCTACTGAATATTTGTCTACATAAAGAGTTTCGGCAGTAGTGCTTATTTCGATGCCTGTTACTCTCTGTATTACCGTGACGGTACAGGTGGCCGTCTTATTGTTTTCCTTTGAGCGCACGGTGACCGTGGCTTTACCCGGTGCTTTGGCGGTGATTACACCCGTAGCGGAAACGGTGGCGACATTCGTATTCGACGAGGTAAAGGTACAGCCCTTTTCGGTGGCATTTGCGGGATTAACCGTTACCTTCAGTGTCGCTGTTTTACCCTGCTCGAGAGATACGGAAGCTTTATCCGTGGTGATTCCTGTCACATGCTGCTTAACCGTTACCGTACAGGAGGCAGTTTTACCGTTTGCGCTCTTTGCGGTTACGGTGGCCGTACCCACCTTCTTCGGAGTTACGGCTCCTGCGCTGACGGTGATAACCGAGGTATCGGAGCTTATCCAGGTGAAGGACTGATTATTTGCATTGGCGGGAAGGACATTTGCCGTGAGCTTCAGGCTTTCGCCCATATAAACCGTAGCAGAGGTCTGACTTATCTTCATAGAGGTTACAGGCTGCTTTACGGTGATTTTACATTTTACTGTTATGCCTCTTTCACTCTTTGCGGTGATGGTGGCCGTGCCCTTACCCTTGGCGGTGATCACACCCTTCGAGGAAACGGTGGCGACCTTTTTATTGCTCGAGGTAAAGGTAATTCCCTCGGTAGCGTTTGACGGCTTTCTCGTTACCTTGAGAGTCAGCTTTTTGCCCACATCGAGAGTAGCCTTTTTCTTGTTAAGAGTGAAGCTCTTAAGCTTTCTCTTTACGGAAACCTTACAGGTAGCCTTGAGTCCGCCGTCCTCGGTGGTGACGGTGATTTTAGCCGTGCCTGTCTTTTTCGCTGTTACCAGACCCTTTTTCGAAACGGTGGCCACGCTCTTTTTGCTTGACTTCCATTTGACATCGGGATTACTGGGCTTTTTCGGAGTGAGCACTGCATCCAGCTGTGCCTTTTCACCGAGATAAACGGTGAGGCTCTTCGGCAGAGAAACGCTCTTTACTCTCTTTACCACCGTAACCTTACAGGTTTTCTTTAAGCCGCCGTCCTTGGTGGTGACGGTGATGGTAGCCGTACCTGTAGATACAGGCTTAAGCACACCCTTCGAGGTAACCTTCACGACCTTCTTATTGCTTGAGGTCCATTTGACTGCCTTGTTGCTGGCATCGGAGGGCTTGATGGTAGCCTTGAGGGTTATTTTATCATCGATGTCCATTATGAGCTTGGTTTTGTTCAGCTTCACGCTCTTAACGGGCTGATTTACGAATACGGTACATTCTGCCTTTTTACCGCTGTCCTCGGAGGTGCAGGTGATTACCGCGTAGCCGGGAGCCTTGGCGGTGATTTTACCGTTTTTGACCGTTACGACATCGTTATCGCTTGACTTCCATTTGACCTCTTTGTTCGAAGCGCTCTTCGGACTTACGGTAGCGGTAATGGTGGTGGTCTTACCTACGGCGATGGTGATGGAGGTTTTATTCAGAACTACCTTCTTTACAGGCTTTTCCACATTTACGGTGATGGTGGCGCTGTAAAGGCTGTTTGCGGTGGTAGCCTTGATTTTAACCGTACCCTTTTTGAGACCTGTTACGGTACCGTCAGCGGCTACCTTCGCTATTTTTTCGTCGGCAGAGGACCAGATAACATTTTTATTCGATGCCGTTTCGGGGAGCACGGTAACGGTCAGCTTCTTCGGAGTACCGATTTTAACGGTAGTCTTCTTCGATTTGAATTTGATGCCCGTGGGAGGCTGTGTTACGGTGACCTTTACGGTTTCCTTCGCATAACCGTCAGCAGAGCTGCAGGTGATGGTGGCTGTACCTGCGGCCACGGCAGTAACGACGCCCTTTGAGGAAACGGTAGCGATTTTCTTATTGCTCGAAGACCATTTCACGGTCTTATCAGTAGCGTTTGTCGGCTTTACTGCAGGAGAAAGAGTCTTTTTCTTGCCCGCGTCGAGAGTGATGCTCGAGTATTCGAAGGTAAGAGAGGTTACGGGCTGAATAACATTAACGGTGATGGTGTCCGTGTATTTGCCGTCATTAGTGGTTACGGTAACGGTGGCTGTGCCTACTCTTTTAGCCTCAATCTGTCCCGTGGCGCTGATTTCGATAACGGGGAGACTGCCCGAGGAGTCGGCAGACCAGGTTACCTTTTTATCGGAGGCGGCAGAGGGATAAACAGTGGCTGTGACCGTTCTCTTTTCTGCCTTCGGGATAGTCAGAGTGTCAGCATTGATTTTAACACCCGTAACGGGAGTTACCACGGTTATCTTACAGGATGCGCTGTAAAGTCCGCCGGGAGTGGTGGCGGTAACGGTTACGGTTCCCGCCTTTTTACCCGTTACGAGACCGTTCTGGTCTACGGTAGCTACATTACTGTCAGAGCTTTTCCAGGTGATGGCTGTGCCCGAAGGATTTTCCGTACGAAGGGACAGCACCTCCGAGGAGCCGATGGCTATTTTAGAGGAGGTTTTATAAAATTCGACAGGGCCGATTACTATAACTGTACAGTAGTCGGTTTTTCCGCCGTCGGAGGTTTTTACGGTGATTTTAGCCGTACCCGGCTTTTTGGCTACCACAGTTCCGTCGAGCACATCGGCTACTGCCTTATTGCTGGTGCTCCAGGAAACAGTCTGATCGCTGGCATCGGAGGGGCTTACCGTAGCATAAAGGTCCACATTCGAGTTAATACCCGTGTAGATAGTCTGCTTGCTCTTATTGAGCTTAACGCCCGTTACCTCGATTTTATCCTTTACGAATACTGTACATTCAGCTGTCAGCACCGTTCCGTCACTTCTCGTATAGGTAGCCTTGATGACGGAGCTGCCCTTTGATCTTGCCGTAAGCATACCGTTCTGGTCTACACCGAGAACACCGGGATTTGACGAGGTCCAGGTGATGTTCAGATTAGTAACCGTGGTGGAATTGAATTTGGTCTGGAGAATATAGTTTTTGGTTACGAAAAGCTCTTTGGGAGCGTTAATGATGGTGATGTCGGTGGCATCCTCATTTACCGTAACTCTGCAGGTGGCTTTTATTCCGCCGCTTTTCGTGGTACAGGTAACTGTGGCCGTACCGCCTGCCACTGCCGTAACCTTACCGTTCTGATCCACCGTAGCCACGGAGGTATTAGAGGAAGACCAGGTAACAGCCTTATTTGTTGCCGAATCGGGCTTTACGGTAGCCTTAAGAGTGTAGTTTCCGAGATCCTTGTCGCCCGCTCTGAGCACGAGAGCAGAGGTGGAAAGAGTCACGCTCTCGGGAGGCACCTCCACGCTGACACGGCAGTACGCTATGAAGCCGCCGTCGGCTGTTTTGACCGTGACGGTGGTGACGCCCTCCTTTTTACCCGTTACGAGACCCGTGGAGGAAACGGTGGCGATGCTTTCATCGAGGGATGCCCAGGTTACATTTTTATTCGAAGCGTTAGAGGGATTAAACTGCGGAGTGAGGAGAACCGTTCCGCCTACCCAGCACACCTCATTTTCGGGAAGTGAGATTCCCTTTACGGGCTGTGTGACACTGACGGAGCATTCAGCCTTAAGGGTGCTGCCGTCAGCGGCGCTTGCGGTGATTTTAGCCGTACCGGGGCCTACAGCCCTGACGATACCGAGAGCATCGACGGTGGCTACGGAGGTATTTGAGGAGCTCCAGTTTACTGCGTCCTCGTACTGCACACCGTTAGTCAGAGTACCCGTGGCCTTAAGATCTATGTCCTTGTCCCCTACCTTCATGGTAAGAGAGGTTTTATCAAGAGTGAGACTCTTCGTGCCGTCTGAAACGACGACATAGGTTTTCGCCGTAATGTTACTGCCGTCCTGTGTTCTGGCGGTAACATAGCAGGTACCGGGCTGCTTGCTCGAGCCGGGCGTGATTACGCCGAGAGCATCCACGGAGCAGACAGCGGAATTTGACGAGCCCCAGGTGAGGGTCTGCTTTCCTGCATTGGCGGGAGTGATTTTATAATTTACCGTGTAGCCGGTAGATGAGGTGGTGATAATGACAAAGGGAGGAAGAGAAAGAGACTCGATGAGAGGCTTTACCGTCACGGTGAAGGTGCCCGACTTATTTGTTCCGTCGGTGGTGGTGTAGGTAACGGTGGCCGTTCCCTCGCTGACACCCTCGATGTTCGCATAGGCCTTACTGTTATCCTCGTCCACACCCGAGGAGATAACCTTTACCACACCTGCATCGGAGGTGGTCCACTTAAGTTCCTTCGTAGTAGCGGAGGTGGGAAGAACTCTGACCTGGAGCTTTTTCTGCTCCTTTTCGAGAAGGCTGACGCTCGCACTGCCGTCTGCCTCGAGATTATCGATCTCTCTGAAGCGGAGGATTTCGATGGAGCGGGTGTAGTCATCCTCCTCTCCGAGATAAGAAGCATAAACGGTAATGTCCGCCTCGCCGGCCTTAAGGCCCTTGATTACGCCGTTTGCATCGACAGTCGCTATTGAGGTATCAGAGGACTCCCAACGGTAGGTAACTCCGCTTTCGACCTTATTGCCCTTATAGGTGGTGACAGGCGCAAAGGTACCCGTGGAGTTTTCGAATACCGTTATCTTCGGAAAGGTTACATTCAGATCCTTTCCTGCAGCTACGGCTGTAGCAGCGAAGTCGAAAAGCTCCGCCAAGGGTGAAAAGGGCACCGATGAAAAAACCATCAGCCCACACATCAGAAATGCCAGAATTCTCTTTGTCATAGTTATTACCTCAATTCTTCAGAATGTTATCTTCACTTTAGATTAAGATTATAATTATAATTTATATATAATACTATAATGGCGGGAAAACCCACTATAAGTAATGCCATTATAGAGTAAACAGCCACCCTTGTCAACAGAGAGTGAGAATTGTATTGAAAAAGTTTACAATTTATGCTAAAATACTTAACGAATCAACATCAAAAAATAACAGGGAGTAATCAGCTATGAAAAAATTTGTATCCTGGAATGTAAACGGAATACGCGCCTGCGTGACAAAGGGCTTTCTCGAGTCCTTCGGAGAGCTGAACGCAGACATTTTCTGTCTGCAGGAAACGAAGCTTCAGCAGGGACAGATAGACCTCGACCTGCCCGGCTATCACCAATACTGGAACTATGCGGAGAAAAAGGGCTACTCGGGCACAGCCGTCTTTACCAAAGAGGAGCCGATTTCCGTTTTTTACGGAATGGATAAGGCAGAGCACGACACCGAGGGCAGACTCATCACCCTCGAGTTTCCCGACTTTTACTTCGTATGCTGCTACACACCCAATGCACAGGACGGACTGAAAAGACTCGACTACCGTATGAAATGGGAGGACGATTTACGGGAATACCTCGTCTCGCTGAAAAAGGACAAGACTGTAATCTACACGGGAGACCTTAATGTAGCCCACAATGAAATCGACCTTAAAAATCCGAAAACCAACCGCGGAAACGCCGGCTTTTCGGACGAAGAAAGAGAAAAATTTTCACAACTTTTAGAAAGCGGCTTTACCGATTCCTTCCGCTACCTTTACCCGGAGCTCGAGGGCGCCTACTCCTGGTGGAGCTACCGCTTCCAGGCCAGACAAAAGAATGCGGGATGGAGAATCGACTACTTTATCGTGTCCGATGAGACCAAAGAAAAAATCAAAGAAGCTAAAATTCACTGCGAAATTTTCGGCTCCGACCACTGCCCCGTGGAGCTCGTAATAGACCTGTAAGCCCAGTAAAATAAAGGACTCTCTGTTTTTGAGAGTCCCTTCTCTGTTTATCGGGTGTACAAAACAGCACCGCCGTGATAAACTGAAGGCACAAAAAACGAAGCCAAAGGAGCGATTTTATGAAGCTTACACTCGGCGCCTTCATCGCCGCATTAAGAAAAGAAAAGGGGCTTACCCAAAGGGAGCTTTCGGAAATGCTATCCGTTTCCGATAAAACCGTAAGCCACTGGGAGCGTGACGAAACTTCACCTGATATTTCTCTGCTTCCCATTATTGCCGACATTTTCGGAATAACCGTGGACGAGCTTTTAAAGGGTGAAAAAAAGGAGCCCGGAGAAGCTGAAAATGAGTCACCGCAGGAAAGCTCGGAGAATAAAAATGAGGGTATTCTCTATGCTCTCGACATCGCCTTTAACAGATTTAAAACGAAAAATTATATCAGCATCGCCCTGTCCGTAATTGCCGTTCTCTGCGGCTTTATAGGGGATTATTTTAAAGGCTCGGATATAGGCTATCTCGTTTTTTTAGCCGTCCTCGTCGTACCGGTTCTTCTGACGGCTCTTTTCAGAGGAGGCTTTAATTCCACTCTTGTTTCGCCCTACGCTGACAAGGAAGACTTAAAGCTTTACGGCCAAAAGGCCAACCGCATAACCCTTCTGAATCTTTATTTCTCTCTGGCCTGCTTCACCCTTTATTCAGCCAGAATGATACTGTTTTATGTGGCGGACTTTTTACTCATACTTCTGGTTATTTTTGCCTCGGGAGCAGCGGTTTTACTGTGCGAGAGGGCAGCGAGAAAAAAGGAGCTCATCAGCGGCACCGAAAAGCTCGTAACCGTAAAGAAGGCCTACCTGCTGAAAGGCTTTTCCTGTCTGCTCTGCGCAGTTATGCTTTTCACCGTTTATGTCAGCTTCTGCTCCAAGGGAAGAACGGAATTTTTGGACGAAAAGGCCGAATACACCCTCGTTTCCGTCTCCGATTTCGTGGCTCTGATGGAAAAGGAAGCAGAGGCCCCCGAGGAAATCTACGACTTAACCGACGGCAGATGGGATTTATTTACGGAGCTTCTCCCCTCGGACAAAGGCACGGAGTACACCTTCTACTCCGAATTCGGCACGGACAGCAGTGAGATTATGTCGCTCGACCCCGACGGTGACGGAGAGATAAGCTTTACTTATAATAATTTAGAAATCGCCCGCTACAGCTACCGTTACGAGGAGGGCTTCGCCGTTTACACCCACGGTCAGCTTATCGAGGCGAAAAAGGAGGCTGAAAAGGCCTACACAGCCCACACCCTTCTTCATCTGCTGCTCTGTCTCGCGGCAGTGTTCATTTCCGCAGTAATCTACCTTCTGCTTAAGAAATCCGTCCTTAAAAAGGGCAAGAGTGAAAATTTAACTCTGAAATTCTGAAAAAAATTCAAAAAAACTATTGACAACGGCTTTTTTGCGTGTTATACTATGGGTGTCCTAATAAGACACTTTCACGAAAGGAGGAGCAAAATGAACAAGGAATTGCTTAAAAGCATTATGGTGCTTCACGGTGATACGAATAAAACTCTTGCAAAAGTATTGAACATTTCCGAGCAAAGTCTTTCTTGCAAAATCAACGAAAGAGGTTCCGAGTTTAAGCAAGGCGAGATTGCGAAAATCAAGGACC
>JAZNEL010000011.1:0-12179 GCA_045588555.1 Acutalibacteraceae bacterium | reverse complement strand
TCGTTGCCTTTTGAATTTTCAGCAGCATCGAGAAGGTTCTGTGCACTCTTTTCACCCATACGCTCAATTGAGGCAATGTCCTCTTTCCTTAAGGTATAAATATCAGCTGCAGTTCTGATTAAGCCTTCGCTAACAAGAGCTTCAAGAACCGCTGTTCCCATACCCTCAATATCCATTGCATCCCTTGAACAAAAGTGAATGAGATTACGGAGAAGCTGATTAGGGCAGTCGGGATTGCAGCAGCGAAGTGCCGCCTCGTCCTTTTCTCTCGTTACCTTTCCTCCGCAGGAAGGACAGATATCCGGAATCTTATAGGGTACTGCATTTTCACCGTGACTTACAACGGAAAGCACCTCGGGGATAATATCTCCCGCCTTACGGATAATGACTCTGTCACCGATGCAGATACCCTTTTCATCGATAAAATCCTGGTTATGGAGAGTGGCTCTGCTGACGGTGGTGCCCGCCAGAAGCGTCGGCTCGAAAATGCCTGTGGGAGTAAGAACACCGGTTCTGCCCACATTGATTTCGATGTCAAGCAGGACTGTTTCCTTTTCCTCGGGAGGATATTTGAAGGCGAGAGCCCATTTCGGGAATTTGGCCGTAGAGCCTAAAAACTCACGCTGTGCGAAATCGTCTACCTTGATAACGGCACCGTCGATGTCGAAGGGGAGAGAGCCTCTCTTTTCTCCGATATGCCCGATTTCCTCCAGCGCCTTTTCTATGCTTTCACATTCCACATAAAAAGGAACGGTGCTGAAGCCTAATTCTTTGATAAAGTCGAGGCTTTCCTTGTGCGAGGAAAGCTCCTTGCCCTCGATTCTCTGGATATTGAAAACAAAAATGTCAAGCTTTCTTTTGCTCGTGATTTTCGGATTTTTCTGACGGAGAGAGCCTGCCGCCGCATTTCTCGGGTTTTTAAAGGCTTTTTCGCCGTTCAGCTCCTGCTCCTCTACTAAAGAGGTAAAGGTTTCGCGGGGTATATAAACCTCTCCGCGCACCTCTAAAAGAGGCAAATCCGTATCGATTTTAAGAGGGATGGAACGGACCGTGCGGAGATTAGCCGTCACATCCTCGCCTGTTCTGCCGTCGCCCCGTGTGGAGCCGCGGACGAAGACACCGTTTTCGTATTCGAGAGAAACGGAAAGGCCGTCGATTTTCGGCTCGACGATGTATTTCGGTGAGGGTACTGCGGCTCTGACTCTGCTGTCAAAGGCTCTCACATCATCATAGCTGAAGCCGTCCTGCAGGCTTTCCATGGGCACAGCGTGCTCCACAGGCTCGAACTGACCGTCAGCCTTGCCCCCCACGCGGTGAGTAGGGGAGTCGGGAGTAATAAGCCCGGGATACTTTTCTTCGATGGCGATAAGCTCGTGCAGCAGTCTGTCGTACTCGAAATCCTCGATTTCAGGCTCGTCGTTTTCATAGTATTTTTTATTGTGGTAATTGATTATGTCGCGGAGCTCATCGGCTCTTTTTTTCATTGAATCGAAATCTTTCATATTCTCACCTTATCTTATGAGAGTTCCGTTAAGAAACTCATTTTTAAACCATACATCATCTATTGTAAACTCTTTTTTATTCAGATATTCAAGTCCGCCCGCTTCAGTGGTGAAGTCAAATATCAGCTTATGGGAGCAGAGACACTGCTTTTTGTAGCCTGTTTTTTTATTGAGCTCGTTAGTGCCGTATTTTCCGTCGCCTACGAGGGGGTGTCCGACGGAGGCAAGATGAGCCCTTATCTGGTGTGTTCTGCCCGTAAGCAGGTTTACCTCTAAAAGACTCAAACCGTCACGGCAACCTAAAACTCTGTATTCGGTACGGATGAGCTTGGCGCCTTCTTTAGGCTTCTTTGAAACGAAAACCTTGTTTTTCTTTTCGTCCTTGACTAAATAGCCTTCAAGAAGCTCCTTTTCCTTATTCATCTTGCCGTGAACGATGCACAGATAGATTTTATGCAGCTCTCTGTCCTTCATTTTCTGATTAAGGACACGGAGAGCCTCGGCTGTTTTGGCGCAGATGACGATACCGCTCGTGTTTCTGTCGATTCGGTTGACGAGAGCGGGGGTGAAGGAGGTCTCCTCGTCGGGATGCCATTCGCCCTTTTCGAAAAGGTATCTTTTAACACGGGTGATGAGCGTGTCCACATATTCCGTCTCGTCGGGGTGGGAGAGAAGACCCACCTTTTTATTGAGCAGAATGATGTTTTCGTCCTCGTAAACTATGTCGATGCTTTTCGAGGCACTCATAAAGTCATAAACCGTCTCTCTCTTTTCGAAAAACTCATCGTTTATGTACATATCCACCACATCGCCCTTATTGAGCCTTGTGGAGATTTCCGCCCTTTTTCCGTTTACCTTGATTCGCTTGATGCGGATATATTTGTACATCAGCGCCTTGGGAAGCTTCGGGCAGGATTTGGTCAGAAATTTATCGAGCCTCTGGTCGGCATCGTTTTTTTCGATAGTAAAGCTTTTCAATGTCATTACTCCTAATAAATCAGTTCCTTTAATTATAGCATAAAGTGTTCCGTATGGCAAGAGAAAAAGTCAGTCGGAGAATTTCTGCTTTGATTTTTATATAATACTTTTTGTGTAAATATATTAGTTGACTAAAGAGACTTTAATATGTATAATTAAGTTATAAAAATAGAAAGAGGTGATTCCGATGCAGAGTCTACAAGGCAAATATATGAACTATAATTTTAACGGAGGAAATTATTATGAAAAAGTTTATTTTAAGAATAATTACAATAGTAACGATTATTTCAGTTTTAACTTCTGCTTCAACGACTTTTGCAGTGGACACTAGTGTTGACATATTATATGCAGAATCAGTTATCAATGAGATTGCGAATGATAATATTTCGTATTCGATTGAAAAATCAATTAAACTGAAAAGTTTTGAGGGCGACACATCATTATTTATGTTTAAATTACACCCTAGAGGTTATGCAATATATGATGCAAGCAGTAATACGGTAGAAGAAGTTTCTCTTTATACCAATGATTTGCCATATAATGTAGAACTTGATTTGGATTATTATTATGGTGGTCCGATGAATTATTATGTTAAAGATAATAATAAATTCATTAATTTGTTAGATAATTCAACTCTAGATAATGAACAACTATATAAAATTCAAGATAGATACGATGCAATTATTTCATCTAGGAAAAGTAGAAATTTAAATACTTATAATGTAGCCAGAGCTGGATTAAATGGCACTGAATACGCTATTAATCATGCAAATTATTTTACATCTTTGTTAGGAAATAATTTTGGAAATAATGTAAATGGTACATGTACTCATATAGCGAGCGCAATTTTATTACGTTATTATGATTATTACATTAATAATAACTTTGTTGCCACTATGTATGAAAGTGGAGTGGGAACAAACGAAGCTTTCCATCAGTTTTTACAGAATAATTACTTTGGAACAACTTCAGTAGGCTTGGCTACTGCTTCTGAAAAGCTTAACATTTATTTTTCTGATAGAAATGTTAACGCTACAGCTATCGCCATAACCGGAAGCCATACATCTGTTTATTCAAGGGTAAGAACACAAATTTCTAATAATAGACCTTTGATTGCAGCAATGTTTGAGTCGTATAATAATGCTTGCACAATGGATCATACAGTTGTAGTGTACAGTTATACTGTTGTTAAACTTGGTTCTGTAGTGGATTCGATATATTACACGGTTCACAATGGTTGGTATAGCGATCATACTGCTACATATTCGTATGATTGGTTTGCAGATGCACTTTATTTAAATATTTAATTTTTACATCACATCGAGGTGTCCGATTATGAAAAAACAACACAAGATAATTGCTGTCTGCATTTTAGCCTTGGCGATATTACTGCTGTCTTGCTTCATTTGCGCCGATAAGGACGAAAATGATGTTACCACTGCGGCTTTTACAAGCGGTGCACCCGATTTTTCTCCTGCCAGCGAAAGGCTCGGCTATGAAGAAATTCTTTTAAATGAAAAGTATTCGCAGATTTATCCCTGTTATAATTTCGAGGATATGGAGCTCGTTTCATCCGTTAATTATCTTTATGATGAAATAGCAAATCCTGAAAGCGAAACCATCCTGAACACTGTCTGGGAAAATGAAAGCCGTGAGATTGTAATAACCGTTACGGAAAAGCAGGGAAACGAGAAAGCGGTAAATGCAGATGATGTCGGGCAGTATAAGCTACTCGGCGAGCCGGATATAAGATATGATGAAAAAAAGGGTGAATACAATCCGAAGGTATACTTTAACCCGGAAGATATAACGCCGGAGGTAATAAAATACCGTATTGTCGACACGGAGCAGGGCGGATACAGTAAAATGTCAGATATAAGTGTTCTTTTTGACTTATACATAGTAAATTATCAGTACCGAAGCAATGAAATCGAAGAAAAGGACATATATGAGCTTATTACTTCTGCGAAATATTTTTCTTAATTAACACATGAAACAGCTCTCCTCTTTGACGAAATAAAATAATACCAAGCACAGGGGGCAGACAAATCTGTTTCCTGTGCTTTTTCTCTTTTTGTAAATTTTTCTAAAAATAAACTTTATGATATTTCTCTTTTTGTTCAATGTAAAAAAATTGCATTTCTGCACATAATATCCTTAAATAACCACTTGATTTCTTGTATGTATAGTGATAAAATATAGTGTAAATTTATCAGTTTACCAAAAGTCTTATTAAATAAGGGGTAATGTATCAATGGAAAGAAAAGTAGGTACCGTTTCGAGAGGCATCCGTTGTCCTATCATCCGTGAAGGCGACGACCTTGCGAAAATCGTATGTGACAGCGTTATCGAGGCCGCTGAAAGCGAGGGCTTTGAGCTTCGCGATAAGGACGTAGTAGCGGTTACAGAGTCCATTTTAGCCAGAGCGCAGGGTAATTATGCTTCTGTAGAGGCTATCGCAAAGGATGTAAAGACGAAGCTCGGCGGTGAAACTGTCGGCGTAATCTTCCCCATTCTTTCGAGAAACCGTTTTGCCATCTGTCTTCGCGGTATTGCAATGGGCTGCAAGAAAATCGTTCTTATGCTCAGCTATCCCAGCGACGAGGTCGGTAACCATCTTCTCACCTATGACCAGCTCGACGAAGCAGGCGTAAACCCTTACAGTGATGTACTCACCGAAGCAAAATACCGTGAGCTTTTCGGTGAAAATAAGCACGAGTTCACAGGTGTGGACTATGTAGAGTATTATTCGTCTCTTATCAGAGAGTGCGGTGCAGAGTGCGAGGTGATTTTTGCTAATCAGGCAAAGGCTATTCTCGATTACACAGACTGCATTCTTAACTGCGACATTCACACCAGAGTCCGCACAAAGAGATTGCTTTTAGCAGCAGGCGCAAAAAAAGTCTGCGGTCTTGACGAAATTCTCACCGAATCCGTAGACGGTAACGGCTTTAACGAAAGCTTCGGCCTTTTAGGCTCAAATAAATCCACCGAAAACACAGTTAAGCTTTTCCCGAGAGATTGCGGTGAATTCGTAAACAGAACACAGGCTCTTCTTATCGAAAAGACCGGTAAAAAAATCGAGGTTATGGTTTACGGCGACGGCGCCTTTAAGGATCCTCAGGGTAAAATCTGGGAGCTTGCTGACCCCTGCGTATCCCCCGGCTATACTGACGGTCTGAAGGGTACACCTAACGAGCTTAAGCTCAAATATCTGGCAGATAACGACTTCGCAGGTCTTACAGGTCAGGAGCTTAAGGATGCCATTTCAAAGAGAATCGCCGAAAAGGGCGACGAAAGCCTCGTAGGTAATATGGCTTCACAGGGCACCACACCCAGACAGTTTACGGACCTTATCGGTTCACTCTGTGACCTTACCAGCGGTTCGGGCGACAAGGGTACACCCGTAGTTCTTGTACAGGGTTACTTTGACAATTACACTAACTGATAATTGATTTAATTAAATATATAAAACGGGAGGAATTCAAATGGATGCAAATGTAAGACCTGAAACAATGGAAAGAATCACCACGAAAGAATTAGCGGAAGCTTTTATCGACGAACAGGTAAAGGCAGTCCGTGAGCAGGTAGGAGACAAAAAGGTTCTTCTTGCTCTTTCCGGAGGTGTAGACTCATCGGTTGTTGCCGCTCTTCTTATCAAGGCTATCGGCAAGCAGCTCGTATGTGTTCATGTAAATCACGGACTTATGCGTAAGGGCGAGAGTGAAAATGTTATCGAGGTTTTCAAAGAAGGTCTTGATGCTAATCTGATTTATGTGGATGCCACAGACCGTTTCCTTAATCTTCTTGCAGGTGTATCTGATCCCGAAAAGAAAAGAAAGATTATCGGTAAGGAATTTATTGAGGTTTTTGCCGATGAGGCAAGAAAGCTCGAGGGTGTTTCCTTCCTTGCACAGGGCACCATCTATCCCGACATTCTCGAAAGCGTAAAGCAGGCAGAGGGCAAGCAGGCAGTCAAATCACATCACAATGTAGGAGGCCTTCCCGAAGACCTTAAGTTCGAGCTTGTAGAGCCTCTTAAGCTTCTCTTTAAGGACGAGGTAAGAGTAGTAGGCGAGGCACTCGGCCTTTCACATCAGATGGTTTACCGTCAGCCATTCCCCGGTCCCGGACTCGGTGTACGCTGCCTCGGTGCGATCACCCGTGACCGTCTCGATGCGCTCCGTGAAGCAGATGCTATTCTCCGTGAGGAATTTGATAAAAACGGTCTTGCCGAAAAGGTATGGCAGTATTTCGTAGTAGTACCCGATATGAAGAGCGTAGGCGTTAAGGACGACAGCCGTTACGAGGGTTGGCCCGCCATCATCCGTGCAGTAAATACCAAGGATGCTATGACTGCCACCATCGAGGAAATTCCCTACGCTGTCCTTCATCACATCACCGCTCGCATTACCGCCGAGGTTAAGGGCATTAACCGCGTGCTTATGGACTTAACTCCGAAGCCGACCGGCACAATCGAGTGGGAATAATACCAAAAGCGCTGAAAACCCTCATAAACACTGGGCTTTTGAGGTTTGAAAAAGCCTCGTGACAACGTTTTGACAACAATTTCAGATTATTCATAAATAAAGAGCTAACAGATTTTTGTTACAAAGTCTGTTAGCTCTTTTTTTGTTTTGCTTATGTAATCACATAGTAATCAGGATCTAAGATAAACTCGCTGTCGGTAACATCAAGCCAATTCTGACAAATTCGAATAAGTTTATTTATCTTGTCAGCAAGCAATTTTGTTGATGGTTCTTTCAAAAACAAAGTTTTCCTCAATGTAGTAGCTTTGTTGGTTGGATAATGCGTGGCATTTATTACCTTGCCGCTTTTGGTGTCAACGTGTCGTAATCCATCTTCAATTATAGCTTCAAGAATTAAAAAAGAGTTTGGAGGATTATTTGAATTTATTGCTTGGGAGTTAATGGCAGCATAATTATCAAAGTCAGATGTGTCAGAAATCAAAAAAGATAGTCTTTGTTTCTTTCCGAAATAAGCCAACTATATTCCCTTATCCAGTCAATCAATTCTAAGACAGTATAACTCCATTCTTTGGGGAAATACGACGATGAAAAAAGGTCCTTTAACACATCTTGCAGACTTTCTTTTTCTATTTCGAAATCGTTTAGTGGAATGAACGCAGGAAACCAAGCACCAGTAATACGCTTTTCTATTTCGTCCAAAGAGCAGTTTAACAAAGGCGAAACGTGTTCTAATCCATCACTCATCGATATAGTACCATAAACCAAATTTGCCATAGGTTTAACAATACCCAAAATAGATCTGTCAATTTTGCCTTTAATATAATCATTTAACGGATTGAACAATTGACCTTTCACGTAGAGATCGGCAATATTAGCTTCTAAAATTTTGCTCACTCGTGAAAGTTCCTTTTTTCGCTCTGGATAAAAAGGGGTCACTCTTTTTTGACGTAAATCAAATGGTAAGTCCTCAATATTGCCAGTATTACCATCAAATAAACATATAATCCTATCCCAGCCGAGTTTGCTGGCGGCGTACCCTAATTCAACCAAAACATTAGGGTTAGGCATCTTACGACCTTCAGCGTTTGAATTAACAATACTTACATCTGCTAAATCATCAGACGGATATACTCTTAACTTTACCTATGTAAACGAAGAAGGTGCCAAGCGTGTCCGCAGTGTTGTTGAAAGTGTTACAAAAAATAATGCTACAACAACCGGCCACACTATAAAATTTTCTTACGATAAGGTTAATCAGACCATAATCCGTTCATCGGGCAACGACTCGGTATATCTTAATGATGACGATATACGCACCGTTTACCAGTTTGATAACTGGGGCAGAACTGTTTCTGCCAAAAGCACGCTCGGCGACGGAGCTAATCTCGGTGCAGAAAAATACGAGTATACGACGGGAACGACTGACGGTGCAACAGATATAGGAAAGAGAAACAGGATTTCAGCAGGTGTCGCAACGGGCAAATATGTAAATAATCTTTTGATTAATCACAGCTTTGAAAATAGCGGCAACTGGGAAGCTTCCCATTGGTACAGCGGAACCTATATCAATAACGGTACGGCAACATTTGATACCTCGCAAAAATATCTTGGCTCAAAATCGGTAAAAATCAAAGTGGATTCTGCTACAAAGGCCGGCGGTCTGTCGATGGTTCAGTATGTAACAGATTATGTTTCATCAGGTACATACACCCTTTCCGCCTATGTTAAAACCTCCGGGCTCGTTAAGGGTACAGGCTCCGATATCGGCGGTGCATGTGTAGCGGCAAGAATAGTCAATGAAGACGGCAGTGTTACCCGTAAGTATTCGAGGATGCTTCTCGGTACTACTGATAGCGGGGTAGATAACGGATGGCAAAGAGTACATCTTACCTTCGATATACCGTCAGGTGCTACGGATATCCGTGTGGTACCGATGGTTTATAACGCCACGGGAACGGCATATTTTGACTGTATGCAGTTGGAAAAGAACAGCACCGTTAACAGCTATAATCTTCTCGAAAATTCAAGCTTCGAAAACGGAGCCACAAGCTGGACTGCCAAAAACACCACCTCCTCCGATAAGGTGGTTACAAACAAGAAAAACAGCGGAAGCAAGAGCTTCAAAATAGTCGGTGCGGCAGGCAATGATAAATATATCCGTCAGAATATAAATGTTTCGGGCACGGAAAAGGATACCTATATTCTTTCGGGCTATGCCTTGGCAAATTCGAAGCCTTTTGATGCGGATGCTGATGTTAATTTCTTTGAAATCAGTGTAAGAATTAACTACAGTGACGGCTCCAAGGTTTACAAAAGACCTACATTCTTTAATTATGCCGTTTCCGATTGGCAGTACGCCACGGGTATCTTTACCCTTTCGGATGACACATCCGATGATAAAACACCCACATCAATTTATATCTACTGTCAGTATAACAGACAGGTGAATAACTGCTATTTTGATGATATAAGCCTCATTAAAGAGCCGATTCCTACTTATGAGTACGATGCTGACGGTAATCTTGTTTGGCGACGGAAAATGCACAGAAAAATGCTAACTTAAGCTACGATTCTAATGATAATCTCTCATCCTTTAAGGACGAGAGAAATGCACAGTACACCTATACCTATTCCAACTCGGGCAACAAGCACAGACTTACAAAAGCCACGAACAAGGCTACCGATGTTACTTATGCCTATACTTATTACGGAAGCGATAAAGGCAATAACCTCCGTGCACAGGAGGTCCAGAATTCGTCGGGCAGTATGATTATAAGGACGGGCATCGTCTACACACCCGAAGAGGACGGCATAGCCGAGGGTGCCTATGTCTACCGTGAGAGTGACCAGCACGCATATTCGACCTATTATACCTATGATAAAAAGTCGGGTCTTTTAAAAAGAGTTAAAAATGCCAATGGTGATGCGACTGATTACACTTACGATGAAAATAACGATAATCTTACTAAAGTTGTCAGTGACGGCAACACTGTAAATTACAGCTATGATGCCTCGGGGACAAGACTTACCGCAATAACTCATAACGGCTTTGATTACAGCTTTACTTATGATAATTTCGGTAATGTGCTTACAACCAAGGCGGCGGGTACTACCCTTATGACCAATACCTACGGTACGGGTAACGGTCTTTTAAACAAGAGTACCTACGGAAATGATGATTATGTAAATTATGTTTACGATGACCTCGGCAGAACCACACGGATTAATAAAAACGGCTCGAACACATACTACTGGCGTTACAATGCTAACGGTGATACCGCAATGCATACGGACTATGTAAGTGACCGTGTTTATTATTACACCTACGACAGCCTCGGAAGAATAGTGGCAGAAACAGAGAAGACACGGGGGGAGGATGAGTACCGATTCTCGAATAATTATGTTTACGATCTTTCGAATAATCTTACCAAGCTTGTAAGCGTTTCGGACGGTACCACATCGTCCACAAGTCATACCTATGACGCGGCAAACCGACCCGAAAAAACCACTCTGAACGGTACCGTCAGCTATGAGTATGATTACGATGCACTCGGAAGAATGAGTAAAATAACACTGAATAATTCATCCACAGATGTTCTTTTGTCGTATACCTATCTCGATTCGGCAAGGAATGAGGATAACTCCACGACCTATAAAACCACGCAGATAGGAACTGAAACCATCGGAGACAGAGCCTATACTTATACCTACGATAAGGTAGGAAATATAACAGCTATAACGGAGAAAAAGACGGGTGCGACAGGCTATACTGAAAAGGTAACCTATACCTATGATGAACTCGGTCAGCTTGAATCTGAAAATAACGTTGACTTGGGCCAAAAAATAGAGTATACTTATGATGACGGTGGTAATATCAGTCAGAAGAAAATGTACTCTTATACAAACGGAGCTGTCGGTTCACTTCAGAAAACCGTGGATTATACCTACGACAGTACATGGACGGATAAGCTTACCGAATATGACGGACAGGACATAAGCTATGATGAAATAGGTAATCCGACCACCTACCGTGACGGTATGTCCTTCACCTGGCAGGGCAGACAGATGAAAACTGCCACTCTCGGAAATACATCTGTAAGCTATAAGTACAACGCTGACGGCTTGAGAACCTACAAAAAGGTAGGCTCCACCGTATATGAGTATGAATATTCGGGCGATAAGCTTATCTACGAAAAGCGCGGCGATCTGCAGTTCCATTACCGCTACGACGCTTACGGAAATCTCGCCACCATCAGACGGATAAAGCCTGACGGCTCTGAATTTTCCCTTTATGCCTTCACCAATATGAGAGGCGATGTAGAGGAGCTCAGAATGAGCAACGGAGCTCTTTATGCCCGTTATGTTTATGACTCATGGGGCAATGTTCTCGCTGTTCTTAATTCCAGCGGTAACCCGCTGAACGATGTGAATAATGTCGCAGTACAGAATCCTATCAGATACCGTGGGTATTACTATGATGCTGAAAGCGGTCTTTACTATCTGCAGTCGAGGTATTATGACCCTGTGACGGGTAGGTTTGTGAATCCTGATTCACTTATAGATACATCTAATGTTCTCGGCTTCAATATGTACGCATATTGCGGGAATAATCCGGTTAATCGTGAAGATAACGGTGGTAATCTTTGGGATGTAGTTTTTGATATAGCATCTATTGCATATAGTGCTTATCAGGTTTGCAAAGAGCCGACTAATCTGTGGAATTGGGTAGGACTCGCAGCTGATGCTGTTTCACTTGTAATTCCGGGTGTAACAGGTGGCGGTGCAGCTGTAAGAGCGTTGACGAAGGCTGACGATGTTATTGATGCTACGAGGGCTGTGAGCAAGGTTGATGATGCTGCAGATGTGGCAAGGGCGGCGGATAGTTTAGGTAATGTTAGTCAAGTCGTTGTTAAGTCTGGTGGAGAAGTAAAGCTACCAACGCAAATTAGTGCTAGCAATGCAGTAGATAAATGGGATGAATTCTTGGGGCCAAACCAAACTAACATCAACAAGTTTACAGGTGAAGTTGATTCAAACCGAATTTTTTCTGCGGATGGATCAAAAAGAATTAGGTTTGGTAACCATGAAATGAATAGTTTAGGAACGCCAAAGGCACATTTTCACTATGAAACGTGGGATTTTAATCCGATAAATAACACGGTAACAGTATTTAACGAACTGCAAAGATTGAAATGAGGGTAGTATCATG
>JAZNEL010000010.1:0-118152 GCA_045588555.1 Acutalibacteraceae bacterium | reverse complement strand
GCCGGACGCGGTCGTGCTCAATGCTGCCAATTCCGCCACATCTGCAAAAAGTATACTCTTAATTTTTACACGGCAAGAGCGGGCCGAGACGGAGCATTTCGCTTAATCCGTACTGTCGGTGTAATACCAACGAGAGATATTTTAGCACATATCTTATTTTAAGTCAAGTCTTTTCTTTCACTTATTATCGTCAATTACTGCATAAAAATTACTTTCCCAGGCGGGAATGTAGGGGTGATGGCGGAAATAAACATTATATCTGCTGTCGAAATCCTTGATTTTCTGCGGCAGAACATACATATCCTCGTTTCTGTGGTAGGCGCAGACATAGAGCTTCGGCAGATATTTCATTATTGTTTCTCTTGCTCCGTCCAGAGCTCTGGCCTCGGCACCCTCGATGTCCATTTTCAGGAAGGTTACCTGATCTCTTACGATGTTATCCACGCTGTCGAAATTAACGGGGCTTCCGTTTTCGTCCTTTCTCGAATTTCGGCCGCCCTTTACGGCGAAGAAAAGTGTTTCCTTTTTATCCCAGGCGCCGAGCTTGAATCTTTCGATTTTATCAAGATTTTCGGTTTTCCGCTCAAGCTTTCTGAAATTCCTTTCGTCCGGCTCAAAGGCATATATTTTTTTATATTTTCCGCCTGTCACCGAAAGAAATTCCCTTATGGTGTCGCCGTCGTAAGCACCGAGGTCTACGATAACCTCATCGTCGGTGAGATGAAAAATATCCCCGTAAAGCCTCTCCTTTTCGTACATCGAGCGGAAAAGATAATCGGTTTTGCCGGAAATTTTAAAATTCAGTACATCGATAAAGTCACTTTTGCTTTTTTCGTCGCATAGGATATTATATGCTTTGTCGAAGTCGCTGTTGTGCTCCCTGAGATAATCGAGGGTGAAAAGGCCCTTTCCCGCGATGGGCACGGTAGGGGAGTAAAATTCACACTCCGCGGACATTTCCTTTATTTTCGCCAGTGTGGGAGCATCGTGGACGGCGAATGTCATCAGAGTGATAAAATCTCCGTATTTTTCTTTGACCTCCGAATAGGTGAGAACTTTTTTGCCGTGGAAGCTGTGGCCTCTGACGAAGCCGTCGCTGGCGAAAACATCGCTGTAACTGACACCTATGGAATCGAGCACGCTGATTATCATATCAGCTCCGTTTCCCATACCGTATAAAACGATAGGCTTATCGGCTGATTTAAGTCTGTCCCACAGGGGAATGTCCTTTATAAATTCGGTCATTTTAACGCTCCTTCACCGTTCTTTTTACCGATTTTAACACAAGACAGCAATAAAAGCAATATGCCAAAAAAATACTCAAAGATTTAAAATTTTACATCCTTTTTCATTTTCTACTGTACAAATCCGAAATAGTATGCTATACTTGGAAATACCTAAAGGAGGTTATAATTATGAAACATATCAAAAAAATCCTCGTAATTGCACTCGCCGCACTTATGGTGCTCACTGTTTTCACTGCCTGCAGTGCTTCTCCCGAAAAGAAGCTTCTCGGCTCCTGGAGAGATTCCACCGGTATGACAGGCTATGAATTTAAGGAAGACGGTAAATGTGTCGTTACCTTCGCTGATGTTAAGGTTCCCATCCTTAATGTTAACTTCAACGGAGCTGTAGACGGTGTTTACACAGTATCCAAAAGAGACGACGGTCTCTATTATGTGAGCATTACATACACCATCTATGCAAAGAGTGTTACAAAGGAT
This sequence comes from Acutalibacteraceae bacterium, assembly GCA_045588555.1. Lineage (GTDB taxonomy): Bacteria > Bacillota > Clostridia > Oscillospirales > Acutalibacteraceae > UBA6857. The sequence continues at coordinate 116,428 of JAZNEL010000010.1, read as the reverse complement.
TATATGTTCACGGTAGAGGAGAGTGCACTCACCCTTACCGACACCGAAGATAATTCCGTAACTGTGCTTATGGCTTACACAGCCCCTGCAGACTCCACAGTTGCACCGGCATCTGATGCTACAGTTGCTGCTTAAAAGCAAAGAAGGGGGTATCCGACAGGATGCCCCTAAAATTTTAATTATTTTTTAATGAGGTAAAATTTTATGGATAAAAGCACTAAAATTATCGCGGGTCTTCTGGTGGCAATAGTCGCTGTTTTTGCTGTGGTGGTAGTTATCACTACCTCTGCGATGAAAAAGGATGATGAGCCTACCGTCACCGATGCGCAGGCTCCCACGGTTACCGTGGCACCCGATGTGACTACCACTCCTACCACTACGGAGCCCACAGCTCCTCCCACTCCCTTGAGTGAGCTCATTTTAGGTCAGTGGACAGACAGCGCAAATATGAGCGGTTATGCCTTTTATGCTGACGGCACGGTGGAAATGACCTATGTAAATCTTACTGTTCCCGTTATCAATATTCCCATCAACGGAGTATCGAAGGGCACCTATACTCTCGACGGAGATAAGCTTACCACCAAATTTTCCATCTATTCCGCTACTATCGAAAACAGGTACACGGTATCCGTGGAGAATAATTCTCTTTCGATGAAGGATCACGAGGACGGCGAAACAGCCACCTATCAGAGAGCCTCTACGCCCGATACATCTGTTCAGAGCAGTACAAAGGAGGCCACACAGGTCGATGAAATCGTCGGCTCATGGGTGAACGATAGCTCTACTGTAAGATATGCTTTCAGCGATGACGGCACACTTAAGGTAGCGTTCTCCGATGCGAAGGTAGCTTCGATAAGCACGGAGATTCTTAACGGCGAATACACGGGCGTTTATCTTACCGACGGCACCTCCATCATCATTCAGTTTACTGTCGACGGACAGAAGATAACCCGTAAATGCGACTTTTCCGTTTCAAAGAATACCCTTTCTCTCACAGATGAAACAGGCGATACAAATCTTTATGTCCGTGAAGGCACCGCACTCGTCACTCCCGGCTCGGGCAGTCTCGTAGGCAAATGGTCGGACAGCACGGGTATGAGCGGATATGAATTTAAGGAGGGCGGCGTGGTAGTCATCACTTATGTGAACTTTACCGTGCCTGTGGTGAACATTCCCATTAACGGCTCCTTCACCGGCTCTTACTCCATCAGCGGAAATAAAATAACCGTCAGCTATTCCGTCTACGGAAACAGTATGGTTGACACCTATGAATATTCCGTAAGCGGAAACAGCCTTACTCTTAAGACGGAGGACGGAAACATTTCCACCTACATCAAAAAGTGAGGTTAGATTATGACACAGCAGGAAAGGGTGTATAAGGCTCTCGATGATTTGGGCATTGAGTACAGAGTAATTCATCACGAGGCCGTATGCACCATCGAGGATATGGACGCTATGGGCATTTTCACTGACGGAGAGGTATGTAAAAATCTTTTCCTCCGAAATGCTAACGGAAAAACACATTATGTGGTTTCTATGCTCAAAGAAAAGCATCCCGACATACAGAAGGACATCAGAAGTCAGCTCGGCTGTTCAAGACTCAGCTTCGGCTCGGATGAAAGACTGATGAAGCATCTCGGATTAGAGCCGGGCGCCGTATCACCCTTCGGTATACTGAACGATGAGGACGCGGAGGTAAATGTAGTGCTGGACAGCGATCTTAAAAATACCGACGGCTACATCGGCTTCCATCCTAACGATAACACGGCCTTTCTCTGGCTTAAGTTTGATGACCTGATTAGGTTCGTAAAATCGAGAGGTAATGATATTTATTATATCAATGTATAAATAAAAGGGGACTGCCGCAGTAAGCGCAGACCGAAAAGCAAAACAAAAAACAGATGTGTTTAAGTTGATTCTGACTTAAAAACACATCTGTTTTAGTTGTTATACGGGAAAAATACGGTGCAGCATATTATAAAGATTTACTTTTTCAGTCCGCGTATCTTTTCATCATACCGCCAACCACATCGGGAAGGTCGGTGATGATTCCGTCGACTCCTGCCCGGAGAAGCTTATCGATAAAGATGGGGTCATTTACTGTCCAGGGATTTACGATGATACCTGCCTTGTGTGCCTTTTCCACATAATTTTTATCTACGAAAAGGAACTGGGGATGAAGTGCATCCGCGCCGATTGATTTGGCGAAGTCTACGGGTCTCCAGAACATAGTGAGAGTGATGAGGTGATTGGGCGCGTAAAGGAAGCCTGTTTTGCATTTTTTGTCGATTTCCTTTGCCTCCACTAAAAGCTTCGGGTCGAAGGATGAAATGAGAAGCTTATCGAAAAGGCCGTGCTCTTTAACCGCTTCGATGGTTTTTCTGACGATGCCTGTTTCGTTCTCCTTCGGAGATTTGATTTCGATGTTCATAATACTTATGTCTGTAGTTTCCACAAAGGATAAAAATTCATCGAGGGTGGGAAGCTCCGTGCCCTGGAATTTTTTGCTGAAATAAGAGCCGAAATCATAGCTTTTAAGCTCTGCGAGAGTCTTTTCGGCGATGTTACCGTTACCTGTGGAGGTTTCGTCGATAGTATAATTGTGACAGAGAACTATCTCGCCGTCCTTTGTGATGTGCACATCGGTTTCGAAGCCGTCTGTTCCGATCTCTACGGATTTTTTAAAGGCGTGGAGAGTGTTCTGCGGTGCGTATTTATTGGCACCTCTGTGGGAAATAATTTTACATTCAGACATTTTATCACCTTGTTTTCGTATTTTACTATGTATTATAGCACCCTGCTCTGAAAAAATCAATCAAACCGGAACAGTTATTAATCAGAATAGTACAGATTTAATATTTTATTCAAAATGCACCTAATTATTTCAAAACAGTTGACCTTTCCGAAATAATTTGTTATTATAAACTGGAATAATAACTGAAGGGGAGTTTTTTAAAATGATTAAAAACAGAACTGTCTTTATTCAGAAAACTATCTATTATCTTACTCTTTTCCTTTTCGTTCTCTGCACTGTAGCCGGCTGGTTCGGTATCGATGCCTCCACGGTAAATGTGAGAATGAATATTCTCGACCGTGAGCAGGAGATTACGGGCTGGGGTACCTCTGCCGCCTGGTGGGCACAGATGGTATCTGATGAGGCTGCTGCCGACGAATATGCGAAGCTTCTTTATTCGCAGGAGGGTCTCGGTCTTAATGTTTACCGCTATAATGTAGGCGCAGGCGAAGCGGAAAATCCCGATAACCGCGTATGGGAGCAGTCGAGAAAAAGTGAAAGCTTCCTCGTGGCTGATGCTTATGCGGAAACGGGTAAGCTCGAATATGATTTTACAAAGGACGCCAATGCACAGCAGATGCTCTTTAAGAGTCTTGACTACGGCTGTGTGGATACTGTAGTGCTTTTCGCGAACTCTCCTCATTATCTTATGACGGTATCGGGACAGTCCTCGGGCGGTCTCGAGCCTGCACAGAGTAATCTGAAAAAGGAATGCTATGAGGATTTCGCAGATTATATGCTCGACATAGCCGAATATTTCATTTCGAAGGGTGTACCCGTTAAGTACATCAGCCCCATCAATGAGCCTCAATGGGATTGGGGCGGCGAATGGGTAGGACAGGAGGGCTGTCATTACGAAATCGATGAGGTCATCGAGGTAGCCCGTGTCTTCGCACGCGAAATTAAAGAAAGAGGCATCGATGTTCAGCTTTCTATGGCTGAAAGCGGACAGGTAGGCGACCACGCTATGGATTGTCTTGACCTTCTTTATGCTGACGAAGAGATAGCATCGGTAATGGGAACCTACTCTTATCACAGCTATTGGACCGATGATAATTTTGCTCTTAAATATGCCTACGGCAATTATCTTAAGGCAAAGTATCCTTCCGTCGAAGTGGAAATGAGTGAATGGTGCGAGCTTCCTAACAGTCATAAGGCCGATGACATCGAGGCAGGTCTCATTATGGCCAGAACTATGTGTGAGGACATCACTCTTACGGGTGTTAACTCCTGGTCCAGCTGGGTAGCCGTAAACCACGGCGGTCTCGATGCAGACTCTATGCTTTATGTGGACGGTGACTGGAATGACTTCGGCATCGGTAAGCGCTACTATGCTATGGCACATTATACCAAATTCATTCCCGTGGGCTCAAAGGTTATAGACACGGACATCAGTGTTGCTGACCTTGAAATGAAAAAGGAATGGTGGACACAGTGGATCGACGGTAAGGAATATCCTGTTTATAATGCCGTTAAAAATGATTTTTATGTTTCCTCTTATGTAACTCCCGAGGGAGATTATGTAGCTGTTATCGTAAATGAAGCCGAGGAGGGCAGAAAGGTCCGCTTCGATAAATTCTGGAACAAGGCTGAAATTTACACTACAGATTCCGAAAGAAATCTCGAGCTTACCGCAGAAAAGGGCATAGGCTTTAAGAGCATAGAAATCGGACCCGAAAGCATCACCACAGTAGTTTTCAGCAGATAAAAAGAAATTTTCCTCGGATTTCCAACGGGAGTCCGAGGATTTAATTTACATTTGACTTTAGGGGAAATATTATATATAATAGCCTTATTAAATTATTCAGGTGATATATTTGAAAAAACTGAAAATCCTCTGTGCTTTTCTTTCTGTTCTTCTGGTCGTACTTTCGGGAATACTCGTTTATCTGATTATGAACAGAGAAGGGGACAGTGTGAACATTTTTAAATACTACGAAAAAAGCTCCTACAGAGAATATGCTTTGAATGATAATCATTTAAAGCTTTTGGGAAGAACCGCTTTTTTAAACGGTGAAATCATTCTTTCTCATTCGGGAAGCGGAGTGGAGTTTCTCTGCGAGGGAGACTACGCTGAAATCACTCTTGCCCCCGAAAATGCTTATGTGACGGAAAATCACTATCCCCGTATCGCTCTTTATTCCGACGGTAATCTGGTGGCTGCGGAATGCATTTCCGAGGAAAAGACCTACCGTATTAATTCGGCATACAGCGGTACGAGAATCACTCTCGTTAAGTTTTCCGAGGCCATGCACTCCTCGCTTAAGGTGACAAGGGTAGCCTCCTACGGTAAAAAGGACATCAGACCTACGGAGGAAAGGGAGCTTAAAATCGAGTTTATCGGCGACTCCATAACCTGCGGCTACGGTATAGACGGAGGTGCCTACGGAGGCTTTTCCACCGCTACGGAAAGCTTCGTGAAATCCTATGCTTATCTGACGGCAGAAAAGCTCGGTGCTGACTGCAGTGCTGTTTGCTATTCGGGCTACGGTGTCCTTACGGGCTACACGGAAAACGGCATAAAAAACGATAAAATCGTGATGAACGAATACGAAAAGGCCTGTCATCTTTCGGGACAGGAGGATCCGCTGTGGGATTTCGGCAGGATAAAAAACGACCTGGTGGTTATTAATCTCGGTACAAACGATGCCTCCTACTGTGCGGGAAGTGCCTACGGCAGACAGCAGTTTGCCCGGGCTTATGCAGATATGCTCGTCACCGTAAGAGAGAAAAACCCCGATTCTTACATTCTCTGTATTCTCGGAGATATGAATAATTCTCTTTACCCGTCGATCGAAGAAGCCGTTTCGCAGTACAGTGCGGCTTATAACGACAGCCGTGTGGAGGCCTTTCAGATTGAATTTAAAATGGGTGAAAATGACATCGTTATTGACGGACATCCGGGCGCTTTGTCTAATCTTTGCGCCGCGGAAATGCTGACTGAAAAAATCAGAACGCTGATTAATTACGGCTTCACGGAAAGGTAGTGCTGACAGTTGAAAGAAATATTTCTCTTTTCCTTTAATGCGGTAATGCCTATACTTCTTCTGATTCTGCTGGGATATTTTCTGCGGGAGATTCATTTCGCTGACGATGCCTTCTTTAAAAAGGCGAACACTATGGTTTTCAAGGTATTTTTACCTGTTCTGCTTTTTAATAATGTTTATGCCATCGAAAGCCTTTCCGCCATCAGATGGGACGCTCTTATTTTCTGTGTCATAGCAGTTCTCATAATCTGCCTCATCGCATATCTCACCTCGGGCTTTTTTGTTAGCCACAGAAAGCAGAAGGGTGTGCTTACCCAGTGCGCCTTCCGATCTAATTACGCTATCATAGGCATACCTCTGGCCGAGAGCCTCGGAGGTGCTTCGGCGGTAGCCTTCGCTTCGGTGCTTTCCGCTGTCGCCATTCCGCTTTTCAATGTTCTGGCGGTTATCATTCTTTCTCATTATGCCGACGATGAAAAAGAGGCCTCGGTTAAAAGAACTCTCATCAAAACTGCAAAAAATCCCCTTATAATCGGTGTTCTTTCGGGTGTTTTAGCAGTGCTTTTGAGAAATACACTTCCCTTCGATTTTACGGTTAAGGAAAATCTGCTCTTTCTTTATACGGCGATAAATAATTTAAGTAAGGTGGCTTCACCTCTGGCTCTTATTGTTCTCGGGGCAAGATTTGACTTTTCGAAGGTTTCCTTCCTGTTTAAGCAGATTGTCTGGGGTACGCTCTTTAAAACGGTTATTACTCCCGTGACGGTGCTGACAGCAGCTGTGCTTCTTTCCGAATATACGGGAATAATCAGTCTGACAGAGGTGGAATATCCCGCTTTTATTTCCCTGTTTGCCTCTCCCGTGGCTGTTTCGAGTGCGGTAATGGTCGGTGAAATAGGCGGTGATGAGCAGCTGGCCGGTCAGCTGGTAGTGTGGACGAGCATACTGTCTATGTTTACGATGTTCTTTATTATTTTTACAATGAAGGCGTTAATGCTTATATAATAAATTCATAAAGGAGAATCAATATGGATATTAAGAAAACAGTTATCGGTGCTTCAGCCGCTGTTACGGGTGTGGCTACGGGTCTTGCCGCTAAAAAGGTAGCAGATAAAACCTTCTGTCCCATCTGCAGTGCGAAAAAGCTCGTAAACGCTTTTCGTCTGACACAGTCGGCCGACGGAAATTATAATAGCGGTGTGGCACTTACTCCGCCGATGGGCTGGTCGAGCTGGAATCTTTTCCGACATAAGATAAGCGAAAAGCTCATAAAGGAAATCGCCGATGCCATGAAGGACAGCGGACTGGCCGATGCAGGCTACCGTTATGTCAATATCGACGACTGCTGGCAGGCCTCGGAGCGTGACAGCGACGGCAGATTACAGTGCGACAAAATCACATTCCCGAGCGGTATAAAGGCTTTGGCCGAATATGTGAATGAAAGAGGGATAAAGCTCGGCATTTATTCCTCGAACGGTACGCATACCTGTGAGGATTATCCTGCGTCACTGCGTAACGAAAGAATCGATGCGGAAACCTTCGCAGAGTGGGGCATAGAGTATTTCAAATATGACTTCTGTCACAATGTCGCCATTTCCTCGCTCGCACCGCGCATTATCGCAGTTTCCTTTGCACGGGAGGGGGCAGGTGAGCCCTTCGCGTATTTCACCTCTGCCGATATGAAGCTTAAGGGACTTGCCCGTATCGTGCGCGATGAGGCTATTGATGCGGGAAGCTATGTAGACGGCCTCGACGCCAAAAACGGCAGTCTTACCGTAGAGGTACAGGCTGATAAGGCAGGAGAGTATATTCTTAATCTCGACATCAGAAAGGATGCGAGAAAAGAGAAGTTCATTATGGCCGTGGTAAACGGCAGTGAGGAATACCACCTTTACTGTGCGAGCCGTAAAAATTTCACCCCCGAGGGTAAACTGCAGACTACGGTTTATCTCGACGAGGGAATAAACACCGTAGAGCTGATTAATCCCGTGGGCTCCAGAATGGACAGTGCCGCCATTCAGTACAAGCTTATGGGTCGCGAGCTTAAGCGCGCCACGAGGCTTTATGCCGAAAAGAACGGCGTAGAGGAAAAGCCCATCATTTATTCAATCTGCGAATGGGGCTTTAACAGACCCTGGAAATGGGGCGCCGAGGCAGGTAATCTCTGGAGAACCACAGGCGACATCCAGGCCAAGTGGATTTCGGTTATGGGTATTTACGAGCTTACGGTTCGTCTGCATAAGTATTCTGCTCCCGGTGCCTGGAATGACCCCGATATGCTCGAGGTAGGTAACGGTGACCTCACCTTTGAAGAAAACAGAGCTCATTTCAGCCTTTGGTGTATGATGAATGCTCCTCTTATTTTAGGAAATGATGTGCGTAAATTCATTGTAGACGGAAAAATCGATAAGGAAAACAAGGTATATCAGATTCTTACCAATAAGACGATGATTTCTATTAATCAGGATCCCCTCGGTGTTCAGTGCCGCAGAATTAAAAACGGTATGACCGATATTCTCGTCAAGCCTCTTTCGGATTCCGGGGCGGCAGTTTGTGTTCTCAATAAAGGCGCCAAGTCCTCCTGTACGAGAATCGACCTTAAGAAGATAGCAAATCTCGGCTTCCTTAATCTTCCTCAAAAGGACGGCTACAAGGTAACCGATGTATGGGATGAAAAATCTACGGAGGATACCCGTATCATTAATACCGTTACCGAAAGTCACGGCGTAAAGGTATTTATCGTCGAATAAAAACTGAAAGGTGTCGCAAAAAGTGCAGACCTCATAAACCAAGATAAAAACAGGGCTTCTATGGATAAAAAAATCCGTAGAAGCCCTTCCTTTTTCATATTAGCTAACATTCCACTGCTTCAGAAGCGTTTTCCTTCTTAAAGGTGAGACAAAACTCAATGAGAGCAGCTCTTTCATTCGGTATTTTTCCGTCGATGACAGCCTCCAGAGCGGCAGAGAGAGCACAGCCTATTTCCTTGCCTATGAAGCCTTCGCTTATGAGGTCGCTTCCGTTTATTTTCAGATTCTTCAGCGAAAAGCATTCGTCGCCCTCGATTATTTCCTTTGCCATTTTTTCGAGGGTGTCGAAGTGCAGCTCTCTGTCGTGAAATTCTGGAGCGAGACCTTTGGTGTCCGCACGCTGAAGCCTGATAAGGTCGAAGAAAAGCTCATCACCCATACTGCGAAGACGCTTTTTTATGATTCTTTCGCTTTCCTCGATGGGGGTGTCGTGTACCTTGACGAGCTTTACTGTCTTCTCTCTCGTTGCGGTGTCGCTTTTAAGCCGAAGGAGAGCTTCTTCGGCCTTTTTAGCACTGATTGACGGATGGGAATAAAAGTGTCCGACACCCTTTTCGTCGACAGAGAAGCAGTCCGGCTTTCCGCAGTCGTGGAAAAGCGCCGCAAATCTTAAGTGGGGGACAGGCGGGATGCTTTCAGTAACGACAGCGGTATGCTCGAGTATATCGTAAATATGGTGAAAGTTATGCTGGTCGAAGCCCTTCATACCTTTTATTTCGGGGAGAACCACCTCGAAAATGTCGCTGTAATTTGTCAGGACATATCTTACATTTTCGCCGCAGAGAAGCTTCGAAAGCTCGGAAAAAACTCGTTCCTTCGAAACGATATTAAGAAGCTCTCTGCATTCTCTCATAGCCGCGGCCGTTTCTTTTTCTATTTCAAAGCCGAGCACGGAGGCGAAGCGAAGACCTCTTAAAATGCGCAGTGAATCCTCGGTAAATCTTTCTCTCGGGTTACCTACACAGCGGATGATTTTTCCGTCGATGTCTTTCTTTCCGCCGAAGGGGTCTGTGAAGCCCTTTTCGGGGGAATAGGCGATGCTGTTAACGGTGAAATCCCGCCTTTTCAGATCCTCCTCCAGGCTTCGGGTGAAGCTTACCTCATCGGGATGTCTGCCGTCGGAATAGCCCTTTTCCGTGCGATAGGTGGTGATTTCGAGAGGAACGCGGTCTATTAAAACAGTAACAGTACCGTGCTTTATTCCCGTGTCCAGAGTGCGGAAGGAGGAAAAAACCTTTTTAATTTCTTCGGGCAGAGCGGAGGTGGTTATGTCAGTATCCTGACTTTCTCTTCCCATCAGCAAATCTCTCGTACAGCCGCCAACCGCATAGGCCTCAAAGCCTGCTGAATGAAGAAGACTTATGGCTGTATGAGCTTGCTTTGAAAGTAATTTCATTTAAAGTTCACGCTCCTTTCACAGTTATAATTTATTATATTATACACTAAAAGAAATAATTTTTTCAATACAGTTGCAATTATACCTTGTTTTATGTTAGAATTATTATGTGAAATTTTGTTTAAAGGCAGTGAAAGATTATGGATAATAATTTTATGAAACTCAGAAAATCAACCTTCGGCGGATTCAATAAGCAGGATGTAATCGCTTACATCGAAAAGGTTAAAAATGAAGCTTATGAGGAAAAGACCCGTTTGCAGAAGCAGGTAAAGGAGCTGACCGATAAAATCAGCGGCCTCGAGGCACAGGTGTCAGCCTTTGATGCCGAAAAGGATAAGCTCGTAAAGAAAATAGGAGAGCTTTCTGTCAGCGGTGAGGGTAAGCACGAAACCGTGGAGGAAATCAACGAGGCTACAAACCATCTGAAAAATGTGGCTGATGAGCTTTGTCAGAGCCTTCGCGACTTTATGCAGAGAATTTCCGAAAACTGCTGCTCCGTGGTTATTGAGGACGGAGACGGTGAAGCAGAGGATGAATTTGACGGTGAAAAATTTATCGCCGAATTAGAGGCTGAAATCTATGCCAAGCTTGGCGTAGAGGAGGCAGAGGACAGTGAAGAAGCCGACGGGGACAGTCTCGCGGAAGAGCCCTCCGTACAGGATACTTGCGGACTTTCCGACAAGGTTTCATCCATCCTTTCTTCTGTAGGTGCCTTCAGCTCTGACGAGGGGCAGAAAAACGAAAAAGAAGAGAAGAATGAAAAGGATTCCACCGTTTCAAATATTTTAGGTTCTCTTTCCTTTCTTAAATAAAAACTGAATTTTAAAATAAAGAGGAAGTGACAAAATGACAAAAATCCTTAAAGACAGAAAAGGAATACTGCTTGCTTTGGTCTTTGCAGTGCTGGTGTGCTTTATGACCGCATCGGCTTCCTTTGCCGCCGAGGAGGACTTTGAGAAAAAAATCGCCGCTTTCCCCGAAAGTTACAAACCTTATTTAAGACAGCTTCATCAGGCTCATCCGAGCTGGGAGTTTGAGCCCTTTTTCACTCAGATGGATTTCAATGCTTCCGTCGACAGTGAGCTCGGTGCGAAATCCCTGGTGTCATCCTCTACAGCCTCGGAGATTTTTAAAAGCAAGGATATAGGTGACTACGATTATTCCAAAGAAAAGTACATCGAAAAGGATGTAGGCTTCGTAGAGGCCAACCGTCCGGCAGTTGCTTATTTTATGGATCCGAGAAATTTCCTGAATGAAGACGGAATATTTATGTTTGAAACCCTTTCCTACAGCGATTCCTTTACCGTGGAGGCGGTAGAGAATGTTCTGAAGGGTTCATTTATGGCTGACAGTAAAATTACCTACTACGATAAGGAAGGTAAAAAGAAAAAAACCTCTACGAAGTATTCGAAGGCTATTCTGGATGCCGGTAAAAAATACAATGTAAATCCCTGCTATCTTGCCTCAAAGATTCTCAACGAGGTAGGCTCTGCGGGAAGCAGCAGTGTTACGGGTAAGCATAAAACCTACCCGGGTATTTATAATTTTTATAACATCGGCGCTTATGACGGCACAAATCCTATAGCCAAGGGTCTGAAATGGGCAAGTGACGGAACTACCTACGGCAGACCCTGGACCACACCCGTAAAATCTATCGAGGGCGGCGCAGAGTATATAGCCTCGTCCTACATCGCCTGCGGTCAGTTTACCGGTTATCTTCAGCGCTTTAATGTTAATCCTAACGGAAAATATAAGCCCTATGACCATCAGTATATGACTAATCTTACGGGTGCTCTGAGTCAGGGCTATTCCACCTATGTTTCCTATGTAAAGTCGGGACTTATCGATAACAAATATGTCTTTTCCATTCCCGTTTACGAAAATATGCCCTCCTGGACCACTACCGAGGGTAAGGGTGAGATGGCTGACGGCTTCGGGCAGTCGGGTAAAATTACTGCTGACACCTGCTTCGTAAGAACGGGTCCCTCCACCTATTATTCCCAAAAAACCGACAACTCGGGTAATGTAATCAGACTTACCTCGGGTATGTCTGTAAAAATTCTCGGCAAGGTAAACACGGACACGAACTATTATCTCTCGCTTCTGCAGTATCCGTACTGGTTCAGAATCAGCTTTACTCTGGACGGCATCAGCTACGAGGGCTATGTTCCTGCGAGCTTCGTGGATGTTTCCACCGTTATTCAGGTAAGTACAGGGGAGTATGAGCCCTCCTTTATCACCACTAATCCCGAGGTGGAGATGCATCTGGTTTCCTATAATGCCAAAATCGCTGAAATCACCCCCGAAAACAAGATAAAATTTTTAAAGGCAGGCACGGTTATTATCGGCGCCTATGATTCCTTGGGTAATTTCGATAAGGTAAAATATGTCGTTAAAAAGGGCGGTTTCATCGCTCCGACCGATGTGGTGCTCGATGAGATAAGCTCCACCTCTGTCGTTCTCGGCTTTACTCCCTCTGCTCTTGCCGGAGGCTACGAGGTCATAGCCGTGGATTCGGAGGGTAATATTTCTCACAGAGCCGTTACCGAATCCTCGCCCTATACCGTAAATGTGTCTAACAGCATCCCCGATAACACTATAGTTACAAAGGTGCAGAAAAACTCTGACGGTACGGCCTCTGTTTATTGGGAGGCACCCGAGAGCACGGATAATAAAATTTTCATCCGTGCAGTAATAGAAAGCACAGCCACATCCGAAAGGTACGGCCCCGTAACCTGTCTTTATGCCACCAGCTATATCGGAGGCTACGAGCTTTACAGCTACGATGCCGCGACGGGTATATTCACGAAGCTTAAGGATTTGTCTCCTACGGTATCCTCTTATAAGCTTAATAAGGAGCAGGCTGAAAGCGGTATGTATGCCGTGCGTGCATTCGGTAATGTACAGGGCGAAAATGTTTACGGTAATTATTCGAAAATTATCGATATGAAAAATATATCCGGAGCAGTTTCGGGCATTAAGCTTTCAAAGGTCACAAACAGCGGCTACACACTCACCTGGAATGAGATACCCGGTGCGAAGTATAATCTTTACAAAGAGGTAAACGGAGTATATTCCTACTTTAAAACCCTGACCAAGGCCGAGTACAAGGCTACCAAGCAGGGTAGCTCTGCCTACACGAGATTTAAGCTCGCCGCTACTAAAACAGCAGACGGGATCACATACACAGGCGTTCAGGGAAAGGCCTTTTCCGTGACAACCTTACCCTCAAAGGTGAAAAATCTGAAAATATCCGCTACGGATGAGGGCGGTAAGCTCAAATGGGATAAGGTGCCCAACGCTTCCGGCTACGACATTTACATTAAAAAGAAAAACAATAAATTTACAAAGCTGGCCTCGGTGACGAAGAACAGCTATACCATAAAGGGTAAAACTCCGGGTAAGGAGTACACCGTGCGCGTTAAGGCTAAAATCAAAACCACCTACGGTACCTATAAAAGTGAAAGCACGGAGCTGATTTTCCGCACCAAACCCGGCAAGGTAACTGCTGTAAAGGCTTCCTCGGTAAAAACTGCATCCTTTAATCTTTCCTGGGAAAAGACGAAGGCGACAAGCCGCTATTATGTCTATCAGTATAACAGCAAGAAAAAGAAATATGTAAAGGTGGCCGAGCTGAAAGCTCCCGGCTACAAGGTAACGGGACTTAAGGCGGGCACTACCTATAAATTTAAAATAAAAACCGTTAAGCTTTCGGAAGGAAAGGCTATCTGCACTAACACCTCGGAGGTGTTCAGCTTTACCACCAAGCCTGCAAAGGTAACCTCCGTCAAAGCCTCCTCCGTGAAAAAGACCTCTCTTACTCTTTCGTGGAGCAAGGTTACGGGCGCAGAAAAGTATCAGATTTATAAATATGATACCGAAAAGAAAAAGTATGTCCGTGTGTCTACGGTTGACGGTAAAACCAAATACAAGGTAAAAAATCTTAAGGCGGGCACCTCATATAAGTTCAAGGTCAGAGCACTTAAAACTCTTAACGGCAAAAATTATTACGGCGGATATTCTTCCGTTTACACCTTTAAAACGAAAAAATGAGATATAAGTTAAAAGGTTTTAAAGAAATTTTTAATTATTTTCAGTTTTTTATTGACAAATCAAACCTATATCTATATAATGTTATCTGTTAATATGAGGTGAGTTATGTATATTACACTTGAAAGTTTATTCGCCGGAGGAGTAAATAAGCTCCCCGTTGACTGTGAGTTTGATTTCTCGAAAGAAGAATTGGACGGTGTGTTTCCATTCACGACGCCTGTTTCAGTTAAGGGTGAAATCAGAAACATAGTCGGTGTGGTAACCATCGATGCTACCGTTAAATTCACTTTAGAGGCTTTCTGCGACAGATGTGCGGAGCCTGTTAAGCTTGATTTTGAAATACCGATGGTTCACGGCCTGGTTTCATCTCTTAACGAGGATGATAACGATGAGTACATTCTGGTCGAGGATATGAAGCTTGATTTACTTCAGCTCACTTTAGAAGACATTTTCCTTACCCTTCCTTCGAAGTTTCTTTGCAGAGAGGATTGTAAGGGAGTTTGTACCAAATGCGGTGCAAATCTTAATACTGATTCCTGTAGCTGTAAAAAGGACATAGACCCCCGTCTGGAGGCCTTGCTCGGCTTACTGGAGGATTAAAAGGTTATTCATTTAATTATTATTTATAAGGAGGTGCTGGGCAATGGCAGTACCAAAGAGAAGAGTATCAAAGGCAAGAAGAGACAAGAGACGTTCAAACGTGTGGAAGCTCGACGCTCCTACACTTGTAAGATGCAAGCAGTGCGGCGCTTATACAGTTCCCCACAAGGTTTGCGCTGAGTGTGGTTACTACAAAGGTAAGCAGGTAATTGCAAAGGACGAAGACTAAGCCTTTGAACTTTGAGAGGTGGAGAAGCGGTACTGCTTTCTCTGCCTTTTTGCTTTAATTGAGGATTACCGGGAAAGGAGAAGGAGTAATGGCAGTCAGAATAAAAAGCGTAATAAAAAATTCAGCCGCTTACGGCAGAGGAATTAAAGACGGCGATGTTCTTCTTTCTCTGAACAGAAATCCCGTAAATGATTTTCTTGATTACCAGTTTTACGCCAAGGAAAAGGAAATTTTAGTGGAATTTCAGAGCGGTGATAAAAGAAAGTTTACCCGTATAAGGAAAAACGAAGAGGATGATCTCGGACTCGAATTTGATAATTTCCTTATGGATGAACAGCATCACTGTAAAAATAAGTGTATTTTCTGCTTTATCGACCAGCTTCCCGAGGGTATGCGTAAAACTCTTTACTTTAAGGACGATGACTCGCGTCTGTCTTTTCTTTTCGGTAATTATATAACTCTGACTAATCTCACCGAAAGAGATGTGGAGCGAATCATAGA
Source organism: Acutalibacteraceae bacterium (assembly GCA_045588555.1). Classification (GTDB taxonomy): domain Bacteria; phylum Bacillota; class Clostridia; order Oscillospirales; family Acutalibacteraceae; genus UBA6857. The sequence goes on along the minus strand of JAZNEL010000010.1, from coordinate 101,058 downwards.
AATGCACATAAGCCCGGTTAACATTTCCGTTCACACTATGAATAAAGAGCTTCGTGTGAGGATGATGAAAAACAAAAGGGCGGGTGAATGTCTTGACATCATCGGCAGACTTGCCGAAAAGGGCATCGAGATTAATACACAGCTGGTTCTTTGTCCCGGCATTAACGACGGTGAAGAGCTTCGGTACAGTCTCGACGAGCTCGGAAAGCTTTATCCCGGCGTAAAAAGCATAGCGGCCGTTCCCGTGGGTGTTACGAAATACCGTGAGGGCCTTTTCGAAATGCCCGAATATAATAAGGAAACGGCAGGGGAGGTAATCGACATTATTACCGCCTTCGGTGATGACTTTAAGAAAAAGCACGGGACAAGACTCGCTTATGCGGCCGATGAATTTTATCTGAAGGCAGAAAGGAAAATTCCCGACGGAGCCTACTATGAAAGCTACAGTCAGATAGAAAACGGCGTCGGTATGTGGACGAGCACAAAGGAGGAGTTTCTTTCCGCTCTCGCTGACAGCGATTACAGCGGAGAGGCCAAGTGCTTAAGCCTGGCTACCGGTGTGGCTGCGGCTCCGCTGATGAGAGAGCTGTGTGCGGCCGTTACGGAAAAATACCCTGCCGTAAAAATAAATGTTTATACTATCCTTAATGACTTTTTCGGTCACAGCATAACCGTGGCGGGACTTATCACGGGCGGTGACCTCATAAATCAGCTCAAAGATAAAAATCTCCGGGGCAAGCTTCTCATTCCTTCCGTTATGCTTCGCAGTGAGGGTGACATCTTTCTCGACGATGTTTCTCTCGAGGAGGCTGAAAGGGAGCTCGGTGCTGAAATCACACCTGTTTCCTGTGACGGATATGAGCTTTTGAGTACTATTCTAGAATAAAAGGAGGAATACACTATGGCAAGACCTATTGTAGCCATTGTCGGCAGACCAAATGTAGGTAAATCTACTCTTTTCAATAAGCTTATCGGACAGCGTCTTTCCATCGTAGACGATACTCCCGGTGTTACCAGAGACCGAATTTACGGCGACTGCGAATGGCTGAACCGTCATTTTCTTCTCATCGACACGGGCGGTATTGAGCCTCACAGTGATGACATTATTTTAAAGCAGATGCGCCGTCAGGCACAGCTCGCCATCGACAGCGCAGATGTAATTATCTTCGTTACGGATTTACGCAGCGGTGTGGTTGCCACCGATGAGGATGTAGCCGCTATGCTCATTAAAAGCAATAAGCCCATCGTTCTCTGCGTAAATAAATGCGACACGGTCGGCGAAACTCCGCTGGAATTTTACGAGTTTTATAATCTCGGATTAGGCGATCCCGTCGCTGTTTCCTCCGTACACGGCCACGGAACGGGCGATCTTCTCGATGCTGTTTTAGAGCATCTCCCTGAGGAGGGCACCGAGGAGGAAGAGGATAACACCATCAAGGTAGCCGTTATCGGCAAGCCTAATGTGGGAAAATCTTCACTTATAAATGCCATTTCAGGCGAGGAAAGAGCCATCGTTTCAAACATCGCAGGTACTACGCGTGATGCTACGGATACCTTTATTACTAATGAATTCGGTGAATTTATGTTCATCGACACGGCGGGGCTGCGCAGAAAGAGTAAGGTCGAGGACCAGATAGAAAAATACTCTGTAATCCGCGCTAAAATGGCCGTGGAAAGAGCGTCCGTATGTGTAATTATGATCGATGCTCTCGAGGGCTTCACGGAGCAGGATTCGAAGGTAGCGGGCATCGCTCACGATATGGGCAAGGCCTGTATTATCGCTGTCAATAAATGGGATGCTCTCGAAAAGGACGGAAAGACTATGGATAGCTACCGTAAAAAGCTGATGAACGACTTTTCCTTTATGTCCTATGCGCCCATTATCTTTATCTCTGCTAAAACAGGTCAGAGACTTGACCGTCTCTTTGAGCTTATTAGATTCGTTGACGAGCAGAACTCTATGCGAATTTCCACCGGTAAGCTTAACGATGTTTTAGCCTCGGCTACAGCCAGAGTTCAGCCTCCCACGGATAAGGGTAAGAGACTTAAGATTTATTATATGACCCAGGCCTCAACCAGACCTCCCACATTTGTCTGCTTTGTTAACAGTAAGGAGCTTTTCCATTACAGCTATCAGCGTTATCTCGATAATCAGATAAGAGAGGTTTTCGGCCTCGAGGGTACACCGACGAAGTTCGTAATCCGTGAAAGAGACGGAAAGTAGTCAAATGTGAAAATACTAAACTTTTTTACAGCTATCATTTTTTTGGTAGCTGTATTTATTTTCGCGAAAAAAATTTTTATATCCCTCCTATTATTCGACATAATGCCCCTTGAAGGTATAGAAAGAATGTGATAATATCTCACTGTAATTCGAAAATATGTTAAAAATTTACACATTACAGGAGGTTTTTCCAATGGCGAACAGAATTAGAATTATGATTACAAAAGAAGACAAAGAATTTGAAAGGCAGTGTGAGAAAAATCTGTCAAAATCGGATTTTGAGGTAATTTTTGTAGAAAAGGACGGGTCGAAAATTTTAGAGCAGGTTTACAAGTATAAGCCCGATATGCTGCTGCTGGATGTGTTTATGCAAAAGATCGATGCTCTGGGAGTTCTGGCAGAAATGAAAAAGGCAGGTATAAGAAAGCCGGTGGTGGCGCTTATGTCCTCCATCGATAATCCCTCTTTTCATAATGAGCTTATTTCAGCGGGTGCTGATTATTACTTCTTAAGACCCTTTGATTTCGAAATGATGAGTCAGAGACTCCGTCAGCTTATGGAGTGGTCGGACAGGGAAAACGGCACTGCACCGAGGGATACATACTCTGTGGAAACGGTGATTTCCGACATAATGCGTGAAATCGGTGTGCCTGCTCACATTAAGGGCTACGAATATCTGCGTGAATCCATAAAGCTCGTCATCGGAAAGCCTGACCTCATCCACGCTGTCACCAAAGAGCTTTATCCTACTATCGCAAAGAATAATCTGACCACACCCTCGAGAGTGGAAAGAGCCATCCGTCACGCTATCGAGGTAGCCTGGGACAGGGGAGATGTGGATGTTTTGAGCTCTTATTTCGGCTACACCATTCTTAACTCCAGAGGCAAGCCCACAAACTCCGAATTTATAGCTATGATCAGTGATAAGTTAAGGCTTAAGATGGCAAGATAAGACAGACGGAAAAGAAAAAAACCACCGATAATGCTGACGCATATCGGTGGTTTTTAATGTGTTATTGTGAAGCTATTTCATTCTTCAAAGAAAGGCTGCCTATGGGATGGCGGCATTCAGTCTCTGCTTTGATTAGCCTTCAACGATAGCCTCTACGGGGCAGCTACCGGCACAAGCGCCGCATTCGATACATGTATCAGCATCGATAACGAACTTGCCGTCGCCCTCAGAGATAGCTTCTACGGGGCAGTCACTTGCGCAAGAGCCGCAAGCAATGCATTCATCTGTGATAACGTATGCCATTCTTCTTACCTCCCTTTGTTTTTGTAACTCTATTCTAACACATAAAATCAAAATATCAATAGTATTTGCTAAAATTTTTTTCTTTTTTTATATGTTTTTTTCTGCAAAACGGGCATAATAATTATTTTCTTTATAAAAGTAACTTTATTGTATTGTAAAAAATAATTTTATAATGTATAATGTTATGGATTATGATTAGCAGGTGAAAGCAGTGTTTGAAAATTTAACGGTAACCGATTCCTTTAAAAATTCGATAGCTACAGCCGTAAGACTGGGTAAATTATCCCACGCTCTCATTTTTGAGGGCACAGATGAAGCCACCCGTCTCTCTGCCGCGAAGGAAGTGGCCGCGGCTCTCGTATGCAGGGGTGAAAGCAAGCCCTGTAAAAGCTGTAATGCCTGCCTTAAGGCCTCGAGGGACAGTCATCCGGACATTCACATTCTCGCCAAGGAAAAGGACAGCACGATGATAAAGGTCGATTCGGTCCGTGAGATAAAGGCGCAGGCTCTCATTTATCCTAACGAGGGAACCAAAAGCGTTTTCATCATTTCCGAGGCACAGTATATGAATCCCCAGGCGCAGAACGCTCTTTTGAAAATATTTGAGGAGCCTTCGCCTCATGTCTGCTTTATTCTTACCTGTACGAGCAAATCCGCTCTTCTCGACACGGTTATTTCCCGTGCCACCTCCTACAGCTTGGGTGAGGAATCGGACGGAGCCGAAGGTGACGGGCAGAGCAGGGCAGGAGAGATGGCATCGGAGCTTATTTCCTGTCTTGTCAAAGGCAGTGAGCTCGAGCTGCTTAAGAAAACCTCCGTATTTATTAAGGATAAAAAGCTTTTCAGAGAGGTAATCGAAAAAATGATTTCCTTTTCGAGAGACGCTCTTATTTTACAGAGCGGAGGCAAAGAGCTTCTTAACGGTGAGTGCGAGGAAATCATACTTCTTAAAAACCGCTTCACTCAAAAGAAAACGCTCGAGCTTACGGAAAAGCTTAAGGAGCTTATGGCAGACATCGATTCGTCGGCAAATCTTAATCTTACCGTGACCCGCTTTTCCTCGGTGCTTTACGGTATAAAAATCAGTTGAACGAAAGGAAGATTAATATATGGCAGTAGTAGTTTCAGTGAGATTTAAGGAAGTGGGTAAAAATTACCACTTTGATCCCTGCGGAAAGGAATACAAATGCCGTGATAAGGTTATAGTTGAGACAGCCAGAGGCGTGGAATGCGGCACCGTTACCATAGCAAACAGAGAAATTCCCGACGAGGAAATCACTGCCGCTCTTAAGCCTGTTTTACGGCTCGCTAACCCTAACGACCTTAAAACCGTAGAGGAAAACAAGGTCAAGGAAAAGGAAGCCTTCGAAATCTGTAATAAAAAAATCGAAGCCCATAAGCTTCAGATGAAGCTCGTGGATGTGGAATATACCTTCGACAGAAACAAGATACTCTTTTACTTCACCGCTGACGGCAGAGTCGATTTCAGAGAGCTTGTAAAGGATCTTGCCGCTGTTTTCAGAACCAGAATAGAGCTTCGTCAGATCGGTGTCAGAGATGAAAGTAAAAAGGTGGGCGGTCTCGGTGTCTGCGGACGACCCTTCTGCTGTAATACCTTCCTGGGCGATTTTCAGCCCGTTTCCATTAAAATGGCGAAGGAGCAGAGCCTTTCATTGAGCCCCGTTAAAATCAGCGGTACCTGCGGCAGACTTATGTGCTGTCTGAAATACGAGCAGGAGGCCTATGAGCATCTGCTTAAAACCACACCCAAATGCGGAGCTATAGTCGAAACTGCAGAAGGCAGAGGTACGGTAGTGGATAATAATCTTCTTACGGGTATGCTTAAGATTTCTCTCGAGAAAAAGCCCGATGCCGCTCCCATAAGCGTGAATAAAAGCGATGTTAAAATCATAAAGGATTCCCAGATAAGGGTTGACAAAAAAGAGCTGGAGGCACTTAAGGGAATCGAATAATAAAAAAGAGCAGACACCTTCGTTTGCCCGGGATACGGCGGCACAGTGTTTGCTCTCTTAATATTGACTTAAACAAAAGGAGAGATGAAAATGAAGAAGGAAGAAAACAAAAAGAGTAAAAAGAAAATTATCAAAAGAGTTATCCTCTCAGTATTTGCGGTGCTTTTTGCGGTAATTATCGTGGCCGTGTCCGTTCTTCTGCCGAAGGTCGATAAGGACGGCTACCGTAACATCGCCCTTCATGCGGGTCTTTCCTTCCTTAAAAGCGAAAGCAGTGAGGAGGTTGAGCTGCTTAAGGAGAAAATAGGCGGATTTGCACACGGTGTGTGTCATCCTAACGAAAATTACGAGCAGATTTCCGAGGCAAACATCGAATGGGTGCGCTTTGACATAAGCCACATTCCTTACGATGAGGAGGGTAATCTTACTCCCGGCTATATCAGCTATAAGGAAAGAGCGAAGGGCTATGCCGACAGAGGCTTTAAGGTTATGGCTATCACACCTTACCCCGAGGATTATATCGAGGCAGGCTATGACCCGAGAACCGAAGAGGGCAAGGCAAAGGTAGAGGAATTTGCTGAATTTTATGCCGAGGACCTTAAGGGCATCGTTTCTGCCTTCCAGATTACCAACGAAATGGGTATAGAGCATTTCACACTTCCGCTCACTCTGCAGGAGGCGGCTGACTTTATCGGATGTCAGCTTAAAGCGATGTACGATGTTAGAGAAGATATTATCATCGGTTATAATCTGGCAGGTACGGCTATCTATTCTCTTGCCGAGCTTATGCAGCCCTATCACGACTACTGTGACTATGTGGCTCTCGACCTTTATCTGGGCTGCTTCGAAAATATGTTTAAGGATATATGGGTCTATGACGGTATTCTCCGTTACATCTGGAGCTACACGGGTAAGCCTGTTATTCTTAATGAATTCGGCTATATGGGCTACGGCGAGGTAAAAACCGACGAGCAGAAAAACGAAATACTCAAATCCTACGGCTTTGAAAGCGAAGAAGCGGCAAGAAAGGACATCTTTACCTTTATAAATAATCTCCCCGAGGATTTCAGAGACCATATGCTTTCTCTGGAATATGCCGACGAAAACGAGCTTGCCGACAAGCTTTTCAATACCGAGCTGGCAAATCATCTTTACCGTGAAATCCAGGGCGGCTTCCAGCTTACTGATTATAAGCATAATCCCGATGACCAGGCGAGGTTTTTCACTGACACCATCGCAAATCTTAAGCAGCTCGATTTCCTCTGCGGTGCGATCGTTTACTGCTACAGTGACAGCGATGCCTGCTACATCTGCGGTCAGCAGGACTGTCCCATCGAAACGGGCTGGGGTCTCGTAGACCTTAACGGAGAGCCGAAGCCTGCTTATTATGCAGTGCAGGAAGCTTTTTCGGAATAAGAAGAATTTTTATATATTAATATAGTATGGAGGATTAATTATGTCTAAAGTAAAAGTAACTATGGAGCACACAGGGGAGTACATCATCGAGCTTTATCCCGAATATGCACCCGAAACTGTAGCAAACTTTGAAAATCTCGTAAAGGAAGGCTTTTATGACGGTGTGGTTTTTCACCGCATAATCGATAATTTTATGGCACAGGGTGGCGACCCCACAGGTACAGGTATGGGCGGAAGCGGTAAAAGCATTAAGGGTGAATTTGCGGCTAACGGCTTCACTCAGAACACCCTTTCACACACCAGAGGAGTTGTCTCTATGGCCAGAAGCCAGGATCCCAATTCTGCCTCGAGTCAGTTTTTCATCTGCTACAGCGATGACTGCACCTTCCTTGACGGTAATTATGCCGCCTTCGGTAAGGTAATCGAAGGAATGGAAACCGTGGATGCCTTCCTCGAAATTCCCAGGAACTTCAGTGCTATGGGTGAACGCTCACAGCCTGTTATTCCCGTGGTTATCAAGACAATGACTATGGTAGACTGATATATGTAAAAAATATTTGCATTTTTGCGAAAAAAGTTGCAAAAAGCCCTTGACGGGAAGGTAAAGTTGTGATAAACTACTTGTACCTCTTGCAGAGGGCTTTATTTTTGTGTCCTGAAATAGAGGGAGGCCTTATCGGGCTGAAACGAAGGAAAGTGTTGCTTTCGTTTGGCCTTTATTATCCTATAATGGAGGTGCCGTTCATGAGAGTAAAAATTACTTTATCTTGCACAGAGTGCAAACAGCGCAATTACAACACAATGAAAAACAAAAAGAACAATCCTGACAGGTTGGAGATGAACAAGTATTGCAGATTCTGCAAGAAGCACACTCTCCACAAAGAAACCAAATAAACAGGAGGTAGAGTGATGGCTGACAAAGAAAAGAAAGTTGCCGGAACTTCAGACGTTGAAAAGGCCACAACTGATGAAAGCAAGGCTGCTGCCAAGGTAGCAAAAGCCGCAAAGGGTAACGCAAACAAAAAAGACAAGCCAAACTTCTTCGTCCGCACAGGCAAGGGTACCAAACAGTTCTTCAAAGACTTTAAGGGTGAATGTAAGAAAATCGTTTGGCCCGACGCAAAGACTGTTCTTAAAAGTACAGGTGTAGTTCTTCTCGTAGTTACTATCGTCTGTGTAGTGGTTTACGGTATCGACCAGGCTCTTTCAGCAGGTATCGGCGGACTCAAATCCCTCGCTAACCCCGAAGAGACCACAGTCGTAGAGACTACACTTGCCGGCGATGAGGGCGACGAAAAGGAAGACGAAACCGCTGAATCCGATGAAAATGCGGAAGAAGCAACCACAGCAGCAGAAGAAACTACTTCTGAAAAGGCTGAATAATTATTAGCGGTTAGCTGGAGGTGTAACAATGGCAGAAAACGCCAGATGGTTTGTAGTACACACCTACTCGGGCTACGAAAACAAAGTAGCCTCAAACATTCTCACGGTTGTAGAAAACCGTAAAATGCAGGACCAGATTTTCGAAGTGAGAATCCCCACAGAGACCGTAACCGAAATCAAGGATGACAAGGTACGCGAAATCGAGCGTAAGCTTTTCCCGGGTTATGTTATGGTAAAGGTCGCCTGCGTTTACAAACAGAAAAGCGAGTTTGAACCTGAAGAACTTTCCATGACCGACGAAGCATGGTATGTTATCAGAAACACCCGCGGCGTTACGGGATTTGTAGGTCCCGGAAGCAAACCCGTTCCTCTCAGTGACGCAGAGGTTATTAACCTCGGTATTGAGAAGAAATCCATCGAAGTAAACTACAAGGTAGGGGACTTCGTAAACATTCTCAGCGGTCCCTTCGACGGCTACAGCGGTATCGTGGATTCTATAGATACTGTAAAGGAAGTAGTCGTAGTAATGATTTCAATGCTCGGCAGAGAAACACCTGTTGAACTTGAACTCAATCAGATTGAAGTCGCTGAATAAAACTGATGTTGATAATTTTCGGCTCATGCCGTTTATTATGACGAGGGAGATTATTCTCCCTGTGGGAGACTTGTAAAAACTTAATACAGGTCGCCATCAACCACATAAATTTGGAGGTGCAAAAAAATGGCTCAAAAGGTTGTAGGTTTAATCAAGCTCCAGATTCCTGCAGGTAAAGCTACTCCGGCTCCCCCTGTTGGTCCGGCTCTCGGTCAGCACGGTGTTAACATCATGGCTTTTACAAAGGAATTCAACGAGCGCACAAAAAATGACATCGGTCTCATTATTCCCGTTGTCATCACAGTTTACGCAGACCGTACATTCTCATTCGTAACCAAGACTCCGCCCGCAGCAGTTCTTATTAAGAAGGCATGCGGCATCGAAAGCGGTTCTGGTGTACCCAACAGAACAAAGGTCGCAACAATTACCGGTGAGCAGGTTAGAAAAATTGCTGAGCAGAAGATGCCTGACCTCAACGCTGCAAGTGTTGAAGCAGCTATGAGTATGATCGCAGGCACAGCTCGCAGTATGGGCATCGTAGTCGCTGACTAATTGCTTCCAAGTGGGAGGAAGAATCCGATTACACCACTTCTATAGGAGGATGAAAGACAATGAAACATGGTAAAAAATATGTCGAAGGCGCAAAGCTTGTAGACAAATCAAATCTTTACGATCCTGCGGAAGCACTTGATTTAACCATTAAGACTGCTACCGCAAAATTCGACGAAACAATTGAAGCTCACATCCGTCTCGGCGTTGACTCCCGTCACGCTGATCAGCAGGTTCGTGGCGCAGTTGTTCTTCCCAACGGTACAGGTAAGACTGTCCGTGTAGCTGTTTTCGCAAAGGGCGAAGAAGCTAAGGCAGCAGAGGCTGCAGGCGCAGAAGTAGTAGGCGCTGAAGACCTCGTTGCTAAAATCCAGGGCGAAGGCTGGATGGAATTTGATGTGGCTATCGCACATCCCAGCATGATGGGTCTCGTAGGTCGTCTCGGTAAGGTTCTCGGTCCCCGTGGTCTTATGCCCAGTCCCAAGGCAGGTACTGTTACTCCTAATGTTGCTCAGGCTGTTACTGAAGCAAAGGCAGGTAAGATTGAGTACCGTCTTGACAAAACAAACATCATTCACTGCCCCATCGGTAAGGCTTCATTCGGCGTAGAAAAGCTCAATGAAAACTTTACTACTCTTCTTGATGCTATCATCAAGGCAAAGCCCGCCGCTGCAAAGGGTCAGTACATCCGTTCATGTGTTGTAGCTTCAACCATGGGCCCCGGCGTTAAGGTTAACCCCAATAAGGTCGGCTCTGCTGCAAACGCAGAATAATTTTAAAAATTTAAAATAATGCTTGACATTGAATAAATGTTATGGTATTATATTCTAGCTGTCCAGCCCTAAGACAGCAGGTGTCAGACTTAAAGGCTTTATGCCGCCTGCCGAGGAACGGAACATAATTAATTTAGATTTATCTCTATTTAACTATGTCACCCTTTCTCTCGGTTTGAGGGAAAGGGTTTTCTTAATTCTTACACCAAGGGTACAAAATATTACAGGAGGTGAATTCATTTGCCTAGTGCTATCGTTTTAGAACAGAAGAAACAGGTTGTTGCTGATCTTACCGAAAGACTCAATAACTCCATCGCCGGTGTTATTGTTGACTACAAGGGTATCAATGTTGCTGACGATACAGCTCTTCGTAAGGAGCTTCGTGAAGCCGGTGTAGAGTACACTGTTGTAAAGAACACTCTTTTAAAGCTTGCTATCGCAAACACTGAACTCAACGGTCTCGATTCAGTTCTTGAAGGCACAACCGCTATCGCAACAAGTGCAGATGATTATGTTGCTGCAGCTCGTATTCTTAACAAGTTTGCAGAAACACACAAAAATTTCGAAATTAAGAACGGCTTTATCGACAAGGAAGTAATCGACCTTGCTAAAATCAGCGGTCTTGCTAAGCTTCCCTCACGTGAAGTACTTCTTGCAAACGTTCTTGGCGCCTTCCAGGCACCTATCTCTGCTTTCGCCCGTGCTATCCAGGCTATTGTTGATAAGGATGGCGAAGCAGCTCCTGCTGAAGCTCCCGCTGAAGCATAATCAAAATTCAAAAATTACAAATTACTTGGAGGTAAACTACCATGGCATCAGAAAAAATTACTGCTATTATCGAAGAACTTAAGACTCTCACAGTTCTTGAACTTTCAGAACTCGTACACGCTGTAGAAGACGAATTCGGCGTATCAGCTGCTGCTGCAGTTGTAGCTGCAGGTCCCGTAGCTGCTGAAGCTGCTGCTGCAGAAGAAAAGACAGAATTCGACCTCGAGCTCACCGAATGCGGCGCTAACAAGATCGCTGTTATCAAGGTTGTTCGTGAAATCACAGGTCTTGGCCTCAAGGAAGCTAAGGAAGCTGTTGACGGCGCTCCCAAGGTTATCAAGGAAGCAATGTCCAAGGACGACGCTGAAGCTGCTGCTAAGAAGCTTGAAGAAGCAGGCGCAAAGGCAACTCTTAAATAATTTATCCTTTTGTAATTATGAAAGCCATCCTTCGGGATGGCTTTTGTTATATGTAGTTTTAATTGATTTAATCCGCTCATAAGAGCGGATTTTTCATTAATTGTCGACTTTGTTATTATTAGAAAACACATCAGCTACTTCACTGATTGTTATATATGCTGATGGGTCTATTTCGTGAACCAAATTACGCATTCTTATTACCTGATAACGGTTAATTACAAAGTAAATCATTGATTTATTCCGGTTAGAATAACCGCCCTTGGCATTGAGCTGTGTAGTTCCGCTCCCAAAAGTTTCAATTAGAATTTCAGATATTTCATTCGGCGATTCAGTTATGATTATTGCGCATTTTGCTCTGTCTATACCTTCTACTATAAAATCAACAGTTTTAAGAGCTGCTGTGTAAGTGACAATAGAATACAACGGTAAAATCCAGCTTCCCAATACAAAACCGCAAATGATATACAAAACAACATTATATATCATTACAAAAGTGCCCACGGTTATACCAAGGTGTTTTGCAAATATTACAGCCATAACTTCTATACCGTCCATCGCACCGCCAAAGCGAATTGCGAGTCCGCTGCCTATACCGGATATTACGCCACCGAAGAGAGCGCAAAGAAGTAAATCTTCTCCCGCGAGCGGTGATGCAAAACTGACATCTATCGGGAGAACATCGGTTATTAACCAAGCAAAAAGAGAATAGATTCCTACGGTATATATTGCATAAACCGTAAACAGCCAACCTTGTTTTTTCAGACCGAAAATAAACAACGGAATGTTCAGCACTAAAAGAAAAATTGAAAGCGAAAGATATTCGGGTGTCAGTTGATCAAGTAACATAGATGTACCTGAAATACCGCTGTCATAAAGTTTTACAGGTGTTAAGAACAAAGTGATACCAAAAGCGTTTACGATACCCGCAACAGTAAGCATAAGCAAATTTACAATTTTAATTTTTTTCAGCTCTTTCATTTAATCACCTTATAGATTATTATTTCTAGAATTTATTAACTATTTAACATATTACAGTTTATGATGTATCAGTATCCTACTCCATATTCACCGGAATGGATTTCTTCTGATGTTGTATACGAAAAAATTAGTCCGACTTTATGCTTCAGCTTAACACTGATTCAAGGAGGCTTTTCGGTATAAAGTAATCTGTAACTCCTGATTATAACTATAATAATTATATATCACATAGATAAAAAATGCAAGATTTCAATATATTAGTACGGTATCGTTTATTTGCATAGGACACAAGGGGGCCTCGGGTTCTTGCTTCTGCTGTATTTATAAAAAGTAAAAGACACCGCATTTGCGATGTCTTTTGGCAGGGGCAGAAGTGCTCGAACCACTCCGTGGCCCTCTTGCGGTTCCCAAAGTTTCTTTGTGCCTTGGAGCGGCACAGAAACTTTGACCGCTACGCCATCCTCACCTTGCTTCATCGCCCACAGGGCGCGCTTCGGTGACGATGCCCGACACGCGGTTTTTGAGGATAGTATTCTTTCCTTATTTGATGCGGTTTCAGAGGTTTCGGGGGACACATAGTTAATTTTGTAGTAGCAATTTATAAAAAAGCAAACACATAATATACATTTTTAATGCATGTTTAGTTGAATATATTCAGTCAAAAAAGATTACATTTTAAGTGATAGTTTAAACTTTCATGTACATCCGACCAACCTACTATTATGCGGTATAATGAAGCTACCAAATATAGGGAGGTTATTTCATGAACTAAAAAATCAAGGTCAAGTTTACGGATTTTGAGTGTAATTTACTTATCAAAGGTATGAATGAATTTTGTAATATGCTCTTGGAGGAGGAATTATCTACTAGGATGTTGATGAATTGTTACTGAAAATATTGCTTTTGTGTTTTTTCTGATGTATAATATATAAACAGAAAAAACAGTAAAGAGAGGAAAATATTATGTTAACATTAATTAAAAGAATTGTAGCTTTATTTACAACGCTTATTACAATGTTTTCAAGCTTTTTAGGTATGGAGGGTCTTCCTGATAAAAAGGTTGATGATTTTAAGGTTACAACCTACATAAGAGGTGACGCCGTAATGTATTGGGGCGGAGAATTATATGAAGAAGATTTCGATATCATCACTGATGTTATTATTTTTGAATGTGCTTCCTTTAACAGTAAGGGTGAAGTCGAGTATGATGAGAAAAAAATGGAAACAGTTCTCAATGCAGTACGAAGTGCAATCGGTGACAGGGATGTTCATCTTACTCTTAATCTTCTCGGACCTGGCGGAAAAACCGATTCGGATATATGGGAAGAGCAAATGGAAGTTCAAAGCGACGAACACAATAAAGCCTTCGTAAGCGGTGTTTTGGAGGATAATATTATTGAAGTTCTCGACAAATACGATTTTGACGGTGTTCATTTTGATTACGAATATCCGATTTCTTTCAAAGCCCGGTACTATTTTAATAAATTCCTCGTTTCTCTTAATAAAAAACTTGGAGAATATACTCTGGGAGTTGCCGTGACTGACTGGAATGTAAAGTTTTCAACTGCAGCAGTAGCCGCGATAGATACCTTTGAATTGATGGTTTATGATTTTGTCGACAGTGAAGGCAGACATGCTACATTTGAAGGTACAGTTGACCTTGTTAAAAATGTAGGTCTTAACGGGATTCCTGCTGAAAAAATAAATATAGGTCTTCCTTTTTATTCGCGCCCGACAGATATGTCGGAATATTGGTACGGTTATAACGGATATTATAACCAAATCGATGAAAATGGTTGGTATCATTGTGAAATTACAGGCAAGGATTTTTGGTTTAATACACCTGATGACATAAAAAAGAAAACAGAATTTGCTTATAATAACGGTTATGGCGGAGTTATGATCTGGCACTATAATTGTGATCTTCCTTCCGTTCACGAGGCTTCCCTTCTCAGGTCAGTTGGCAGTGCATTGAAGGATTAATAATGAAAATTACCGCGAACTGATGCTTATGAATGTATTTCTTATGGCGAAAAGCTTTCTATCCATTCGTCAGATAAAGGCGAAAAATATTATAACCACCGATTCAGCTATAAATGAATCGGTGGTTTTGATATGACAAAATTACATTTGAAAAACTGTCTTATTTATTTTTGGTAGTCTTGCCGCCGCAACGGATCGGCAGAAAACTTATAGCGATAAAATATATCTCCTCTTTTGTCAAAGACATAAAATGCTCATGCGAAGTATTTTATCAGGTAAAGCACCAACATATGCATAGGATAAAAAGCATAAAAACTGTATTGCATAATTTTACTTGAATGTCCTTTTTTCCCTTTGTAAAGCCAAATAGGAATCAATGCAAAAACAGCAAAGCCCTGTGTCGGTATTTCGAAGATCTTACCAAAAAATTCAATCGGAAAAACCTGACCTTCAAAGAACACAATATTAATCATTATCATTGCCGTAAGTTGAGCAAGCCACGCAAACGGAAAATCTCGTAAAAGATAGAACATTACGACCGTTATCATCCCCAGAAAACCATAATCAACAAAACCGATGACTGATGCCACGCAAATCAACAGAAGCCACAGCAAAGAGAAAACTACGGTTTTGACCGTAAAACATTTTCTGGCTTTTTCTATAACGAATATTGCGAGCAACCCCAATAAAAGTGTAAACAGCACATTCTGATGATATGGGTTAAACCAGCGACTGCTGTAAAACAAATTAAAGGGAATTTCTGAAATTACAGCAAAACCTAAAAGTCGCAAAGCATATTTTTTAAAGTTTGATGTATGAGTAAAACCTTCTGCGATCTGAAAAGCGAATATCGGAAAGGCCATTCTGCCTATATAGGTCATCCAGTTGCCGAAGCTTAAGGCAGTTGCCCATATGTGATCGATCAGCATAAGAACAACGGCGATTGCTCTTAACATATTTGATGTTAAGCCGCCAAACGGAAATTTTATCAATGGGCTGCTTGTCGAAAGTCTGTTTTTTGCTTTCTCTATCATTATCATCCGCTCCTTTTTTCATATTATATCACAAAGTAAAAAAAACGACAACTGTTTTTAAAGGGTAATAAATCAATCTTACACATTGAACGGTAAGGAGTGGTTTTATGTCGATTATTATAGAAGAAATTTATTCAGAAGTCATATTAACTTTATAACAGTATTGAAGGGTTGACTTGTAAAGATTGTGCACGCTGTTTTTAGTTGTGTATTATTATAAAGAAAAAGTCTGGCCACTAAAAAAGATGTTCATACATTATCTCTGGTAAAAATGTGTTTAAATAGATAGAAAAAGATTTTTTCGTATGATATACTAAAATGCATAGCAGTTTTTCATTTTAAGGAGAGGTTTCTATATGAAAAAAAGATTTATTACCCTTGCTTTGACTGCAGGTCTTACTGTATCGCTTGCCGGTTGCGGTAATAACGGTGCCGTTGAGCCACTTGAGAATGCGCTGAAAGATGTTCCTATGAGCGATGTAGAACTGCTTGATACTTATGAGAAGAATGCTTTCATTCTTGAAGTAGGATATCTGAAAAAACTTGATGCAGATAAACTGCTTAAAGGCTTCTGTGATATCGCAGGAGTGGAAAGTGAAGCTGTAAAATACGGCGGATGGGAAACTTCTGCTATTCAGGGACATACTTTAGGACATTATCTTACCGCTGTTTCTCAAGCCTTTGCAACTTCCGGTGATAAAGATTTAAAGAAGATTGCAGATTATATAATTTCTGTTTTAGCAGACTGTCAGCTTTCAAACGGTTACCTTGCAGCTATTCCCGAAAGCCATTACGAGCAAATTGAACAGGGCAACACATCAGGAACTTGGGTGCCTTGGTATTCACTTCATAAAATTTTGGCAGGACTTATTGATGTTTATGCTTTTACAGACAATGAAGAAGCTCTTACCGTTGCATCAGAATTAGGTGATTGGGTATACAGCAGAACATCAAAATGGAATGAAGATACACAGCGTATAGTGCTGAATGTGGAATACGGCGGAATGAACGACTGCCTTTATGAGCTTTATAAACACACAAAAAACGAAAACCATTTATCAGCAGCTCACAGCTTTGATGAAATGACCTTGTTTGAGCCTCTTTATAATGGTGAGGATATCCTCAACGGCAAGCACGCAAACACAACAATTCCGAAGATTATCGGTGCATTAAACCGATATACCGTAACCGGAGAAGAATACTATTTACAGGTTGCGATGAATTTTTGGGAAATTGTTATCAATAATCATACATATATCACAGGCGGCAACAGTGAGTGGGAACATTTCGGCGAGCCTAATATTCTTGATGCCGAGCGCACCAACTGCAACTGTGAAACCTGCAATGCCTACAATATGTTAAAGCTCACCCGAGAGCTTTTCAAAATCACAGGCAACCGCAAATATGCAGACTACTATGAAAACACTTTCATAAATGCAATTCTCTCATCTCAAAATCCAAAAAGCGGAATGACTACATATTTTCAGCCAATGGCAACGGGATTTTTTAAGGTTTACAGTTCACCAACTGAGCATTTCTGGTGCTGCACAGGCTCCGGTATGGAAAACTTTTCTAAACTTGATGACAGTATTTATTACAAGGATGAAAACAGCCTTTATGTTACACGCTTTACCTCTTCTGAGGTTAACTGGACTGATAAAGGACTTATAATAACCCAGAACGCCGATTTACCTGATGTAACATTAACTGTAAAAGGTACAGCAGAAGCAGATATTGTTTTGAGAGTACCCGATTGGTGTACCGACAAGCCCGTGGTTAAAATCAACGGTACCGTTTGTAATGAGAGGACGAAGGACGGCTTTGTTCGTCTGTTAAGAGAGTGGCAGGACGGCGATGTTATTGAATACACCATACCTATTGGTATAGAAGTTTATGATTTGCAGGATAATGAAAATGCAGTTGCATTCAAATACGGCCCTTGGGTGCTCAGTGCAAATCTCGGTAACACCGATATGCATACTGGCACTACCGGTGTTAATGTTACCGTTCCTCTGCTTGATTCTTCAATCAGTGATGTAATTACCATTAAGGACGGTACTATTGAAAATTGGGTTAGCAATATCAATGATAACTTGACGAGACAGGAAGAAACGCTGAATTTTACACTGAAAGGAACGGACCGTGACCTTATCTTCTCACCTCATTATATGCAGCATGAAAATCGCTACGGTATATATTTTAAACTTGCAGATGCTGATACACCGGTGCAGGAAAATGAAGCTGACAAATATACGGTAATCGACAGCTTGCCTGTAGGTAATGACCAATATGAGTTTTCTCACAATTTCAAATCCGACCTATCTAATTCAGGTAATCATTTAGGTCTGATTTTCAGAGATGCGGCACCGTGCGGATTTTTCAGCTATGATATGACGGTTGATAACACGGTTACCAATTACCTTAATGTCAAATATTTCAGCGGTGATGCGGGAAGAAACTTTAAAATTCTCATTGACGGTGAGCTTCTTGAAAATGTGGTAATTGAGAATGTTAATCCCGGCAATTTCTATGATGTTTACTGTAAAATACCTGAAGAACTAATTTCTGATAAGGAAAAGATAACTGTTACATTTGAAGCCGGTACAGACAGTTATGCAGGCGGAATTTTCGATAAACTCAGTATTGTAAAAGATAAATAAGAAGTAAATTAAATTATTACTATTATTAACAGACTTCTCGCATTCAACCCGCTGTAATAGAATTATACAAGAAAAAACCCTCAACGGGCAAAAACACGGCAAAGAAAACGCTTCAAAGATATATAAGGGCACTTGCCAATGTGTTTGAGTTTGCAAGAAAAGAGCGTGCGTATAATTTTTGTAATCCTTGTGATGATGTGAAGATTCCGAA
This sequence comes from Acutalibacteraceae bacterium, assembly GCA_045588555.1. GTDB lineage: Bacteria > Bacillota > Clostridia > Oscillospirales > Acutalibacteraceae > UBA6857. The sequence goes on along the minus strand of JAZNEL010000010.1, from coordinate 82,837 downwards.
AAATGCAGAAGAAAACAGTCGTACTGCCATAAATAAGCATACAATACAGTTAATACTCACAACAGAACACAGAGCAAAGCTTCCTGCCTGCATTATGCTTCTTGCGGGACTCAGGCGTGGAGAAGTAACAGCTCTTACTTGGTTTGATATCGACTTCAAAAACAGAATTATAAATGTAAATAAATCTTATGATTTCAAGCAATGTGAACTAAAGGAAACAAAAACAAAAGCCGGAATGAGAAAAATTCCGATGAATGATTTTCTGTACAACTTACTTCTTGAAGCTAAAAAGCATTCTAAAGGCTCATATATCGTTCAGAAGGTTTACGGCGGAAGAATGACGGAAACAGCGTGGAAACGCCTTTTTGAAAGCTATATGGAAGCATTAAGGACAGCTGACGGCAGAGATGAAGATTCGCTTTGCTTTGCTGATGAGCGTTTTGAAGAATTCACTGCACATCAGCTCCGCCACACCTATTGCTCAATGCTTCAATGGTCGGGTGTTGATATAAAGACGGCACAGGAGCTTATGGGGCACAGTGAGTACGGTGTAACAGCAAATATTTACACTCAGGTTGATGAGGCTACTAAAAATAATGCAGCTATGCTGCAAGATAAATTTATAAAGGAAACATTGATTTCATAAAAAGTAAAAGACACCGCATTTGCGATGTCTTTTGGCAGGGGCAGAAGGGCTCGAACCGCTTTGCGGCCCTCTTGCGGTGACCAAAATCGCTTTTCGGCTTGGAGCGCCGAGCGATTTTGACCGCTACGCCATCCTCACCTTGCTTCATCGCCCACAGGGCGCGCTTCGGTGACGATACCCGACACGCGGTTTTGGAGGATAGTATTCTTTCCTTATTTGATGCGGTTGCAGAGGCTTCGGGGGGGACATATCGAGGGATACAACTCTTCACTACTGATTCGGATAATAAATATAATAATCTTTAAGCACAAGACTGTTGTTTTTATTGCACTCAATATGCTATAATTATTTAACACATTATCCATAAGCAGCAGTTTATTATGAAAAGAACAATTATTCTTTTAATAGCCGCTATACTGACTATTGCATTGCTTACAGGCTGTAATGCTGAAAAGAACAAAGCAGATAACTCACAGACAGATGCTTATGCCATCAATACAGTTTATCCCGTTGACTGTACGGTAAGCCTGCTTAATGAAAAACAAGCTAAATATCTTAAAAAGGATGCCGACAGATTACCCTTTGGTGTTAAAGGAAAAAAAGAATTAAGCCGTCCCGAGGCGGTTGAATTCAGCTGGACACATTCCGGAAACGATATTGATGAATTTGTTTTATCTATAAGCAAAAATGAGGATATGAGTAATGCCGTAACATATACCTCTGATGAAAACTCACTGTCTGTTTATAATCTGGAAATCGATACGGAGTATTATTGGACCGTCAGTACAAACGAAGAAATCAGCACCGTAAGCAAATTCGAAACATCATCCGATGCCCCCCGAATGCTTTATGTTGACGGTATTACCAATGTAAGAGATATAGGCGGATGGATTACCGAGAACGGAACACGCACAAAGCAAGGACTTATATACAGATGCGGCAGATTAAATGAAAGTGCTGATAACGGCTGTTCGGTTATAATTACTGAAAGCGGAAAAAAAGCAATGCTTGATGACCTGAATGTGAAAACTGAACTTGATTTAAGGCAGCCTCACACAGGAGAAACCGGTGGAATTACCTCAAGCCCCTTAGGAGAAGGTGTTACATACATAAATTGCCCTATAGATTGGAGCGGAGATTTGCACGGTGACAACAATGGGCAAATATTAAAAATATTCAGTATCTTATCCGATAAAACAAATTATCCGATTATAGTTCACTGCAGCATCGGAACAGACAGAACAGGTATGCTTTCTTTCTTGCTAAATGCACTTTTGGGCGTTCCCGAAAAAGAACTGTATCGTGATTATATGTTTTCAAATTTTGCTGAAATCGGCGGAAAACGAAAGCTGACTAATCTTACGGAAAGCCAATACTATAATGATGTGAAAAATTCATCGGGTGACACCTTGAGCGAAAAAGCATATAACTTCCTTCACGGAATCGGCGTTCCGAAAGAACAGCTTAATGCAATCATTTCCAGCTTTACCGAGTAATTATTATGTCTTATTTTCAGGAGGATATAAGAAATGTTGAAAATCAGCTTCAATGAGCAAAAAGATTCATACGAAATTTCCTATAACGGATTTTCATGGGTAAACGACGGAAGGAAATCCTTCGTTACCGTTAGTAAACCGGACGGTAAAAAGAATAAAGATTTACTTTTCAAATCTGCCAAAAGCAAAAAAACAGAATATTCAGATAATAAAATAGTAACAAGGTATTCCGACTTTTATCTTGACGGCAAAAAAATGCCTTTTACACTTGTTTGTACAGCTGAAGTTGTCGGCAATAATGAGGTTATCTTTTCTCTGGATTCAGAGAATGAAACGGATTATGATATTCAGGGTGTCTTTTTTCCTGCTCCTTTTAATTCAAAAGCAAAGGGCAAGGCTTCATACCACATCGACCCGATGCGACAAGGGTTTATTCTCCCGGATTTTTATTTGAAAAACTACTTTTCCGCACGGTATTATACCACGGTAAAAAGACCGATAAACGCAGCAGACTGTTATATGCCGGTATGGGGCAGAGTGTGTGACTCAAACGCTTTTACTGCGATTGTTGAAACTCCTTATGATGCTTCTTTTTACTCCGGCTACGGAAAACGAATGGCTTTTGTCAATTCGATTTTCTGGCAGACATCTCTCGGCAAAATCTCTTACGAAAGAAAAATACGCTTTGTTTTTCACGAAAACGCCGATTATAATACCGTTGCAAAGACTTACCGTAAATATCTCTTTGACAGAAACGAGTTGGTTACTCTTGATGAGAAAATTTCTAAGAATCCTAACATAAAGAATATCATCGGTGCTCCTGTTCTTCATCATAAAATCTTTTCTAAAATCAACGAGAAATCACAGTTTTACGACAAAAACGGTTCTAACGAGCTTCTCTGTGCAACCTTTTATGAGCGTGCAGAAGAAATGAAAAGACTGAAGGCACTTGGTTTGGATAAGCTTTACATTCATACTGACGGTTGGGGAAAAGAAGGATACGATAATAACCATCCTTATATTCTTCCTCCTTGCGAACAGGCAGGCGGTTGGGAAGGATTAAAAAAGCTCTCTGACATCTGCCGCGAGCTTGGCTATGTTTTTGCTCTTCACGACCAATACAGAGACTATTATTATGACAGTCCTGTTTTTGATAAGAACAAGGCTATAAAGAATCTCGACGGCTCAAATCCCTACTGCTCGATCTGGGACGGCGGTGAGCATACATACCTTTGCACAGTATTCGCTCTTGATGCAGTCAAAAAGACTTATACGGAGCTTGAAGAACACGAAATTGATGTTCAGGGAGCATATCTTGATGTTTTTGCTATTATGCAGGGTGATGAGTGCTTCCACGATGAGCACAGAGTTACAAGAGAAGAAAGTATGAAGCACAGAGGAAGCTGCTTTGATTATCTCAACGACAAAGGATTAATAATGTCTTCCGAAGAGCCCGGTATGCAGCTTCTTAATCATCTTGCTCTCGTTCATCACGGCCCTCACGCATTAAAGCCTCAGGAAAACGGCAAAGCCATAGGTATTCCTGTACCTTTCGGTAATTTAGTTTATCACGATTGTATTATAATTCCTTGGAATTGGTTTAACAATTGGGGTATTCCGAAGGGAGAGGACGGTGATTTGTACGGCGCTTTAAATGCAGGTATGCCGTATCTTCATCCGTACGGAAATTCTCTTTGTAGGATAGGTACAGATAAACGCACCGCTGATATAGGAATGATGGATGATGAAGCTTTAAAGAAAGAGTTTGAACGCATTAAGCCTCTTTGCGAGCTACAGGCAAAACTTTATAACAAAGAGATGGTAAAGCACGAATTTATCGGCAGTTACCGCAAACAAAAAGCGACTTATTCTGACGGCACAACAGTTGTTATTGACCTGGATAAAAATACATATGAAGTTAGTTGTGTTTAAAGCAGCTACCGTTCATTCCTTTTAATTATATACATATAAAAACCACCGGTTCATTTATAGCTGAATCGGTGGTTATAATATTTTATGCTTAATTTTTGCTGTGTACTTTTTCTTTGATAGCGGCATTTACGGCTTCTCTTGTTGTCAGCAGCCACTCACCGTTATGCGGATATTCTCTGAATGTTATGCTGTGCTTTCCGTTTTCTTCAATGATAGAAAGACAGGTCTTTTTGTCTGTAAGCTTTTCAAGAGTATTGAGTGCCGCCATATCCTGAAGAGCATCAAAGAAAACCTTGAGTCTTAATGAATGATGTGCCGTACCGTTTTCTGCGGGATACACAATAAAACTGTCGCCTGACGGAAATTCTTTGCCTGCATCTGTGACCTCATAGGGATTGACGAGACCCTTTGAAAATCTTTTGTAATAGAAGTTGTAGCCCCATTGCAGGAAGCCTCTGATATCAAACTTGAACATCTGATAACCGATGACTCTTGTTCTTACTGAATCGTTGCAGAAAAATCTGTTGGACACACAGTGATTTTTTTGTGCACTGCAATAATATACCCACAGATTATCGACATTACCTATAAACTTATCTATATGATCATTTGCCGGTATCGGATTGGTTACTATGCCTTTTTTATAAAATTTATAATCGGACAAAGCATCCATAACAATATAGCCTTCAAAAAGCTGACGGATATATCTTGCGGCCTTTTTGTATGAAAATATCATTGAAGCGTTTGGCTCATCACTGACGTGGATAATCACATTATTTTTGAGACCTCTTTCTTCGATATATCTTTTAAGCTCTGCGGAGAAGGCAGAAAGAAACTCTTTGTAAGCTTTTGACATAGCCTTGGTTTTCCAGCCGAAAAGCTTTTTGTATTCGCCGTCTACCGTTGCCATTATCTTAGGAGCTTTTTTTGCACCCCATTGTGTGAAGAAGTGTGAAAATTCAAAGTAACTGATGCCACATCTGTGTGCCATCTCTATCCATCGGGTGAGCTTATCAAAACTGAATGAATACTTACCGCCGCTGAGAGTAATATCCACAAGCTGTACAGTAGGTCTTTCACCGCCCACGGCAGTATCCAAAGGAGGGGTGAATATAGGCGTGAGAACGCAGTTCATTCCGTACTCTGCTGCTGTTTTAAGGAAATTCTCTGTTACCCGCCAATATTCATCAGAAAAAGCATCGAGCCTGTAATAAGACATCAGGCAGTCCGTGTGGAACCAACAGGTATAAATGAAATCTCTGAAATCAAGCTCAGCGTCAATAATTTCAATATCAATATCCGCCCTTTTGTCAGCCACGGTAAGGCTTATTCTGTGCCTTCCTGTATCGTTAAGGGCAGCATCAATCTCGAGCCATACAACTGTTATACCCTTTTTGATGTTAATCTTGCCGTCTGTAGGTAAAAGTAAATCGGGGTAATATCCGCTTTCCGAAAATCTGTAATAGTCATCGGCACCTTTTTTCCACATAGGGAAATCTGACTTGATATGCTCAACGGTGTAGGTGCGGATGCCTTTAACCGTGCTTTCACACACTAATTCTGCTTTACAGTCTTCGATAGCTTCAATTGCAAGCTGAAAGGATTTCTTTTCGTTTTTCAGCATAGAAAAGCCTTTGTATTCAACATCAGGCATTTTATCGCTGTCATAGATTTTTTCGAGAGAGGATAATAATTTGATGTCTTTTATGCCGGTCATACGGTCACCTCTGTCAGTTTTTGTATTTTTCCTTGTATTTCATTACTATTGCGTTCATTTCATCCATATGAGCCTCCATATCAGCTACAAGCTTGAACTGATTTCTTGCTCTTACGATATTGTGCTCTGCATGGGTTGTTCTGAAATAAACGTCACCCTCAAGGTAGTCGGTAAGGAAACGCATACCGCACTCAAAGGTCATAAGCTTTGCACCGAAGGCAAGATTTTCAATTTCTGCATCACAAAGGCTTTTTGCTGTTTCGCTGAGGAATCCGTCAACATAAACCTCGAAAAGCACAAGGTCGATACCTACCTTTGAAAGGTCAGCCTCATCCTCTGCAGCCTTGTTACCTCCTGAACGGATGCTGTCTCCGAAGTCATAAAGTGAAAGTCCGGGCATAATTGTATCAAGGTCGATGACACAAAGGCCCTTATCTGTTTTGATGTCGAAAAGAACATTGTTGAGCTTTGTATCGTTATGAGTAACCCTTAAAGGCAGAATCCCTTCTGCAATAAGGTCTGTGAGCTTATGGGTATCAGCCTTGCGGTCAGTTACAAACTTGATTTCCTCTTCACACACTGCTTTTCTGCCCTTTATGTCACTCTCGACAGCCTTGAGTAAGTTTTCGTATCTCGCGGGAGTATAGTGGAAATTTTTGATTGTTTCGTGAAGCGTTTCTGCAGGATATCCGTCAAGAAGCTTCATAAATCTGCCGAAGGTTTTACCTGCACTTCTGAAGATATCGTTGTTTTGGGGCTTGTTGTAGGTTAAGGCCTCATCAACATAGATGTACATTCTCCAAGCACCGTCGTTTTCATCACGGTAGTAATATTCGCCGGTACTGCAAGGGAGAAAATTGAGGTTTTCTCTTTTGTAATCTCCGCCGTTTTCCTTGATTTTTTCTGTGATGTGCTTTGTTACACCGACAATGTTGAACATAAGCTCCGCAGGATTTTTAAACACAAAGGTGTTGATTTTCTGAAGAATATATTTTTCATTCTTATCAGTTTCAATAAGATAAGTTGCATTGATAAGACCTGCTGTAAACTGTTCTACTCTTACAATGCTTCCGCCTCTTTCAAAGGCCTCAAATGCGTTTTTAATTTCCTGATTTATCATTTCGTTCTCCTTTTCTACCTGTCATCCTAACATCGGTGTTGCGACAATAGAGATTTCAGGTGTTTTATATTTTTCAATTTCAAAAATAATTATTTCATTCTTATCCTTGAGAATTGCTTCGGGTAAGTAAAGTGCCTTCTGAGGACCGATTTCCCAATATCTGCCGAGATTGAAGCCGTTGACAAATACATAGCCTTTGGTAAAGCCGCTCATATCAACAAAGCATTCACCCTTGTCTGCCTTAAAGGTACCCTTAAGGAATACGGGACCGCTTTTACTTTCAGCTTTAATCTCGCCGAAATTAAGGCTTTCAAGATTATCAAGAGGTATAGAGTATACATCAAAGTCTGCAAGTACCTGATTGGCAAAATGAACGCTTGAAATACCCTTACGGTCATACAGCTCTTTACCGTAATTCACTCTGCCCATTCCCTCGACAAGTATGCCTATTTCACTTTCAGAGTCTGTACCCTTAACAAAAAGCTGTTTTTTAAGCTTAAGCTTATTTAAGAGTGACTTTTTCTTGCACCTGTTTATTGTTGCAATTTTCTTTTTGTCAAAGTAAACGTGAGCGTAGTCGTGTACATCGTCAATTGAAAGAAAGCCTGCATCGTACTTTCCTTTAAGCTTTGTCACATAATAAATCAGACCGAAATTCTGTCCGTAAGCTTCCATACTTCTTGGCAGAGGTGAATAATGCTTATGAGCTATATTGTCAAGATTTTTAAATAAATCTGCTGACTCGGTAAGCTTCACGGTGCCGATGTTCTGCATTTTGGGTGATGGAGGAAGCTCCGTCATAGGAATATTCTGATGCTCACACAGAAGCTTCCTTATTTTATGGTATGTATCGGTGTAGTCGCCCCATTCGGTCAGGGGTGCACAGTAATCGTAGCTTGTTACTGTAGGCTCGTAGCGCTTGATATGGTTTGCACCTGCGGTAAAGCCGAAGTTTGTGCCGCCGAGGAACATATACATATTGAATGAGGCGCCTTGCTTAAGGAATTCTTCAAGCTCGGGGACTAAATTATCAGCCTTTCTTGTATGATGCTTTTCACCGAAATGGTCAAACCAACCGCACCAGAATTCCATACACATCTTCGGCACATCTCCGTAGGGCTTTAACGCATTAAAAGCTGTTGATGCACGAGAACCGAAATTAAGAGTTGGTAAAACACCGTCAATTGTACCGCCCGAAAGCATATTACACCAGGTTCCGTCAGAAGTGAACTTTAATAAATTCACTCCCAGCTCATCGTACATATCACAAAGCGCGTGAAGATATTTTTTATCGTTGGAGTAACTGCCGTACTCATTCTCAACCTGCACAGCAATGATATTACCGCCGTTTGTAATAAACAGAGGCTTGAGAATTGAAAACAGCTTTTCGAAATAGTCTCTGACATGATCGAGATAAACTTCATTATTACAACGAAGCTCCATATTTTTGTCCTTTAAAAGCCACGCAGGGAATCCACCGAAATCCCATTCAGCACAGATATACGGTCCCGGTCTTACGATTGCATATAAACCGAGCTTATTCGCTGTTTCAATAAAGTTTGCAATATCAAGCATACCGCTGAAATCAAACACACCCTTCTGAGGCTCGTGAAGATTCCAGCACACATAGGTTTCAACAGTGTTGAAGCCTGCAAGCTTCAGCTTAAGAAGCCTGTCCTCCCAATATTCAGGGAGTGTACGGAAGTAATGCATAGCTCCCGAATAAATCTTAAAGGGATTTCCGTCAAGATAAAATTCGTTGCCTTTAATTTCAAATGAATTTGCCATTTAATATCTCCTTTATTAAGGATAGTTTAATATTTTACCAAAGCTTTTCGGGATAAATGCCATCGGCAATTTTACTCTTGATAGCATCAACAACAAGCTGTTTATCCTCCTTATATGTAACGCCGTACCACTTTTCTGTGGTGTCCATAACCTTAACGCTGATTTTGCCTTCTTTAAGCAGTTCGTCAACAACAAAGGGCAGGAAATACTCACACTTGAGCATATTATCGGCATTTTTATCGAGGAAGGCAGCAAAGCGTTTTTTAAGCTCTGTCATCATCATACCGCTGAAGCCCCAGCAGTTCATCGAAACTGTACTGCCTCTTTCAAGCTCGGTCCAGCTTTCACCGTCGTCTTCAGTAAACATTATCTTACCGTCTCTGAGAGCGATTTTTGTTCTTTCAACAATATCTGTAAGGTAGCCCTCTTCGTTTGTCTTGCATACGCCTCTTGCTACGTGGCCGTTTTCTGTAAGTGTGTTTTCGATTTTAAAACCTACCATGCAGAATTCATTATCGTTTTTATTTTTCTTGAGCTCGTTACAGATAAGTCTGAATGTCTCTTTACCGTAATAGTCATCTGCATTGATAACTGCAAAAGGTCCGTCAACAATACCGTCACAGGAGAGAACAGCATGACCGGTGCCCCAGGGCTTTGTTCTGCCTTCAGGCACACTGTAGCCTTCAGGGAGATTATTTATATCCTGATAAGCATATTCAACCTTAATTTTATCTTCATACTTACCCTGCATAATTTCTTTGAAATCATCTTCAATTTCGTGCTTGATAACAAAGACGACCTTATCAAAGCCTGCTTCTATGGCATCATACACAGAGTAGTCCAGAATAATTTCGCCGTTTGCTCCGATGGGATCAATTTGCTTGAGCCCACCGTATCTGCTGCCCATACCTGCTGCCATAATTACCAAAGTAATATCTTTCATAAAACAAACTCCTTTATACGATATTTTTTATAATTATATCAAAGAAATATACATTGTTCAATACATATTGGGTATTAATTTTGCTTAAAGCAATTTTGGGTGTTACTAACGGTGAATAATAACCCTACCGTTAAGAGTAGCTGACGATGCAGATGATAATAATCTTTGCTTTGCTGATGAATGCTTTGAAGAATTTACCGCACATCAGCTCCGTCACACTTATTGTTCTATGCTTCAATGGTCAGGCGTTGATATTAAAACAGCACAGGAGCTTATGGGACACAGTGAGTACGGTGTAACAGCAAATATTTACACTCATATTGATGAGGCTACTAAAAATAATGCAGCTATACTGCAGGATAAATTTATAAAGGAAAGTTTGGTTTCATAAATGATTAAGAGCAGAAAGATTTATCGGTCTTTCTGCTCTGTTTTTTTACGATATATTTTTATACATAATGAGTGACAAAACACCAAAATCAGGGCACGCGGTAAAAAACACCCTAAAAACGCTATATTTTCAATTAACAAAAAGCTCAAACCCCCTTATCACAACAGGGCTCGCGGTCTTTTACGGGGGACATATAGTGCTCGAAAATGTGCGATATTTTACGGTAAATTGCGATTTTAGCAAAATTGATTTTAGGTATGAAAAAAGCCCGAAACCCTTGTAAAATCAAGGTTTTTCGGACTTTTCCTTGGCAGGGGCAGAAGGGTTTGAACCACTCCGTGGCCCTCTTGCGGTTCCCAAAGTTTCTTTGTGCCTTGGAGCGGCACAGAAACTTTGACCGCTACGCCATCCTCACCTTGCTTCATCGCCCGCAGGGCGCGCTTCGGTGACGATGCCCGACACGCTCCGCGTGCCTCGGGTTCTTACTTTTGCTGTATTTATAAAAAGGAAAAGACACCCCATTTGCGATGTCTTTTGGCAGGGGCAGAAGGGCTCGAACCCTCGGCACGCGGTTTTGGAGACCGCTGCTCTACCAACTGAGCTATACCCCTATATTAAACTGGTGGGCCATCAGGGACTCGAACCCCGGACCAACCGGTTATGAGCCGGTTGCTCTAACCAACTGAGCTAATGGCCCATATTTGTCAGCTGACTTTTGACAGTATATCAAACAATGCACGATTTGTCAAGAGATTTTTTATAATTTTATTGATTTTTACGGGTTAATTTCGTTTGGAAAATCGGTCGGACAGTTCATATTATTTAATTTGGAAAATAATGCGGTTACAGGCAAAAGACCAATATTTGGACTGTGCCTTCTGCGAGCGAAAAAATCTATTGCTTTTATGGTCAGAAGGGTGATATAATAAGCGTGAAATATAAAGAAAGCGGTGAAACAATGCCTCTCCGGATTATCCGTCAGGACATAACAGAAATGAAGGTTGATGCTATCGTAAACACAACCAACGAAGAAATGATAGGCTACAGCGGAGTAGACCTTGCCGTACATACAGCCGCAGGCCGTGAGCTGGATGAAAGCTGCAGAGAGCTTGCGCCGTTAGGTCTCGGTGAGGCCTGTATAACTCCCGGCTTTGATTTGCAGGCAAGATATATCATTCACACCTCGGGTCCCGTATGGCAGGGCGGTTTAAAAGGGGAGAGCCTCATTCTCAAATCCTGCTATCTTGAGTCTCTGAAGCTGGCAGTAAAACACGGCTTCGAAAGCGTTGCCTTTCCGCTTATTTCGTCGGGTGCTTACGGCTACCCGAAGGATAAGGTGCTGAAATTTGCCGTTCGGGTGATAACGGAGTTTCTTTTTGACCACGAGCTGACGGTGTATCTCTGCGTTTATGACCGTACCTCTTATGAGTTCAGCAGAGAGCTTTTTGAGGACATTCGTGACTTTATCGGTGAGGACAGGGCAGAAAGGCAGACAGGCTTTGATATGCCCTTGCCGAGGCTTGCCCGCTGTGAGTCGGTAGCTTTTGCCGAAGAAGATATGTGCGACTGCTCCGCAGGTGCGCCCTTGGCAAGTGCTTCTGCACCGTCACCGAAGGAGAAAAAATATAACAGTGCAAGGGATATGAGTTTCGAGGAATATATGAAAAAGACGGATAAATCCTTTGCCTATAAGCTCTTTGACCTGATTGACGAAAGCGGAATGACCGATGTCGAGTGCTACAAAAAGGCCAATGTGGACAAGAAAACCTTTTCGAAAATCAAGTGTAATCCCGACACCTACAGACCCTCAAAGCAGACAGCTGTTGCCTTTGCCATCGCTCTGCGGTTAGACCTCGACGAGACACAGGATTTACTTGCATCTGCAGGTCTTACTCTGTCGCGGAGCTTCACCTTTGACAAGATTATCCGTTACTTTATTCAGAAAGAAATCTACGATATTTTTGAGATTAACGAGGCTCTGTTTGAGTTTGATCAGATATTGTTAGGGTGCTGAAAACATATAAATAATTGTTATAAGGAGGTTAATGTATGGTGGACGCTTATTCTTTGCGTGTTTATGCAGAGGATACTGCCGATGACGGTTATTAAGAAAAAGTCTCCCGTCAAGCGACCAAATTAATTTAACAATCCGCTATACTATGGTTGTAAGGTTGAAACACACCTTGCAGCCATTAATTTTTTCGGAGGTAAAATAAAATGAAAAACAACATCACAGAATTAGTATTCATCCTTGACAGAAGCGGCTCAATGGCGGGTCTTGAGAGCGACACAATAGGCGGCTTCAACGCTATGCTCGAAAAGCAGAAAAAGGAGGACGGTGAGTGCTTCATTTCGACTGTTCTCTTTGATAATGTCAGCGAGGTGCTTCACGACAGAGTAAGGCTTGCTGACATAAAGCCTATGACCGACAGAGAGTACACAGTCAGAGGCTGTACGGCTCTTCTTGATGCCATCGGCGGAGCCATTCACCACATCGGAAATGTTCACAAATATGCACGACCCGAGGATGTACCCGAGCACACTATGTTTGTTATTACCACCGACGGTATGGAAAACGCCAGTCAGCGCTACTCGGGCGCGCAGGTAAAAAGAATGATAGAACGACAGAAAGAAAAATACGGCTGGGAATTTCTTTTTATCGGTGCGAATATTGATGCTGTCGAAACTGCGAGACGATACGGCATAAGCGAGGACAGAGCAGTAAACTATAATGCCGATGCCGAGGGCACGGGTATTCTTTATGAGTCCGTTGCCTGCGCCGTCAGCAGTGTCAGAAGCAGTGCGCCTCTCGACGGAAGCTGGCGGAATAGCCTGGATGAGGATTTTAAAAACAGAGGCAAGAAATAATCCTTCCGTAACGGTAAATATTTGTTTTAAGGTTGAAAATTGCGGGAAAATATGAGATAATAACAGCATAGATTAAAGCCGAGGGTTCATCAGATAGCGAGCTTTCGGCTTTTTCGCAGACTTACGGATAGTTCGTACAGCTGTCAATATATGTGAAAGAGAGTGTTACTATGCCTAAAATCACTGCCACAAAGTCACATACAAGCGGTATCGCTCTGGGCGGTATCGGTGCAGGAAGCGTAGAGCTTCTGCCTGACGGTGAGCTTCATTTCTGGCAGATAGCCAACCAGCCGAGATATGCCGGACGGTGCAACGAAAAAAAGGTGGATGACGGTGAGGACAATACAGGCGCCCTTTCCTTCTGGATACGCGAAAAGAGGGGACAGGAGAAGCCTGTTATACGAAAGCTCGGAATGAAAACCGATGCCGAGGATTTCACTTACAGAATGTTTGCTTGGAATAAGCCTGTGGAAAAAATCGATTTCGACGGCAGGTTTCCTGTCTGCGATCTGGACTATACTGACAGTGCTCTTTCCTGCAGGGTCAGTCTCCGTGCCGTTTCACCCTTCGTTCCGCATAATTCCGATGTATCCGCTACACCGGGCTTTTATCTGGATTTCACGGTAGAAAACCCTACGGACGAGGAAATGGAAATCAGCCTTGCAGGCTCTCTTGAGCCGAATTTCGCCAATAAGAAGGAGGGAAACAGAAACACCCTCCACACTGTCGGTAGCGGTTATGCGGTACATATCGAGCCCGAAAAGAAATCTGATTCTGCCTGCTGCGGAGATGTCTGTCTTTCGGTCAGCGGCGACGGCGAAAAATCCTACATTACCGCTGAACACTTCCGCTTTATGAAGGAGTACATCGCCGGCTATGCCTTCGGCGTATCACAGGAGTCCTTTCTGTTCGGCTTCAGAGAAAGAGGAGAATTACCTAACAGTGAAGTCGGAAAAAGACCCGCTTATGTGCCCCTTAATTTCCCGCTTTTCGGTAATGACCGTCTGGATGCTCTGTGCAGAGAATATTCCCGTTATCCCTTCGGCGCATCTCTGACGGAAAGAATAGGACACTGCAAGCCCGGTTTTCCCGTCTCTAAAGAAGATAAAATCTCATTTTTAAAATACTGCTTCAGACAGATGTTGAGAATGGACAGGAATTTCGGCTCCTGTGCCTTGTGCAGTAAAGTGACTCTTTTGCCCGGAGAAAAGAAAAGTGTCCGTTTCGTTCTTTCCTGGTATTTCCCTAATTTTTATACAGACGGGCGTAAAAAGTACGGACATTATTATGAAAACCTGTATGAAAATTCTCTGGCGGCAAACAGATTTCTGGTAGAAAACAGCGACGGCGTTTACGAAAAGGCAGTGGATTTTGCGAAGCTTCTTTATTCTACCGATTTACCGTCCTTTTATCCCGATGCATGGTCCTCTAATCTTTCACAGCTTATAAAAAGCTCCCATTATCTGAAAAACGGAAAGTTCGGCTTATGGGAGGGTCTCGGCTTCTGCGGCTTCCATACCACGGATATTACCTATCACGCATCCTTCGGGCTCATTAATCTTTTCCCCGATCTGCAGAAAAAGCAGATGAGAATGGGGGCAGAGTTTCAGAAAAAGGACGGCAGAGTTCATCATCTGTTCCGGCCCGGCTTTGAAAAGGTAGATAAAAGCTTCGACAGAGTCGATATGAATTTGCAGTTTGTACTGATGGTGCTTCGCGACTATCTTTTCACGGGCGACAGAGACTATCTTGACTCACTGTGGGAAAATGTGAAAAGAGCGATGAATTACATAGAAAAAATTGATACCGACGGTGACGGCCTTCCCGATTACGGAACCAAGCGTAACACCTATGATGCGTGGAACTTTTCGGGTGTGTCGGCATATATTTCAGTTCTCTGGCTGGCGGCACTTAAGGCGGCGGCCTTCATCGCTGAAAGAACAGGCCATAATAATTACCGTGAAAAATGTAATACGCTCCTCGAAAAGGGCAAAAAGTCTCTCGAGGAAAAGCTGTGGAACGGTGAATATTACAATCTCTGGGTTGACGGCAAGGAAACGGATGAATCTCTTATGACGGCTCAGCTCGACGGCGAATGGTTTCTGAGAATGACGGGTCTCGACGGTAATATCTCCGATGAAAGAGTACGCGGGATAACAGAGCTGATTTTCCGCAGAAATTTCGATAAGGAGCAGGGTCTCGTCAATGCTACGGTTCCCGAGGGTCGCAAAACTACGATTCATACCTATAAAAACTGTCAGGCGGAGGCTGTGTGGACAGGTATAGGCTATGCATTTTCCGCTCTCGCACTTTCGGTAGGAGACAGAGAAAGCGCAGACGCCGTAGTCGGGTCGATACATAATAATCAGTTAAGGCTCGGCAGCTTCTGGGATCATTGGGAATGCGGACATCATTATACACGGCCTATGTCGAGCTGGAGTACGCTTATTGCGGCTTCTGGTATGTCGGTCGATTATGAGAATAAAAGGCTTAAGCTTTCACCCGTGAATAAAAGCATTACATTTCCTCTCGTTCTTCCCGATATTCTGGCGAAAGTGAAAATCACCGACGGAGAATACAGCATCGAGTGTGTAAAAGGAGATTTGAGCGGATGGGAAATAACAGTCAGATAAGCCGTGTTTAACTTGCTTTATAGTCTGAAAAAGTATATAATAAGGATAGCTTAATAAAGGAGCACGGCTATGACTAAAATAATGTTTGTCTGTCACGGCAATATCTGCCGTTCACCTATGGCAGAGTTTATTTTCAGAGATTTGATAAAAAAGCAGGGGACAGAGCGTGAGTTTACCGTTTCCTCCTCTGCCACGAGCACCGAGGAAATATGGGGGGATACAGGTAATCCCGTTTATCCTCCTGCGAGAGACGAGCTTAAAAAGCACGGTATTTCCTGTGAGGGGAAAAGAGCCGTTCAGCTTAAGAAAAGCGACTACGGCAAATACGACCTTTTCATCGCTATGGACAGTATGAACATCCGTAATATAATCCGTATTTTCGGTAAGGATGCGGAAAATAAAGTTCATAAGCTTATGGATTTTACCGACCGCAGAGGCAGTGATGTGGCAGACCCGTGGTATTCGGGCAGGTTTGATGTGGCTTACAGAGACATTTATGAGGGCTGTGAAGGCTTGCTTAAGGCTTTGAAAGGAAAAGATATTTGAAAGGCAGAGGAAATAATGAATTATATCGTGCTTGACCTTGAATGGAATCAGCGGCTTAAGGGTCAGGAAAAAATTACAGAGCCCGTCAGCCTTCGCGGTGAAATCATACAGATAGGCGCCGTTAAGCTGGACGGGGACTACTGCGTTACGGATACCTTTAAAATCCTGGTCTCTCCCGTTCATTATAAGGAAATGCATCGGATGGTGACCGAGATTACAAATATTACCACGAAGGATCTGAAAAAGGGCTTACCCTTTCCCGAGGCATACGAAAAATTTGAGATGTGGTGCGGTGACGAATTTGTTTTTCTGGTCTGGGGCATCGACGATCTCGATATGCTCTGTGATAATATGCAGCTTCATAATATGGATACATCGTCCGTGCCGACTACATATAATCTGCAGCTTGCCTTCGATAATCAGATTTCAAAGGAGCACCGTCAGATTTCTTTAGCAAGAGCTATGGAGATGCTCGGTGAGCCTGCCTTAAGGTTTCACGATGCACTTAACGATGCTCTTAACACGGCTCACATCTGTTCTCACCTGGATATGAAAGAGGGCCTTGCGGGCTGTGAGATAACGAGAAGAGATAAAAGGGTAAAGAAGGTAAGAAGACCGAGGAAAAATAAGGCCTTGCCCGAAAAGCCTGCCAAGCTTTATTCCTCGAGACGGGAGGCTCTTAAGGACGATGAGGTGATAAGGTTTTATTATCCCGAATTTGATGAGGAGATAATCTGCAGCGGCTTCGTGGAGCAGAGCAGCACGAAATATATGGCTGTCGGCAAGGGGAGCTCCGGAAGAGAGCTTTTCATAAAGTTCAATTTCACCAAATGGGATGAGGGCGGCTTCAGCGTTTCCCGTAATATCCACGAAATGACTCAGGAGAGAAAAGCGAGCTATCTGAAAAGAAAGAAACGGGCGAAAAAATCAAAGGCAAGGTATTATAATAAATATAAAAAAGCGGTGTAATGGTATTGGTGTAATGGGGAGGCTTTTTATGACTGTAAAGCTTTTTATTCAGGCGATAGTAAAGCTCTTATTGGGAGCTTTACTGGTAGGTGTGCTTGTATTTCTGCCGGCGGGCACTTTAGATTATTTTAACGGCTGGCTGTTTATGGGGATTCTTTTCATTCCTATGCTTCTGATGGGCATTATTATGATGCTGAAAAATCCTCACCTTCTTAAAAGCAGACTCGACGCCAAAGAGACGGAAAAGGAGCAGGGACTCGTCGTTAAATTAAGCGGACTTATGTTTTTGGCGGGCTTTATTACGGCAGGCTTGGATTTCCGCTTCGGCTTCAGCTCCGTGCCGAAGGCTGTGGCGGTAGGAGCCGCTGTGCTGTTTTTGCTTGCCTATGCTCTTTATGCAGAGGTGCTTCGTGAGAACACCTATCTTTCCCGTACCATTGAGGTGCAGGAGGGACAGCGGGTTATCGACACGGGACTTTACGGTATCGTCAGACACCCGATGTACAGCGCCACTCTGCTTTTGTTTTTATTGATGCCGCTGGTTTTAGGCTCTTATTATTCCTTGATTGTTTTTCTTGCCTATCCTCTGATTATCGCTAAAAGAATCAAGGGTGAAGAAGCGTTTTTAGAAAAAGAGCTTGAGGGCTACAGAGAGTATAAAAATAAGGTGAGATACAGACTTATACCTTTTGTGTGGTAAAAAAATAAAATAATTACCGAAAAAGGCTTGAATTTTGTTTTTCCTTGTGCTATACTACATCGAAATATTTTGGAGGAAGGTGAAAAATATGTGTAAAAACGCTTATGTCGGTGCCCGTATTTCTTCTCCTTTTATTCCTGCTTTTTCCTGTGTTGATATTATTTTCTTTAACGAGTAACTTTTTTGTTACTCGTTCTTTTTTTTGTAATTATTTTTATTGATTTATTAAAATATTTGTTATATAATAATACGAATAATAATATTCTGTAATTTTATGTTTCAGTAAAAGCAAAAGGAGTGGTACACAATGAAACATTTACTTAAATTACTCGATTGGTCAAAAGAAGAAATTCTCGAAACTCTCGAGCTGGCTGACAGACTTAAGGCCGAAAAGAAGGCAGGCATCAAGCATCATCTTCTCGAAGGCAAAACACTCGGTATGATTTTTCAGAAATCCTCCACGAGAACCAGAGTTTCCTTTGAGGTCGGTATGTACGATCTCGGCGGCACACCTCTTTTCCTTTCCTCAAAGGATTTACAGATAGGCAGAGGCGAGCCCGTACAGGATACGGCGAGAGTTCTTTCACGCTTCCTCGACGGTATTATGATCAGAACCTTTGACCAGCAGGAGGTAGAGGATTTAGCGAAGTACGGCTCCATTCCCATAATAAACGGTCTTACGGATTTCTGCCATCCCTGTCAGGTACTGGCTGACCTGCAGACCATCCGTGAATATAAGGGCTCTCTTGAGGGTAAAAAGCTTTGCTACATAGGTGACGGTAACAATATGGCAAACAGCCTTATCGTCGGATGTCTCAAGGTAGGTATGAAGGTAGCCATCGCCTGTCCTAAAGGCTACGAGCCCGATGACAGCGTAGTAGAATGGGCTAAGGAAAACGGTGAGCTTCTCATCACGGAGGATATTCTCGAGGCCTGTAAGGGCGCCGATGTGCTTTACACCGATGTCTGGGCTTCTATGGGTCAGGAAAGCGAAGCGGCAAAGAGACAGCGTATTTTCAGAAGCTATCAGATTAACGACGAAGCAGTAAACGCCGCAAATGAGGATGTAATGGTTCTTCACTGTCTTCCCGCTCACCGAGGCGAGGAGATTACCGATAAGGTTCTCGAGGAACACGCAGACCAGATTTTCGACGAGGCTGAAAACAGACTTCATGCACAGAAGGCAGTTCTTGTCAAATGTTTTCTTGACTGATAAAAACTTACCATCTTAAAAAGAAAGGAATCACCTTTGTGATAAAGGTCAAATGTATGAAAAAGCGTTATTTGGTTTTACAGGACGGTACAGCATTCGAGGGCTATGCCTTCGGAGCCGACAAAGAAAATATCGGTGAGCTCATTTTCACCACAAATATGGTCGGTTACATCGAAACACTCACTGATCCCTGCTATTACGGACAGATAGTTATGCAGACCTTCCCTATGGTAGGTAATTACGGTATTATTGAGTCCGACTTCATCGGTCAGCCGAAGCTTCACGGTTATGTGGTAAGAGAATGGTGCGAGGCACCCTCAAATTTCCGCTGTGAATATGACCTTGACACCTTCCTTAAAAATAACGGAATCCCCGGTATTTACGGAGTAGATACCAGAGAAATCACAAATATCATCCGTGACGGCGGTACGGTAAACGCTAAAATCTGTGACGAGCTTCCCGCTTCCTTTGATGACATAAAAGAATACAGAATCGTTTCTGCCGTAGAAAATACAGGCAGCACGGAAAAAAGTGAGTTCGTACCGACAGGGGAGTATAAAAAGCACATCGCTATAGTTGACCTCGGCTCTACAAAGAATATGGAGCAGGCTCTGATGGAAAAGGGCTACAAGGTTACCCTTATTCCTTATAACTTTAAAGCCTCCGATGTCGATGCTGACGGTGTTATCGTTTCCGAGGGCCCCGGCTGTCCCGGTGATAATGACGGAATCGTCGCAGAGATTAAAGAGCTTATGGGTAAGCTTCCCATGCTCGGCATCGGTCTCGGCCATCAGCTTATGGCTCTTTCACAGGGTGCAGAGGCTGAAAAGCTCACCTACGGCCATCACGGCTCAAATCAGCCCGTTAAAATCGTCGGAACTCCCCGCACTCTCATCACCACCCAGAATCACGGCTATGTGGTTAAAAAGGACAGCGTGAAGGAAGGCGTTATCTCTCACCTTAACGGTAATGACGGCACTGTGGAGGGTATCGAATACACCGATAAGAAAGCATTCTCCGTTCAGTTTGAGCCCGATGATGCACTTGTTGAAAAATTCTTAAAGATGATGGAGGAATAAGAAATGCCACTTAATAAAGACATAAAAAAAGTTCTTGTTATCGGTTCAGGACCTATCGTTATCGGTCAGGCTGCCGAATTTGACTATGCAGGCGCACAGGCTTGCCGTGTTCTTAAGCAGGCAGGTGTAAATGTAGTTCTTGTTAACTCCAATCCCGCTACAATTATGACGGATAAGGCTCTCGCCGATGAAATCTATCTCGAGCCTCTCACTACCGAAACGGTAAAGAGAATCATCAAGCTCGAAAAGCCCGACTCGCTTTTAGCAGGTCTCGGCGGCCAGGTAGGTCTTACTCTTGCCATGCAGCTTTCGAAGGAAGGCTTCCTCGAGGCTAACGGTGTTAAGCTCATCGGTACTGATGTAGAAGCCATCGATAAGGCTGAAGACAGACAGCTTTTCAGAGATACTATGCAGTCCATTAATCAGCCCTGCATCCCCTCTGATATTTCCAATGACATCGAAACCTCTCTGGAAATAGCCGCCAGAATCGGCTATCCGGTTATCGTCCGTCCCGCCTTTACACTCGGCGGTGCAGGCGGCGGTGTCGCTTATAACGAAGAGGAGCTCCGCCTTTACGCTAAAACAGGTCTGGACGCTTCTCCCATTACACAGATTCTCGTAGAGAAATACATAAAGGGCTGGAAGGAAATCGAGTTCGAAACCATGCGTGACAGTGCAGGCAATGCCATCGCTATCTGTTCTATGGAAAACTTCGACCCCGTAGGCGTTCACACCGGTGACTCCATCGTAGTAGCTCCCGCGCTTTCTCTTTCCACGAAGGAGTACAATATGCTCCGCCAGGCATCTCTTGACATCGTTTCCGCTCTTAAAATCGTAGGCGGCTGTAACTGTCAGTTTGCTCTTAATCCCGAATCCTTTGAGTATGCGGTTATCGAGGTTAACCCCCGTGTTTCCCGTTCCTCCGCTCTGGCCTCAAAGGCATCAGGCTACCCGATAGCAAAGATGACCACAAAGCTCGCACTCGGCTATAATCTGGATGAAATCGTTAATGACATCACAGGTAAGACCTGTGCCTGCTTTGAGCCCTCACTCGACTATGTAGTATGTAAGTTCCCGAAATGGCCCTTCGATAAGTTCCTCGGCTCCTCCAGAAAGCTCGGCACACAGATGAAGGCTACAGGTGAGGTTATGTCCATCGGTCAGTCCTTTGAGGAGGCTATTATGAAGGCTGTCAGAGGTGCTGAAATCTCCCTCGACACCCTTAATGCCGCTCCCATCAGCGACCTTCCTCTCCTGGAGAGACTCGATATTGCCGATGACAGACGAATATTCACTGTCTTCGAGGCTATCAAGGCAGGTATTTCAGACGATAAGATTCACGAAATCACCGCTATCGATAAATGGTTTATCGCGAAGCTTCGCAATCTCGCAAACTTCGAAAATGAAATCGAAGGCAAGGAAATTACCGAGGAGCAGTATATCAGAGCCAAAAAGCTCGGCTATACCGATAAATCTCTGCGTAAGTTCTGCAGCTTCCCCGAGTCCTTCCACAGAGAAGCAAGCTATAAGATGGTTGACACCTGCGCCGCAGAGTTCAGCGCAACCACACCTTACTTCTATTCTTCCTACGATAAGGCCTGCGAATCCAGACGCTACCAGCGCTCGGGCAAGGATGTAGTTATGGTTCTCGGCTCCGGCCCCATCAGAATCGGACAGGGTATCGAGTTCGACTATTCTTCCGTTCACTGTGTATGGACACTCAAAGAGCTCGGCTACGATGTGGTTATCGTTAATAATAACCCCGAAACCGTTTCCACTGACTACGATACAGCTGACAGACTTTATTTCGAGCCTCTTAACGAAGAGGATGTAATGAACATCATCAAGGTAGAAAAGCCCATCGGTGTCGTTGTTGCCTTCGGCGGACAGACAGCCATCAAGCTTACAAAGTTCCTTGACGACAGCGGAATTAAAATCCTCGGCACCTCACAGGAGGGTATCGATACTGCAGAGGACAGAGAAAAGTTCGATGCTCTTCTCGAAAAATACGGCTTTATGCGTCCGAAGGGATGCGGCGTTATGACTCTCGAGGAAGCACTCGAGGCCGCAAACAGACTCACTTATCCCGTTCTTCTGAGACCCTCTTATGTTATCGGCGGTCAGAATATGATGATCGTCCATAACGACATCGAGGTAGAAAGATATATGAAGAAAATTCTTTCTACAGGTATCGAGAACCCTGTTCTTGTCGACAAATATATGAGCGGCACCGAAATTGAGGTCGACGTAATTTCCGACGGCACAGATGTACTTATTCCCGGTATTATGCAGCATGTCGAGCGTGCGGGTGTTCACTCGGGTGACTCCATCGCTGTTTATCCGCCCTTCTCTCTTACGGATAAGATGACCCAGACAGTCGTTGACTGCTCCGAAAAGCTTGCTCTGGCTCTCGGTACAAAGGGTCTGGTTAACATCCAGTATCTCATTTATGAAAATCAGCTTTACATTATCGAGGTTAATCCCAGAGCCTCCAGAACCATTCCTTACATCAGTAAGGTTACTAATGTTCCTATGGTTGATCTTGCCACAAAGGTTATGACAGGCTCCGCACTTAAGGATTTGGGCTACGGCACAGGTCTTTATGAGGCACCTCCTTACTTTGCAGTAAAGGCACCTGTATTCTCCTTTGAAAAGCTTAACGATGTAAACAGCTACCTCGGACCCGAAATGAAGTCCACCGGTGAGGTTTTAGGTATCGGTAAAACTCTTAACGAGGCACTCTTCAAGGGGCTTACATCCTCGGGCATCAAGGTTAATGCCAAGGGTGACAAGAGTGAAATGGGTGTGCTTCTCAGTGTAGACGAGCACGACCTTGATGAAATCGTTTCCATCGCTAAAAAGCTCCAGGATCTCGGCATTAACATCTATGCTGCAAAGGATACGGCGAGAGCTATCGTAAATCTCGGAATCAATGTGACCTATGTAAAGGGAATCAGAGAAAGTGACTATTGCTTTAAGCTTCTCGAAAGCGGTAAGATCGACTTCATCGTTTACACCGGTGCACTCTTTGACGCTACGATGGATCACTACATCGCTCTTCACAGAAAGGCTCTTCAGCTCGGTATCGCTTGCTTCACCTCTCTCGACACAGCCAATGCTATGCTCGACATTATGGCAAGCAACTATACACAGCAGAACACAGAGCTTATCGACATTAACAGTATGAGAACCAGCAGAAATATCTTTAAGTTCTCAAAGATGCACGGTACAGGTAACGACTACATCTTCATCGATAACCGTGACGGAAAGATTACCTGCCCCGAATCACTCTGCATTAATTTCTGCGAGAGACATTACGGCATCGGCGGCTACGGCTTCATTCTCATCGAAAATTCCGATGTGGCAGATGCTAAAATGCGCGTATTTAACAGAGACGGCAGTGAGGGTAAAATGGCCGGTAACGCCATCCGCTGTGTAGGTAAATTCCTCTACGATAAGGGCATTGTGAATAAGGAGGAAATCACCGTCGAAACAGGCGCAGGCATAAAAGAGCTCAAGCTCTACATCTCAAATAAGCGTGTAACAGCCGTACAGGTTTATATGGGCAAGCCTTCCTTCGACTGTGCATCCATTCCCTGCACTCTCGACGAAGAGGAAGTTATCGACTATCCCATCACTATCGGTGCAGGCAGCTATAACATTACTTGTCTTAACATCGGTAATCCCCATTGCGTGGTATTCGATAAGAATGTAGACGGTCTCGACCTTCAGAAAATCGGCCCCTGCTTCGAAAAGGCTGACATTTTCCCCGAAAGAATCAATACAGAGTTCGTAAGAGTGGTTAATTCCCATACTCTTAAAATGAGAGCCTATGAACGCGGCAACGGTGAAACCTTTGCCTGCGGTACAGGCGCCTGTGCTGCTGTAGTAGCCGCTGTAGAAAACGGCTTCTGCAGAAAGGGTGATGAAATCACTGTTAAGCTTAAGGGCGGCGATCTTGCCGTAACCTATAACGACGACGGTATTTACCTTACAGGTAACGCTGTTCTCGTATTCGAGGGCGAAGCAGAATATTAATCTTAAATAACGATAAAGGAGCTGTAAAAGACGGTAGTTTTTTACAGCTCCTTTTTTCGTACAGGGATTTTCTATTGACAAAAATCTTACAGTTTAATATAATTTTCTCAAATAATAAAAAGGGTGAAATTATGCTTCTGCTTGTAATTATCGCGATTTCCTACATCGCAGTCGGTCTACCCGATTCCGTGCTCGGTACGGTGTGGCCTGCTGTTTATAACGACCTGGGTCTGCCTGTTTCTCTGGCGGGCTATATCGGTATGACCGTCAGCGGATGTACTGTGATTTCCTGCCTTTTGAGCACTCGCCTCGTTACAAGATTCGGAACAGGGTTCGTCTCTGCCGTAAGCGCTCTGATGACGGCATTGGCTCTTATCGGTCTTTCTTTTTCGCAAAATCCCGTCTTTTTCTTTCTGCTCTCTGTTCCTCTCGGTATGGGTGCGGGTACGGTTGATTCGGCGCTTAACGGATTTGTGGCTCTTTATTGCAGTAATTCGCAGATGAGCTATCTTCACTGCTTTTACGGCCTTGGAGTGACCTTGAGTCCTTATCTCATTTCCCTGTGTCTTTCCGACGGAAATAACTGGAGAAGAGCCTATATTACGGTAGGTCTTATTCAGCTTTTGATTTCTCTTTTGATTTTTTGTGCCGTGCCTTACTGGAAAAGGAGGGAGAAAAAGCACATTCAGCAGGAGGAAACTGCGCCTAAAGCACTCTCTTTTAAAGAAATGATTAAAATGCCGTCGGTGGTTTTAAGCTGTCTGGTTTTTTATCTCATCTGTGCCGCAGAATACACGGCGGGTGTGTGGAGCAGTACTTTTTTCGCAGAGGAAAAAGGCTTTATGCCTGAAGACGCGGCGAAGGCGGCTATGCTTTTTTATGTGGGTGTTACCCTCGGCAGATTTATGTCGGGTGTTTTCGGTAATAAGCTCGGAAGCAAGAGAATCCTTTATCTCTGTGTCGGTATTCTTCTTTCATCTGCGGTGATAATTGCTTTGCCTCTGCCTTCTGCCGCGGCTAAAGCGGGTCTGCTTCTTTTCGGCTTCGGTATGGGACCTGCCTTTCCGAATCTTTCTTATCTCGTTCCGTCGCTTTTCGGCAGAGATATTTCCTCCTCCGTTATCGGTGTACAGCTCGCCTCGACTTATGTAGGCATTATGACTCTGCCTCCTTTGTTCGGTATTTTAGCCGAAAGGGTATCGGCGGGACTGTTCCCTTATTTCCTGCTGGTACTAATTCTTTTATTCGTTTTCGCTTCGGTTGTGACGCTGAAAAGCCTTAAGAAAAATGATGAAAATATTGATAAAAAACGAACATAGTGCTATAATTCACTAAAGAAAACATAGGTGGTGCTTATATGACATTTGAAATCAAGGGTAACGAATTTATCAGAGACGGAAAGCCTGTAAAAATAATCTCCGGTGCCGTTCATTATTTCCGGAATATGCCCGACACCTGGAGTGATATATTCAAAAAAATGAGAGCTATGGGCTGTAACTGTGTAGAGACCTACTGTGCGTGGAATCTTCACGAAAAACAGCCGGGAAGCTATGACTTCAGCGATAATCTTGATATTTCCCTTTTCCTTAAAAAGGCCGCAGAGGAGGGCCTTATGGCCATAGTACGGCCCGGTCCTTACATCTGTGCCGAGTGGGAGTTCGGCGGTCTTCCCTGGTGGATACAGGCGGACGATGAAATCGAAATCCGATGCAGTAACAAAGCTTACATAAAATATTTCGACCGTTATCTCGCAAAGCTTTTCGAGCAGGTCAGACCCCATCTTTGCACTAACGGCGGAAATGTTATTATGCTTCAGTGCGAAAACGAGTACGGCTATTACGGCGACGATAAGGAATACCTTAATTACCTTTACCGAAGCTACCGCGAAAAGAGGATAGATGTACCCCTGTTTACCTCCGACGGTACGAGCAAGGATAATCTTCTGGACGGATATATAGAGGGCTGTATGGCTACTCTTAACTTCGGAAGCCGTGTCGAGGAAAACTTTAAGGCTCATAACGAGCTTTTCCCCGAACAGCCGAAAATGTGTATGGAAATGTGGAACGGCTGGTTCGATGCCTGGGGCGATGAATTTCATCATACCACCTCTGCCGAGGATTACGCTAAAGCGGTAGACGATATGCTCACGAAGGGCAGCGTAAATATGTATATGTTCATCGGCGGAACTAACTTCGGATTTATGAGCGGCGCCAATCATTATGAAAGATTTGCTCCCGATGTTACGAGCTATGATTACGATGCGCTTCTTACGGAGTGCGGTGATGTTACACCGAAATACCACGCCATCAGAAATGTAATTATGAAGCATACGGGTGAGACCTTGCCCGAAATTCCGGCCAACAGACCCAAAAAGGCCTACGGAAGCTTTACTCTTGACGAAAAAGCGGGTATTTTCGAAAATTTAGACCGCCTTTCTTCTCCTGTTCATTCAGATGTGCCTCTTTGTATGGAAAAGTACGGTCAGGGCTACGGCTTCATCGCTTATACTACCGTTCTCGGCAGAGACTACGATAATGTCAGGCTGTCCTTTGAGAGCCTCGGTGACAGAGCGCAGATTTACATTAATAAAAGTCTCGTCGGAATCGTGTACATAAACGATTCTCTCGAAACCGAATTTTCAGCCAAGGCAGGGGACAGACTCACCGTTCTTTGCGAGAATATGGGCAGAGCTAACTTCGGCAGTAAAATGATGCGTAAAAAGGGCATCGCCGGCAGATGTCTACTGGATAAAAAAATCCATTTCGGCTGGGATGTTTACACCCTGCCGATGGATAATCTTGACAAAGTGGTATATTCTGCCGATGAGCCGCAGGAAAAATCAGTCTTTTACAGGGGCTCCTTTAATGTCGGAGAAGCCTTTGATACCTTCCTTAAGCTCGATAATTTCACCAAGGGCTTCGTAACCGTAAACGGCTACAATATCGGCAGATACTGGGAGATCGGTCCCCAGCAGACTCTTTACATTCCCGCCTCACTTCTCAAGGAGGGGGAGAACGAAATCGTTATCTTTGAGTCCGACGGGATTAAGGGTGAGCCTGTAATTGAGTTTGTCGACACACCCGTTCTCGGATAGGGCAGGCTTATACGATAAAAACCATTGTAAAGCAGAGAAATTCAGCTTGTTACAATGGTTTTACACTTTTAATACTGATTTTTCGCAGGCGGGCGACCTGCTATTTATCTTTTAAAGCAATTATTGTATTTGCTTACCCATTTGCATACCTGCTTAAGGTTATATTCTTTAGGCATAGCGGCGGTAACGGCTGTGACTGCTACGATGTCTGTGCCGAGCTTTATAACCTTTTTGAGCACATCCTTGTTATTGATGAGACCGGCGGCTTTGATTTTCAGATCATCCATACTCATACCGCCGAGCATAGCACCGAGACTCGTAGAGTCTGCACCGATGGTCATATCGTCAGCGTTAAGTATGCCCTTTTCGAATATGTAGTCGAGCTCATCGCATTCGAGACGGGTAAGCAGAAGCTTTACACAGGCCAGGGGAGCGAGTCCTGCACCGATTTTTTCGTAGAAATCCTTCTGATATTTCCAGAGAGTGACACCGCTGTAGCTTTCAGTCTTATCGTCGATTACCGCATTGGCTAAAAGTGCGGCGGCCTTCATGCTGTTTGCGATGCCTGAACCGATGATGGGTACTGTCATAAAGGCACTGTCACCGATGGCTGCATAACCGTCAGCGACAAGAACGCCGAGGGGCTGTCTTACGGGAATCTGAACAAATTCACCGCCTCTTACGAGCTTTTTGCCGAGATGGGGATTTTCCTCACGGAG
Source organism: Acutalibacteraceae bacterium (assembly GCA_045588555.1). Taxonomy (GTDB): domain Bacteria; phylum Bacillota; class Clostridia; order Oscillospirales; family Acutalibacteraceae; genus UBA6857. The sequence continues at coordinate 54,945 of JAZNEL010000010.1, read as the reverse complement.
AGACTCGAGCGTTTTTTCTACCTCCTCCTCGTCAATGGGAGCGAATCTGCCGATGAGAATGTCCGTATATTCCTCCTCTGCGGCTACCCAGGAAATGCCGAGCTTACCCTTATGGAAAAGAACTACCTTGAACTTATCCTCTACCTCATCGCTTTCACTCTTTTCGTAAAAGCCTCTCCATACATAAAAGCGTTCAAACTCCTGTGCTTCCTTCTGTATGCCGAGGTGGGAGGGAAGGGAGCTTCTGATCGGTGAATTGATACCGCAGGCATCGATGACAAGATCAGCAAAAATGTCCTTTTTACCGATTTTCACACCAGCGACACGGTTACCGAGCATAAGAGGTCCGTCTACTGCTTTACCGAATTCGAACTTTACACCGCATGCTTCAGCGTAAGAGATAAGGCAGTCGTAGATGGTCTTTCTTTCCATCTGAATTTCCAGCTGGTCCTCGGGGGTGTCCTGACGCAGAGCGATACCCATACCGGGCCCGAAAAAGGTCATATCCTGTTTGAGATTGAATTTGCTTTCGTCCGGAACATCCATACCGATAGCAGTAAAAGCCTTACGGTCGAAAATATCAGTCCAGTCATAGCCTACATCTTTTCTTTTATTCTTTTCGTAAACGGTTACATCGAAGCCGTTTTTGGCTAAAAGGGCACCTGCGGCTATACCGCCGTGACCTGCGCCCGCTACAATAATCTTTCTGCTCATATTTATCTCTCCTTAATAATTTATACATTAATTATACAAGAAAACATAACACATATCAATAGCTTAAGAGAAAAAACAAACAGTCAGAATATAAATAAATATTCATTATTTAATTGACAAACTGCTTCCGATGTGATATAATTTCCAAAGTCGATATGAGGGTGTAGCTCAGTTGGTCAGAGTACTTGCTTGACATGCAAGGGGTCGGTGGTTCGAGCCCACTCATCCTCACCAAAAATCCCGTTCTCTTTTGAGGACGGGATTTTTACTTATTACCTCTTACCTCTTCATTCTTACTTAGTCGGGGGTTTTTGGTGAAAGTAAGAAGTAATAGTGAAGAAGGAATAAGTGTGGGCGGGACACCCGCACCCGATTTTTATATTTAATAAACTATTGATTTTTTCGCGTAAAAGTGCTAAACTAATTATGCCAAACAAATCTTAATAGCTTAAAAGGTATACCGCTTTATTAAGGGGTATTATACCCTTTTATCTTTTTTAGCCCATCGAATTGAATTCGTTAAAAACGCAATTCCACTTGATGGGCAAATAGGTTTTACCTTTTGTGATTAAGATTTGTTTGGCGACAATCGGAGTTGCGTTTTATGTGCGTCGGCTTCGGTTGGCGCACTTTTTTATTGCACAAGCAACAAGGTTCTCGAACGCAAAGCGTGAGAGGTTCTTATTTTGTGGGGTAAATTAGTGTAGCATTAAGAAAGGAGAAAAGGAAGAAAAATATCCACAGAATTTATCACAACAAAATATAAAATATGAGGTGTAAAACAATGAAAAAAATATTAGCACTTATCCTTTCTGTTGTTATGCTTTTATCCGTAATGCCTGTGGCTTATGCTGAAAGAGCAACTTTCTCGTCTGAAGTGGAGTTATGTATCGATAGCTTTATAAACGCATATTCATTTGCACTTTCTAGGTATGAAACCGCTGAACAGCAAGATGAAGCAGAAGCTATTTTTGATAATGCTCTCGATAAAGAATTAGAAATTTTAAATGGTAAAGACATTTTCCAAATTGTGCATATTGGCTCTTTAGATGACATACAACTTTTGACAGAGGTTTATCAGAATGCTGTTAAAGTGGTAGAAGAAAAAATTTCAAACGGTGAGCTTGTTATTGTTATAAATGCATATAAATATGCAAAACTTGATATGGATATTTGGCTTCATTATGAATACAATGAGTTGCAAAACCTTAAACTAGTATCACGTAAATATAATGAACAATATTGGAATGAATATGATAATGCTTACAACCAAATGGAAATGGCGTATGCTCTTTCTCAAGCTGAATTTGATGCTGCTGTTGATAAATTGATAAGCCTTTATAGTTTATTTATTAACTGCCTTGACGGCGTTCATAATTACGGTGAATACATATCAAACAACGACGCCACCGAAGAAGCAGACGGCACAAAGACTGCTGTATGTGAAATCTGCGGTGCAACAGATACAGTAATTGACGAAGGCTCAAAGCTCGTTAAAGAGCCTGCTTCATTCTTTGAAATGCTTATTGCTTTTATAAAAGCATTCTTTGAGAAAATCTTTGCAATCTTTGGTTGATTAGTTAAAATAATTATATGATTATAAAAAGCAAGAAAAATACTATGAAAATCGTACCTTAACGCCGTCAGGCGGGCTTGACATGCAAGGGGTCGGTGGTTCGAGCCCACTCATCCTCACCAAAAAATTCCCGTTCTTTTTGAACGGGAATTTTTTTATCCAAGCCGACAGGCTTTGTATCTCATCACACCTTCAGGTATGTATTTATGTCGGCTGATGATATATAAAGCTGTGTTTGGATTCATTTACCGCTTGACATTCTCACGGATACGCTTTTTTCTTTTTTATCATTGCTTTATCGGAAAAAATCTGTTAGAATAGTAGTACAAACTGAAGGGAAAAAGAAAATATGAAAGAAACGAAATTTTATCTCATAACCGATACTCATTATTTTGCATCCTGTCTGGGCTGCAGCGGGCCCGAGTACGACGATTTTATGCACTATGAGCAGAAGTGCTTCGCTGAAACGGAAAGCATAAATAAAAGCGTTATCGAATATCTTAAAAACGCTGATGAAGCCGACACCGTCCTTATAGCGGGTGACCTTGTGTTTAACGGTGAGAAAAAAAGCCACGAGGAGTTTGCGGCACTTCTTAAGGAGCTTAAGGAAAGCGGAAAGAAAATCTTTGTGGTTACTGCTGACCACGACTGTGCCTCCGACCCCTTCGCCTTCGGTGAAAAGGGAAGATACAGCCCCGAGGGCATTGACCGTGATGAGCTTTTCGACATTTATTCCGATTTCGGCTTCGGATCTGCTATTGCGTGTGACAGAAAGCACCTTTCCTATGTGGCGCAGATCAGCGAAAATGTGCGACTTTTGGCTCTGAATGCCGATTTTAAAAAGGACGGACAGTACAGCTTTGACGACGAACAGCTTGAATGGATAGACGAGCAGACGGAAAAGGCGAGGGAAGACGGTCAGACTATGTTTGCCATGCTTCATTATCCCGTTTTACCCGGTCAGCCCTTATTCTCCGTAATCAAGCCTGCCACCATCCGTAAGCCCTACGATTTTGCGGCTTATCTTGCCGACAGGGGAGTCCATCTTATCTTTACCGGACATATGCATAACCACAGCATTAACGAATACATAACGGAAAAGGGAAATAAATTTTACGATGTCTGTACGGGCGCGGTTATCGCTGACCCGGCCTTCATCCGCCTCGTGACATTTAAGGACGAAAAGACCGCGGACATTAAAAGTATTCCTGCTCCCGATTTCGATTTCGATACCCGCGGTAAGACCTGCAAGCAGTATCTTTCGGATATGTTCGACAGAATGATAGTCAATGTTATCACCGATATGGCCTACGATACACCGCGAGCTATGGGTAAATTACACATAGCGGATAAGGGCGCCACTAAAAAGTTTCTCAGTATCGCGGGCAAGATAATCTGTAAGCTTAAGGTAGGCACTCTCGCCCATATTCTCTTTATTAAATGTGACAAAAGCATCAGAAAAATGCCTCTTTTAGATTATGCCGCGGAGCTTGTCAGATGTGTTTTCGAGGGTAATCAGTATTACAAAGAGGGGACAGACAAGGGCGATTTACTTCTTGCTTTCCTTAAAAGAATCCGCTTTATTCTCAAAAAAGTCGAGCTTAAGGATAAAAAAGGCGATAAGCTCGACCTTTACGAGGTACTGAAAAACAGTGCCGGTAATTATGATATTGACGATTATAACGCCACACTGACGCTTAAATAAGAACCCGATATAATAAAAGAAACGAGGGAGAAAATCCCTCGTTATTTTAGTTGTTCAGTCTCAAGATAATAAACATAGCCGGAGCATTTTTCTTCTTCTACAGAAATTAAATGTAAAACCTGCGTTACATCAGCTACTGAAAATACATATCTTTCGGTGCTGTTTTTAACATATATTTTTTCTTTGGCAACAACATATTTAATCAACAAATCCGAATCTCCTGCCTTAAGACAGCTGATATGATACTCTTCTTCAAATTCCCGGAAATGATCATATTCTACTGCTGTTCCGAATTTATATTTTCCGTCGCCGACACAGTTTAGATAAGCAACGGCGATTTTTTCGTCTGTCTCAAATACACAAAGACCGTCACCCTCATCATTAACTTCGATAAAGTCGAAAATTTCCGTTACCTTTTCGTATCCATTGCCGAGATTTGCATTCAGAACTTCGGAGACGGTACCGCTTTTTGTGCTTTCGTCACTTATATGTAAAACGAAAGCAAGTGCGAAAAGCAATAAAGCAGCAAGGAGTTTGTTCTTATTCATTTGTTCTTCACTTCCTGAACGCTCTGAACAGTGGCAGACAGGCACTGAAAAAGCGCTTGTAGGCTACGCAGTAGTCTTCGCTTTCCTTATTTCTTTTGCAGCCTCCTGCACGGCACAGCGGATAAAATCTGCACTCTCTGCATTCCTTTTTCACGGGCAGACTCTCCGTTATGAAAGCTTTTGCCTTCTGACTGTTTGCCATATCCTCGAGGCTCTCACTGTTTATATTGCCTAAAAGCCATTCGTCGGTGCAGTAGAAGTCGCAGGGGTAAATGTTTCCGTTGCCCTCGGCCACGAACTGATGCGTACAGTGTCCCATCAGACCGCACTGCTCGGCTCTTTCACCGAGATACATTCTTACCCAGTTATCGAACTGACGGATGCTGATGTAATTTCCTCTTACGAAATCCTTTACATAAAGGTTAAAGATTCTGATGAGAAAATCCGCATACTGGTCAGCCGTCATATAAAGCTCGCTTTCCGTGCGGTCACCCATAGGACGAAGACAGGGAATGAACTGAATGTACTTAAAGCCGTTTGCACGGAAATATTTGTAAATTCTTTCGGCGTTATCCGCACAGTAGCCTGTAAGAACGGTGAGAATATTGAACTCCACCTTATGCTTTTTGAATTTGTCAGCCGCCTTTATGATTTTATAGTAGGAATTTTGCCTTTTTTCATCCACTCGGAAGCGGTTTCCTTCGAAATCTCCGTCCAGGCTCAAGCCTACTAAAAATTTATTCTCACGGAAAAACTGTGCCCACTCGTCGGTAACAAGAGTACCGTTAGTCTGAATAGAGTAAAAAATCTCCGAGCCTTTGCTGTTATGCTCTCTGACCTTTTCCGTGAAAAATCTGAAATAGTTCAGCCCTGCGATTAAAGGCTCACCGCCCTGAAAGGCGAAGGCGACACTACAGCCATCTGCGAATTTCAGGGCGCTTTTTATAAGATTTTCTGCCGTATCCTCTTTCATCACACCGAAGGAGGATACCTCTCTCTGTGAAACTACATCACAGTAAAAGCAGTATTTACATCTTAAATTACAAAGACTGGAGGCGGGCTTGATCATTATCGATAAAGCGGGCATTATTCGGTGATACCTCTTCTGTTTTCAGCGAAGCCCTTCTGTATTTGCTTAAGGACTTCACTCATTTTGGCGGAAATTTCGGGATAAACGGTGGTTCTGTTGTAGTTTTCCTGGTAGTCGTCGGAAAGAATGTGGAGCCAGTTCTTTCTGTTTTTATCCCAGAAGGCAGAGTTATCATTCTGAATTTTATCAAAGTATTTAAAGGTGATGTACTCCTCGTCGAGAATGTCGTACTTGTAATCGGGATAAGCTTCCTTTACGCTGTCAGAGGTTACGGTGTACTGGATAGCCTTGATGTCCTCTCTCTTCATATGAAGGATAGGATTATCCTCACCGTGAACGGGAGTATCGTTTTTGATGACAGGCATCATTGAAACACCGTCTATAGCACGGTCAGAGGGCAGATAGTTCTCTGTGCCGCCCTTACCGGTGATACCGCACATTTCGATAAGTGTGGGGAAGAAGTCGGTAGAGGTAGCGCTTTCGGTTCTCGTTTCGCCCTTTTCGAACAGGCCGCCGTTATTGTCCCATCTTATCATTAAGGGAACCTTCTGACCGCCCTCGTAAGCGAGATACTTGCCGCCGCGAAGATCGCCGACGGAGCCTTCGAGAGCGGGACCGTTATCACTGGTGAAAATGATAATGGTATTTTCAAGCTCACCGAGCTCCTCGAGAGTATTAAAGAGCTTACCGAGATAGGTGTCAAACTCTGTAAGACAGTCTACATATGTACCCATACCGCTTACACCGTCGTAATCGTCACCGGCAAATACGGGACCGTGAGGCCAGGGAGTAGCATAGTAAGCGAAGAAGGGCTTGTCGGTGTTTTTGACCGTGTCCGTAATCCATTCGGTGATTTCACCGTGAATCCATTCGGTGAGGGGACTCTGATCCTTTTTACCGTTTTCGTCGCGAAGCTCCTCGGAGCCGTGAACGACCTCATATTCACCGTTTTCTTCACTTACGTGGTAGAAGGCATACATATCGTTTACGTGATGGCTTCCGTAGAAGTAATCGAAGCCCTGGTTTGTGGGAAGATATTCGCCGTAGTCGCCTAAATGCCATTTACCGAAGGCACCTGTAGCATAGCCTGCATTCTGGAATACCTCTGCGATGGTAATCTCGTCACCGAGCATACCGTCTACATTGTTGCCCATTTCGAAGGAGTTATAAACTCTGGTCTGTGCGAAGGTGGCTGTGGTCTGCACCGTGGGATAGATAACATTATCGGCATATCCTCTGTAGGGATAACGGCCGGTGAGAGTGGCGAAACGGGCGGGAGAGCAAACAGAATAGCCCGAATAGAAGTTTGTGAAGTTAAGACCGTTTTCACCGATGGAGTCCATATTCGGTGTGTCATAGATAGCACCGTTAAGAGAGGTGTCACCGTAGCCCATATCGTCCATAAGGATGAAAAGAACATTAGGATTGTCCTTCGTTACCTTATCCACATTGTTAAGATAATCGTCGTGTCCTTCCCAGAGTCTTTCGGTTACGGGCTTCGTTCTTACATTTCCGAAAAGCACGGAAAAAACAGACGAGACCATAAGAAGGAGGCTTAAGCCGAAGGAGGAAATCTTTTTAAGAGCGTTCTTTTCGCACTTTTTCTTCGCCAGGAAGAAAAGACCCCATAAGCATATTGCGGCGGGAAGAGCCAAAAGAAGGTTACCGCCGAGTCGGGTAAGGAAGGAGCCCTCGCCTGCTAAAAGCGCATTGGCAGCACTCGACCAGCCGGCACTTTTTTCGGAAATGAATGCACCGAAGCCTGCATCAGCACCCCAGATTATGTGGAAGATAATCATACCTGCAGCGGAGGCGGCGTAGCCTAAAATCATAGGTGCATAAACCTTTTTTTTGATAATGAGAGACAGAAAAATAACGGCAGACATAATACAGCAGTAAAGAAGACAAACGAGATTTACGAGGTTAAGTCTCGTAGCCAGCAGTGCTACTGCGACGCCGATGCCCAGTATCATAAGGATAATGGGGAACACCTTTTTCGAGGTGTCAAGAGAGATCTTTTTGTTCATAGTTTCACCTTTTGCCGTTTTCAGGAACGGCATCCTTTCTCTTTATTAGGTAAATTATATATTATTTATTGATAGTAGTCAACCAAAAAATCAAATTTACGGCTATACTTTTAATTTAATTTGTGTTATTATTTAATCAGAAATTTTCAGAGGTGTAAATATGAGCGTTATAACAGATGATATTCTTTCCCTCGGGGATAAAATTAAAAAAATAGCCTTGAGTGAACGGCAAAATAAAGAATATGAGTTTTCGAAAATTACCGTCAGACCCTTTAAAGGCAAAAAGGGGACTGTGTGGCAGCTGGAGAAATTCAGAGACAATAAGGTTTTTCACGAAAATCTCTCAAAAGACGAATTTCTTTTATGGCTCACTGAAACGGGCGAAATAAGCTTCCGTCAGATTTCACTTACAGCCGAGGGTGTAAACCTTCATTACACGGTTTTTCCTGACAGGATAAAAAGAAAGGAAACGGCTAACAGCGTTAAGAAGGTGGAGCAGGAAAGCCATAATAAGGAAAAGTCCTACATTCTCAAGCAGGGTGAAAACATCCCTGCGCTCGTCGACCTCGGTGTGTTTACGAAGGATTTCAGAGTAGTTAACAGCAAGTACGACAAATATAGGCAGATTAACCGTTTTATTGAAATAATCGATGACAGCTTCAATAAAATGAATAAGGATGAAATCACCATTCTCGATTTCGGATGCGGTAAATCGTATCTTACATTTATTGTTTATTATTATTTCACTCACATCAAAAAGGTTAAGGCGACTGTCTTAGGCTATGACCTGAAAGAGGATGTGGTGGAAAGCTGTAATAAAATCGCGGAAAGCTACGGCTATGACGGACTGAAGTTTTATGTGAACGATGTAACCAAGGGAGAGCTTTTCGGGGGCGAGGTAGATATGGTTATCACTCTGCATGCCTGTGACATCGCTACCGACTACGCTCTTTATCACGCTGTCAGTCATAAGGTAAAACACATTTTTTCTGTGCCCTGCTGTCAGCACGAAATCTGCTCGTCAATCAAAAAGGGCGGAGATTTTGACCTGCTTCTTTCTCACGGCCTTATCAAGGAACGCTTTTCAGCACTGCTGACTGACAGTATCAGAGCTGAAATCCTCCGACTTTGCGGATATGAGACTGATGTCATCGAGTTCGTGGATTTCGCTCATTCACCGAAAAATCTTATGCTTCGCTGTAAGCTGAAAAAGCCGCTCACGCCCGAGCTTTCAGCTGTAGAAGAGCTGATGGAAAGATATTCCTTTACCCAGAAATTATACGACCTGGTAAAAGGATGACAGTCAGATACGACAAAAAACAGATATGTACAGTTAGTTTTAACTGAAGCATATCTGTTTTTTTGCAAATGATAATTTTTTATCTGTAGCTTATCTTTGCCTTGTTTCTCGGAGGAATCCTTTCGTATTTGACATCGGGATAGCCGAGAACGAGACAGGTGACAGGGGAGTGACCGTCGGGAAGCTCAAGCATTCTTTTAATTTTCGGATTAAGCTTCGATGCCGCTACAAAAAATCCGCTGTAAAGTACGCCTATACCCATAGTAGCCGCTAAAAGCTCCATATATGATGAGGCGAGACAGGCGCCGGTGCTTCCCTTACTGCTTACGACGATAACTGCTGTAGAGCCCTTAAAAAAGAAGCTGTCGTCTATGGTGACATTACCCAGATATTTTTTTATGGGGGAGGCGAATTTCATAGCACCTCTGAAAAATTTCACACATTCCTTTTCTATCTCGGGAACAGATTCGCGAAGAACGGTAAAATGAAAATCCTGTGCATTGGTGCCTGTGGGACAGTAGCGGCCGGCTTCGATGATTTTTTCGATGTCCTCCAAGGGTATTTCTTCATCCCTGAATTTACGGACGGTTCTTCTGCTTTTCATCGCTGAAAGCAGTTCGTCGCTGTCTATTTCGGTTACATCGAAGGCTTTTTCCTCTTTATAATCCTTATAATTTGCCATAGTAACCGCATTTGCGGGACAGATAGCATAGCAGTGGCCGCACTGTATGCAGTGCTCATACATATACTCTGCCTTGCCGTCGATGATTTTCAGCTTTTCGGAAACACAGTCAGCGACACATTTGCCGCATCCGATGCATTTTTCTTTGTCGATAATTACAGGCCTCATAAATTTTCTCCCTTGTATTTTTTATACAAAAATTATATCAGCCCTTTATTTTTATGTCAATTTAATTTTTATTAAAACAAAGCGTAGCCTTTTTATTTTGTCGCGTGGGCAGTGGTAAACACATCGGCGATGCCGCCCGCTTTATATGTGGTGCCCTCGTCCAAAGCTGTTTTCTTATTCGTATTGTCGCTGTCGGAAACTATGGTACAGCTTCTTTCTCTTTCGCCTGTGTCAAGATTATGCTCGATGATTTCGTTGTTATCGATGGTGTAGAGAAGATTTCCGATGTAGGTGCCGCGGAAAAGGTCGCTGTAATAGTAGTAACCGTATTCGCCCGAATAATGGACATAACCGAGGTGGTTATCTATCTTGCCGTCCTTTACAGTAACGGTCTGCAGGCTTTTTACATTTCTGCTTTCAGCGTAATGGCTGACGGGAATACCTAACATATTTCTCTCGCTGTAGTAGAATAACGCTTTGGGATTCTCGTTTACGAGAGAATATGCATTTTTGATAACGAAGGTGTCGGTTTCTTTCGGGTTTGCCTTATCCCTTACATCGAAAACGGAGACCTTAACAGTGTCCGTTTTAGCATCCTCGTCTGTTCCGTCGTAGCCTATACCCACGAGGTAGCCGTTGCCGATGGGATGAATGTAGGTAGAGTAGCCGGGAATTTTAAGCTCACCTGTAATCGCAGGTTTGGTCGGGTCAGAGAAGTCGATGATGAAAAGGGGGTCGGTGTTACGGAAGGTAACTACATATCCCGTGTCACCCATAAAGCGTACAGCCTTTACCTGCTCATCCTCTGCGATGTCGATAAGCTCTCCGATGATGTTAAGGCTTTCGTCGAGAACATAAACACAGCTTACATCCACTGCCTTGCGATAATCGTAGTAGCAGGCGGCTACGCGGAGATTACCGCGGTATTCGTCAAAGGAATACTGGTTTATGCAGGTACCGTTGAAGCTGCCGGTAGCCTTATGTGTAATCTCGGTTCCGTTGAGCGCGAAGGAATTTACGACGGTTTTTACTATCGCGGTGTCATCACCGTAAACATCATCATAATCTGTACAGTAAACATAGAGATTTTCTGCAGTAGAATAAATTTCGAAGCCGTCGCCCAAAACTGAAATGGCATTTATCTTACTGTCTTTATCTCTCGTGTCGGCGGCTGATACCACGATGTAGCGGGTGCTGTCCTCGTCCTCAATATAGCATTTTGAATAAAGCAGACAGTCGCAGTCCACGCGGGGGATGGCCTTTTCCTCGACATCCTCGGCAGAGGAGCCTCTTACGGTGTAATTGGTTACGGTGTAGAGAATACCGTTTACCATTCTCGAGGAGATGTAGCTTCCGTCCTGGTCGAAGCGTCTTATCTCCTTCGGGGCGTGTCTTTCCGTGATGTCATAAATAACGGCATATGTTTTTTCATTATAGGTACAGACAGCAGTCAAAATGTCACCGTCGAGATAAATGTCCTGAATGTACATATCTGTGGTCGGCTCGGTGTAGTATTCCTTGGCTCTGTTTTTTTCTTTTTCTTCCGCGAGCTCCTTTAAAACCTTTTCGTCCTTAAGCTCGATTTTTCCTCTGTAGACTCTGTTCATCGATTCTGTGTCCACGATGGTGATTCCGTTAGTGTCGGAGTAGTTTTTACCGGGATGATTAACGATGTAAAGGTATCTGCCGTCATTTTTAATGATGTCACCCTCGTCTACATCGGCCACCTGAACATTTGTGGTGCCGTGGGGGACGTTGCCTCTGTTGCTGTCGTTTGACTGCGCAGCTGCCGAGGTAACAGCGGCGGCGGGAGCCATGGTCGGAGCTTCTGCCATATTTTCCGATTCTGCCGAGTCGAAGGCTTTGTCTTCACTTACACTGTAGAGAATTAAATCACCTGCATAGTTAAAAACAGTGTCTATATAATCGTCTATTTTTCCCTCGGCATACATTTTCAGGAAATGATTTTTCAGATCCTTTTCACTTTTCGCTACCTTCAGATTAGATATTACGGGAGTGCTTTCGTTTGAGTTTTCTGCGGAGGGGGCTACCTCGGAGGTGTCTTTTCCTTCTTCATTTACTGCAGCTGTCGTGTTCTGTAAGACAGTGGTATGCTGCTCTATATCAACAAACTCACTGCGAAGGCTTAAGGAAAATACAGCCACGGTGATTATCACTAGCATAGCCGCCGCTGAAAGAATCCCGGGTATAATTCTGATTCCTGTTTTCTTTTCGGGCTTTATTTCCTTTGTCTGAAGCATTTTTATCACATTACCTTTGGAAAGGCTTTCGGGAAGCTCGATTTCTCTGTCAAATTCTTCTTTTAATATGTCCTTTTTCATCTTGTCACCTCATCTGTATGTAGAATCTGTCTTAATTTTTCCGTGCTTCGCATAAGCTTCGAGCGTACCGTTGAATCCTTAAGTTGAAGCATTTTGCCTATTTCCTTGCTGGTATAACCGGCTGTGTAAGAAAGGAGAATGATGGTTCTTTCTTCCTCCGTGAGCTTTTCGAGGGAGTTTTTCAGACTTATGATTTCGCTATGGTCCGAATCCTCCTTGCACAGGTCAACCAGTGAGGAAAGCTCCACCGTTTCTCTGGCTCTTATCTTTTCGGAAAGAGCCTTATTACAGCAGTTATAGAGAATTTTAAAAATCCAGCTTTTGAATGATGCGGGCTTTTTCAGAGTGCTGATTTTCTGAAAGGCCGTCAGTACGCATTCGCTTACGCAGTCCTCGGCAAGGACAGGAGAGCCCAGATAATAAAGGGCAAACTTATACATATCCTTGCTGTAGGTCTCATAGAGAATGCCGAAGGATTCGATATTTCCTTCCTTTGCTTTGATTACGAGATTGGTAATAATTTCTGAGCTCATATTTATCACATCCGTTCATCTTATTAGAGGATGAAAAATTATCATCTGTTGCATTTATTTTACAGAATTTTTTCAGTTTTTACAAGACGGTGCTTACATATACTATAAATAACTCTGACCGTGAAAGGATTTTTTTAAATGGCAGATAAGGCAAAAAGAGAAAGAATAATGAAAAAGGCACGCTCGGTAATACGGGTCAGGTCCGATGACGGAAGAATCAAAAGCGATGTAAATGGCTCTTACACGGGTGTTCCGCTGAATAAATACGAGAAACCTGTTCAGGATGCGGACGATTTGTAAAATAGGGGATAGGGTGTTTATGCTTCAGCCGTGAGCAGCCTTCGGCAGGCGCCCGCTCACGCGGCTCTGCTTCGCAGACCCGCGCCCCGTAGACGGGGCACGGGCCGCCCTGCACCCCTTTATTTTTAATTATTTCGTAAAAAGGTTGACTTTTAGAAAGTTATTCATTATAATATAGATGTTAAAAAGGTGTTTTATATATTCACCGCAATTTCAGGAGGATTTAATATGAAAAAAGTACTTTCTATCTTAATGTCAATTCTCATAATCGCTCTTTCACTCACTCTTATCGCAGGTGCCGCCGGCTGTGACTGCAAAGATCATACCGATGCCGCTTCAGGCTGTCACTGCTGCATTAACTGTGATAATTTTGATGTGCACTACGCTACTTCCTGCGTTAAGAAGGTAGACGGAAACGGTAATGTCGTAATCGACGGCTCCACCAGATGCTGTATCGAATGTACGGGTATTATTCCCTGTGACTGTGGCTGTGACTGCTGTGCACCCGATGCAGATAACGACTCTTCCGCTCCCGACCCCATTCTTACTCCCGACCAGCAGGAGCAGGTAGTAAGCGGCTTCCAGAAGGTTCTTGCCCGTATCCGTGAGTTTTTTGATAATTTCTTTAACACTATCTTCGAATTCTTAAGATTCGATGAGATTATGGGTAACTGATAATTAAATAGTAATTGTTTACATAAAACAGACTGTCCTCGGGCAGTCTGTTTATATTTTTTACAAATTCATAAAAATGTGAAATAATTTTGAATAAACTATTGACTTTTTATTTTCGATGATATATAATTTAATCATATTAAGGGTGACCTTGATAAATCTAAAAAGGAGGCAAACGATAATGGATCAGCTTAAGGCAGTTATTCACGAACTTCTTCTCTACTTCCTCAAGGTTTTTGCAAAGTTCGGCTATGCAACAGAGGACGACGTAGCAGGTTTCGAAGCATGGGTTGACGCTCAGTAATTTAACTAGTTTAAAACAATTGTTTTAAGGAAAGAACACCCTTCGAGGGTGTTCTTTCCTTTTTTATCTTTTTTATCTTTTTTATGAAATAATTTTGAATAAACTATTGACATTTTTAATATTATGATATATAATTTATCCATATTAAGGGTGACCTTGATAAATAACTAAAGGAGGATGCCACAATGTTCGAGACAATCAAAGAGATGTATGCTCTTCTTTTCGAGTTCCTTGGTAAGGTTCTTGAGATCTTCGGTTACAAGTTCGAAGACGGCAAATTCGTAGAAATCGCTGAATAATTCATTCTGAATTAAACAATTGTTTAAGGACAAAACCCGCCAAAAGGTGGGTTTTGTTTTTTCTGTCAAAATCTTGACATTCTCTTCTGATAGTTATATAATTATTATGTAATAATTAATTACAGGAGGAACTTATTATGTTAGAAAATTTCGAAGCTTATGCAAACGGTATCGTCGAATGGTTTAAAAAACTTTTCACCATCATTTATGAATTTCTTGATGACATCGGTGTCGAAGTATAATTTAGCTTTTTAAAACCGACAACGCATAAGGCTGTGATAAACAGCTTCACGATAACGCGTTAAAACCCACCAAAATGCGTCAGCATTTTGATGGGTTTTCTTTTTTTGTATAAACTGTTTGTCTCTTTACAAGAGATAAACAGCTTTCTTATTTTTTATCTGAACTTGTCGAAAAATCTTTTCTTTTCCTCGCCGATTGTGGTGCCGTCGTCTATGTTATTCTTTGGCTTATTGGGGAGAGACTCGTTGAATTTACGAAGCATATCCTTCTGTTCGTTTGTGAGGCTTTTCGGTACCTCCACGACGATTTTAACGAACTGATCGCCCTTACTGCGTGCGGAAAGCTGCTGGATTCCTCTGCCTCTGAAGCGGAAAACCTCACCGGGCTGTGTACCTGAGGGAAGCTCGTATTTAACCTTACCGTCGAGGGTGGGGATGTAGAGAGTATCACCTAAAGCCGCCTGTGCGTAGGTTACGGGCACCTCACACCAGACATTGAAGCCGTCGCGCTCGAAAAAGGGATGTGGACGGACATTTACATTAACACGAAGGTCACCTGCAGGACCGCCGTTTATGCCGGGATTACCGCCACCGCTGACATTAAGGGACTGTCTGTCGTCGATACCTGCGGGAATATTGATTTCCACGGTCTGTGCCTTTGATTCGAGACCTGTGCCGCGGCATTTCTGACAGGGAGTTTTGACAATTTTACCCTTACCGCCGCATTCGTTACACTGTCTGGTGGTGCTCATAACACCGAAGGCTGTTCTCTGCTGGATATTTACCTGGCCTCTGCCGTGACAGGTGGGACAGGTTTCGGGCGATGTGCCCTTTGCAGCACCCGTGCCGTCACATTCTTTACATTTATCTACCCGGGTTATGTTAACCTTTTTCTTACAGCCCTTTGCCGCCTCTTCGAAGGAAATGGTTACATTGGTCTGTATGGTTGAGCCCTTGCGCGGAGCGTTGGGGTTCTGCTGTCTGCCGCCTCCGAAGCCGCCAAAGCCTCCGAAGCCGCCGCCGAACATACTTCCTAAAATGTCGCCGAGGTCGAAATCTCCTCCGAAGCCACCGAAACCGCCGCCGAAGCCGCCTGCACCGAAGTTAGGGTCTACGCCTGCGTGGCCGTACTGGTCGTACCGTGCCTTTTTATCGCTGTCGGAAAGGACCTCATAGGCCTCGTTTGCTTCCTTGAACTTTGCTTCTGCCGCCGCATCACCGGGATTAAGGTCGGGGTGATACTGCTTTGCGAGCTTTCGGTAAGCCTTTTTGATTTCATCCTCCGAGGCACTCTTGCTTACACCGAGGACCTCGTAGTAGTCGCGTTTATTTTCTGCCATTTAATTTATCTTCCTCTCGGACTTTAAATCATAACACGGGCTGTCCGCAAAGGAACAGCCCATAGATATTATAGGTTTAGTTAGCGTCGGTGAAGTTAGCATCGGTGTAGCCTGCATCTGCATAACCGCCGTTATCAGCTGCGCCGCCGAAATCACCCTGGTTGAAGCCGCCCTGTGCACCTGCGAAATCATTGGGGTTGAAGCCCTGTGCACCCTGGGGATTAGCCTGCTGGTACATCTTTTCGGAAAGCTTGTAGAATGCCTGTGTAAGAGCTTCCTTTTCGTTTTTGATAAGGTTGATGTCCTCGCCCTTGAGAGCATTCTTAAGAGAATCTATCTTCGACTGAATGTCAGCCTTGTCGCTTTCGTCGAGAGCCTTTGCGGCATCCTCGGAAAGAATTTTTTCGCACTGGTAAACCATCTGGTCTGCTTCGTTTCTGGCGTCGATTTCTTCACGGCGCTTTTTATCCTCCTGTGCGAACTGCTCTGCTTCTCTGACAGCCTTTTCGATGTCTTCCTTGGACATATTTGTGGAGGAGGTGATGGAGATTGACTGCTCCTTACCTGTGCCGAGGTCCTTTGCGGAAACGTGAACGATGCCGTTAGCGTCGATGTCGAAGGTTACTTCGATCTGGGGAACACCGCGGCGGGCGGGCATAATGCCGTCGAGGCTGAACACGCCGAGAGTTTTGTTATCTCTTGCGAACTCACGCTCACCCTGAAGCACATGTACCTCTACGGAAGGCTGATTGTCCACAGCAGTGGAGAAAATCTGGCTCTTCTTTGTGGGGATAGTGGTGTTTCTCTCGATAACCTTTGTGTTGATACCGCCCATAGTTTCGATACCGAGTGAAAGGGGAGTAACGTCGAGAAGGAGAAGACCCTTAACATCCCCGCCGAGAACACCTGCCTGAAGTGAAGCACCGATGGCTACACATTCATCGGGGTTGATTCCTTTGAAGGGCTCTTTACCGATGTACTTTTTGATAGCGTCGCCTACTGCGGGGATTCTGGAGGAGCCGCCGACCATAAGCACCTTGTCGATCTGATTTACGCTGAGGCCGGAGTCATTGATAGCCTGGCGAACGGGACCCATTGTAGCTTCGACGAGATCAGCTGTAAGCTCATTGAATTTAGCTCTGGTGAGAGTCATTTCGAGGTGGAGTGTATTACCGCCTGCATCTACGGTGATGTAGGGGAGAGAAATAGAGGTGGAGGTGATGCCGGAAAGCTCGATTTTAGCCTTTTCAGCGGCTTCCTTGAGTCTCTGCATAGCCATTTTGTCGCCGCGGAGATCTACGCCTTCCTCTGCCTTATAGGAAGCAACCATCCAATCGATGATTCTCTGGTCGAAATCGTCACCGCCGAGACGGTTATTACCTGCAGTAGCGAGAACCTCCTGAACACCGTCACCCATTTCGATGATGGAAACATCGAAGGTACCGCCGCCGAGGTCGTAAACCATAACCTTCTGGTCAGCTTCCTTGTCGATACCGTAGGCAAGAGCTGCGGCAGTGGGCTCATTGATAATTCTCTTAACCTCGAGACCTGCGATTTTGCCGGCGTCCTTTGTAGCCTGTCTCTGGGCATCGGTGAAATAAGCGGGAACAGTGATAACTGCCTCTGTAACTGTGTCACCAAGATATGCTTCAGCGTCGGATTTGAGCTTCTGAAGAATCATAGCGGAAATTTCCTGGGGAGTGTAGTTTTTGCCGTCGATGGAAACCTGATAATTAGAGCCCATCTGACGCTTGATGGAAGAAATGGTTCTGTCGGGATTCTTAACAGCCTGTCTTTTAGCTACCTGACCGATCATTCTTTCGCCTGTTTTTGAAAAAGCAACTACTGAAGGAGTAGTTCTTGCGCCCTCTGCGTTAGCGATAACTACGGGCTCGCCGCCTTCGATAACTGCTACGCATGAGTTTGTAGTACCTAAGTCAATACCAATAATCTTTGCCATAATATAATACCTCCGAGTATAATTTACATTTTAATTTTTGTTTTATGTTAAACTGAAAATCAGTTTGCAACCTTGACTACTGCGTGTCTTAAGACCCTGTCGCCGAGCTTATAGCCCTTATTGAATACCTCTGCGATGGTGTTTTCACCCAATTCATCGTCTTCTACGGACATTACCGCGTTATGGAAGTTCGGGTCAAATTCCTCACCCTTTTCGCCGAAGGCCTCGACACCTAATTTTTTGAGAATTTCCGTGAAGCTGTTGCTTATCATTTCCATTCCTTTTTTATAAGTTTCCGCATCTGCCTGACGGGCATTCAGGGCTCTGTCGAAATTATCGAGAACGGGTAAAAGCTCACTTAAGCAGGAGACCTTTGCGTCGGTGTAGATGCTTTCCTTTTCTTTTACGGAGCGCTTTCTGTAGTTATCGTATTCTGCCAGAGTTCTGATGTGGGCTTCCTTGGCGGCGGCAAGCTCTTTTTCGAGCTCTTCGATTTTAGCATCCGCCTCATTTACGGCAGCTTCTTCGGTCTGGGGCTCTTCGATAACTTCCTCATTCTTTTCTACGGTTTCTTTTGCCATTACTTATTCCTCCAATGTATCTGTTAACATTTCACCTACGAGTGAAGTGAGATATTCTATGCTTGGGATGATTCTCGCATAATCGAGTCTTGTGGGTCCGATTACGCCTATGGTACCGCCGTCGTGACCGCCGATGGAGTATCTTGCGATAATCATACTCGAATTTTCGAGCTGACGGTACATATTTTCCTTACCGATGATGACATTCAGACCGGGCTTATCGGTGGAGATGGCTCTTTCGAGCTTATCCTTTTCATCGAAAAACTGCATCATTTCATAAATGCTGTTACCGAATTCTCTGTGGTGGAGAAGATTCTGCTCACCCTCAAGTCTTATTTCGGCCTGCATTGCCTGTGCGGCGATGTCAGCCAGAACTACAAAGAGGGGACTCATCGAAAGAGCGTTTACTCCGAGAGACGCCACGAGTGTCTGTATCATTACGGTACCCACATCCGAAACGGGTCTGCCGATGAAGCATTCATTTACTATGTCGTAAAAGGTGTTTACCATATCGCGGGTGATTTCCGTGTCGGTTTTGCATATGCCGTTTTTAATGATTCCCGAGGAGGTCATCATAACTATCATCGCTATTCTCGTGCCTACGGGCATCAGCTCGATGTGCTTAATGGTGGCACCCTCATCTGTGGGAGTGGTAGCCAAAGCGGCACAGCCTGTTATCTTCGCGAGCATTTCGCCTGCCTTTTCGAGAAGCTTATCGGGACTTCCCATAAAACGCTCGAGCTCACGCTTAATGCTTAATCTTTCCTCGTCGGAAAGCTGATCAGCATTCATCAGATGGTCGATGTAGTATCTGTAGCCCTTTTGCGAGGGGACACGGCCTGCCGAGGTATGAGGCTGGTCAAGATAACCCATTTCAGCCAGCTCACTCATTTCGTTTCTGATGGTAGCAGAAGAAACAGAAATGGGGAGGCACTGCATTATCAGCTTCGAGCCGATGGGCTCGCCTGTTTTTATATATTGCTCCACGATGGCCGCAAGTATCATTTCCTTACGCTTTGCAAGCTCCATTTCTTCACGCTCCTTCTTTTTATCATTCACTGGTTTGATTTCTTGATTTTAGCACTCTTTGTATTCGAGTGCTAACCACTGTCACAAATATACTATTATTGCTAAAAAAAGTCAATAGAAAAAAGCAACTTTTTTCAAAAAATCTTTTAAAAAGCTGCTTTTTTAACTTCATTTTAAGTAGTAACGGCCTTATTTTTTCAAATAAATGAATTTACCGTCATCCATTACCGCTTTTATTTTTTCATCCTCGACCAGTGCCTGCAGGATATTTTTCAGCATGACCGAATAGCTTACATATTTTTCTGTTCTTATTTCCAGGGAAAGCGCCTTCAGAAATGCAGTAAACATTTCGTCGAAGCCTGTACCGCGGCACAGACCGTAGGCGGTTTCTTTCAATTCCTTGAGCTTGCTTATATTAAGGTCTGCCAGCTTATTTATGTCGGTCAGAGGTTCATTATGCGAGGGGATGAAAATGTCTGCGTCTGTTTCTTTGATTTTTTCGAGTGTGCTTATGCTTTTATTTACATCGCGGAAAAATGGTGCCTTATGCTCTGCCCAGGTTTTAGCCGAAAGGATGCTGTCAGCGAGGAACAGCACATTATCGTCTGTCCTTACACCTATCATATCAAAGGCGTGGCCGGGAAGACTGATTATCCCGAGTCCGTCGGGCAGATTTTCCTCGGTGAGCTTTTCTGCCGGAGCGGGCTCCACCGTGAAAAAGGGGTTACGGCTTTTATCCGTATCCGTGCCGTTATAATAAAAGGTACCCTCCAGGTCAGGCTGTGCGATAAAGGGCAGCTCCTTCTCCGTGCCTAAAATTCTGCATCCGTAGGCATCGTGAAAGAATTTATTACCGCATATATGATCCACATGGCAGTGGGTGCATATTATCGTGTCGACGGTGAGACCTTCAGCCTTAAGATAATTGTTAAGTGCCTTGGCCATTCTTTTGTGATCCGTTCCGTCGATGAGAACCGCTCTGTTACCGTCGAGACGGTATAATCCCACATTTGTGAAGGCTTCGAAATAATAAGTGTTACCCTTTAAGTGCTTGACTTCAAACATAGATATGCTCCTTGTATTGAAAAATCGGTTTATTTGTGTTAAGATTTAATCAAGAATAAAATGCAGGTGGAGGACCCTTTATGAAAATCGGAATCGCAGGCTCCCGTTCGCTGGATGTGCCTATTCCCGAAAATGTGATAGCCGCCGACGGTGTGTCGATGATATATACGGGCGGTGCCGTAGGTATGGACAGGAGAGCGCGGGATTTTGCCGTAAAAAAGGGGATTCGGTTAACGGAGATTTTACCTGAATATGACCTTTACGGAAAGAAAGCACCTCTCGTACGAAATGAGCTTATAGTCCGTATCTGCGATGTGATGTATGTTTTCTGGGACGGAAAAAGTCGCGGAACGGAATATGTAATCAGACTGTGCAGGGAGCAGAATAAGCCTTGCAGGATTTATCAGTGGGAGAACGGAGCCTTCACCGCTGTCGACTCTTAAGAGCAGAAGCGTTTACGGAAAAACCGTGACTGCCTTTTCATTATATATTATTATCGTCAGAAAATCAACAAATAATATCTGTGATATTGTTTTTATCAGCCGTGTATTAAAATGTAAAAAGAAACAGGAAAGGGGGTAATACTGTGCCCGAAAATAAAAATCTGTCCGCTCTGCGCAGTAAGGCTATGAAATTGCCGCTTACTCCCGGAGTATATATAATGAAAAATAAGGAAGGGAAAATAATCTACATCGGTAAGGCTAAAAAGCTGAAAAACCGTGTGAGTCAGTATTTCGGCTCCCGGAGCGGCCACAGCATAAAGGTAAAAAAGATGGTCGAGAATGTGGACGATTTCGATTACATCCTTACCGACAGCGAATTTGAAGCCCTCGTGCTAGAATGCAGTCTCATCAAACAGAATATGCCCAAATATAACATCCTTCTGAAGGATGACAAGGGCTACAGCTATATCAAAATTACGAAGGGACCCTGGGGAAGGATTTCTCCCTGCTTTCGCAAGGATGACCCTGACGCCGATTATCTCGGCCCCTACACGGGTAATTATTCCGTAACCAATGCTTGCGCCCGTGCGGCTGAAATTTTCCGTCTGCCTACCTGTAACAAGGTCTTTCCGCGCGACATTAAAAGCTCCCGTCCCTGTCTTAATTACTTTATTTCCCGATGCAGTGCACCCTGTGCGGGAAAAATCAGTCAGACGGAATACGGGGAAAATCTGAAAGGTGCCGTGGAATTTCTGAAAAATCCCGACGCCTCCGCTGTCAGAGAGCTTCGAGCAGAAATGGAAAAGGCTGCGGAAAATCTTGATTTCGAAAAGGCGGCAAAGCTCCGCGACAGAATCAAGGCCATAGAAAGAATTTCCCAGAAGCAGAAGGTTGTCGTAAATTCCGAGGGCGACGAGGATGTTTTCGCCATAGCGCAGAGAGGAAACAAGGCTTGCCTTTCGGTTCTTTCCTTCGAGCAGGGTGCGCTGAAAAACAGCGAGCATTTCATCTTTGATACGAGTGAAAATCTGGCCGATGAAAGACAGTCTCTCATAACCTCCTATTATTCTCTTGACCGTAAAATACCGCCGCTTATCATCGTAGACGGTGAGGTGAGTGACAGTGAGCTCGTAACGCAGTGGCTCACGGAAAAGAGAGGAAAAAAGGTGTCGATTCTGCTGCCGCAGAGAGGCGAGAAGGTAAAGCTTTCGCAAATGTGTCTGACGAATGCGGCGCAGAAATTAAGTGAGCATCTCGGCTTTTTCGGAGCAGATACTGCCGTTCTCGATGAGCTGAAAAAAATGCTTAATCTTAAAAAAACTCCCGAATACATCGAGGCTTACGACATATCTCACACGGCGGGCAGTGACAATGTGGCAGGTATGGTAGTGTTTAAGGATGCCAGACCCTTGCGCAGTGCCTACAAACGCTTCGCCATCAAAAGCTTTTCGGGTCAGGATGATTACGGCTCTATGCGTGAGGTAATCAGCCGCCGTCTTAACCGTTATACGGAAAGCGAAGGAAGCGGTGAGGGTTTCGGCAGACTTCCTGACCTTATTCTTCTCGATGGCGGACAGGGTCAGGTAAGTGCCGTAAAGCCTATCATAGAGGCCTTCGGTCTGGATATACCCGTTTTCGGTATGGTAAAGGATTCGAAGCACCGCACACGGGCCATCACCGACGAGGGTCAGGAAATCTCCATTAATTCGGGCAGACGGGTCTTTACTCTCATTTCCTCTATTCAGGAGGAGGTGCACCGCTTCGCCATCACTTACCATAAATCAAAGCACACCAAAAACAGTCTCGTTCTTTCTCTTACCGGAATCGAAGGCATCGGTGAGAAAAAAGCGGCGATTCTTTTGAAGCATTTTAAAACTCTGTCTGCCGTCAGAGCCGCTGACAGAGAAGCACTGAAGGCTGTCAAGGGCATCAGTGAGCGTGATGCGGAAAGAATTTATCGCCATTTTAACGAGTCGAAGGGATGATAACTATTTTGTCATTTTGTGTTGAATTTTCGCACCCTGTGTGTTATAATGTCACAAAATGTTTCAAAGGAGAATCCCGATGCTCGCAGATAATCTCAGAATTTTAAGAAAAAACTTCAAGCTTACACAGCAGGAGGTCGCCGATATTTTAGGTGTCGACAGAAGCACCTACACCTTTTATGAGGCAGGAAAAAGCACACCTACGAAGGAAAACATCGTAAAGCTTTGTGATATTTTCAATGTTACGGTGGGTTATCTTCTGGGCGTAGAAAAAAACTGTCCGGAGCTTAAGGTCGCTAACCGTTCTGACTGTGTCGGTGAAAGCTTTAACGGACTCAATGAGATTTCGCGAAATGAGAAATTTATTATTATGGCCTACAGGAGTCTCGAAAGTGAAAAAAAGCAGCAATTTATCGAAATGGTAAAGAATATGCTCCGTGAAGGGAAATAATCCGGCTTTCTTTTTTTGAAAATATTGACAAATCTGTCAATAAATTATATACTTAAAGTACCAAATTTTAAGGAGGAATTTCCAATGAAAAAGTTCATCTCTATTTTACTCGCAGCTTTAATGATGTTCTCATTTGTTACTGTTGCTTTCGCAGAGGGCGAGGCTTCAGATGCAACAGGAACCGAAAGCACTGCTCCCGAAACTGAAGGCACCGGCGATCTTGCTATCGATTTGGGCGAATATGACTGGATTCTCGACCTTCCCTTCTGGACTGTAGGTCCCGCTCTTAAGTTCGCAAAGATCGCTCTCAAGCTCGTTAATGTTTATCTCAAGGTAGCAAAAATCTTCGGCCTTGTTGACAAGGATATGGGCGACTACATTATCGAAGTTATCGTCGGTATGATCGAGGATGCACAGAAAAGTGAGCAGGCTCCCGAGACAGAGACCACAAACGCTCCCGCAGAAACACCTGCACTCGCATAAGCTAATCTGAATTTTTAAAGCATCCCTGCGGAGTATCTCTCCGGGGATGCTTTTTTATGAGAAAATTTTGCCTTTTTTATTAAGAATAATTTAAATTTATTTATCTTCATTTTTAATGCTTTTTTTCTATTGACAAAAGCGGTTCAATCAGTTAAAATCAAATTAATAAATTACAGGAGGACTATAAAATGGAACTTTTAGGAAATCTTTATCGTCAGATTTTAAACTTAATCAGAGAGCTTCTCGTAACCTTCGGTGCTGACACAGCAGTTGTTGACGGCCTTATCGCTGAATTTGATAAGACTGCTGAAGATGAGACTGTTTAATATTTGATTATGTTTATGGAAACTCCTCGGTTTACCGCCGAGGGGTTTTTGTTCTTTTTTAAAACAAATAATTAAGTTTTTTATAAAATCCTTTACAGTTAAATTATAATACTGTAAAATGCTAATTATAATAGGTATAAAGGGGTTTTACTATGAATAATTTTTTAGAATACATCGATAAGTCCTTTGAAAATATGAAGGAAACGGAAGCGCTGTACCGCTATAAGCAGAAGCTTATCTCCGAAATGACTGCCAGAGCAAATGAGCTCGTGGCCGCAGGTCTCAAGGATGATAAAATAATCTGTGCGATTATAATGGAGGAGTATCCCGACCTTGCAGAGGGCTACAAAGCATCGGTCAAAGAGAAAACCGCTATGAAAAAGAAGACCCGTAAGGGCTCTATCCTTGCTTTAGGTACATTCGGCGGTATTTTCGCTGTGGTTTGCCTTTATCTTGCCGTAAGCTTTATTACGGGACTGTGGGGTAAAACCTGGATGCTGCTTTTAGGCGGAATTTTCGCGGTTCTCGTATTTGCCTTTATCTCACTGTCGGGAAGACTGACCAAAAAGTCAGGAAGATTCGGCTTCTTCGCCCGAGCTCTTTGCTTCGTGTCCGTTCTGCTTATCGCTACATATATGTTCCTGTTTACTACCGTAATTGTTCCTGTTCAGGGCAGCTGGATTATTTTTATTCTGGCAGTTCCCTTTGCTATGATTTTCGATATGCTCCTGTCTTATAAATTTAATAAGAAAACAGGAATTTTCAGTATTCTTCTTTATATCCCGGTGATTTTCACTCTCTTTTATGTCGTTCTCGGCATAGCGAAAGTTTTACCCTGGCATCCGGGCTGGCTGCTTATTCTTTTAGGTATACTTGTTGACTTTATTGTAGCCGGAGTAAGGCTTCTTACGGGAACGAGAAATGCAGAGGAGGATGACAGATGGAGCGAAGATTAAATGCAGAGCTTTGGGATAAGATGCATTATCTTTTCCGTGATTTCAATGACAGAATGGTGCACCTCGAGCTTCATTACGATTATGAGATTAACTTCGAGGCATTCAGAACGGTGCTTATCTGCTTTTTCGAAAAGGCACCCGTTTTCCATTCAGCCTTCGTGGATAATAAGGTAAGACCCTATTGGGAGGTCAGACCCTATGATATAGACGATGTCATAACCCTTAAGCATATCGACGACAGCCGGGTCGATAAAGAGGTCGATGACTTTCTCACACAGTACATACATCCCGAAAGCTCTCTGCAGATGAAGGTAGCACTGTTTTATCACAGCGGCAAAACTACTGTTTGCTTTGTGGAAAACCATATGTGTATGGATGGCGGAGATTTCAAATACTTTATCAATGCCTTCTGCAAAAACTATAACGATTATGTAGAAAAGGGTATTTTACCCCTTAATTTCAAAGATGGAAGCCGTTCCTACGAGTCTGTTTACGGAGATTTCACTCCCGCACAGGAAAAAATGGCGCGTAATCTTTATAAAAATGTCTGTGCGAAGGATGACCATAAATTCCCCCTTACCGAGTCAAAAGATGAGGACAGAAGCTTCATCGCGCGCAGAAAGCTTTCCGAGGAGGATTTCCTCGCACTTAAGCAGGTGGGTAAAAAGTACGGTGCCACCGTCAATGATGTGCTTGTTGCGGCATATTTCGATGCACTTTACAGGCTTGCCGGCTATAACCCCGATGACAGTGTAACCATCTCCTGTGCCATCGATCTGCGCCGCCACATTAAGGACAGCTCCGGACAGGGCATAACCAACCACACCGCCTTTATGCAGTGCAGAATACCCCGCCTGGGCGACGACATCATCGAAACGCTGAAGTATGTGGTGAACTCCGCTAACCTTTTCAAAAAGGATAAATTTATGGGACTTTACGGTTTGCCTCTCCTTCGCTTCGGTTATAAGATTTTGCCGCACGCCGCCAGTGAGGAGATAATCAAAATCGGTTATTCAAACCCGCTTCTGGCGATGAGCAACATCGGTATTCTCGACCATAAGGCGCTCGCTCTCGAGGGGCATGAGCCGACAGACGGCTTTATGACGGGAGCGGTCAAATATAAGCCCTATGTTCTCCTTTCAGCCACATCGATGAAAAATGTTATCACTCTTTCGATGTGTGTCAGAGGTAATGAGGAGGATAAAAAAATAGTCGGGCGCTTCTTCGACCTTTATCAGGAGAGCGTGGATAAGCTTAAAAAATTCTGATTTTTATGAGTGTTCTTCGGAGCACTCTTTTTTTATACATAAAAAGCGAAATGGGGGATAAAATACCTTGTGAAGAAATAAAGTTTTTACAGAAAGCGGGAATGGTTATGCGAGGGGAATACATAATCGAAATGGTGGGAATAACCAAGGTTTTTCCCGGTATAATCGCAAACGACAATATCACTTTACAGCTTAAAAAAGGCGAAATCCACGCTCTTTTAGGTGAAAACGGTGCGGGTAAAAGCACGCTGATGTCCGTTCTTTTCGGCCTTTATCAGCCCGAAAAGGGTGTGATTAAAAAGAATGGTGAGACCGTTAAAATTTACGGGCCTAACGATGCCACGGCTCTGGGCATAGGGATGGTTCATCAGCATTTCAAGCTGGTGGATGTGTTTACTGTTCTGGATAATATTATTCTCGGCACGGAAACGACACGGCTCGGATTTATTCAGCGGCAGACAGTTAAAAGGAAGGTAAGAGAGCTGAGTGAAAAGTACTCTCTTAAAATTGATCTTGATAAAAAGATAGAGGAAATCAGCGTCGGTATGCAGCAGAGGGTAGAAATAATGAAAATGCTTTACCGCGATAACGAAATTCTTATTTTCGATGAGCCTACTGCCGTGCTCACTCCCCAGGAAACGGGAGAGCTGATGAATATAATGAAAATCTTTGCCAAAGAGGGGAAATCCATCCTTTTCATCACTCATAAGCTTGGCGAGATTATGGCTGTGTCCGACCGTGTAAGCGTAATCCGTAAGGGAAAATACATCGGCACCGTCGAAACGAAGGATACCACCAAGGAGGAGCTTTCCCGTATGATGGTCGGAAGACCCGTAGAGCTTTCGGTTAAAAAAGAGAAGGCACAGCCGAAGCAGACTGTGCTTAAGGCGGAAAACCTTTCTGTCAGCGGCAAGGATTCTAAAAAGAATTCGGTGAATAATGTCTCCTTAGAGGTTAAAAGCGGAGAGATAGTGGCTATAGCAGGTGTGGACGGAAACGGTCAGTCGGAGCTTATCAGAGCGATCACGGGTCTGGGAAAAATCAGCTCCGGCAGAGTAAAGCTGTGCGATGAGGACATCACGGAGTATTCTGTACGGGAAAGACTGCAGACAGGTTTGAGCCATATTCCCGAGGACAGACATAAGCACGGTCTGGTGCTCGATTTTTCTTTGGAAAACAACTGTGTTCTTCAGCGTTATTTCGAGGATGAATTTCAGCAAAAGGGCTTCATAAAAGGCTCTGCCGTCAGAAAATATGCAGAGAAACTGATCGAGGAGTTTGACATTCGTTCTAATCAGGGACCCATCACGCTTACCAGAAGTATGTCGGGCGGCAATCAGCAAAAGGCAGTTATAGGCCGTGAGCTCGACAGAAATCAGCCTCTGATTATTGCCGTACAGCCGACGCGCGGTCTCGATGTGGGTGCCATAGAAAACATTCACCGTGAGCTGGTGAAAAAAAGAGACGAGGGAAAGGCTGTACTGCTCGTTTCCTTTGAGCTGGATGAGGTTATGAATGTT
The DNA here is from genome assembly GCA_045588555.1 of Acutalibacteraceae bacterium. Lineage (GTDB taxonomy): Bacteria > Bacillota > Clostridia > Oscillospirales > Acutalibacteraceae > UBA6857. Next base: position 27,033 of record JAZNEL010000010.1, on the reverse strand, counting down.
TCTGACAGGATTCTCGTTATTTATGAGGGTGAAATAACAGGTGAGTTTTATCCCGATAAGACCACGGTTTCCGAGCTTGGTCTGTATATGGCGGGGACGAAGCGAAAAGAGGGAGGCGACATCGATGAGTAAAAGGAACGAGCTTAAGGCGCAGATTAAAGACATATATTCGAAGGACGGCACCAAATCCGCTCTTTCCTCGCTCCTGTCGATTATAACAGGTCTGGCAGTAGGCGGTATAATTATACTTCTGGTTTCGGTTTTTAACTCCGACATCGGACTTAAGGGCGGCATAGAGGGTCTGAAGCTGATATTTTTCGGTGTGTTCAGTAAGGGCAGAGATGCCTCGGGTGAGCTCGTTTTCGGCTTTAATCCCGTGAATATCGGAAATCTTCTTTTCAGAGCCACTCCTGTTATTATGACGGGTCTTTCCGTAGCTGTGGCATTCAAGACAGGACTTTTTAATATCGGTGCACCGGGACAGTATCTGGCGGGCACGGCGGCCACTCTTATTCTTGCCCTGAAAATACCCTCTGATACAGTACCTCCCTTCGCTATATGGATAATAGCCCTTCTCGGCGGTATGGCGGCGGGGGCTCTGTGGGGTGCCGTGCCGGGAATAATGAAGGCATATCTTCGCATAAATGAGGTTTTGGCCTGCATTATGACTAACTGGATAGCCGCCAATGCCGTTACCTGGATTTTCGAAAACAGCGACCTTCGTAACGGAGGGGAGTCGGGCAAGGTAGGCTTTATTATGAAAACCACGGCTAACGGAGTGGCTACGCCCAAATTAGGCCTCGATAAGCTTTTTCCCGGCTCACAGATTAACGGCGGCATTTTCGTAGCGATTATTTTTGCTGTTTTCGTTTATGTCATCATCACTAAAACCGTCCTCGGATACGAAATGAAGGCCTGCGGATATAATAAGGACGCGGCAGAGTACGCGGGAATAAAAAGTAAAAGAATGATAGTTTTTTCTATGGCCTTTGCGGGAGCACTTTCGGGAGGCGGAGCGGCTCTTTATTACCTGTCGGGTAACACGGAGTTTTTCTGGTCTACCTATCAGTCTCTTCCTTCGGAAGGCTTTAACGGAATACCTATCGCACTTTTAGCGAGCAATAATCCCATAGCGGTGATTTTTACGGGCTCGTTTATGTCCGTTTTGTCCGTAGCGGGTCAGCAGCTGAAAAATCTTACCTCATATAACGAATATATAACGAACATCATTATCGGTATAATAGTTTATCTGAGTGCTTTTTCACTGGTTATCAGAAGCTTTCTCGCCTCGGATAAGAGAATTTTTAAAGGTAAAAAAACCACAGCCGAGGAAAACACCCGTTCCGATGAGGAGATAATTTCACAGGCACAGAGACAGTCTGAGAAAGGGGGAGGAGCATAATGGATTTTCTCATACAGCAGACTCTGACCTATGCAATTCCTCTTCTTATCGTAGCCTTGGCGGGCGTATTTGCCGAAAGAAGCGGTATAGTTAATCTTGCCCTCGAGGGTATAATGATTTTCGGTGCCTTTGTAGGTGTTCTTTTTATAAAAATAATGCAGGATACGGACAGCTTCCGTAAGGAGCAGGCGCAGCCTCTTATGCTTCTGACTATGCTGGTGTGTGCAGTAGCCGGAGCTCTCTTTTCCCTTCTTTTATCCTATGCGGCAATTAATCTGCGCGCAAATCAGACCATCGGCGGTACTGCTCTTAATATGCTGGCACCCGGCTTTGTCCTTTTCGCTACCAATGTTTTGGTAAATCAGAATGTTCTGACTATGTCCGAGGGTGATGCGGCGAGCTGGTTTATGCTGAAAAGAAGCACCTTCGGATTTTCGCCCACGGAGGAGCTGAATTTCTTTGAAAATACATTTCTGGTAAAAAATTATCTTACAACCTACATTTGTATTGGACTTTTTATAGTGTTATCTGTTATAATGTATAAAACAAGGTTCGGTTTACGGCTTCGTGCCTGCGGTGAAAATCCGCAGGCGGCTGATTCGGTAGGCATTAATGTTTCTCGGATGAGATATGCGGGTACTACTGTTTCGGGAGCGTTGGCAGGTCTGGGTGGCTTCGTTTTCGCTCTTACGACAGCAAACTGTTCGTCTACGGGAGATGTAGCGGGCTTCGGCTTTCTTGCTCTCGCCGTGATGATTTTCGGTAACTGGAACCCGTGGACTATTGCCGCCGCGTCCTTCGTTTTCGGTCTGTTTAAATGCATAGCCGCCGCTTATTCTACCATAGATATAAACGGAGACGGAGTCTATGCTCTGGCCGAGCTCGGAATCAGCACGAATTTTTACCGTATGCTGCCGTATATAATTACTCTCGTAGTTCTTGCCTTTACCTCTAAAAGCTCGAGAGCACCGAAGGCATCGGGAGTACCCTACGACAAATCAGTGAGATAAAGAAAAGAGGAATATTAAATGAGAATTTATGACATTATTTCCCGTAAAAGAGACGGCTTCGAGCTGACGGATGAGGAAATACACTTTTTCATCGACGGCTATGTGAAGGACGAAATCAAAGACTATCACGCTTCGGCTCTGCTTATGGCGATTTACCTTAACGGAATGACCGATCGAGAGATGGTTACTCTCACTCTCGAAATGGCCAAATCGGGGGATATGCTCGATTTGAGCTCCATCGACGGAATAACTGCCGATAAGCATTCTACGGGCGGTGTGGGAGACAAGACAACACTCATCGTCACTCCCGTGGTAGCCGCACTCGGCGCCAAAGTAGCCAAAATGAGCGGCAGAGGCCTCGGACACACGGGCGGTACCGTGGATAAGCTCGAATCAATAGAGGGCTTCGATGTGGCATTGAGTCCCGAACGATTTATCGAAACCGTTAGAAGAACCGGAATATGTGTCGTGGGACAGACGGGTAATCTCGCTCCCGCCGATAAAAAGCTTTATGCCCTTCGCGATGCCACGGCTACGGTGGGCTGTATGCCGCTTATCGCTTCGAGTATTATGAGTAAAAAGCTGGCCGCGGGCTCACAGTGTATAGTTCTGGATGTTAAGTACGGAAGCGGTGCCTTTATGAAAACTACCGCCGATGCCGAGGAGCTTTCGGAAAAGATGGTGGAAATCGGGAAAATGGCAGGAAGAAGAATGGCGGCGGTCATCTCCGATATGGGAACACCTCTGGGTAAAAACATCGGTAATACTCTCGAAATTATCGAAGCGGTGGAGGTGCTTAAAGGAAGGGGCAGTGCCGACCTTCGCGAGGTAAGTCTCACTCTCGCTTCGAATCTCATATCTTTAGTGAAGGAAATCGGTTATCCCGAGGCAAGACAGCTCTGTGAAAAAGCTCTCGATGACGGCTCGGCTTATGAAAAATTCCTAGAATTTATTTCCGCACAGGGCGGTAATACTGAAATGATAACTGACACAGACAAGCTTCCTAAAGCGAAAATAGTTCATAATGTAGTCGCGAATGAGGACGGCTTCATCTCCGGCACCGATGCCGAAAAAATCGGCTCGGCAAGCGTTATTTTAGGTGCGGGCAGAGTAAATAAGGAGGACACTATCGATTATACGGCAGGTATAATTCTCCATAAAAAGACAGGCGACAGAATAAAAGCAGGGGACATAATCGCCGAATTTCATACCAATGACGAAAAGCTGCTCGCCCCTGCGGAAAAAATGTTTTCAGAGGCTCTTACTTTCTCCGACAGTGAGCCCGAAAAAGCAGAGCTTATTTATAAGGTTATCAGATAAAACTGAAAAAAGGACTGCCGAGTAAGTGCAGACCAAAAAAGCAAAAAAACAGATGTGTTCAAGTTGCTTCTGACTTAAAAACACATCTGTTTTAGTTGTTATATGAAATAATACGGTGCCACATATAATAAATATTTTACTTTTTTCCGCCCAACTGTAGTATAATCATACGACTTCGGGGCGAAGAAAATGTCCTCTGTATATTACTGTAGCAATAGTAATCAGGCCGTAAAATCCTCGCTCTTTCCGACGGATTCCAGATGAACCGTCTGCTCTCTCGTCCACGAGTGGATGATTTCGGGTTTTTCGAAAATTTCGTCGAGCTTTTTAGTGAAGGGGACTATGTCGCCGAAATCCAGGGCTCTGTGGTCGAAGGCGATGCAGATGGGAAGAATTTTACCGGGAACTACCTCGTCCTTACCGTGGCTGTTCTGCTTTACTACCGGCTTTTTCTGTACTGCTCCGATACCGATGGCGCATACCTGGGGCGGAATGATTTCTAAAAGTGCCACTGCACCACGCTGACCGAGGTCGAGAGAGCCGATGTTAGAAATAGTGATGGTTCCCTGTTCTATGTCCTTGTCACCGAGTCTTTCCGTTTCGGGAATGGCACGATAGCTTCTTCTGGCTTTACCCTTCAGGGTTTTAACTTTGTGCTTTCCTGTTTTCGCACCGATTATCCTCAAAAATGCTTCGATAAGTCTGCCTTCCTTTATCGTTTTGAGAGTTCTGTTAAAGGATACGCTGTACAGAGCCTCGTTGAGGTCGGATTGCTCCGCCCGTCTGCGAAGGTCCTTTATGTACGCTGTCATTTCGTCTAAATCCTTTTTATCGAAATCACGGCAGTTTGTAGTCATCATTTCACCGGAGGGCAGGATGGTTGCCATCGAAATATTTATGTTTTCGTAGGTCTTTACGGTGCCTCTTACCAGAGCGGAATTATATTCTATATGTGAATTCATAACAGGAGCGGCCTTGATGCCTTCTGTAATGGCTTTTACCATAAGAGTATTGAAGGTGATTTTTTCGTCTGCGCTTCTGCCGAGATTAATCTTTTTATATTCATCAAAGAAACGGCTTACTTCGGGCTCATAAATAAAGGTTACATGGGGGATTTTCTTCCAGGATTCTTCTGTCATTGCGGCTACCATTTTTCTCTGTATACCGAAATGCTCTTCCTTTATAAGTCTTTTGTTCATTTTAATACCTCTTTTCTTTTGATTTTAAACCGATAAGCTTATCGGTGATTTATTAATTTTGAACATATTCTACAGTACTGTTTTTGGCATAACGCTGTAAAAGTGTTAATAAACTGTAAAGATTATAAACTAAATATAAACCGATGTGCAATATTTTCGTAACATTTTAAGGCTTTTCTGCCTGTAAAAACTTTTATGAAGAAAAAATTTAAAACATTATGCCGACCCTTCCGTGAAAATAACCTTGGAAGGGTCGGCTTTGTGTCACTTAAATGATGTTAAGGTTTACATTCGGGAAGTTTTCGTTTTTGAGACCCTTTTCGTAATCTCTGTCCACTTCAATATCTCCGTTTTTCATTTCCTCGAAAAGCTTTTCGTATTCCTCTACGGTGAAGTTTTCCATTTTCCAGGTGTCGGTGGGGAGTGAAACGGCATAATCCTTTGCACCGAGAGTAGTCTGCACACCGCCTATATCATCCCAGGAGTCGGAGTAAACCTTTTCGAGAACATATTCCACCGATTCTCTGATGCCCTTCGTGGCCGAGGTGATGACGGTATCCGATTCCTCCGACTGGTCGATGTCCACGCCTATTACCGCACCCTCATTGGCAGAAGCCGCCGCGAATACGGACTGACACATAGCACCACCGCATACGAAGACTACCTGCGTGCCCTTTGAATACCAGCCGTTAATCATAGTCTGCAGCTCGGCAGAAGCACCGAAGGAGGCGCCGTATTCCCAGCTGAAGTTCATATCTACAGTGATGTTCTTTTCCTCTGCGGCGGCCTGTGCGCCCTGCACATAGCCGTAGCCGAAGCGGCAGCAGGCGGCATTGGTGCCTCCTCCGCCTCCGCTGAAGCCTAATTTTCGGTAGCCGTCCATCACTGCCGCATATCCGGCAAGATAGCCCGATTGCTCCTCATTATAGTCAATAGACGCTACATTTTTGAGAGCCTTGCCTTCTTCGTCCTCGAGTACCCATCCGTCGATGAAGATAAATTTAGTGTCGGGAAGCTCCTTTGCCGCTCTTGCCAGAGCTGTACCCTGCAAAAAGCCCGCACATACGACTACCTCTGCGCCTGCATCCGCGGCGGCCTTCATAGCGTCGTATCTGTCCTCGTCTGTAGCGCTGTCACCGCCTGCGGGCTGATAGTATTTGTAGGATTTGTCGTTTTCGTAAGCGTAACGCTTAAGGCCCTCCCAGGTGCCCTGGTTAAAGGATTTGTCTTTTAGCTGTCCCACATCGGTAACGAAGGCTATCTCGTATTTTCCGTCGGGCGAAGACATATTGTCGTTGATGGCATCGTAGTCGAATTTTTCATCTGCGGCTTCTGTGGTTTCCTGCTCGGCCGATGTGTCAGCCGAGGACGAAGGCTCGCCCGTGGTAGCTTCGGGAGCTTTGTCACCCCCACAGGCGGCGAAGGAAAAGAGAATTATAGCCGCTGTTAAAATAGCAATTAATTTTTTCATAAATAAAAATCCTCCTTTGAATACTTATAGTATTATCTTCAAAGAAGGATTTTATAGCATTATATTTAAGTTTTTATTCGAGGGACCAGTCTATGGGCTCGAGACCCGCTTCGGTGAGAAGCTCGTTACATTTCGAAAAATGCTTACATCCGAAAAAGCCGCCGTAGGCTGAAAGGGGACTCGGATGAACCGTGATGAGCTTTTTATGTATGGGATTGGTAATCTTTTCGCATTTTTTTCTGGCGTTAGCACCCCAGAGAATGAACACCACGGGAGTGTCCTTTTCGTTTAGCTTTTCGATTACCGCGTCAGTAAACTGCTCCCATCCCTTATCCTTATGGCTGTTTGCAGCGGCCCGTCTGACCGTAAGAACATTGTTAAGCATCAGCACGCCGCTCTTTGCCCATTTTTCGAGATAGCCGTTCTTTGCGGGAGGTATACCAAGATCGCTTTCCAGCTCCTTGTAAATATTTTTCAGCGAAGGGGGCAGGGGAACCCCGGGCTTTACCGAAAAGCACAGACCGTGTGCCTGACCCGGCTCGTGGTAGGGGTCCTGACCGATGATTACAGCCTTACAGTCAGCGAAGGAGGTATATTTGAGAGCGTTAAATATATCGTACATATCGGGATAAATCTGATATGAGGAATATTCCTTTTTCAGAAACTGACGAAGCTGTTTGTAGTACGGCTTTTCCCATTCGTCCTTTAAGATTTCGTCCCAGTCGTTATCGAGCTTAACCATTTTATTATTCCTTTACTTCATATCCTTTATTTTTGATAGTATCCACTATCGAATAAACACATTTCTCGCACAGCTCCTCGCTTTTCGCTTCCGCCATAACGCGGATTACGGGCTCCGTACCCGATTCTCTGACGAGGATTCGTCCTTCCGTGCCGAGTCTGCCTTCTGCTTTTCCGATGGCCTCGGTTACATCTGCATCGGCTCTGACAGCGGGCTTGTCGGAAACACGGACATTTACGAGAAGCTGTGGATAGGGGGTGAAGCCCTCACAGAGCTCGCTGAATTTTTTCTTTTCCGAGAGCATAACCTCCATCATCTTGAGGCTTGTGAGAATACCGTCTCCGGTGGTGGCATATTTGGAAAAGATAATGTGTCCGGACTGCTCACCGCCAAGCCTGCAGCCGTGCTTCGACATATATTCGTAAACAAATCTGTCTCCGACATCTGTTTTCGCATAATCTATACCGAGGCTTTCGAAGGCCTTATAAAGACCGAAATTAGACATTACCGTGGTTACGACGGTGCTGTTTGAGAAAAGGCCCTTATCCTTCATATACTTGCCGAAAATATATAAGATGCCGTCTCCGTTTACCACATTTCCGTTTTCGTCTACGCACAGACATCTGTCAGCATCTCCGTCGAAGGCAAAGCCTACATCGAGACCCTTTTCTCTGACGAGTCTCTGCAGTCCCTCGATGTGAGTCGAGCCTGCATCTCTGTTAATGTTTATGCCGTCGGGCTCGGCGTTAATAACATAGGTAGTAGCGCCGAGGGCATCGAAAACGGCCTTGGCTATATTCCACGAGCTTCCGTTAGCGCAGTCGAGTCCCACCTTGATGCCGCGGAAGGAATAAAGACCCAGGGAAATCAGGTAGCCGATATATCTGTTTCTGCCCGCTACATAGTCCACTGTTCTGCCTATCTTGTCCCTGCGGGCGAAGGGGAGAGAGGGTATTTCAAATTCGCCGTCCAGATATTTTTCGATAATATCAGTGACGCTTTCGTCTGTTTTCTCACCCTTGGAATTGATGAGCTTTATGCCGTTGTCGTAGTATGGATTGTGGCTTGCGGAAATCATTATACCGCAGTCAAAGGAATCCACCTTCGTGATGTATGAAACGCAGGGAGTGGTGGTGACATGGAGAAGGTAAGCATCGGCGCCCGAGGCCACCAAGCCACCTACGAGCGTATATTCGAACATATAGCTCGAGCGTCGGGTATCCTTGCCGATAAGTATTCTGGCAGGGCTCTTATCTCCTGCATCTTCTCTCATTTTATTATAGTACCAGCCTAAAAATCTGCCTATTTTATATGCATGGTCGGCAGTAAGATTTACATTAGCTTCACCTCTGAAACCGTCAGTGCCGAAATATTTACCCATAAATTACCTCTTTTCTGTTATGTTTTTTTCATCTTTAAAAATTGAGTCTTCTTTTATGACGCCTCTCACGCGTGAAAGGGGATAGACAGTAGTGTTTTTACCTATAACAGTACCGGGGTTCAGCACGCTGTTACAGCCGATTTCCACACCGTCACCGACCATAGCACCGAATTTTTTCAGTCCTGTTTCTATGACAGCTTCACCGGTCTTTACTTTAACCGGGCTTTTGTCCGATTTGACATTTGAAGTGACTGCACCTGCACCCAGGTGTGCCTTATAGCCGAGAATACTGTCGCCTACATAATTATAATGGGGCACCTGTACTCTGTCGAAGATAATGGCATTTTTTACCTCTGTGGAGTTACCTATTACGCAGTCTTCACCGATGAGTGCGGAGCCTCTTATGAAAGCGCAGTGTCTGACCTGTGTTCCTTTTCCGATAATACAGGGTGCACCGATATAAGCCGTGGGGGCTATTACTGCCTCTTTATGAATCCATACGGCAGGAGTAACCTCGCTGTATTCGTCCTTATTAAGCTTGCTGCCCGTTTCTTTTATAAAGTCGCTTATTCCCTTCAGTGCCTGCCACGGGTATTCGTATGCGGCAAGATAATTCTCTGCGAGAGTGTGGCCGAGAGAAAAAAGCTCGGTGGCTTTAATCATAATATCACCTCTATGGTTTATTATACTGTAGAACAGGTCTATTGTATTAATAAAATGTAAATATAAGGGATGTATTTTAAAGTCTGTTTATATATTTTACACAAATTAAGCATCCGTATAATGATGATAAACAACTAAATAAAGAGCTTTTTGCGAGATGAGACACTAAAGATTTAGTAAAAATAAACAAAATAATATTTATTTGTTAAAAACTATTGACATATAAGTGCAGACTGTGTATAATAAAGACACAATCAAACAAAAGATTGAAGCTAAAGGAAAGAGGTGTTACCGATGTACTGTTTAATGTAAACTGTACAGTTTGATAAGAAATCTTATATATGAGAATCAAAGGGAACTGACGGATAAAGGATTTAATAAATACCTGAAAATAGTATAATTTTACAAAGAAGTCAGATGCTCCCGTAAAAATAAATAATTTACTTTTCTGTGTAAAGTATATGCAGAAAAATTTAAGATATATTATCGGATTGTTCAGTAAAGTAATCAGTCTTAAAAGTAATGTGCAGAGGAATATAATTTTAAGACAGGAGAAAAAGAGTCCCGGTGTGAAGAGACCTTGACTCTGTGAAGAAAAGCAAGTATCTCTAATTTTTTTACATTTTCTATTTATTCGGATTTTTGATTTGCATTTGTAAGGAAAAAGAGGGATAAGTAAAAGGCGCAGAAGAGCCCTTATCCGAAAGTAATTTATGAAAGCCTTAAAGTGTGGACGGGAGATGCTTGGAGAGTAAGAAAAAACTGAATAGAAAATAAAGAAGATAACAGTCTCCGACAGGGAAAACCTTGTCGGAGATTTTTTGTGCATAAAGTTGTAACAAAAGAATAAATTTATCGGCTTTTACTTGAAATATCCTTTCTGTTGATATATAATACATATTGCATTTATGCGGTCAGTTCGAAACCTTCCTGACCTAAACCGACCAAGGTCTGTCGGTTTAAAATCAAAACTAAAGGAGCAGCAAAAATGAATATGTCAAAGAAAATCCACCGCCTCGTTCTGTCGGCGGTAATTGCCGCACTGTATGTGGCACTCACTTATGTGCAGGAGTTTCTTCTGCCTACCACCGCCACTATGGCTGTGCAGTTCCGCGTTTCCGAAGCACTTACGGTGCTGTCGGTTTTCACGCCTGCCGCCATACCCGGTCTTACCGTCGGATGCTTTATCGCTAATTTTTCCGTTCTCGGAGCTCTGCCCACGGACATCGTTCTCGGGTCGTTAGCGTCCTTTCTTGCCTGCTTTTTTATGTACAGGACGAGAAATTTCACGGTAAAAGGCTTTCCCTTCCTCTCTCTTCTTATGCCGGCGCTGTTTAACGGAATTATCATCGGTGCTGAAATCGAAGTGTTTTTCATAGAAGGACCCTTTAATTTTATCAGCTTTCTCACACAGGCGGGCCTCGTGGCATTGGGTGAAACGGTAGTCCTTTACACTCTCGGAGCGGCACTCGTTAAGGTTATTAAGGACAGAAGACTCGGTAAATATCTTCAGAGCGTTTAATATTTTTATTAAATAAAAACCAAAATCCAAGGAGGAAAAATTTAAATGGAAAACAAACTCACCAAACGAACCTGGTTGAATATTATTGTTTTCAGCTTTATGGGCGGTATCGCCTGGAATCTCGAAAATATGTATTTCAACACCTTTCTGTTCGATTCCGTCTATGACGGTGTTTCAAAGGCGAAGCTCGAGCAGTGGGGCATAATGGCTCCTACCACAGCTATCAGCCGTATGGTTGCTCTTTCAGCCATTACCGCTGTGGTTACCACCTTTATTATGGGTACACTCAGCGAAAAAATGAAAAAGCGTAAGGTGTTCATCTCTGTCGGCTACATAGTATGGGGTGTAATCACTGCTTCATTCGGCTTTATTTCGAAGGAAAATGTCGCTTCTCTTTTCGGACTTACCGATGATGCGAAAATCCTTCTTTTCACAGTCTGGGCAGTAATCATTATGGATATGGTTATGACCTTTATGGGCTCTACGAGTAATGACTCGGCATTTAATGCCTGGACCACCGATGTAACTAATCCCGTAGTAAGACCTACCGTAGAGACGGTTCTTCTCTTTGTCGGTCTTTTCGCTATGCTCGCCGTTATGGGTGTAGGAAGTCTTTGTCAGGCTGATGTGGTATCTTATCAGGTATTCTTCCTCGGTCTCGGTATTATCGTGAGCCTCAGCGGTGTTTTTGGTCTCTTTGCTCTGAAGGATCCCGAAATCAAGGGTGAAAAGGGAAATTCAAATTATTGGAGCGACCTTTTCTACGGCTTCAGACCTTCCGTAGTCAAGGATAACTCTATGCTTTATCTTGCACTCGCCGCTATCTGTATTTATAATATCGCCATCCAGGTATTCTTCCCGTATCTTTTTGTTTACCTTGGCAGTGTTATTATTCCCGGTGCGGTGTTTGATGCTAAAACCATTATTGTAGCCGTGCTTGCAGTTGCAGGTCTTGCCGCCGGAGTAATTCTCCTGCTTAAAGCCTCCGGTAAAAGCAAGGTCAACGCCTACATCGTTACTATCGTTCTCTTTATCGCAGGTCTTGCCATCCTTTCGACCTCTACGAATATAGCTATCGTTCTCATCGGTATCGCTCCTACGCTTATCGGCTATGTCGTTCTTCAGATTCAGCTTAACGCTTCTGTCCGTGACTACATTCCGGAGGACAAGGTAGGACTTTTCCAGGGTATCAGAATGATTTTCTGCGTTCTTATTCCTATGGTTGTCGGTCCTTGGCTCGGCGATATTGCCTGCCGTACATCAAACTTCACTATTATCGAATACGGCGAGGAGAAGCTCGTTCCCTCCACCAGTATGTTCTTCTACGCAGCGATAGTCGGCCTGCTCATTTTCGTTCCTCTTTATCTTCTTATGGGCAAGGGTGAAGGCAACGCAAAGAGCACCAAGAGTAAGTTCATCCCTGCTATCATCGTCGCAGTTATAACCGTTATTGCAGCTGCAGTGGTTACGAGCCTTCTCGGTAACGGCGGTACAGCTCCTTCGGAGGCTCTCGTATCCGATGTAGCAGAAACCACAGCCGCATTATTGCAGTAAGATATATCTGCGCCCGCTGTGCTCGGGGCAGAAATAATTCTTTATAAAAAACTAAAACAGATATGTTCCGCTAAATGCGAGCATATCTGTTTTGCTGTTTTTTAATGTATTAGTGTGACGAGCTGTTAATCGAGGATGTAAAGACCGGACTTGAGCCACACAAACTCTCTGCCCATTACATTGATGTACTTGTACACCTTTTCGTTGAAAACTCTGTAGTCTCTGACGGAGTTGGTCTGTATGTTGAGGGTGCGGATTTTTCTGGAAGACTGATTACAGATATAAAGAGTGTTACCCTGAAGCGAAACGGCACAGGGACCTTCGAAGGCTGTAGCATCGCCTCCGCCCACACGGAGAAGTATTCTTCCCTCACGCGGAGAGTATTTGATAATGGCATTTTCCGAGGGGACGGCACACCATACATAAGCACCGTCTACTGCTATGTCACATACGGGAGAGCCGTGGTAGGTGAGGAGAGAGGATACATTCAGAGAGCCGTCAGTATTAAAAATGTTATATTCTCCGTTAGGGAAAATAGCCATTATTCTGCCGTCACCGAGCACACCTACATCGCAGGAAACATAGTCACCGAGCTGTGCGGCGATTTCCTCGTATTCGTAGCCGAATTTTACCTTGAGAAAAATAGATTTCTTAATGTGAGTGAATTTGTCATTGATGGCATCGTAGCCGTAAAAGTTTGCCTTGAGCTTACCGTCGTCTGTGAGACTTTTGGTAGCGAAGACGAAGCCGTTTTTAAAGGGCGTTATATTTAAAATTTCACCTGAAAATACTATTTCCATTTCATTTTTCCTTTCCTTGGTGGAGCATTATGCTCTGACATCATATATAATACAATATTATTCCCCGCAGGTCAAGTGCGAAAAACAACAATATTTTAACAGCCCTCGGAAAAAGTTTTGTTTAGGGTGGTGAGTGTAATCCCAGCACCTATGGCGGCAGGGTTCGGATTATTATGTAAAATATTTGTCAGCGCGGATAAAAAACTCTTGTTTAATGTTGACAAAATAACAGATTTCAAGTACAATAAGATTGTAAATAATGAAGGCACAGAGCGATTGATAATAGTTTTTGTGCTTTCGGAATATTAATTGTTATGAGATATAATTCTATGGAGATGAGAGAATAGATAAATATCCCATCTGTGGGTTGGTATGTCTGTTTTTTCATTTTCTTTTTATGTCGAATGGCAAAGGAGGAAAAGAAAATATGAGTGAAAAATTAATTCTGTCTCTTGATCAGGGTACGACCAGCTCGAGAGCCATCGTTTTCGACAAAAAGGGTAACATCATCGCTAAAGCGCAGAATGAGTTTGAACAGATTTATCCGAAGGCAGGCTGGGTTGAGCACGACCCGCTGAACATCCTTTACAGTCAGTTTAATTCAATTACCACCGTTCTCCGTTCCGGTAAGTTTTCCGCTTCCGATATCGCAGGTATCGGTATTACAAATCAGCGTGAAACCACCATTCTCTGGGACAGAAGCACAGGTAAGCCCGTTTACAATGCTATCGTATGGCAGTGCAGAAGAACTGCAGATATGTGCGAGAAAATCAAAGAGGACAAGGATCTCTGTGATTATATCACCGAGCACACCGGTCTTATCGTAGATGCTTACTTCTCCGCTACTAAAATCAAATGGATTATCGATAATGTTCCCGGTGTAAAGGCTCTCGCTGAAGCAGGACAGCTCCTTTTCGGTACTGTGGAAACCTGGCTCATCTGGAATCTTTCGGGCGGTAAAACCCATGTAACCGACTATTCTAATGCATCGAGAACTATGCTCTTTGATGTTGACAAGCTTTGCTGGGACGAGTATCTCTGCGAAAAGTTAGGTGTTCCGATGAACATTCTTCCCACACCCGTTCCCTCCAGCGAAATTTTCGGCAAGGTAGCAAGCAACATCATCGGTATCGAGGAGCTTGCAGGCGTACCCATCTGCGGTGCCATAGGCGACCAGCCCTCCGCACTTTTCGGTCAGGCCTGCTTTAAGCCCGGTATGTCAAAGAACACCTACGGCACAGGTTGCTTCCTTCTTATGAACACAGGTAATAAGCGTGTCGTTTCAAAGAATAATCTTCTCACAGGTGTAGCCTGGAGCTATAACGGACAGACCACCTATTCCATCGAAGGCAGTGCCTTTAATGCGGGCTCTGTTATCAAATGGCTCCGCGACGAGCTTCAGCTTATCGACAGTCCGAAAAGATGTGACGAGCTGGCTGAAAGCGTAGAGGACGCAAACGGCTGTTATCTTGTTCCCGCCTTTACGGGTCTCGGTGCACCCTACTGGGATATGTATGCCAGAGGCTGTATCGTAGGACTCACCAGAGGTGTTAACAGAAAGCACATCGCCCGTGCTGTGCTCGAATCCATCACTTATCAGATGACTGATCTTCTCGAGGCTATGAAGGACGACTCCGGTATAGATATTTCCGAGCTTCGCGTAGACGGAGGTGCCAGCGTAAGTAACATTATGATGCAGATTCAGGCCAATATGGCACAGACCAGAGTAGACCGTCCGAAGACAGTAGAAACCACCGCTCTCGGTGCCGCTTATCTCGCAGGTCTTGCCGTAGGAGTATGGGACAGTCTCGAGGACATCGAAGCTAACCGCGAGGTAGACCGCGTATTTACTCCCGAAATGCCTATGGACGAAAGAAACAGACTTTACGCAGGCTGGAAAAAGGCTGTTTCCCGTGCTATGGATTGGGAAGAAAAGGAATAATCAGTAATTTAAGCGTTAATGCTTGAATATATAAAAGAAAATAATTTTAAATAATTAGGAGTGGATTAAAATGCCAAAAGTAATTCTCGACTGGAAAACCACACACGACTTTATCAAGGATGCCTTTATCGGTGTCGGTGTACCCGCTGACGATGCAGAAATCGTTACCGATGTTCTTCTCGAATCCGACAGAAGAGGTATCGAATCACACGGCTGTAACCGCTTTAAGCCCGTTTACATTGACCGTATCAATGCAGGAATCCAGCAGCCTGTAACAAACTTCGAAATCATCAAGGAAACTCCCACCACCGCAGTAGTTGACGGCCATCACGGTATGGGTCAGGTTATCGGCTACAAGGCTATGACAATGGCTATCGAAAAGGCTAAAAAATACGGTATGGGTATGGTTGCAGTGCGTAACTCCTGCCACTACGGTATCGCAGGCTACTACACCACTATGGCTACCAAGGCCGGCTGTATCGGTATGACAGGTACAAATGCCCGTCCCTCCGTTGCTCCCACTCTCGGTGTAGAGGGTATGTTCGGTACTAACCCCTTCACTCTCGGTGTTCCCACCGATGAGGATTTCGACTTTAATTTCGACTGCGCTACCTCTATCACACAGAACGGTAAGGTAGAGTATTACGAGAGAATCGGTGAAGAAATTCATCCCGGCACCGTTATCGACCTCGACGGTAACCCCGTAGAAGGCGATGCAGGTGTAGCACTTAAGAAAATCCGTCAGGGTACAGCTGCTCTTACCACACTCGGCGGTATCGGTGAAGCACTCGGCGGCTACAAGGGCTACGGCTTCGCACTTTTCGTAGAATTCCTTTCCTCTATTCTTCAGGACGGAGCATACGGTAAGGATCTCGACGGTAAGGATGCAGAAGGCAATATCCGTCCCTATCAGCTCGGACATTTCTTCGTAGCTATCGACACCGAGCACTTTATGGGTGAAGAAATCGCCCGTAAGAAGGCCGGCGACATCCTTCGTTCCATGAGAGCATCAAAGAAGGCTCCCGGTGAAGACAGAATCTACACCGCAGGCGAAAAGGAGTACGACATCTGGATGCAGAGAAAGGACAGCGGTGTTCCCATCAATGAGTCAGTTCAGGCAGAAATGAATAAGGTTCGTGATGACCTCGGTCTCATACAGTATACATTCCCCTGGGAGAAATAATTTATAAAAAACTGCCGGCGGGATAATTACTGTCGGCAGTTTCGCTTTTTTTAGTGAAATATGAAGATTAGGAGAGATTATTATGGATTATGCAAAAGAGTCATTAAGACTTCACGGAGAATGGAAGGGTAAAATAGAGGTAGTGGCACGAGCCAAGGTAAAGGACAAGGAGGCTCTTTCTCTTGCCTACACACCGGGCGTAGCACAGCCCTGTCTCGAGATTCAGAAGGACATCAATAAATCCTACGAGCTTACGCGCCGCTGGAACACTATCGCCGTAGTTACTGACGGTACTGCCGTGCTCGGTCTGGGTGACATCGGTCCCGAAGCAGGTATGCCCGTTATGGAGGGTAAATGCGTTCTTTTCAAAGAGTTCGGCGATGTAGACGCTATTCCCTTATGCATCAAATCAAAGGATGTAGACACCATAGTTGACACTGTGGCACTTATTTCCGGCTCCTTCGGCGGTATCAATCTCGAGGACATCGGTGCACCCAGGTGCTTCGAGATAGAAAGAAAGCTTAAGGAAAAGACAGATATTCCCATTTTCCATGACGACCAGCACGGTACTGCCGTGGTCTGCTCTGCGGCTCTTATTAATGCTCTGAAGCTTTCGGGTAAAAAGATAGAGGACTGCGTAGCCGTATTTAACGGTGCGGGTGCCGCAGGTGTAGCTATCGCAAAGCTTTTCCTCGCTATGGGCATCAAGGATGTAATTATGTGCGACCGTAAGGGCGTCGTTCATAAGGACAGAGAGGGTATCGAAAAAGAGCCCGCCAAGGTTGAGCTCGCATCATTCTCGAATAAATCGGGCGTCAAAGGCACATTAGCTGATGCACTTAAGGGTGCTGACATCTTTATCGGTGTTTCCGCTCCCGGTTGTGTTACACAGGATATGGTACGCTCTATGGCAGATAAGCCCATCGTATTCCCGATGGCTAATCCGACTCCCGAGATTATGCCCGATGAGGCTATGGCTGCGGGTGCCTGCGTGGTAGGTACGGGCAGAAGTGACTTCCCGAACCAGATTAATAATGTTCTTGCATTCCCCGGTATCTTCAGAGGTACTCTCGATGTAAGAGCAAGTGACATTAACGAGGAAATGAAGATGGCTGCCGCAAAGGCAATTGCTTCTCTCGTGGCTGACGATGAGCTCAGAAGTGATTACATTCTTCCTGCCGCCTTCGATGAAAGAGTAGGACCTACCGTGGCCGCCGCAGTAGCCAAGGCTGCAAGAGACAGCGGTGTGGCAAGAATTTAACCGCGGTTTTCGGGTTCATACCATATAAACTGATATAATAAACGGGATGTAAAAACCAAGTTTTTACATCCCGTTTTAATGTTATTCTTTTAGTTTTCGGCGCTGGCTCTTCTGATGTAGTTTTTAAAGAAGATGAGAGCATTTTCCATACAGGAAACGGGTAATCTCTCATTTGTGCCGTGGGTACAGCGGAGAAGAGGAATGTCTACCTTAAAGGGAGCATAGCGGTAAATGTTATCGCAGATAGGCTCGTAATTATAAGCATCGGTTCCGCCCATAACGAGATAAGGAGCGACGATGCCTCCGGGCTCAATAGCCTTGTTTATGTCGGAGATAATCTTATAAGCTCTCGAATCGGTGGGTGAGAACTTTGATGCCTCCTTTGAGTTAAGAACATTGATTTCGATGTCCTTATATCTTACGCATTTTCTGATGTGGTCTACGAGATCCTGCTTTGTGGTGCCGGGCATAGCTCGGAAATTAACCGTAGCCGAAGCTCTCTGGGGAAGAACATTAGCGGCGGGGCTGCCCTGTGCCATAGTGACGGCCGTGGTGGTTCTAACGAGACAGGCACCGAAGGGGATAGCCTTGAAGCCCTCGAGAAGCAGAGGCATAAGCAGAGGCATATTACAGGTGATGAGGCGCACGGGATAGGTGCATTCTCTGCCGATGGAATCGATGAGCATTTTCATATTTTCGTTGAAATATGCCTTGAACTGATGCTTTTCCAGGTCAGAGATGGCTGTGGCGAGTCTGCCGAGAGCAGAGTGGACAGGGGGCTGTGAGGAGTGTCCGCCTTTGGCGTTTACTACGATTTCGATGTCCGAGTAGCCTTTTTCTGCCACACCCACACCTACGAGATATTTGTCGTTAAGTACACCGGGAACATTGATGGGGATGATAGCACCGCCTTCGTCGATAACGCTTTCGAGACGGATGCCTCTTTCCTTAAGTGTCATCATAAGGTCGTGTGCGCCGTTTTTATCGTTTGCCACTACTTCTTCGTTGTCACCGAAAAGCAGGTAAACATCTCTTTCGGGGCGGAAGCCGTCCTTTAACAGAGCTTCCACGGACTCCATAACAGCGATGAGATGGTTTTTCATATCAATGGCACCGCGTCCCCATACAAATTCACCGTCATCGTAGCCGCTGAAAGCGTCGTGCTCCCAGTCCTGCTCGGTGCCCTCTGAAACGGGTACCACATCCTGATGAGCTAAAAGGGCGATGGGCTCGAGGTCATCTCTTGTTCCCTTCCAGCGGTACATAAGGTTTGCGGGAGGTACGATTTCCTTTTCCAGATTTTCCTTTATGAGCGGATAAGCCTCATCTAAATAGGCGTGGAATTTTTCAAACTCCGCCCAATCTACTCTGTCTGAATCTCTGTAGGAAACGGTTCTGAAGCGAATCGCTTCGGAAAGGTGCTTACGGTAAGAGTCTACATCTGCTTTTTCAGCGGGCAGAGGAGCTATATCTTCCTTTTTAGGGCGGTAAACTGCGGCGTGAACGGCATTTCCTACTGCCGCCGCACCGAGAGCGCCGAGAACTATTTTCGTGGATTTCTTCATAAATCTGCCTCTTTTCTTCTTTTAATTTTTACCTTATGATTATATACCTCTTTTCCTTTAAATTCAATAATTATCTTAAATTATTATTTACATTGATGAAAAATAGTGTATAATCATTAGTAGAAATCAGAAAATGAGGTGCAATAATATGTTTGATGCTAAAATGGTGACCGAGGGAGCCGTCAAATGGATAAAAGACTGGTTCGAGGAAAACGGTAAGGGCTGTAATGCTGTTATCGGTATTTCCGGCGGCAAGGATTCTACTGTGGTGGCCGCTTTGTGTGTCGAAGCTCTGGGTAAGGACAGAGTTTACGGGGTTCTTATGCCTAACGGTGAGCAGAAGGACATCGGCGACGCACTTCAGCTGGTTGACTTCCTCGGCATAAAGTATTATATCTGTAACATAAAGGATGCCTTTGACGGTGTTATCAGAGGTATGAATAAATGCGGTCTCGAAATAGGGGAGCAGACCAGAATTAATCTGGCACCGAGAGTGAGAATGACCACTGTTTATGCTTTTTCGCAGTCGCTTAACGGCAGAGTGGCTAATACCTGTAATCTCTCCGAGGACTGGGTAGGCTATTCCACCCGTTACGGTGACAGCGCCGGTGATTTCAGTCCTTTGGCACATCTTACCGTACAGGAGGTAAAGGAAGTAGGCAGATACCTCGGAGTTCCCGAAAATCTCATCGAAAAGGTGCCCTCCGACGGACTTTGCGGCTATACTGACGAGGATAAGCTCGGCTTTACCTATGCCGTTCTCGATAAATACATCAGAACAGGTGTGTGCGAGGACGAAAAGACAAAGGAAAGAATAGATTGGCTTAACCGCATAAATGCCTTTAAATTAAAGACTATTCCCGGTTATGTGCCCGATGAAAAATACATCTGATATGAGGCTGAAATGGAAATAAGGAAAACGACAGCCGCTGACCTGGATAGGGTGATGGAGATTTACGCTCTTGCCCGTGAATTTATGGCGAAAACAGGAAACCCGCATCAGTGGAAAACGCATAAGCCCCAAAGAGAGCTTATCGAAAAAGACATAGAAACAGGACAGAGCTATGTTTGCACGGAAAAAGAAAGAATAATCGGTGTTTTAGCCTTTATTCCCGGTGATGACCCTACCTATGGGGTTATTTATGACGGCGAATGGAAAAGTCAGGAGGCTTATGCCGTGGTTCACCGTATCGCCACCTCGGGTGAGGTGAAGGGTACGGGTACATTTATGATGAAATGGGCGGAGAGTCAGTTCCCGCACATCAGAATTGACACCCATAAGGATAACAGGGTAATGCAGAATATGCTCTCGAAGCTCGGATATTCCTACTGCGGAATTATTCATCTCGAGGACGGTGATGAAAGACTTGCTTTTGAAAAAATCCCTTGAAATTTATACCCGAAAAGAGAAAAGCCATTGTATCAGCATTCAAGCTTTTACAGTGGCTTTTTAGTATGTGTAATTTGATGTCAGATTTTATGTCACAGAGGCTTATCAGTATCTGTACTTACCCTCGGCTACCTTCTTGAGATGCTGTCCGTAGAGGGATTTGCCGTATTTTTCAGCTGCTTTTTTGAGCTGTTCCTCACTTATCCAGCCTTTAATATATGCGATTTCCTCGGGTGCGGAAATCATAACCGACTGTCTCGTTTCGGTGATTCTGACAAATTCAGCCGCCTCGTGGAGGCTTTCCACGGTACCTGTATCGAGCCAGGCGAAGCCTCTGCCGAGAAGCTTTACAGCCAGTGAGTTTTCATTAAGGTAGCGGACATTAAGGTCGGTGATTTCGTATTCGCCTCGGTCGGATTTTTTGATTGATTTGGCGTATTCACTTACACGGTTATCGTAGAAATAAAGACCGGTAACGCAGTAGTTTGATTTCGGATTTACAGGCTTTTCCTCGATGGAGATTACGTTTTTGTTTTCGTCAAATTCTACCACACCGAAGCGCTCGGGGTCGTCCACATAGTAGCCGAAAACGGTGGCTATTCCTTTTTCTGCGTTTTCTTTCGCTTCGGTTAAAATCTTTGTAAACCCGTTACCGTAAAAGATGTTATCGCCGAGCACCATAGCACAGCAGTCGTCACCGATAAACTCCTCACCGATAATGAAGGCCTGTGCCAGACCGTCGGGAGAGGGCTGCTCGGCATAGGAAAGATTAACGCCGAAATCACTGCCGTCGCCTAAAAGTCTCTCGAAATTAGGCAGGTCAACGGGGGTGGAAATGATGAGAATATCCTTTATTCCCGCGAGCATAAGAACGGAAAGGGGATAATAAATCATCGGCTTGTCATAAACGGGCAGAAGCTGCTTTGACATAACCATAGTAAGAGGATAAAGTCTCGTGCCGGAGCCGCCGGCTAAAATGATACCTTTCATATTTTCGTCCTTTCTTATCTGTTATTGTATTCGGAGTATTCCAGCACATTTCTGCACAGGAAAATCAGCAGTAATGATAGCGCGATGTTAACGCAAGACATTAAAATAAAGGGGATTTCGGCATTAAAGGGAAAGGCCATACCCGTTATAACGGCCGCGGCCGCCGAAGGAACGGAGAAAACCGTAGCTGTAAGGAAGTAGACTATAACCGTGAAAAATCTTTTTTCCGAATCTCCCGTAAATCTCTGTAAAAGCAGATTAACACCGATAAACAGCAGTCCGAAGGTAAATCTTGCCAAAGCCATAGCCGCTCCCTCCGTAGCACTGCAGGAGCCGAAAAGCACCAGGGGAATAAAGCAAATAACGCTTTCAAGTGCAAGTAAAGGAAGGTCTGCCCTTAAAATGGCGATAAGCTTTCTGAAATTACTTTCGGGTATGAGATAAATGTAGGGATAGGTAAATTCCTTTGCCCATCTGCCGATACACACCGTCATAGACATAGTATATACATTTATTACGAAAAGTGCAATATTTTCCCCGGAAAACATCAGACAATAAATCGCGGAAAAAGCCGCCATAACCAATGAAACGGGATTTAAAAGCAGGGGATTACTTCTTTTGTTTTCTTTTTTATGCTTAAAGGTGACTGCCGAAGCACCGAAGCCTTTTCCGAGACCTGTCCTACCGACCCGTATGCTTCGGGGAGTATTTTCCGCGGCCTTACCCTCTTTTCTGGCGGTTATGGCTGAATGGTTCAGCTCCGTAGCGGCGAGTACATCCTCATAAAAATCACCCTTGACTTTAGAAATGATAAAATAAAAGGAGAGACAGAGAAAAATGAAAATCACCGCACCGATAAGTGACGATTTTATTTCGCCTCCGATTGCTCCTTCCACGGCGAAGGAAATAAATCCGCTGACGGGGAAAAGATACATTATTTTCTCTCTCGAGGCAAATACGAGGCTCTCGGGTGACATCCCCGAGGTGAAGGTATTATAAAGAAGGATACCGGCAAAAAGTATAAATATTCCGTAAAAGGCTGTTTTGCCGATTTTGATTTTTCTGTCGTCGGAGCAGGTGAGCATATAAATCAGCGAGGCGAGAAGCTGTCCGGCGAAAACCACGGCACCGTAGCCCGAAAGAATGATAAAAAGAGCTGACACGGGGACACCGTAAATGTTATTTACCGTCGAGGACTGAAAGAGAATGAAAAAGCCCAGAGTCAGCGATTTGCCGAGCTGTTGAAAAAGGCCGTAGGTAAGTACATTTTTTTCCTTTAAGGGGGCTGTAAAGAGTAAATTCACATCAGCCATAGAAAACATTGATGCACCGTTATTAAAGCCGTTTCTGGCAGTAGAATAAAAAACATAGGTGTACAGAGCGAAGATAAGGGCATAAAGCTCTGTTTTGTCTCTCATAACGCTTTCGTGCGGAGTGCTCACTGCGCTCGAATAAAAGGAAAAGCCGAGAAGAAAAAGAATGAACAGTGCGAAAATTATCCGTGATGGCTTTCTTAAAAATTCACGGAGAGTGTTTTTTGCCTTTTTTACGGCAAGATAAACATAAGGGCTCATTTCTTAACCCTCCGTAACGGCGAAGAAAAGCTCGCTCAGAGTGGCGCCCTCCTGGTCTTTAAGGACTCTCTCCTTCAGCTGACCGTGCATCATAATGTAGGCTGTGTCCCAGTAGCTTTCCACGCTGTCAATCATATGTGTGCTTATTAGCACGGAGGCACCGTCTTTTTTCAGACCGAGGATTATCTCCTTGAGTGTTTTAATGGCGTGGGGGTCGAGACCCACCATAGGCTCGTCGAAAATTACCACCTTCGGTCTGTGCACGAGCGCACAGCAGACAGAAAGCTTCTGCTGCATACCCTTCGACAGCTCCTTACAGAGCTTATCCTTTTTATCCTTAAGCTCGAACAGAGCGAGAAGCTCGTCGGCATAGCCGTCGTCCTCTTTTCTGTAGGCTCTTAAAATAAATTCGAGATGCTCTCCCACGGTAAGCATATCGTACACGGCGGGAATTTCGGGTATATAGCCGAGCATAGATTTGGCGTTCAGACTTTTATTATTTTCTCCGTTTACGGTGATTTCACCCTTAAAGCGAAGCAGTCCCGCTATATTTTTTATGAGAGTGGATTTGCCTGCACCGTTAGGGCCTAAAAGAATGGCAATCTCACCGTCTTTTACGGAAAGGGAGATGTCGTCGTTAGCCTTAAGCTTTCCGTATGCCTTGGTTACATTTTTTACTTCGAGCATTTTTTCACCTTGCTTTCGGTATGTGTGTTATTTCACTTAAGTATACCACATTTTATCTGAAAAAGATATAATATAGCAGAATAATTTTTTGCTTTGAATGTGTTCTTCTGACCTGATTATGCTATAAGAAAAACATTATGAATTTTTCCCTACACAGTGTTGCATTTTTAAGCTTATAATGATATAATTATCATAATAACCTTAAGGAGTATGAAATATGCCGGAAAATAAAGAAAGCCGCAGAGTAAAAATGACGAAAATGCTGCTTAAAGAAAGCCTGATTAACCTTATGAAGGAAAAGTCCATTCATTCCATAAGCATAAAGGATGTCTGTGACGGAGCTGACATAAACAGAAGCACCTTCTACCGCCACTATAACACGCAGTATGAGCTTTACGACGATATTGTGCAGGATCTGGTAAAGGATATAAGTGACATTTTCGAGAAGGTAAAGGATGAGGGATATAAGGCTAATCTTTTCCTTACCCGTCTGTTTGAATATATCGAAGGAAAGCGTGAGATTTTTCTCATCGTTTTAAGTGATAAGGGAAACATCGGTGTAGGCGAAGCATACACAAAGATGATTTCCAAATTTGTAGACACGGAGACTTACCCCGAAATAGCCGTATATGTGGTAAATTTCATCGCCGCCGGTATGACGAGCTTTTTATGGAACTGGTTAAATCAGGACAAACGCCGTCCCGCTGCAGAGGTCGCTACGCTTATGTCCAGTCTTATGAGACACGGTCTCGGCAGAGGTATCGATTACCAGCCCGATAAATATTGATGAGAATTTTTAATTCTTTTCTTGACAAAGTGTTATAATATATAGTAGAATTATTTTATTGTGAATATCATAACGACTATGACGAAAGAAACCTCTTTTGCTGTCATTTCAGAGAGAATGAGCCTTGGCTGTGAGCTCGTTTATGACGGAAGGAACGGTCGCTGCTTTCATCAGTTGCTCCCGAAAGGGATGCCGTCTTACCCGCGTTAAGGGTCACAGAGTGGTGCTTTATGCGCAAATCGGGTGGTACCGTGGACTTGTTCACCCCGAGAAGTGTGTGTGGCACTATATTTTTTTGTAAAAAAGAAATTATATACCGAAAGGAAAACGAAATTATGAAATGGATGGGACTTAACGAAATCCGAGAGAAATATCTTTCATTTTTTGAAAGCAAGGAGCATATGAGACTCCCCAGCTTCTCTCTCGTTCCGCAGGGAGATAAAAGTATTCTCCTTATCAATGCGGGTATGACACCGATGAAAAAGTACTTTACGGGTGAGGTTACTCCTCCCAGTAAGAGGGTTACTACCTGTCAGAAATGTATCCGTACCCCCGACATCGAAAATGTAGGTAAAACTGCCCGTCACGGCACCTATTTCGAAATGCTCGGTAACTTCTCATTCGGCGATTATTTTAAAAGAGAGGCTACAGCCTGGGCTTGGGAATTTTTCACCAAGGTTATGGAAATCCCCGAGGAGCTTCTCTATGTCAGCGTTTATCTCGATGACGACGAGGCCTTCGACATCTGGACCAAGGAGGTAGGTGTCGACCCCTCACATATGGTACGCTTCGGTAAGGAGGATAATTTCTGGGAGCACGGCGCAGGTCCCTGCGGCCCTTGCTCGGAAATTTACTTCGACAGAGGCCCCTCAAAGGGCTGCGGCAAGCCTGACTGTAAGGTAGGCTGTGACTGCGACAGATACATCGAGGTATGGAATCTCGTTTTCACACAGTTCGAAAATGACGGTAATAATAACTATACCCGTCTGGCTAATCCAAATATTGATACAGGTATGGGTCTGGAGAGATTAGCCTGTGTTATGCAGGATGTGGATAACCTCTTTGAGGTAGATACCGTGCGTAACATTATGAAGCATATTATCGACATCGCAGGTATTAATTACCACGACGATGAAAAGAAGGACATTTCTCTGCGTGTTATCACCGACCATATCCGAAGCACTACCTTTATGGTAGGTGACGGTGTTCTTCCCTCAAACAGCGGCAGAGGCTATGTTCTTCGCCGACTTCTCCGCAGAGCTGCCCGTCACGGCAGACTCATCGGTATCGACAGACCCTTCCTCGCAGAGGTCTGCGAAACCGTTATTGCCGAAAATGCCAATGCTTATCCCGAGCTTACGGATAAGAAGGATTACATCAAAAAGGTTATTTCCATGGAGGAGGAAAGCTTCTATAAGACCATCGATTCCGGTCTCGGCCTTCTGAATGAAATGATGGCTAAAACCGAGGGCGGAGTTCTTTCCGGTGAGGATGCCTTTAAGCTTCAGGATACCTACGGCTTCCCCATCGACCTTACCAAGGAAATCGCAGAAGAAAAGAATATGACTGTGGACGAGGAATCCTTTAAAAGACTCGTTGAGGAGGCCAGACAGAAGGCGAAGAGCGGCAGAGGCGCTACCGCTGAATCTGACTGGAGAAACACAGGCGTATCTCTTAAGGATATAAATGTCACCGAATTTAAGGGCTATACCGAAAATAATGTGGAGGCTACAGTTCTTGCTGTCATCGCAGACGGTGAAAGAAAGGATTTCATCGAAAGCGGCGACGAGGCTACTGTCGTTCTCGATAAGACCTCCTTCTACGCTGAAAGCGGCGGACAGGCAGGCGACAGCGGTGTGATTACTGTCGGTGAAAGCACCTTTACCGTTAACAATACAACCAAGGACGCTGACGGAGTTATTCTTCATCACGGTGTTCTTAACGGTGACGGTGTCAAGGTAGGAGACAGCGTGATCGCTTCCTACTGTGAAAGCAAGAGAAAGGCTACGATGAGAAATCACACAGCCGCGCATCTTCTTCAGGCCGCTTTGAGAAAAGTTCTCGGTACCCATGTAGAGCAGGCGGGTCAGCTCGTAAACAGTGATATTCTCCGCTTTGACTTTACTCATTTCTCTGCCGTTTCTGCTGATGAGCTTAAGGCTGTGGAGACTATGGTTAACGAGGAGATTCTTTCCTCCGTTCAGATGCTTATCAGAGAAATGCCCATCGAAGAAGCAAAGGCTATGGGTGCTATGGCTCTCTTCGGTGAAAAATACGGAGATGTGGTAAGAGTTGTAAAGGCGGGAGATTTCTCCACAGAGCTTTGCGGCGGTACCCATGTGGAAAACACAGGTAACATCGGTCTTTTCAAAATCGTTTCCGAGTCCTCCGTTGCTTCAGGTGTGCGCAGAATCGAAGCGGTTACCGGTATGAATGTTTTGACCTACATCGACGGTAAAAATGCACTCATCCGTGACACCGCCGCCGCTATCAAGGCTCCCAATGCCAATGATATAGCAGTTAAAGCGTCAGCAGTTATGGCTGACCTTAAGGCAAAGGAAAAGGAAATCGAAAAGCTTTCGGGTGTTCT
>JAZNEL010000009.1:0-43676 GCA_045588555.1 Acutalibacteraceae bacterium | reverse complement strand
CGACGGTAAAAATGCACTCATCCGTGACACCGCCGCCGCTATCAAGGCTCCCAATGCCAATGATATAGCAGTTAAAGCGTCAGCAGTTATGGCTGACCTTAAGGCAAAGGAAAAGGAAATCGAAAAGCTTTCGGGTGTTCTCGCAAACATTATAACCGAGTCTATGCTTTCGAATGCACAGGAAAGCGGAGGAGTGATGCGTGTATCGGCCATCCTGGATGACACCACTCGCGCCGAGCTTCGTAATATGTGCGATCTCGTTAAGAGCAAGGGCGATAATTATGTAGGTATAATTGCAGGCGTTCAGAAGGCCAAGGGCACAGGTAACATTTGCACCTGCTGCGGTAAGGAAGCAGTGGCAAAGGGTGCCCATGCAGGTAATCTTGCCCGTGAAATCGCAAAGAAGGCAGGCGGTAACGGCGGCGGTAAGCCCGACAGTGCTATGGCCGGTGCGAAGGATGTTTCCCTTCTTCCCGAAGTATTAAAGAGTGCCGCAGAGGTTTTATCGTCTATGCTTAAATAAAAAAGGCTTATGTCCCTCTTATATGAGGGACAGAATGAAAACATAAAGGAGGAAATAATTATGGATTGCATTTTCTGTAAAATCGCAAAGGGTGAAATCCCTTCCAGAAAGGCCTACGAGGATGACAGCGTACTCGCTTTTTATGACCTCGAGCCCCAGGCTCCCGTTCATATCCTCATCATTCCGAAGGAGCACATCTCATCCTGTGCAGATGTAACTGCCGAAAACAGCGCGGTTATTTCTCATATCTTTGAGGTCGCCGCACAGCTGGGTAAAGAGCTCGGTCTCGACAGGGGCTACAGAATCGTAAATAACTGCGGTGAAGACGGCGGTCAGACCGTCAAGCATCTTCACTTCCATCTTATGGGCGGCAGACAGTTCACTTGGCCCGCAGGCTGAAAATAAAGGAGAAAAAATTATGGCTACTTATAAAATGACTATCGCAGGTCTCGAAAGAGAGCTTCCTGTCTGTAAGGTAAACGATAAGCTTGATATTGCAGGCTTTGTAATTTTCGGAGATGTAGAAATTACCGTCGCTTCTGCTGCGGAGCTTTTGAAAAAATCTCCCGAATTTGATTTCATTGTCGCACCCGAGGCGAAGGCTATTCCCTTGGCTCACGAAATGGCAAGACAGAGCGGTAAGCCCTACTTTATC
Organism: Acutalibacteraceae bacterium; assembly: GCA_045588555.1. Classification (GTDB taxonomy): domain Bacteria; phylum Bacillota; class Clostridia; order Oscillospirales; family Acutalibacteraceae; genus UBA6857. Next base: position 42,498 of record JAZNEL010000009.1, on the reverse strand, counting down.
TGCCGTAAGGGCGCAAAGCTTTATATGCAGAGTCCCGTTTCCGTTAATGTCCGCTCCATCACCACAGATAAGGAGCAGACTCTTTTCCTCGACGGTCTCGAGGGCGAAAAAATGAGAGGTAAAAAGGTTCTCGTGCTGGATGATGTTATCAGCACAGGTGAATCTCTCCTGGCTGTGGAAAAGCTTCTCGCCAGGTTCGATGTGGAAATCGTCGGAAAGGCGGCTATTCTCGCAGAGGGTGATGCCGCTGACAGAAAAGACATAATCTTCCTGGAAAAGCTTCCTCTGTTTTTCCACGACTGATAAAAGATGAAACGACCTTTTGCGTGCTTCGGCTTCACTATGTTTTCGGCTCTGCTGTGCCTCGGTTTTTCGGAAAGCATGGCTGTTTCCGTGAGCCTTCTTCCGGTCGCGGCAGTGCTTCTGGCAGTTTCATTAAGAGTAAAAAGGATTAGACAGACCCTGATTATACCCACGGCTTTATGCGGTATAGTCACGGCCTGTCTTTTATTTTCCCTGTTTCAGGGCGGTTATAATAAGACTGTAGCAAATGTCGGTGATAATCTTGCCGTCAGCGGAGTAATAGCCGAAGGTCCCGAATTTTCCCGGGAAAACTGCCGTTATTACCTCGTCATTAAGGCTGACAGAGTCGGTGGAGTGAAGGTCAAGACTAAAATGCGTGTTTCCTTTTCCGAAACATACGACGGTATAGACCCTTCTGATTTGCAGATAGGGGACAGGGTCAGTTTTATCGGCACGGTTTATAAGGCGGGTAACGCTTCGGCTTCATCTCGGCGAAGCTACAAATCCCGCGGTATTTATCTCGGTGCCTATTCTGTCAGAAATCTTACAAGCGAAAATCCGCTGCACCGACCGATTTCCTACTATATGGACATTATCCGTCAGAGGGTAACCGAAATGCTTATGCACGACTTCGATAATGAAAATGCGTCCCTTATGGTAGCTGTTCTTACGGGAAATAAGGACTACCTGGAGGAGGAGATGTACGATGATTTCATCGAGGCCGGGATAGTGCATATTATGGCGGTGTCGGGTCTTCATCTGTCTGTATGGGTGGTATTTTTATCTCTTTTCATTGATTTCACAGGTAAAAAAGGAAAACTGAAGGCCGTCGCTATGATAGTTTTTACAGTATTTATGATGAACTTCGCCTCCTTTACCGGCTCTGTTAAAAGAGCGGCCGCTATGACTGTGCTTTATTTTATCGGAAAGCTTTTAGGTAAGAAACCCGATTCGCTGAACAGCCTGGGCTTCGCAGCTGTATGTGCTCTCTCTCTTAATCCCTTCGGTGCACTGGATGTCAGCTTTCTGCTGTCATTTCTTTCGACGATGGGAATTATTCTTATGGGAGTGCCCTTGAGCGAAAAAATAACGGGTAAGCTTAATGTGCTCGGTGATAGAGGAAGTAAAATCGTTTCCGCTTTAGCCGGTACAGTAGTGTTAAGTGTTTCCGTAACCTTTTTCGTTTTTCCTGTTTCCGTGCTGATGCTCGGCGGTGTTTCCTTTGCTTCACCTCTGACTAATCTTTTCTGCTTTGTTGCCGTGACACCGCTTTTGCTTATGACGGGTCTTTACCCGTTTTTACGGCTTGTGCCTGTTATTTCACCCTTTATGGCGATAATAATGAAGTATCTTTCCTCTTACATAATCCGTGTGGCTGATTTCGCCTCACAGCTTCCCTTTTCTTATGTCGATACGGATTTCGAAAAGCTCGGAATATGGTTTTTATCGGCCTTTGCTTTGCTTTTGGCGGCTATGCTTCTTTATAATTACAGCCGTGTTCTGATGAAGGTCGCGGCCATTATGTCAGCAGGTATATTTCTTTTATCCTTCAGCGTGAATTTTTACACCTCACTCGATAAGTGTAAAATTACCGTCTACGGCGACGGCAGGGGAAGCTGTGCGGTGGCTGTTCTTAACGGCAGAGGCGTGCTTATCGGCTTCGACGGTGACATTTACGACGAAAGAGAAATAAAAGAGGATGCAGAAAGAGACAGAGTAAAAATAGATACGGCATTTTTTACCGAGGATTTCATTTCGAAGGACAAAGAATCTCTTTGCAGGCTTTTAGGTGTAAAAAATATTCTCACCTGTGACGGAGAAAGTGCAGTTCTTTTCGGCAAGCTTACAATAAGAAAGGAAGGAAAAAACGTTACCGTTGATTCTTCGGAAACTAAAACAGAGATTTTTTTGAAAGAATATTTGCAAGATGCGGATAAATATGATACAATAGCAGTCAGTGACGGAAAATATGTTTTCTCTTTGGGAGAGAAAAATCCGTACACGGTAACAGTATTTACCCCGGGAGGTGAAAGGGATGGCTGAATTTGATGAAAAAAGTCTCAAGGCACACATAAAAGGCGGCGAATTTCTGCCTCTTTATCTCGTTTACGGCGATGAAGATTATCTTAAAAAAACTTATGTCGATCTGATAGTTTCTAAAAATATCGAGCCCTCCTTTGAATCCTTTAATTTTGAAAAGTTCGACGGAAAGGGACTTGACCCTGACACAGTATTTCAGGCGGCCGAGGTTATGCCGATGATGAGCGATAAGCGCTGTCTGGTTATCGAGGACTTTAAGCTTGAGGGCATCAGCGAGGAAAATTTCCGTAAAATGGAAGGATTTTTTTCCGATTTACCCGAAACCTCCATTATTATTTTTCATCAGAAAAAAGCGGATTTTTCTGCCACCAAGGCTAAAAACGCCATCACTCTTTTTAAAAAATACGGCGGTGTATGCGTGCTTAACAAAAGAACGGGTAATGATCTGATAAAGCCTCTCATTTCCTCCGCCTCGAAGCATAAATGTTTTCTTTCTCCTGAAATGGCCAGGTATCTCGTTTCTCTGGCGGGAGACGATTTCAATATGCTCATAAACGAGGTTAACAAGGTCTGTAATTTCGTCGGTGAGGGAGAGATAACAAAAGCACACATCGATGCCGTAGCCGTGAAGACTGACGACGCGAAAATCTACGCTCTTACCAAAGCGCTTATGAATAAAAACTTCGACGAGGCATATAAAACCCTTCACTCGCTGTTCAGACAGAAAACGGAGCCCGAGTACATTCTCGGTGTTATTATCAGCTCTTATGTGGATATGTACAGAGCCAAGGTTTCGCTTTCGTGCGGTCAGCGTGCCGATGCTCTGGCCGGTGATTTCGGCTACAGAAACCGTGCCTTTGCTCTGACAAATGCGGGCAGAGACTCATCGAGAATAGATTTATCCGTTATCAGAAGCTGTCTGGAAGAATTATGCAAGGCTGACCGACAGCTCAAATCCGGCTCATCGATGCCGGCTCTGGTTTTAGAGCAGCTGATGGTTAAGCTGTTTCTTATCACAAACGGTGAAAAGGTATGATTAAGCTCGACAGACCCGTTATAGTAGAGGGTAAATACGACATTATCAAATTAAGCGGAATTATCAATTCGCTGATTATAAAAACAGACGGCTTCGGTATTTTCAAAGATAAGGAAAAGCAGGCATTTCTTCGCAGACTTGCCCGTGAAAAGGGAATAATAGTTCTCACTGACAGTGATTCAGCGGGCTTTCTCATTCGTAATTTCATTAATTCCACAGTACCGAAGGATAAAATAACCCATGTTTACATTCCTGATGTTTTCGGTAAGGAGAAAAGAAAAAACGAAGCCTCAAAGGAAGGTAAGCTCGGAGTAGAGGGCATAAGTGAGGCAGCGCTTCTCGAGGCCTTCGCTAAAGCGGGAGTAACGGCAGCCGAAAGCGAAAAGTCGGAAAGAAGGCTGATTACTAATATTGATTTATATGAATACGGTCTGACAGGCAGAGAAAACAGCAGTGAAAAAAGGAAGCTTCTTCTTAAAAGGCTGGCTCTCCCCGAAAGGCTTTCCACCTCATCGCTTATAAAGATATTGAACACCTTTGTAACCTATGAGGAATTTATCGAAACATTAAAGGAGCTCGGATTATGCGAATAGGTCACGGATACGATGTTCATAAATTGGCAGAAGGCAGAGAGCTTATTTTAGGCGGTGTAAAAATCCCTTACGAAAAGGGACTATTAGGTCATTCGGATGCGGATGTGCTTCTTCACGCCGTTTCTGATGCGCTTTTAGGTGCGGCGGCACTCGGCGATATAGGAAAGCTTTTCCCGGACACCGATATGCAGTATAAGGGTGCGGACAGCATCCTTCTGATGAAGACAGCCTATGAAGCGGTCAAGGCAAAGGGCTACACTGCGGTAAATATCGATGCTACCGTTCTCTGTCAGAGACCGAAGCTCCGACCTTACATCGACACTATGAGGGAAAATATCGCCTCTGCTCTCGGTATCGATACCGACTGTGTCAGCGTCAAGGCTACCACCGAGGAGGGTCTCGGCTTTACGGGAGCAGGTGAAGGCATAGCGGTGCACAGCGTATGTCTTTTAAGAAAGGAAAAATAAGATGAATATACAGATTTACGGAACAAATAAGTGCTTCGATACGAAAAAGGCACAGCGGTATTTTAAGGAACGAAACATCAGATTTCAGTTTATTGACCTTGCCAAATACGGAATGAGCAGGGGAGAATACCGGTCTGTGAAAAGAGCACTCGGCTGTAAGCTCGAGGATTTAGTAAACGAAAAAAGTAAAAAATATGATTCGTCATTTATTAAATATCTTGCCTCGGAGGAAGCGAAGGAAGAAAAGCTTTTAGAAAACCAAGAGCTTTTTAAAACTCCGATAGTAAGAAACGGCAAAAAAGCCACATTGGGCTTCTGCCCCGATGAATGGAAAAAATGGGAGAGTGAATAACTATGGTAACACAGGCACAGATAGACAGAATTAACGAGCTCGCACGAAAGGCTAAAACACCCGAGGGCCTCACCGAGGAGGAGCAGGCAGAGAGAGCCGTTTTAAGACGCGCTTACATCGATTCCTTTAAGGAAAGTCTCGTAGGTCAGCTCGAAAACACCTACATCGTGGACGAAAAGGGTAACAAGACCAAAGTAACCAGAAAAGGCAGTAAATAATGAAAAGAATCTGTTATATAATCGGTGCGGGAGATGTCACGTTCCCCGATTTTACTGCCGGTCAGGAGGATTATATCATCTGTGCTGACGGCGGTTACAAATACAGAGACATTCTCGGCAGAGAGTGCGACTGTGTGGTGGGAGACTTCGATTCCTACGGTACCGTTCCCGAAGCGGATAATAAAATAGTCGCTCCCTGCGAAAAGGATGAAACTGATATGATGCTGGCCGTGGACACGGGATATGCAAAGGGCTACCGCGATTTCGTGCTTTTAGGAGCGCTCGGCGGAGAGCGGTCTGACCATTCCGTAGCTAACATTCAGCTTCTTCATTACATCGCTTCTAAAGGCGGAAGGGGCACTGTTATTCACGGTGATGAGGTTTTTACTGCTTTTAAAAACGATACTCTTTTTCTCGGTGAAAAGCTCACGGGATATATTTCGGTTTTTTCACTCTCCGACGAAAGCAGAGGAGTAACGCTGAAAAATCTCAAGTACACCCTCGAAAATGCTGTTTTAAAGGCTTTTAATCCTGTAGGCGTAAGTAATGAGTTTACAGGGGAAAGAGCCGAAATAAGCGTAAAAGACGGAGTATTACTTGTTGTTTATAAAAAAGCAAGGAGAACTTGAATTAGAAATTACTGAAAAAAGAGGCTGAATATTCAGCCTCATTTTTATATGCTTTTAAATTTTATTCTATGATGGAAGCTCCGGTCATTTCTGCAGGCTGCTCGATGTTCATAATCTTGAGCATTGTGGGAGCGATGTCACAGAGCTTACCTCCCTCGCGAAGCTTACAGTCGTAACCGCATACTACGAAGGGAACGGGGAAGGTGGTGTGTGCAGTGAAGGGGGAGCCGTCCTCCTCGTACATTTTGTCTGCATTACCGTGGTCGGCTGTGATGAGCATTACGCCGTCCATTTTCATCACTGCATCGTAAACCTTGCCTACACAGGTGTCTACGGCTTCTACTGCGGCTTTGGCGGCATCGAAAATACCTGTATGTCCTACCATATCGCAGTTAGCGAAATTAAGGATGATAGCGTCGTACTTGCCGCTTTCTATGGCTTCGACTACCTTTTCGGTAACCTCGTAAGCACTCATTTCGGGCTGCATATCGTAGGTGGGAACCTTGGGAGAGGCTACGAGTATTCTGTCCTCGCCCTCATACTGCTTTTCTACACCGCCGTTAAAGAAGAAGGTTACGTGAGCATACTTCTCGGTTTCAGCGATACGAAGCTGTGTTTTGCCCATCTTTGCCATATATTCACCGAAGGTGTTTTCGAGTGTCTGGGGCTTGAAGGCTATATGCACATTGGGCATTGTAGCATCATACTGTGTCATACATACATAGTAGAGAGGGAAAAAGCCGTTCTTTCTCTCGAAGCCGTTGAAGTCCTCGTCCACGAAGGTGCGGGTGATTTCTCTGGCTCTGTCGGGGCGGAAATTAAAGAATACTACGCTGTCGTTAGCCTTGATTTTACCGTCCTCACAGCATACTGTGGGAAGAACAAATTCATCGGTAAGATTTTTACCTTCAGCGTCGACGGTTTCGTAGCTCTTTCTGATGGCCTCTACACCGCAGTCAGCCTTGATGCCTTCGCCGTAAACCATAGCGGCATAAGCCTTGCCGACTCTGTCCCAGCGGTTATCTCTGTCCATAGCATAGTATCTGCCCATTACGGTAGCGATTTTACCTAAACCGATTTCCGCGAGCTTACCGTAGGCCTCTTTTACATAATCTGCGCCTGATGCGGGAGGAACATCACGGCCGTCGAGGAAGCAGTGAACGAATACCTCCTTAACGCCCATCTTCTTTGCCAGCTCTACGATAGCATAAAGGTGAGTGTTATGTGAGTGAACACCGCCGTCGCTCATAAGACCCATAAGGTGGAGAGCGGAGCCGTTCTTAATGCAGTTTTCCATAGCACCGCAGAGCGCCTCGTTTTCGAAGAAATCACCGTCGGAGATTGACTTGGTGATTCTGGTGAGCTCCTGGTAAACCACGCGGCCTGCACCGATGTTTGTATGACCTACTTCACTGTTACCCATCTGACCGTCGGGAAGACCTACATCCATACCGGATGCACCGATGAAGGTCATGGGGTTTTCCTTCATTATTTTATCAAGATTAGGAGTTTCGGCGGCTACGATAGCGTTACCGTAGTCAGAGGGATTTTTACCGAAGCCGTCCATAATGCAGAGTAAAACAGGTTTTTTCATTTGCTTTATCCTTTCTTCATCAAAAAGGGGCTCACAGAGCCCCTTCAAGTTTTTCTGAAATTATTTCTGCTCGGAAGCAGCCTTAACGATTACGGAGAAATCAGCAGCCTTGAGAGAGGCACCGCCGATGAGACCGCCGTCTACATTTACCTTTGAAACGAGCTCTGCAGCGTTGCCTGCGTTCATTGAGCCACCGTACTGGATTGTAACTGCTTCAGCCACATCTGCACCGTAGGCTTCTGCGATAGCGGCACGGACATAGCCGTTACCCTCATCAGCCTGGTCAGCAGTAGCAGTTACGCCTGTACCGATAGCCCAGACGGGCTCGTAAGCGATAACCACATTTTTAAGCTCTTCGGCAGAAACATTTGTCAGAGCCATCTTTGTCTGATACTTAAGGAGAGTTTCGGTATAGCCGAGCTCTCTCTGCTCGAGAGTTTCACCTACACAGATGATGGGCTTGAGACCTGCCTTAAGAGCGGCAAGAGAGCGAAGATTAACGGTCTGGTCTGTTTCACCGAAGTACTGTCTTCTTTCGCTGTGGCCAACTACTACATATTCTACGCCTGTTTCCTTGAGCATATCAGCGGAGATTTCGCCTGTGTATGCACCGGAAGCCTTGAAGTGAACATTTTCAGCACCGATTTTGATGTTTGAGCCCTCTGCTGCTACGATAGCTGCAGCGATGTGAACGAAGGGAACGCAAAGAACTACTTCGCAGTCAGCACCTGCTACGAGGGGCTTCATTTCGTTGATGAGAGCTGTGGTCTGGGAGGGAGTCATATTCATTTTCCAGTTACCTGCGATAACTGCTTTTCTTGTTGCTTTATTCATTTTTATTACTCCTTGCTTTTAATCTTATTTGTCGTTAAGAGCTACTACACCGGGAAGGTCCTTACCCTCGAGGAATTCGAGAGAAGCGCCGCCGCCTGTGGAGATGTGGCTCATCTTATCTGCGAAGCCGAGCTTCTGAACAGCTGCAGCAGAGTCACCGCCGCCTACGATGGAGATAGCACCGCTGTTTGCGATAGCCGTAGCTACTGCGATGGTACCTGAAGCGAAGTTTTTCCATTCGGAAACGCCCATAGGTCCGTTCCAGATAACTGTGCCAGCATCCTTAACAGCCTCTGCGAAGAGAGCTTCGGTTTTGGGACCGATGTCGAGACCCATCCAGCCGTCGGGGATGTTGTCGGAATCAACGATTTTATTTTCTGTATCCTCTGCATATTCGAGACCGATTCTGTTATCGATGGGGATGAGGAACTTAACGCCCTTTGCCTTTGCAGTTTCCATCATTTCCTTTGCCATATCGATCTTATCGGTTTCACAGAGAGATGTACCTACGGAGTAGCCGAGAGCAGCGAAGAAGGTGTAAGCCATACCGCCGCCTACGATAAGGGTATCAACTGTATTGAGAAGGTTAGTGATAACGCCGATTTTGTCGGAAACCTTTGCACCGCCGAGGATAGCAACGAGAGGTCTCTTCGGATTTTCGAGAGCGCCGCCGATGTATTCGAGCTCTTTTCTGATGAGGTAACCGCCTACTGCGGGAAGATAATCAGCCACACCGGTGGTGGAGGAGTGAGCTCTGTGAGCGGAGCCGAATGCGTCGTTTACATAAATTTCTGCCAGAGAGGCGAGAGCCTTGCTGAAATCGGGGTCGTTCTTTGTTTCTTCAGCGTGGAAACGTACATTTTCGAGGAGAAGAACTTCGCCTTCCTTAAGGTCAGCGGCAAGAGCCTGTGCGCTTTCGCCTACTACATCCTTGGCCATCTTTACTTCCTTGCCTAAAAGCTCACCGAGTCTGACTGCTACGGGAGCAAGAGAAAATTCGGGCTTGAATTCACCCTTGGGTCTGCCGAGGTGTGAGCAAAGGATAAGCTTTGCACCTTTTTCGAGAAGGTAGTTGATGGTGGGTAAGGAAGCAACGATTCTCTTATCGCTGGTGATAACACCGTTTTCCATCTTTACGTTGAAATCGCAGCGGACGAGGACTTTTTTGCCTTTTACATCAATGTCTTCAACTGATTTTTTGTTCAATACGTTCATTTAATTCTTTCCTTTCGTATTAAGCATTTTATGTATTATCATACCACTGATTATTTTATAACATTAAGCGAAATTTTTCAATAGTTTAAGTTAAAATTAATGGCCGTTTTCTACATTTTTATCATTATTAAACTCTTTTCTTTTATATGGGGCTCAAATTGTTGTATAAAATTACTTTGTAGGAACAGTTTCCGTGCGGATTTTTGTGGTATCTCCGTACATCGGTCTGCTTTCGGGCTTTTCCGTTTCGGGTACTGCCTTCAGATAGGTATTGTAAATGATAAATTCCGAGCCCGTTGAGGCTGAATGGTACACGAAAAGGAAATTGTTTTTCGCTTTCGTCAGCTCGCCCTCATTTTCGTAGGCTTTTTTTTCGTAAAGCTGCATTTCGTTAATTATGTCACGGACCTCCTGTTCGCCGTAGTCGGTGAAGGCCTTTATACAGGCCGAGCTTATGCTTATGAACAGCACCGAGTCTTTGGGCGTAACAGGTTTCTTATGGGCATTTTCGTCATATTTGGGCAGATATATTCGCACCTCATCGATTTTATTTTCGCTCGTGCAAATCAGCTTCAGCATAACACGGGGATTTTCCTCATCAAAAAAAGCGTAATAAGCCTCGAGGCCGCTTTCGTCTTTTTCGGTTAAAAAATCCTCGGGGGTTAAGCTTTCATAATCAAAGCCCTGCGTAAAGCCGTAAAGATCCTTGAATTCCTCTCTTGCGCAGGCGGTCAGAAGGGTGATAAGAATGACGGCAGTTAAAAATTTTACTGTAATACTTTTCATAGCTATTTCTCTCCGTAAAGATGTTTTAGTAATTAATACTCACTCGCGCCTTAAAAAATTCCGTAGGCAAAGCCGTAAGGACGAGTGGATTTTGTTTAGAGACATTCTTTTTATCCCATAATCATAATAAACGGACAGGTGAAAATTTTTCGGGAATGAACGGCAGATTTATTTGACTTTTTACCCGATACATTGTAAAATTATTATATAAACCCATTAGGAGGTAATAGTATGGATATTAAAGAAATTTTATCGAAGGTGGATCACACGGTTCTTTTCCAGGGTGCTACCTGGGAGGACATTAAAAATCTCTGCGATGACGGAATGAAATATTCCTGTGCCAGCGTCTGCATCCCTCCCTCGTATGTTAAAAAGGCAAAAGAATATGTTAAGGATAATCTGAAAATCTGTACGGTTATCGGCTTTCCTAACGGTTATAATACTACTGCGGTCAAATGCTTCGAAACCTCGATAGCGGTTAAGGAGGGTGCCGATGAAATCGATATGGTTATCAATATCGGTATGCTCAAGGACAAAAGATATGATGAGCTTCTCGAGGAAATCAGATCCGTAAAAAAGGCCTGCGACGGTAAGCTGCTGAAGGTTATCATCGAAACCTGTCTGCTCACCGAGGAGGAAAAGATAAAGATGTGTAAAATCGTTTCAGCCTCGGGTGCCGATTATATCAAAACATCCACGGGCTTTTCTACAGGCGGTGCGACGAGGGAGGATATTGAGCTTTTCAGCAAAAATACGGAAAACGGCCTTCGCATTAAAGCGGCAGGCGGGATTTCGAGCATTAAGGATGCGGAAGATATGCTGTCTCTCGGAGCAGACAGACTGGGCACGAGCAGAATAGTGAAAATAGTAAAAAACGAACAGGGCAGCGGATATTAATAAGGAGGCTTTATATGTCAGTTTCTACTCCCCACATTAATTTAAAAGAGGGTGCATTTTTTGCTAAAACGGTTTTAATGCCGGGTGACCCCTTGAGAGCGAAATTCATCGCGGAAAATTTTCTGGAAAATGCAGAGCTTATCAATAATGTCAGAGGCATACAGGGGTACACAGGCACTTATAAGGGACACAAGGTTTCGGTTATGGCCAGCGGTATGGGTATGCCTTCGATAGGCATTTATTCCCACGAGCTTTATAACTTTTTCGGTGTGGAAAACATTATACGGGTCGGCTCTGCCGGCGGTCTTTCCGATAAGGTCAGGCTCCGTGACATCGTAGCAGGTATCGGTGCGAACACAAACTCTAACTTTGCCTCGCAGTTCGGTGTTACGGGAACTATAGCTCCTACCTGCTCCTTTGAGCTTCTGACGGACGCAGTAGCGTGCGCGGGTGAGCTCGGTCTCGATATTAAGGTAGGTAATCTTTATTCGTCGGATACCTTTTACGATTTCGATGAAGAGTGTAACAGAAAATGGGCAAATGCGGGCTCGCTTGCAGTGGAAATGGAGGCGGCGGCACTTTATCTGAATGCTATGCGAGCGGGAAAAAGAGCGCTTGCTATCTGCACCGTTTCGGATATGCCTTTTACGGGTGAGGCCTGCACCGCAGAGGAAAGACAGAACACCTTTACGGATATGATGAGGATTGCCCTGGAAGTGGCAGTCAGAATGGACAAAGACTAATTTTTTTATCGGAGTAACTATGAAAGCTGAACGAATCTTTTTAATCGTCCTCGACAGTGTGGGTATCGGCGAAATGCCCGATGCACACCTTTACGGCGACGAAGGAAGTAACACATTAAAGGCTTGCTATAACAGGGACGGTTTTTCTGTGCCCGAGCTTAAAAGAAGCGGACTTTTTAACATCGACGGAATAGACTATGACTGTGGCTGTCCTTCACCCGACAGCGCTTACGGCAGATTTGCCGAGGCTTCAAAGGGCAAGGATACCACCACGGGACACTGGGAAATAGCGGGTATTATCTCCGAAAAGCCCTTTCCGACTTATCCCTACGGCTTTCCCGAGGAGATACTGGAGAGGTTTACGGAGGCTACGGGAAGGGGAGTGCTTTGCAATAAGCCTTACTCGGGCACAAAGGTAATCGAGGATTACGGCAGAGAGCATCAGGAAACAGGAAAACTCATTGTTTACACCTCCGCTGACAGCGTTTTTCAGATAGCGGCGCACGAGCAGACGGTTCCTCTCGATGAGCTTTATTCCTGCTGTGAAAAGGCCAGAGAAATCCTTACGGGTGAGCACGCCGTGGGTCGCGTAATAGCCAGACCCTTTACGGGCGAATATCCCGATTATAAGAGAACTCCGAACCGTCACGATTACTCTCTTGTGCCGCCGAGGGACACGGTTATCGATGCTCTTTCCCATAAGAGATACGATGTGATTCCCGTCGGTAAAATTTACGATATATTCGCAGGCAAGGGCTTTAAAAGGTCGAATCCGACCAAATCAAACGCAGACGGAATGAGGCTTACATCGGAGCTCCAGCAGACGGATTTCAAGGGTCTCTGCTTCACTAATCTCGTGGACTTCGATATGCAGTTCGGTCACCGTAACGATGCGGACGGTTATGCGAGGGCTCTTACGGAATTTGACTTATGGTTAACTGATTTCAAAAGTAAAATGAGACCGGGCGACCTTTTGTTCATTACCGCTGACCACGGCTGTGACCCGCTTACCGCAAGTACGGACCATTCGAGAGAGTATGTGCCTCTCATCGTTTACGGCGAAGGAATCAAAAGCGTAAATCTCGGCACACGGAAAACCTTCGCGGATATTGGTAAAACAATAGCTGATTTCTTCGGTGCAGAAAACGGAATCAGCGGAGAAAGCTTTAAAAATGAAATAACGGGTGATTAAAATGAAGGATTCAGAGCTTATTTCTTTAGCCAAAAAAGCCGCCGAAAATGCCTATGTGCCCTATTCGGGGTACACGGTAGGCGCGGCATTACTTACTGAAAGCGGTAAGGTTTATCTCGGCTGTAATATCGAAAATGCCGCTTACGGACCTACTAACTGTGCTGAAAGGACGGCATTTTTTAAGGCTGTCAGCGAAGGTGAAAGAGAGTTTTCGGCTATCGCTGTCGTCGGAGGTAAAAATCTGAATTTCAAGGATTACTTTACTCCCTGCGGTGTGTGCAGACAGGTAATGGCGGAGTTCTGTGACGAGAGCTTCCGCGTGCTCATCGGTAAAAACGGTGACGAATATCTTTCGCTGACTCTCGGTGATATTTTACCCTACACCTTTTCCGGGGAAAAGCTTAAATAATTAAAAGAGGCGTGAGCCTCTTTTGGTTTATATATAAATCTTATGGTGACTTTTGATTTTATCCATCGCGCCCTTTTCGAGCCTTGAAACCTGTGCCTGTGATATGCCGATTTCCTTGGCGACCTCCGTTTGTGTCATACCGTTCATAAATCGGAGAGATAGTATGCGCTTTTCTCTTTCGCCGAGGTCATTAATCGATTTTTTCAGCAGGATTTCGTCTATCCAGTTTACATCACTGTTACTGTCGCCGATCTGATCCATAACATAAATGGTGTCTCCCGCATCGTAATAAACGGGCTCGTAAAGTGAAACCGGGTCAACTATAGCCTCGAGGGCAATTACCACATTTTCTCTCTTTACTCCTAATCTTTCCGCGATTTCCTCCACTGTCGGCTCCTTCTGCGTTTCGTTTATTATCTGCTCCTTTACCTGCATAGCGTGGTATGCGGTATCTCTTATTGAGCGGCTGACTCTGATGGGATTATAATCCCGCAGGTATCTTCTGATTTCACCTATAATCATCGGCACACCGTAGGTGCTGAAGCGCAGATTAAGGCTTGTGTCGAAATTATCGATAGCCTTTATGAGTCCTATGCAGCCCACCTGAAACAAATCATCGATGTTTTCTCCTCGGGAGGTGAAGCGCTGGATTACACTTAAAACCAGCCGCAGATTTCCGTTTATCAGCTCTTCTCTTGCTCTTTTATCTCCGCCTTTAGCTTTTATCATCAGCTCTGTTATTTCCTTCTCGCTTAAGGTTTTCAGCTTTGAGGTGTCTATTCCGCATATTTCCACTTTGTTATAATAGTTCAACTGCTAATACCCCCACAAATATCCGTTAAAATAATTATTGACCCGAGGCGTTAGTTTTAACAGTTACATTTATTGGAATTGGATTTTAATGAAGCAAATTGACGGTTTTTGACTGATGATGTATAATCAGGGTATCGAATATGTGAGGTGCGAATCGTATGTTCAGAAAATTTTCAGAAATAATACTGCTGACAGCTTTCCTTGTACTGCTTTCAGCCTTTTCCGTCTGTGCACAATGCAGTCACGATTTCACTGCGGACGAAAGCAACGGAAACATAGTGATAAATGACGGTTTCACTCATTCCTACCGTTGCCTTAATAACTGCGGTGCCGTGGGCACTGCTTCGTCGGGCGTGAACGGTAAGGAGAAGTGCAGTCTCACTTTTGTCAGCGAGAAAAAGGCTACCTGTATCAGCGAGGGCGAAAAGGTTTATTTCTGCACCGTGTGCTACAGAAGCAAGCGGGTGCCCACACAGACCGTTCCTCACAGCTACAGAAAAACCCGTAAAAATCCCACCTGTACCTCGCAGGGCTATGACCTTTACACCTGCACGGTCTGCGGTGACAGCTATAAGGATAATATCAGGCAGACACTTGAGCATCTGTCCGACGGCGGAGTAATTAAAAGTCAGCCGACATACAGTAAAAAGGGTGTTTTGGTGTTTTCGTGCCGTGTATGCGGATGCTCACTCGGCAGTAAAAGTCTGCCGAAGCTTATGTCGGTTGGCAAGGCTCCGGGAAAGGTCAGCGGCTTTAAGGTGAAATCCCGCGGCACGGCTACCGTTAATTTGGTGTGGAAAAAATCGGAGGGTGCCGCTTCATATAAGCTTTTGTACAGCACAGATAAAAAGAAATGGAAGACGGTAACCCTGAAAAAGACCTCTGCTTCCGTTAAAAATCTGAAGTCAGCCTGCAAATATTACTTTAAAATCTATGCTGTGGGGCAAGACGGTCAGAGCAGCGCAGGTAAAACTGTTTCTGTCTGCACGAAGCCGTCTCGGGCATCCTTTACCAAGGTGACATCGCCGAAAAAATATGAGGCAAGTCTTCAATGGAAAAAGCTTTCACGGGTCAGCGGATATGAGCTTTCCTACACCGCGGACAGCTTCAGCAGGGGAGACAGCGTAAAAACCGTAAAGGTCAGCGGAAATAAAAAGACTGTAAAGGGTCTCAAGAGCGGTAAAACCTATAAATTCAGAATCCGTGCATATAAAACTGTCTCTTCCGAAAGACTTTACGGAGCCTACAGTAAGGTGAAAACTGTAAAAATCAAATGATTTTACTGTTGAAATGAAGACAGCACTGTGGTATAATATAAAGGAACTTTTCAGAAAGGATAGAACACTTTTGTTCTCGGGAAAAATATGAAGTATCAGATTAAAAAATTAAAAATCAATGACTTTGATGTTTTCGAGCAGAATAAGCTGTCCGGAAGAAGCTATTTTATTCCTTACAGCGACAAAGAAGCGCTTCTTTCGCAAACTGCTCTTACGGAGAGGTATTCAAGTGACAGGGTTACCGTAATATCCGGTGATTGGAAGTTCAGGTATTTCGAAAAAATTTCGCGTCTGCCTGCAGTAATCGATACGGATACTATGAGCTTTGACGACATAAAGGTACCGTCAACCTGGCAAAGAACGGGTTATGAAAACCCCTGTTATCTTAACACGAGATATGAATTTCCCATGACGCTGCCGAATGTGCCCGAGGAGATGTCCGCAGGTGTTTATTTTAAGAAATTCACCGTAGCCGATAAGTCAAATCCGATTATTACCTTCCTCGGTGTATGCTCATCCCTTACTCTTTATGTAAACGGCAGATATGTCGGCTACAGTGAGGGTAGCCATAACAGCGCTGAATTTTCTCTTAAGGACTTCGTAATCGAGGGCGAAAACGAGCTTCTGGCCATTGTAAGTAAATGGTGTAACGGTACTTATCTCGAATGCCAGGATATGTTCAGAGAAAACGGTATTTTCAGAGACGTTTACATAACGGAAAATCCTGCCGGCTATATTTTCGATTTCCGTGCCGAAACGGAAGAAAAATCCGAGGGCTATTCTCTTGCCGTAAGTACGGAGCTTTGCGGTGACAGCTTCAGCGGAGAAGCCGTCTGTGCCGAGCTTATAAGGGACGGTGAGGTTATCGCCGTGACGGAGACCGCCGCCGCGCATAAGGTAAGCCTTGATTTCGGTGTTCTTAATGTAAAGCGCTGGACTGCCGAAACTCCCGAGCTTTACACTCTTCTCATCTCTCTTAAAAGAGGCGAGGAGGTTTTACAGTGCGTAAAGCATAATATCGGCTTTAAAACCGTTAAAATAGACGGGGAGAGATTCCTGTTTAACGGAAAGCTCATTAAATTCAAGGGCGTAAACCATCACGATACCCACGAAAAAACAGGTTATGTTATGAGCGCGGAGGATATTCTTAAGGATGTTCAGCTAATGAAAAAGCTCAATGTAAACGCTGTGAGAACCTCCCATTATCCTCCCGACCCAGTTCTGCTTCAGCTTTGCGATGAGTACGGCCTTTACGTTATTGACGAGGCTGACATCGAAACTCACGGAACACAGTTCAATGATAAGCTGATGTTTACCGGTAAGCCTAATATTATCAGTAATGATAAAAAATGGTTGCCACGCTATGATGACAGAGTAATGAGAATGTTCGAAAGAGACAAAAATCATCCCTGTGTCACTATGTGGAGTCTCGGTAATGAGTCGGGCGGCTGGAAAAATCACGACGAATGCTGTAAGCAGCTTAAGACGGTAACGGATATTCCCGTTCATTATGAGGGTGCTATCAGAACACCGCGAGGCTCCTACGATGTCATTTCCGAAATGTATCAGGTTCCCGCGCTTCTGAAAAAAATCGGTGATCATAAGTTAGGTAAAAGATATAAAAACAAGCCTCATTTTCTTTGCGAATACTGTCACGCTATGGGTGTGGGCCCTGGCTCGCTGGAGGATTATTGGCAGCTTATTTATACATACGAAAATCTCACGGGCGGATGCATCTGGGAGTGGGCCGACCACAGCGTTTATCACGAAAACGGCAAGTATAAATACACCTACGGCGGTGACCACGGCGAAAAAATCCACGATGATAATTTCTGCGTGGACGGACTCGTTTACCCCGACAGAACACCGCATACGGGCGCTTATGAAATGAAAAATGTTTACCGTCCTCTGCGCTGCGAAAGAACGGGTGAAAACATCTATTCCTTCAGAAACACGAAGGCCTTTACCGATTCCTCCGACATAAAGATTTCTTACGAGCTTCTCGAAGACGGTGCAGTAGCCGAAAGCGGTGACATAGAGCTGAATGTTCCTCCTCTCGAGAGCAGATCGGTTACCGTAGAGCATAAGTCCGCGGGCAAGGATAAGGATTACCGTATTACATTTATCTATAAAAATCTGCAGGGAGAGGAAATAGCGAAGGAGCAGCTTGCTCTTAACGAGAAAATAGGCGAGACGGACTTTTCCTGCGAAGGTAAGCTCGAGGTTATTCAGAGTAAGGACAGATATTCGGTTAATTTCGGTCAGGGAGCCGTAAGCTTCTCTAAAAAGGACGGTTCTCTCGTAAGCTATCTGCTCGGTGACAGGGAGCTTATAGCCGACCCGAAGGGCTTCAGCGCAAATATCTACCGAGCCTATCTCGATAACGACAGAAACATCGTCAAGGGCTGGAAAAAGCAGGGCTTTGATGCTCTCACACCCGTTTTCAAAGAAATCAAATGCAAAGAAAGAGACGGTCTGGTTAAGATTAAAACGGAATGGAATCTCTGTTGTAAAAACAAGCCCGTTTACGAGTTTGAGCTCAAATACAGGATTTATCCCGACGGCAAGATTCGCGTTAAGGCAGAGCTCGAGTTTATCAGACGCCATCTGAAGGCTGTGGAGCTTCCTCGCTTCGGTGTAAATGTAAAGCTTGGTAAAGAGCTGCAGAATGTAGAATATTTCGGTCTCGGTGAACTCGAAAACCTTCCCGATTTCAGAGAGCAGAGCATAATGGGTATTTATAAATCCGATGTGGACGGACTCGATGTCTCTTACATCAGACCGCAGGATAACGGTAATCACGGCGAATGCCATTATATGAAGCTTACCGACGGTGAGGGCAGGGGACTTATGTTCGCCGCCTCGGAAAAGCCCTTCTCCTTCAGCGCGCATAATTACAGTAATGAAGCTCTCGAAAAGGCAAAGCATACCGAGGATATAAAGCAGGAGGATTTCGTTTCGGTGAACATCGACGGCTTTATGAGAGGCACAGGCTCAAACAGCTGCGGTCCTAATACACTCAAGCAGTACAGGGTATATCTTAAGGATGAGCTCGAATTTGAGTTCTGTATTATTCCCGTTAAGTAAAAAAAATAATATTTTTTTCAAAGAACATCTGTGTTTTTATTGAAATTCGGATGTTCTTTGTGTTATACTTACACAGAATGGTGCATCAGCACGAAATTCTATTTCCACAATAACGGAGGATGTAAAATATGAAACAGTTAAACATCGGTATTATCGGTGCAGGCCGTATCGGTAAGGTTCACATGCAGTCCATTACATATAATGTACCGACTGCGAAGGTTCTTGGCATCACAGATGTTTTTAAGGACGGCTTACAGGAGCTTGCTGACAAATACGGCATCGAAAAGGTTTATGCAGACTATAAGGAAATGCTCGCTGACGAAGCTATTGATGCAGTTCTGGTCTGCTCTTCCACTGACACACACGCTGACATCTCTATCGAGGCCGCAAAGGCAGGAAAGCACGTATTCTGCGAAAAGCCTGTAGACCTCACTCCCGAAAAGGTAAAGGCAGTTATCGACGCTGTGGCTGAAGCAGGCGTTAAGCTTCAGGTGGGCTTTAACCGACGCTTTGACCATAACTTCGCCCATGTACGCTCACTCATTAACGAGGGCAAGGTAGGTAATCTCGAGCTCATTAAAATTACCTCCCGCGACCCCGAGCCTCCTCCGGCAGAATATGCCGCAGTTTCCGGCGGTATGTTCCTCGATATGACTATTCACGATTTCGATATGGCACGCTTCCTCGCCGGCAGTGATGTTACGGAGGTTTATGCCAGCGCTACCTGTCTCGTAGACCCCGCTATCGGTGAAGCAGGTGATGTTGACACAGCTATCATTAACCTTAAGTTTGAAAACGGTGCTCTCGGTGTTATCGATAACAGCCGCCGTGCCGCTTACGGCTACGACCAGAGAATCGAGGTCTTCGGCTCGCTCGGTGCCGCTATGGCCTCTAATGACACACCCACAAATGTTACCGTTATGAACAGTGACGGTGTTACCACAGATAAGCCTCTTTATTTCTTCCTCGAGAGATATATGCAGTCCTTCCGTGATGAAATGGTTCAGTTTGTCGATGCAGTTCTTAACGACAAGCCCACACCCACCACAGGCCTTGACGGTCTTAACTCTATTCTTGTTGCTCTTGCCGCAAAGAAATCCGTTAAGGAAGGCAGACCCGTTAAAATTTCCGAAATTATGTAATTTGCTCTTTGGGAGTGCAGTAAAATGCACTCCTTGAAGTGTTTAATAAGAGATTTTATTTCAGAAAGGATTGATTATTATGCGTCTTACAATGGCACAGGCTCTTGTTAAGTTTCTCGATAATCAGTATGTCAGCTTCGACGGAAAGGAAACGAAGTTTGTAGACGGTATTTTCGGTATTTTCGGTCACGGCTGTGTAGTAGGTATCGGTCAGGCTCTCGAGCAGGGCGGACATAATCTTACATATTATCAGGGACATAATGAGCAGGGTATGGCTCACGCGGCTATCGCCTTTGCCAAGCAGAATAACAGACGAAAGATTATTCCCTGCACCTCCTCCATCGGTCCCGGTGCTCTTAATATGGTTACTGCCTGCGGTACGGCTACTGCGAACAGAATACCCCTTCTCGTTCTTCCCGGTGATACCTTTGCCTGCCGTCAGCCCGACCCTGTTTTACAGCAGGTAGAGCAGCCTCATTCTTATTCGACCACTTCAAACGATGCTTTCCGCGCCGTTTGTAAGTACTGGGACAGAATTGAGCGCCCCGAGCAGCTTATGACAGCCTGCATCAATGCTATGCGTGTTCTTACCGATGCCGCTGATACAGGTGCTGTCTGCATCGCTATGCCCCAGGATGTAGAGGCGGAGGCCTTCGATTATCCCGACTACTTCTTACAGAAGAGAGTATGGTATATGGACAGGAGAGTTCCTTCTGACAGAGAAATCGAAGCAGCCGCAGAAATGATAAAAAATGCCGAGAAGCCTATGATTATCGTAGGTGGCGGTGTTACTTATTCCGAAAGCTACGAGTCAGTTCTGGCTATGGCTGAAAAGTATAATATCCCCATCGGCGAAACCCAGGCCGGTAAGGGACAGATACCCTATGCTCATCCTCTGAATATGGGAGGATGCGGTGTAACGGGCGGTGCCGCAGCTAACGCCATAGCTAAAAAGACGGATCTTGTTATCGCCGTCGGCACCAGACTTACTGACTTTACCACCTGCTCCAAATGGGGCTTCAGTAATCCCGATGTTAAGATGCTTTCCGTAAATGTATGCTCCTTCGATGCATTTAAAATGGACTCCACTGCCGTGATTGCCGACGCTAAAATGGCTGTAGAGGCTATTATGGCGAAGCTCGACGGCTACAAATCAAAGTGGACCACAGAGATAGCAGAGGCGAAGGTGTCCTTTGACGCTGAAATTACACGCTGCTATAACGCTCCCGCCGTGGACGGTGTTCTTTCCCAGATGAGAGCTCTCGGCGTAATCAATGAGGTTATCGCTGACGATTCTATCGTTATCGGCTCCTCGGGCTCACTTCCCGGATGTCTGCAGAGAATCTGGAAATCAAAGGCTCCCTATACCTATCATGTAGAGTACGGCTTCTCCTGTATGGGATACGAAATCTGCGGTGCTCTGGGCGCCAAATTAGCTGCTCCCGATAAGGAGGTTTACTCTATGGTTGGTGACGGCTCCTTCCTGATGCTTCACAGCGAGCTCTACACTGCTGTCCAGGAAAACAAAAAAATCAATATTATGCTCTTTGATAACAGCGGCTGGGGCTGCATAGAAAATCTTCAGAACGGCCAGGGAACCGACACCTTCGGAACAAGATTTACCAGAAGAACCGAGAGCGGCTTCCTCGACGGCGAGGTAATTTACACCGATTATGCTAAAATAGCTGAAGGCTACGGCTGTAGGGCTTACAGAATAACCACTGATAAAGAGCTTTACGAGGCACTCGAGGACGCTAAAAAGCAGACTGTACCCACTCTCTTTGACATCAAGGTAGCACATAAGTCGATGACTGACGGCTACGATTCCTGGTGGAGAGTAGGCGTAGCAGAGGTTTCCGAAAGCGAAAGAGTACACGAATGCTACGAGGAAATGAAGGCCAACATAGAAAAGGCCCGCTTATATTAATAAAAGGAGAAATTAAAATGCTTAACAAAGAAAAAGTTAATCTTGCCATAGCTCCCATCGCATGGACAAACGACGATATGCCAGATCTCGGTGCAGAAAACACCTTTGAGCAGTGTGTCAGCGAAATGGCACTTGCAGGCTTCACAGGCAGCGAAATCGGTAACAAATATCCCAAGGATGTAGAAACTCTCAAGCATAAGCTCGAGGTGCGCGGTATGAGAATCTGTAACGCATGGTTCTCCTCGCTCCTTCTTTCAGAGGGCTACGAGGCTACTATCGAAGCCTTCATCAAGCACAGAGATTTTCTTCACGCTCTCGGCGCAAAGGTTATCGGTGCTTCAGAGCAGGGTAACAGCATCCAGGGTAAGGATGTAAGCATTTTCGGTGAGAAGCCCGTTTACACTGACGAGCAGTGGGAGCTCATCGCAAAGGGCTTCAACGAAATGGGCAGACTTGCCAAGGAAAAGGGTATGTATTTCACTGTACATCACCATATGGGTACAGGTGTTCAGACGGCTGAAGAAATCGATAAGCTTATGGAAATCACCGACCCCGACCTTGTTTATCTTCTTTTCGACACAGGTCATCTTTCTTTCAGCGGTGAGGATGTAATCGGCGTACTTAAAAAGTATGTAAACAGAGTTAAGCACGTTCATCTTAAAAGCATCCGTAAAGCTGTTATCGAGGATGCCAAGGTTAAGGGCTACAGCTTCCTTGATTCTGTCCGTGCAGGCTCCTTCACCGTTCCCGGTGACGGTGACTTCGATTTCACACCCGTTTTCGATGTCCTCGACGAGGCAGGCTATGAAGGCTGGGTAGTAGTAGAGGCAGAGCAGGATCCTGCTGTAGCTAACCCCTACGAATATGCAGTTCTCGCCAGAAACTACATCAGAGAAAAGACAGGACTTTAATCTGTACTTTATACTGATAAAATGTGC
Source organism: Acutalibacteraceae bacterium (assembly GCA_045588555.1). Classification (GTDB taxonomy): domain Bacteria; phylum Bacillota; class Clostridia; order Oscillospirales; family Acutalibacteraceae; genus UBA6857. The sequence continues at coordinate 20,006 of JAZNEL010000009.1, read as the reverse complement.
ATAATTGACAAACCGCAAAAACACAGTTTTTGCGGTTTGTTTATGCTTTTTGAATGCTTTAAAGGGCTTCTACGAATTTAAAAATCTGTAGAAGCCCTCTGTTTATCTTGGCTTATTCAGTCTGTATCTTTACAGACACTTTTTTCGTTTAGCCTTTACTTTTCCCATTTCATAACGGTTTTACCGAAGGATTTGTTAATATCGAGGTCAAAGGCCTCCATCATATCCTTGATGCTTCGTACGGGCTTAACATAGCCGACCATATGACTCAAGTATTCTACTATGTCGGGAAATTCCTTATACATTTCGACTGTCTTAACGAAATCCTCGCGTCCGCTTCTGCTGCTGCCGAAAATACGCAGACCCTTTTCGAGCACCATTCTGGTGTTAATGGGTACAGGATATTCGCTTACGCCTAAAATGGAAATGGTGCCTTCGGGCTTGATGTAGTCGATAATCTGGTTAATAGCTATCTGTGAGCCGTTTCCGCCTACACATTCGAAGGCGTGGTCAAACTTCATATCCTCGGGTATTTCCGTAGTAAGATAGGTTTCATCCACAAAGGTGAAGTCTGCGAGCTTTTTAGGAACGACACCGAAAACATAAATTTTTGCATCGGGGAAAAACTTTCTTAAGAACACACAGGTGATGTAGCTTAAGTTACCGTCACCCCAAACACCGATAGCTTCTCTTCTTTCGTGAGAGAACTTCATAAAGCGTCGGATAGCGTGAACGCTTACGGAGACGATTTCAGTAAAGGAGGCTACAGCGGGATTAATGTCAGCGGGAAGCTTAACTAATCTGTCGGCGCTGATGGAAACATATTCCTGCATAAAGCCGTCGAAGCCGCTGGCTCTGAATTTACTCGAGCGCAGATAATTTTCAGCGATGATTTTATCTGTTTCTACGGGAGTATTGGGAATCATAACTACGAAATCACCGGGCTTGAAGTCCTTATCGGGGGAGTAGACTACTTCGCCGACAGCCTCGTGAATGAGAGCCATAGGAAGCTTTTCAGCCAAAGCCTTCGGGTCTCTGGTGCCCTGGAAGTATCGCTGGTCTGCGTTACAGATAGAAAGATAGGTAGGTCTTACTATTATATTACCGCTGAAAATGTCGATTTCGCTGAAAGCGATTTCTATTTTTCTCGGTTGTGTTAATCTGAATACTGTATTAAGCATTGACTTTTCCTTTCAGAATTATTTGATTTCTTCGTCTAAAAGTGCCTTTGCCACTCTCAAATCGTACGGATAGGTGATTTTGATGTTATGAACCTCACCGTCGATAAGGTGTACATCGTGTCCCTTCATACTGAAAATTTTACAGGCATCGGTAAGGATGTCCTTTTCTTCTTCCGTAAGGCTGTAATATAAGTCCTTGAGAAGCTTTGCCTTAAAGGCCTGGGGAGTCTGTCCCTGATAAAGCTTGCTTCTGTCGGGAATGTTACTGATAACCTTACCGTTCTGACTCTCTACGATGGTATCTGTAGCGGGAACTACCGTATCTGTAGCACCGTATTTGAGAGCACCCTCGATGTTTTCGGTGATGATACGGGCTGAAACGAAGGGTCTGACAGCATCGTGAGTAACGATGATGGTTTCATCGTCGAGACCGTCGGTTTCCTCAATGAATCTGACGGCATTCATAATGGTTTCGTTTCGTGTGCTGCCGCCCTGAAGAACGACTACGCGCTCATCCTCGGGAAGATGCTTTTTGAGGATAGATTTAGTGTGGTTTACCCACTGCTCGGGGCAGAGGATAATTATTTTCTTAAAGCAATCGTTAACATAAAATTTCTCAACTGTGTGGGCGATAATAGGCTTGTCCTTTAAAGTAATGTACTGCTTGGGCTTTTCTACATTACCCATTCTGCTTCCGATACCGCCTGCGGCAATAACTGCATATATCATTTGTAATCACCTCTTATTTTATTTGCAGGATACGGAAATAATCCGCCTTACCGATTAAGTATACAGTAAAAGCAGATAATTGTCAATGTTTAAGCAGAAATTCAGATTAGGTAAAGAGCGAAAAAGAAAGCAGATATGTTCATTTTTTACCGATGAAACATATCTGCTTGAATGTTAAAGAAAGCTACAGGATGATCAGATTTTTTTCAGCAGCTCCTCGAAATCATCTGCACTCGGAATGAGATGGTAATCATCCTTCGGAAGGGGAGAGGCCTTTTTAAATTTCTGATAATCCTCGCCCATAGCCATGTCGATAATTCTCTGTGTGGCATTGCCGTCACAGGCGCTCATAAATTTATTTTTGAAATCGATAACTTCCTGCTTGTTGAAATTTTCCTTTATGTTTTTCACATAATCGATTATTTCTTCGTTAGTGGAAACGATAGGTCCGGGAGTAAGCTCGTCATAATCGTAGTAGAAGCCTCTCCAGTCGAAGAAGTTTTCGAGGTCGTGAGCCAGGAAAATCATCGGTCTTTCGAAAAGTGAGTATTCGAAAATAAGTGAGGAATAGTCTGAAATGCAGATGTCACTTACGCAGAGAAGGGATTCGATGCTCATATCGTCCGTAAAATCGACTGCAAAGCTACCGATAAGCTCCTCGGGAATGGCGGGTCTCTTTCTTACGAGGGGATGGTGCTTCATAATAACCACATATTCGTCGCCGAGAGCCTCGTGAAGCATAGTAAGGTTGAGAACATTAGGAGACTTTGCCTTGGCTACTCGTCCGCGGAAGGTGGGAGCATAGAGAATAACCTTTTTGTCCCTGGCGGCAGGGAAGCGCTCGTAAAGAATATCGTAGGATTTGCTGATGAAATCCTTATCGTAGAAAATGTCTGTACGGCTGCTGCCGAGAGCCTTTACCACACCGCTTTCGTGAGAATACTGCATAGCCTCCTCATAAGCCCAGATTACTTCGGGACTGCTGACGGTTACATGAGTATAGTTGCGGTTAAAGGGGTATCTTTCCATATCCTGTCTGGAAGCGCCGAAAATAGCATCGGCAGTACTGAAGCCGAATTTTTTAAAGGCACCGCAGCCGTGCCAGAGCTGTGTGATAACCGTTTCTGGTCTCGTTACGAATCTGCCCGTAACATTTGTTGCCTCGTCGAAGAAAATATACTTTGCCGTAGCGATGTCGCGGATCATAGCCTTGCATCTTTCGCGGTATTCCTTTCGGGTTACGAAGGTGTTTCTTAAGAAGTGACAATGGATGTCGAAATCGGTGTTTGCATAAAGATTATCGTACATAAGCTGGAAGCTGTTAGTAAGCTTCGGAAGTCTGATTTCGATGAAAACTACCTTTTTCTCATCTACGGGTAGCTTCGAGTATTTCTTATAAATAGAGGGGTAAAGATGCGCGATTACATATTCGGTGTAAAGGCGGTTATACTTACCTCTGAAAAACTTTCTGATTCTCTTTAAAAAGCTTTTTACCTTCTTTTTAAATTTCTTAGTCTTCTTTCTGAAAAACTTTGCGGTTTTTCTGGCATATTTTACGAAGAAAAGGTAGATGGTGTAAAGAAATGTGCTCTGAAGTGCACTTTTAATACCCATATTTGAAACATCCTTTCTTAAATAATTAATTGCGGATTAACGAATATATTGTACATAAAAAGATTATTTTGTCAATACGAAGGGTCATATTTGATATTATTTTCTTTTATGCTTTCCGTATTCATTTCCGAAAACACGGTCGATTATTCTTTTTGTAGAATTGCCGTCACAGGCACTCATAAACTTATTGCGGAAGGCTGTAACCCTGCTTTTATCAAACAGCTTCTCTATGTCCAGAATATAGCTGATAATATCCTCCGTGCTTTTAAAAACAGGTCCGGGGGCAAGCTCTGCGTAATCGTAGTAGAAGCCACGGCTGTCGAAGTATTCCTCCAAATCATAAGCGAAGAAAATCATCGGTCTTTCGAAAAGGGAGTACTCGAAAACGAGTGATGAATAATCTGAAATACAGATGTCGCTGACACAGATAAGTTCATCGACGCTCATTTTATCCGAAAGGTCATAAGCGAAGCCCTGCGGTATATCGGGGCGGACTCTTACGAGGGGATGTTGCTTGATTATCAGTATGTAATCGTCCGAGAGTGCGTCAGCCATACTGTTTATGTCGAGCTCATCGGGGGCAAGTGCATTCTCCACATTTCCGCGGAAGGTGGGGGCGTAAAGGATGATTTTTTTTCCGTCAGCTTCGGGTATCAGCTCCGTTAGCTTGCTTCGTGAGGCGCGGATAAAGCTCTCGTCGAGGAAAACATCGGTTCTGCTGACACCTGTAGCCATAACCGTATTTTTACCCTGCAGTCTCATAGCCTCCTCGAAGTGGGGGATGACCTCCTCGCTGCTGACGGTGACAAGCGTGTAATTCGTGTGAACGGGGTATCTTGTCTTCGCTCTCTGTGAAGCGCCGAAGGCTCCGTCGGTGACGCTGTAGCCGAATCTTTTGAAGGCACCGCAGCCGTGCCAGAGCTGGACGAGCTCGGTTTCTTTCCTTAATCTGATTCCGGCGAAAATATGTGTCGCCTCATCCATAAAGACATATTTAGCCGTAGCCATATCCTTCAGCAGTCTGCAGCAGTTTTTTATATATTCGAAATCGGAAACAAAGGTTTTACGCAGATAGTGGATGTTTAATCTGTAATCAGTCTCTCTTTCGAGAGTGCCGTAGATAACACGGAAGCTGTTTGAAAGCTCGGCAAGACGGGACTCTATGAAAATTACCTTTCCCGTGTCGAGAGGCTGTCCCGAATGATGCTTATATATCATCGGATAAAGGTAAATTATAGTAAATTCCGTCAATAAGCGGCTTCTTATACGCAGAAATAATTTTTTCAGTTTTTTGAATATACTGCCGACCGTCATGTGAAAACTTCCTTTCGTAATCCTTATGCTTATTTTACTTATTATCCCTGCCTTTTGTCAAGAGATAAATCGATGTCGCATAATATAAAGTTAAAATCTCATTAATTTCTTGACATAACAGAGAAAAAATAGTATTATATCTAATAATGCCTTACTATGGGCAGATATTGACAAATTCGGAAAATTAATCACGCACATATATTTAAACAAATTGACAAAGGAGTGAATTTTATTCAAAATGAGCGAAAAAAACCTAAAAACAAATAACGGTCAGAAAACCAAGCAGACCTCCAAACAAAATCAGAAGCAGCAGAGCACGGCCAAAAATACGGCAGTTAAAAATAAATCGAATAAGCCCTTTAATTTTAAAAAGAAAAAGACGCAGACCGAAGCAAATTCAAAGCGTAAGGGTTCAAATCAGAATAAGAGCAAGAAAAAGGCAAGTCCCGTTAAAATTGCCTTTCTCGGCGGTCTTAACGAGGTAGGTAAAAATATAACTCTTTTCGAATATAAAAACGATATTATTCTCGTGGACTGCGGTCTTGCCTTCCCTGATGAGGATATGCCGGGCATCGACCTCGTAATTCCCGATTTTTCCTACATCGAAAAAAATGCCGACAAGGTGAGAGGTATTTTCATCACCCACGGTCATGAGGACCATATCGGTGCTCTTGCCTATCTTTTAAAGAGCGTAAATATCCCGGTCTACAGCACACGACTTACAAACGGTCTTATCGAATGTAAGCTTAAGGAGCACGGACTTATGGGCTCGGTGAAGCTTAATGTGGTAAAGGCAGGGGACAGCGTTACTCTTAACGGCTTTACGGTAGAGTTCATTCACGTAAACCATTCCATTCCCGATGCTGTCGGCTTTGCCATCAAGTGCGAGGGCGGTACCATCGTACACACCGGTGACTTTAAAATTGACAGCACACCCATTGACGGCGGGATGATAGATATTTCCCGTTTTTCCGAGCTGGGTAAGGAGGGTGTCCTCTGTATGATGGCCGACTCCACAAATGCCGAAAGACCCGGCTACACGGAAAGCGAAAGAAAGGTCGGCGATTCCTTCGAGCTTCTTTTCAGAAAGGCGCAGAAACGAAGAATTATAGTTGCTACCTTTGCCTCGAATATCCACCGTGTACAGCAGATAATAAATGTAGCAGAACGCTTCGGCAGAAAGGTGGCTCTTTCGGGCAGAAGTCTCGAAAATGTAGTGTCCATCAGTGCGGAGCTCGGTTATCTTAAGGTGCCCGACGGCATACTCATAAAGCTCGATATGATTAACCGCTACACCGATGACCAGGTAGTGCTTATCACCACGGGCAGTCAGGGTGAGCCTATGTCCGCTTTGACGAGAATGGCTCTTTCCGATCACAGAAAGGTAGCCATAGGTCCTAACGATTATGTTATCATTTCCGCTACTCCCATTCCCGGTAACGAGAAAACCGTAGGAAGAGTAGTAAATGAGCTTATGAAGCTCGGTGCCGAGGTAGTTTACGAAAAAATGTATGATGTACATGTTTCGGGACACGCCTGCCGCGAGGAGCTCAAGCTTATGCTGAGCATCATAAAGCCGAAGTACTTTATTCCCGTTCACGGTGAGCAGAAGCACATCCAGAAGCACGCAGAGCTTGCTGTGTCCATCGGCATCGATAAAAAGAATATTATTCTCGCTGATAACGGTACGCAGGTAGAGGTCTGCGACGATTACATCAGAGCAGTGGCAAATGTTCCTGCAGGTAAGGTGTTCGTGGACGGCTCGGGCGTAGGTGATGTAGGCTCCGTGGTGCTCCGTGACAGAAAGCATCTGGCCGAAGACGGTATAATTATCGTCGTGGCTACTCTTGACGGAGTGACGGGTGAGCTCGTTTCGGGACCCGAGGTGGTTTCGAGAGGCTTCGTGTTTGTGAAGGAATCCGAGGAGCTTATCTGTGATGCGAGAGATACCGCATACGAAACGCTGATGCGTTGTTATGATAAAAATATAAGAGATTGGGGCGCCATTAAAGGCAGAATCCGTGATGACATTTCCAGACTTATGTACGAAAGAACGAAAAGAAGTCCTATGATTTTACCCATTCTTATGGAGATATAAAATGAAAAAATTATGGAAAGCCTATGATGTGTCTTTAATATCCTTTACCCTGTGCTATGCTTTTTTCGGTGCAGTAACCTTTTATAACCGTAATGTCGGTGTTATCGGCTTAGCGGTTACCTTCGCTCTGATGGTGGGCAAGATTACCTATCACAGCCGTAAAAATGCGAAGCTTCTCGGTAAAATAAGCACGGTTTACGATGAGCTTAATTTCGGGCCGGGAAAAGCCTTTGATAAGCTTACCGTACCCTGTGTGGTGGTAGAGAGTGACGGCACCATCATCTGGTTTAACAGCAGCTTTGGCTCTGCTTTCGAAATAACCAAGGATACCCGCGACAGTAAAATTCAGACCCTGCTGGAAAAAGACAGCATCTCCGATATGCTCGAGGGACGCGGCTACTCCGTTTATGCACATAATCATTATTTTTCCGTTTTCACTAATGAAATCGACATCGGAGACGGAGAGATAATCTATCTTATTTATTTCTTTAACCAGACCTATCTTAAGGAAACGGAAAAGAAATATCTTGATTCGAGACCGTCGGTTATTCTCACGGTAATAGATAATGCGGACGAGGTTTATCAGAACTTCAAAGAAAGCGACTGCACCTCTATTTTCAGCTATACCGAGCAGATGATAGATGACTGGGCGACCTCCTACGGCTGTCTGTGCAGAAAATTTTCCAATGCGCGTATGCTGATTTTCGCAGAGGAGAAAAATCTGCAGAGAATGATAAACGACAAATTCTCTGTCCTCAAGGATGTACGAAGCTTTACCTACGAGGGAAAGAGCACGGATATTTCTCTTTCCATAGGTGTAGGTAAAAGCGACGACATTATCGAAGCTAATACCTTCGCGCGGCAGGCTCTCGATATGGCGCAGAGCCGCGGCGGAGACCAGGTGGCTATCAAAAAGGACACCGAATATATCTTTTACGGCGGTGTTACTGCCGGCTATGAAAAAAGGAATAAGGTCAGAACCAGACTTATTGCCAAAACTATGGCGGAAATCATTTCCGACTGTGATAATGTGCTCATTATGGGTCACAGATTTTCTGACTTTGACTCCTTCGGCTCCTGCGTAGGTATGTTAAGCATAGCCGAGCACTTCTCGAAGCCCTCACACATAATCATTAACGAAAAGAACACTCTTGCCGGCCCGCTGGTAGAGCTTTTCAGAGATGAAAAAGGAGGAGCGAAGCTCATACATCCCTCAAAGGCAGAGGAGGAAATAACCGATAATACTCTCCTGATTATAACCGATACCCATAAAAAGGCGTTTACCGAAAGCCCCGAGCTTGTGGATAAGGTCAGAAAGGTTATGGTTATCGACCATCACAGAAAGTCTGTCGGCTATATGGAGGATACGGTTATGTTTTACCATCTTCCCGGCTCCTCGTCGGCTTCTGAAATGGTAGCCGAAATCGCACAGTATGTGGATAAGGAGCCTGTTATAAAGCGCTTCGAGGCCACGGCTCTGCTTTCGGGAATTATGCTCGACACCCGTAATTTTATTTTGAGAGCGGGTGTGCGTACCTTTGAGGCGGCAGCCTATCTTCGCTCGAGGGGAGCAAACACCGTAGAGTGCAAAAAGCTCTTTTCTAACGATATGGACCTTTTCCGCCACAGGAACTCCATCATTGATATGGCGCAGGAATACAGAGAGTGTGCCGTTTCTTATGTAGAAAATGAATTTGAGGGAATCAGACTTGTTACCTCCCAGGCGGCTGACGAAATGCTTAACATTGAGGGCATAAAGGCTTCCTTCGTGGTATTCAGTCAGAACGGCGGAATAAATATATCCGCCAGATCCTACGGTGAAATCAATGTTCAGCTCATTATGGAAAGTCTCGGCGGCGGAGGACATCAGACTATGTCAGCCTGTCAGCTCGGTGAAATCACCTTTGAAATGGCTAAACAGACTCTTAAAAAGGCTATAGACGATTATTATGATAATTTATAACGGAGGTAATATAAAATGAAAGTTGTTTTAAAACAGGATGTAAAGGGATTAGGTAAAAAGGGAGAGCTTGTAAATGCTTCTGACGGTTATGCCAGAAATTTCCTTTTTCCTAAAAATCTCGCAGTAGAAGCAAATGCACAGAATATGTCCGAGCTTAAAAACCGTGAGCAGGCCGAAAAATACAGAATCGCTACCGAAACCGCCGCCGCCAAAAAGAATGCAGAGGAGATTTCGGGTAAAACTCTCCGCCTCACTGCGAAGGCAGGACAGAACGGTAAGCTTTTCGGCTCCGTAACCAGTAAGGAAATCGCAGAAAAGCTCGCCGCTGACTTCGGCATTAAGGTAGACAAAAGAAAGATTGTAGTCGAAGACATCAAGCAGTTCGGTACCTACGAATTTGAGGTTAAGCTTTATCAGGGTATATCCGCGAAGCTTTTCGTAATGGTCGGCGAATAATCCGACAAAAGACAGTTTAAAGAAACAGAGGTGAAAATAATGGCAGGAGAACACATCAGCTATTCGTCAGTTGACGATGTGAATATGCCTTACTCTCTCGAAGCGGAGCAGGCTGTTCTCGGCTCTATCCTCATCGACCCGACCTGCATTACCCAGGTTCTTATAATAGTAAAGCCCGACTATTTCTATCTTCCCCAGCATAAGGCTATTTTTACCATTATGCAGGAGATTGATGCTCTGGGCGGTAAAATCGACCCTCTTATCGTTCTCGAAAAGCTCAAGCAGGAAAAAATTTACGACGATGCGGGCGGTAAGCAGTATCTTTTTCAGCTGACACAGATAGTTCCATCTACGGAAAATGTAGAAGAATATTCTGTCATTATCCGCGAAAAATATCATATCCGCTCACTCATCAATGTTTCTAAAAGGATCATCGATGAGGCCTCGTCCTCTGCCGAGCCTGCCGACACACTTCTCGAATCGGCCGAGCAACAGATTTATGACATCAGACAGGGCAGAGTTTCGAAGGGCCCCACTAAAATCGGCGACATCATCGTTAATGAGGTTTACGATAAGCTGCAGAAGCTGAGCTCTGCCGACAGAGACAAGTATAAGGGCTTTACCACGGGCTTTACGGATCTCGATAAGGCTATCACGGGTCTTAACAGGTCAGACCTTCTCATTATCGGTGCACGACCCGCTATGGGTAAAACCAGTCTTGCCCTTAATCTTGCCCGTAACACGGCGATGATGGGTAAAAAGAAGGTGCTGTTTTTCTCTCTCGAAATGACGAAGGAGCAGCTCGCACAGAGAGTTCTTTCCACGGAGGCAAGAGTCGAAAGCACGAAGATGAGAACGGGTAACATTTCGGGAGACGAGTGGGCGAAGCTTGCTACGGCTACAGCTCTTTTAAGTAACTGTGAGCTTTATTTCGACGATACATCGAATATGACCGTATCGGAAATGAAATCGAGAATCAGAAGACTGCGCGATGTCGATGCGGTTTTCGTCGATTATCTTCAGCTTATGAAAAGCGGTACGAGAGTGGAAAGCCGTGTTCAGGAGGTTTCTGAAATCACACGAAATCTTAAGCTTATGGCTAAAGACCTTAATATTCCCGTCGTTGTTCTTGCACAGCTTGCCCGTAGCACCGAGGGCAGAGGTAAATCGCATAAGCCGCAGCTTTCCGACCTTCGTGAATCGGGCTCTATTGAGCAGGATGCCGACATCGTTATAATGCTTTACAGAGATGAATATTATGCCGCTGAAAAGGAAGACGGCCCTACTGAAATGGAAAGACCCGCCGTAAACGAAGCGGAGTTCATCATCGCTAAAAACCGTCACGGCCCTACTACCACGGTTAAGGTGGCATGGAACGGTGACTATACCTTGTTCTCAAATCTGGAGACTATCAGAAATGATATGTAAAGTTATTGATACAGTTGAAAAATACCGTTTGCTGAAGGGTGTCAGGACTGTCGCTGTCGGCGTTTCCGGCGGCGCGGATTCGATGTGTCTTCTTCATATTTTAAGTTCATTAAAGGATAAGTACGGTATAATCATAAAAGCCGTTCATATTAATCATAACTTAAGAGGTGAGGAGGCTCTGCGGGATGAAATGCTCGTCAGAGACTATTGCCGTGAAAAGGGGATAGAGCTCACAGTACATTCTGCTGATGTGGCTTCACTTTCTGCACAGCTCGGTATCGGTACCGAGGAATGCGGCAGAAGGGTGCGTTATGAGTGCTTTGCAAAGGCGGACTGTGACGCTGTGGCAGTAGCGCATACTCTTTCCGACAGCGTCGAAACCGCTGTGTATAACCTTCTTCGCGGTACGGGTGTCAAGGGTCTGTGCGGTATTCCCGTTAAAAGGGAGCCGAACATTATCAGACCTCTCATTTTCTGTACACGGGAAGAAATCGAAGCCTACTGTGAGACTGAAAATATACCCTATGTGACCGACAGCACAAATCTCACTGATGATTACACCCGTAATTTTATCAGACATAATATTATTCCATCCTTCACCAAGGTTAACAGCTGTGCGGTTAAAAATATTTCCCGCGCCTGTACGGTTCTCGGGGAAGAAAACGATTTTATGGAGAAATCTGCTCTCGCCTTGCTCGACAGCGCAGAAAGGGACGAGGGCTATGACGCCGAAATCTTACTGAAGGCTCATCCTGCAGTGAGAAAGAGAGCTATTCTCATTCTTCTCGGTGAAAGGATGTCCAAACAGCCCTTACATTTACATACCGGGCTCGTAAATTCGATTATCGAAAAAGGAGACGGTAAGGCGGAACTTTCTGCCGGTGTGTATGCTTCTGTGAAGCGGGGGGTGCTGACCTTTGCGGCGACAGAGAAAATACCGGATTTTTGGGAAGCGGTCTTTGAGGATAAAAAAGCCGTGAGTCCCTACGGGGTCTACACCGTCAGCGAGGCGGATTTCGATGTCTGCGGTGCTTTTGACGGCGATAAAATTAAAGGTGAGCTTACTCTTTCCCCCCGTAAAGAGGGTGACAGATTTACCTTCAGAAAGAGAAATGTAACCAAAAGCCTCAAAAAGCTTTTCAATGAGCTTAAAATTCCGCCTGAAGAAAGAAACAGACTCGCTGTTCTGCGTGACGGTGAGAATATAATTTGGATCGAGGGAGTAGGAGTTAACTCACCCTACATCCCCGATGAAAACAGTAAAATAATTTTTCGAATTAAAAAGGACGGGTAAATTATGCTGAACGACATTAAGGAAATTCTTATCTCCGAGGAAGAAATAGCTGAAATCGTAAAGAGAATCGCCGATCAGATCAATGAGGATTATAAAGGTAAGAACCTGCTTCTCGTCTGCGTTCTCAAAGGCTCGGTCTGCTTTATGTCCGACCTTATGAAGAAAATCACGATTCCCTGTAAAATCGACTTTATGTCTGCCAAAAGCTACTACGGAAACAGTACTGCCACCGCAGGCGTGGTAAATATTACCAAGGATATAACCTATGACATTACAGATTATGACATCCTCGTAATCGAGGACATCTTTGACAGTGGAAAAACCCTCGAAAAGCTTATGATGGTTCTCGAGGCAAGAAATCCCCGCAGCGTAGCCTGCTGTTCTCTTCTCGATAAGCCTGAAAGAAGAGACCCGAATGTGAAGCTCAAGCTTAAATATACAGGTAAAGCCGTTCCCGATGCTTTTGTCGTCGGCTACGGTCTTGACTACAATGAATTATACAGAAATTTACCCTTTGTCGGCATTCTTAAGCCGGAAGTGTATTCAAAATAAGGAGTGATTATATATTGGAAAATAACAGTAACAAGCCGCTGAATGCGGGCAATCAGAAGTGGGGTAATCTTCTCTACATTATTATTCCCGTGCTTCTGGTGCTTTCTCTTGCTTATTTTGTCGGTGACGGAAACAAAGCCGAAAAGCCGCAGTATTATCAGATTGTACAGCAGTTCCGTACAGGTGAGGTGGATGAGTTTACTCTTAATCTCTCGAGCGGTGCGCTGAAATATTCCCTTCAGGATAGTGACGAGTATGTAAACTACACCGTGCCCAATGTGGATATTTTCCTTAACGATGTGCATAATTATGTAACACAGTATAATCTTACTGCAGAAAATCCCGTTAAATACGATTACATCAGAGGCTCGAATAACTCCTGGTGGGCGAGTATGCTTCCCATGTTCGGCTTAAGCCTTCTCCTCGTAGCCGTTATGTTCTACTTCTCCCGTAAAATGGGTCAGAACATAATGAACGAGAATAACCGCACTCTCTCCTTCGGCAAGGCAAGAGTAAAGCTCGGCAAGGACGAAAAGAGAAAGACTACCTTTAAGGATGTAGCGGGTGCCGATGAAGAAAAGGCAGAGCTCGAGGAAATCGTAGAGTTTTTACGCTCTCCCGAAAAGTTTAATCAGTTAGGCGCCAGAATCCCCAAGGGTGTGCTTCTTGTAGGCCCTCCGGGTACAGGTAAAACTCTTCTTGCACGAGCTGTGGCCGGTGAGGCAGGCGTGCCCTTCTTCTCTATTTCGGGCTCCGATTTCGTAGAGATGTATGTCGGTGTCGGTGCCTCCCGTGTAAGAGACCTTTTCGACCAGGCTAAAAAGAATTCTCCCTCCATTCTCTTCATCGATGAAATCGATGCCGTAGGCCGTCACCGCGGTGCCGGTATGGGCGGCGGACACGACGAAAGAGAGCAGACTCTTAATCAGATGCTTATCGAAATGGACGGCTTCGGTGCCAATGAAGGAGTTATCATCATCGCTGCCACAAACCGTCCCGACATTCTTGATCCCGCTCTTCTGAGACCGGGCAGATTTGACCGTCAGTTAACCGTCGGTTATCCCGATGTAAAGGGCAGAGAGGAAATCCTTAAGGTTCACGCTAAAAATAAGCCTCTCGCTCCCGATGTTGACCTTAAGGTTATCGCACAGTCTACGGCCGGCTTTACGGGCGCTGACCTCGAAAATCTTCTCAATGAATCGGCACTTCTGGCCGCGAGAAGAAATAAGAGAGCGATAACGAAGGAGGAAATCGAGGAGGCCACCATTAAGGTTGTGGTAGGTACCGAAAAGAAATCCCATAAAATATCCGATAAGGATAAGGAGCTTACCGCATATCACGAGGCGGGTCACGCCGTAGCGGCCTACCATCTCGAAACCCAGGACCCCGTCCATCAGATTTCCATTATACCCAGAGGTATGGCGGGCGGCTTCACTATGCAGCTTCCCTCCGAGGATAAGGCTTATGTTTCAAAGAACTTCCTGCTCGATGAAATAGTAGTTTTCCTCGGCGGCCGTGTAGCAGAGTCGATAGTGTTCGGTGATGTTAACAGCGGTGCCTCCAGCGACATCGAAAGAGCTACCGAAATCGCCAGAAAGATGATTACCCGTTACGGTATGAGCGAGGAGCTTGGCCCCGTAATGTACGGCTCATCAAACAACGAGGTATTCCTCGGCAGAGATTTCAGCTCCTCGAGAACCTATTCGGAAGCTACTGCAGCCGAAATCGACGCACAGATCAAGGGCATCATTACCGAGGCCTATAAGCGCTGTGAGGGTATTCTTACCGGCAACAGAGATCAGCTCGAAACCGTAGCTAAATATCTCATCAAGAATGAAAAGGTAGACGGAGATACCTTCGTTAAGCTTATGAAGGGCGAATACACCGAAGCTGACGAATCGGAAAATGAAAAAGCCGACTCCGAGGAAAAAGCCGATTCTGAAAATGAATAATATTTATGCCTCGTCTTTTATGTGACGGGGCATATTTTTATAAATTTTTAAAAAATAAATTCAATATTTTGTTGAAAATATATTGCTCTTATGGTAAAATGTACAAATAATAGGAGAAATATGTAAAGAGGTGATTTTATGAGCAGTATTTCTACGGAAAAAGCAAAGCATAACTGCGGCGCGGCATATATTGCCACAGCCTCGGCGGGTATACTTTTAGCCGCGGTCAGCATTTTCCTGTACAGCTATGTACCTGTTTCGGACATAGCAAACAGTATCGAGCATTCGGCAAAGGACGGTCTGTTTTTGCTGGCGGTGTCACCCGTGTGTGCACTGATTGCCTTTATCGCTTATCTCGTCGGAGGTCTTACCGATAAGGCTCTGGTTAAAAATTCAGTAGTTCAGCTCGTTGTTTTTATCGTTTCCGCTGTGCTTCTTGCCTTTATCTGTGCCACATCTGCCGCTATGTTTTTCACACAGCTTTCTCTCGGCTTCGTCGCTCCTCTCGACGGTACAGTATGGAGCACACTCGGCACGGTAAATATTGCAGCTGCCGTTTTATATGCCGCGGGAAACATCTATATCTTCGCTACGGCCAGAAAATAATTTATGTAATTCAGCGTCGGTTGACGCACTAATAATACTCTTATATGAGGTGCATTATGAATAAGGACAAAAAAATTTATACCATTGCTACGGCACATCTCGACACGGTATGGAACTGGGACTTTGAGCATGTGATCAAGGTCTGCATCCCTGCCACTTTAGACGAAAACTTCAAACATTTCGAGCAGTATCCCGAGTATCAGTTTAACTTCGAGGGCTCCTACAGATATGAGCTTATGGAGGAATATTATCCTGAGAAGTTCGAGCAGCTCCGAAAATATATCGAGGATGGCCGCTGGAATGTAACGGGCAGCAGCTACGAAAACGGTGATGTGAATGTGCCTTCACCCGAGGCTCTTTTCAGAAATATTCTTTACGGTAACAAATATTTCGAAAAGAAATTCGGTAAAAAGAGTAACGACATCTTCCTTCCCGACTGCTTCGGCTTCGGTTGGGCTCTTCCCTCCATCATCGAGCACGCAGGTATAAAGGGCTTCTCTACCCAGAAGCTTTCCTGGGGCAGTGCCTACGGCATTCCCTTCGACATCGGCCGCTGGTACGGCGTAAACGGAAAATACGCTTTGGCCTCTCTTAATGCCAAATCATACTGTACCACCTTCAGAAAGGTTCGTAAAAACGGCGGACTTACTAAAAAGCTCGATAATAATATCAAAGAATACGACCTTCCCGTTACCTTCGCCTATCACGGTGTAGGCGATGTGGGCGGTGCACCGAAGGAGCAGTCTGTTAAAACCGTCTGCGAAGAAATCAGAGCTAACGACTCCTCCGAAATCAAGGTGCTTTCTTCCTCTCCGACGCAGTTCTTTGATGACATTTCCTCTCTTTCACAGGATGAAATCGAAAAGCTTCCCAAATGGGAAAATGAGCTTCTTATGACCGACCACGGTGTAGGCTCCTATGTTTCCCGTTCCTTCGGTAAAAGATTTAACCGCCGTAACGAAGAAATCGCCGATATGGCAGAGCGCATGTCTGTAGCTGCCGAGGCTCTCGTAGGTGCCGAATATCCCCGAAGCGAAATCGACAGAGGCTGGAAGAGAACCCTCGCTCACACCTTCCACGATGACATTACCGGCACATCCGTCGAAAGAGTTTATCAGCGCTCCTGGAACGATTATGTTTTAAGTGCCAACCAGCTTTCGAACGCTTATGAGGGTGCCGCCTCTGAAATCATCAAAAAGATGGACACCTCCTGGACGAAGGGTACGGCTATAGTTATCAATAACACCGTCGAGCACGGCAGAATGGGCGATGTAGACATCATCCTAGACGCAGGCGAAAAGGAATTTGTCCGTGTGTTCGATAAAAACGGCAGGGAAGTACCTTCACAGGTAAACTACATAAAGGACGGCAAAATGTCTGTCAGCGTGGCCGATTACATTCCCGCACTCGGCTTCAAGGTGCTCGATGTGGTAGAAAGTGATGTTCCCTGTAAAATCAATACAGGTCTTCGCTGTTCCGGCCGCTCCATAGAAAACTTCAAATACATCGTATCGGTAAATTCCGACGGCGACATTTCCTCCATCATCGATAAAACTCTCGATGACACCGAAATTCTTAAAAAGCCCATCAGATTTGAGCTTAACAAGTACGACGGTGCAGGCGAATATGCAGCCTGGGAGTTAAGATATAAAGAGGTTTGCAAATATCCCTGGGAATTTGCAGGCAAGGGTAAATGCACACTTATCGAAAAAGGCCCCGTAAGGGTTACTCTCAAGGTAGACCAGAAAGTGAACAAATCCACCTTTACCTACTATGTATCTCTCGTGGCAGGCTGTCCCTATGTTTCTGTCCGTAACGAAATCGAATGGAGAGAATTCAGAAGAGCACTGCATAACGGCTTCTATTTCAATGTAAGCAATAAAAAGGCTACCTTCGATTTAGGTCTCGGTGCCATCAGAAGAGAGAAGGCAAATAAAAAGCTTTACGAGGTGCCCGCACAGAGATGGGCTGACATCACCGATAAGTCAGGTGTTTACGGCGTTTCGGTATTCAGTGACTCTAAATACGGCTGGATTATGAAGGATGAAAAGAGCCTTCGCCTCACGGTGCTTCACACACCCAAGCAGTACTACAGACACGACAGTGTTCAGGGTATGATGGATTTCGGCCTTAACAGATACGGCTACGCTATCTATTCACATAAGGGTGAGTATGATAACGGCACACAGCTTAATGCCCGTTTCTTTAATCAGCCTCTCACTGTTTTCGTAACCAATAACCACGAGGGTGTTCTTGCCGGTGAATATTCCTTCGGCGCTATCAATGATAAGGATGTTATCGTCCGTGCCATCAAAAAGGCAGAGGCTGATGACTGCTACATCGTTAGATTCAATGAAGGTGCAAATAAAAAAGTAAGAGGCGTGGAATTTACTCTCGGTAAGGGTATCGCCACCGCCAAGGCAGTAAACGGTATGGAAGAGGATATAGGACCCGCTACAGTAGTAGACGGAAAGCTCGTGTTTGATCTTGATCCCTACGATGTAAAAAGCTTTGCCGTCACTCTTAAGGACTGCAAGATAGCAAGCAAGACTGTCGCTTCAAAGATAGAGCTTCCCTATAACATCGATGTAGTAACCTTTAACCATAACAGAGACACCACTGCTATCCCCACGGTAAATGTTTCCATTCCCGGTGAGCTTATGCCTAAAACTATCGAGTGTGCCGGTGTTAAGTTTGAGACAGGTGACATCTGGGGCGAGGGTAATAACGCTCTCATCTGTGCCGGTCAGCAGATTAATGTTTACGGTAAAAAGCTTTATTTCGTAGGTGCTTCTCTCTACGGTGATAAGGTTTATGAATTTAAGGTTGACGGTGAAGCTGTTCCCGTAAAGGTTCAGTCTATCGATGAAAGAATAGGTAAGTGGGATCTTTATAATCTTGCCGAGGTCGCAAACATCAAAACCGACAAGCTCGCTATCGAGTACACCCATACTCATTCTCCCCAGGGCGACAATGTGGCAGCACAGATTTACTTCTTTATGTATGAAATCGATACTGCAGGTGCTTCTGAGGTTACCCTTCCCGAGGATAACGGTCTCATCATTCTGGCTGCTTCACAGAGCAGTGATGAAAACTATGCGAAGCTCGAATCTGCTCTTTATGACAGAGTAAGCGGCAGAAAATTTGACTATCAGATGTCGCGCAAGGAAAAGAAGCATCACAAAAAGCAGATGAAAAAGTGGAAGAAGACTTCTAACAAATCATAAAACTTTTCAGTCCCTGCTTAACGGCAGGGATTGTTATTTGAAAAGAGTGATAAAATGCATTTAATCAGAACAAACTGTCATACTCACACTGATTACTGTGACGGTAAAAACACTGCCCGTGAAATGATCGAGGGCGCCATCGGAAAAGGCTTCAGTGCACTGGGCTTTTCGGGTCATGTCCCGATGAATTTTCCTAATGATTGGGCTATGACACAGGAAAAGCTCGACAGATACTGTGCCGAAATCAAGACTCTGAAAGAGGAGTATTCGGACAGAATAGAAATTCTCTGCGGTATTGAGCTCGATGCGGATTATGAGCTTAACGGAGCTTATGCTTTCGATTACGTTCTTTCCTCGGTCCATCAGCTTCACGCGGGAAACAGAATTTACGCCATCGATTTGAGTGCCGGGGAGCTCACCGAATGTGTCGAAAGGGAGTTTGACGGAGACTGGAATAAAATGGCTGATGCGTATTTCGAAAGTCTTGCTACCTTCGTCGTGCGTGAGAAAACCGACATAGTGGGTCATTACGACCTTATCACCAAATTCAACAAGGACGGCCGTCTCTTCGATGAAAACGACCCGGCCTATCAGAGAAGTGCTCTGAAATGGGTGGATTACATCATCGATAATAAGCCTGATGTGGTTTTCGAGGTGAACACGGGTGCGATGTTCCGATGCGGTAACGCTGCTCCTTACCCTGCCGTCTTCATTCTGAAAAGGATAGGGGAGAGAGGTGCCAAGGTAACGGTTTCGAGCGATGCGCACTGTCCCGAGGCACTTGACTTTATGTTTGACAGTGCCGTACAGCACTGTAAGGACTGCGGAATAGACAGTATATGGCATCTGACTAAAAGCGGCTTCGAGGAAGAAAAAATATAGAAATTTCCCTTTGAATATTGACAACAGTATGCTAAAATATTAAAATAAAGGTAGTTAAGAAAGAGGTGTGTATTATGGAAAACAACGAAGAACTTTATATGGAAGATATAGTTACCGTTATCGATGATGACGGTGTAGAGCATCTGTTTGAGGAAATCGACAGAGTCGAAACCGAGGAAGGCAACCGTTATGTAGCACTTCTTCCCGTTTACGATGATGAAACGGAAATTCTCGACGATGACGGTGAGGTTCTTATCCTTAAGGTTATCGAGGAGGACGGAGAAACTTATCTCGTTCAGATCGAGGATGAAAAGGAGTTTAACGAAATCGGTAACATTATCGAGGACAGACTCATCGAAAAATACGAGGCAGAGGATTCTGCAGAATAATTACGGATAAACTGAATAAAATAATAATATCCTGCTTTGTTCGATAATTATGATAGTTATAACCCAACACGTAACTAAACGGAGAGATGCTTTGTCAGCGGATTGCAGACCTCCCGCCCTCTGGCGGACGAAGGGAGCGTGAACCTGACTCGCTATCACCACCCTGCCTTGAGCAGGTTATACACATCATTTCCGGCAAAGCGGGATATGCTATGGCTCTTTGAGCCTACATAAGCGGGTATGGTGAAATTGGCATACACGCAAGATTTAGGTTCTTGTGTCGCAAGACGTGCAGGTTCGACCCCTGTTACCCGCACCAAA
>JAZNEL010000008.1:0-5240 GCA_045588555.1 Acutalibacteraceae bacterium | reverse complement strand
GAGAGCATCTGCCTTACAAGCAGAGGGTCACAGGTTCGAGCCCTGTTGTTCCCACCAATGGCCCGGTAGTTCAGTTGGTTAGAACGCTAGCCTGTCACGCTAGAGGTCGACGGTTCGAGCCCGTTCCGGGTCGCCATTTTAGGGGAATTCAAAAGAGTTCTCTGTACGCCTCTGTAGCTCAGTTGGTAGAGCAGTGGACTGAAAATCCACGTGTCGTTGGTTCGATTCCGACCGGAGGCACCAATATGCGGATGTAGCTCATCTGGTAGAGCGCCACCTTGCCAAGGTGGAGGTAGCGAGTTCGAGCCTCGTCATCCGCTCCAGATAATCCTGTTCTTCGGAACGGGATTTTTTTATATCCGAAGGTGAAAATGCTCACTCTGCGTCCTTGACTTGCTTTTAACCTGAATTAATGTTATAGTAATAGTGTGGGTATTAGGGAGGTGCGAAAATGGCTGAAAAAAATATAGATCCCGCTGATAGGAAAGAAAAGGTGTTTAATAAGAGAATTTTAGCGTTTGCGGCATATACCTTTATTTTGATGCTGTCCTCTCTGTTTTTCTTTTTTATCGAAGAAACAGGTCTCGGGGTGTTCGGGGCTGTTTTTTCTCTCACTGTAGGTTTAGCACTTGTCTTAACCACTCCTGTAAGCTATGTTTTTTCCGAAGAAAAACTTGTAATAAATTATTTTTTCGGCTTAAAGGAAAATATCCCTTGGCAAAATGTCAGGTATGTTTTAAAGAACCACGAGAAAGTGACAAGGTACAGGTATCTTGGTGTTTTTGAGGTGGGATATTATTCTAAAGAAAAGCGTCCTTTTTATATGAGAGGACGGGTGAGCAAAAATAAAAAGACTAAAGCATTGATGGAAAAATACTGCCCTACGGGGGTCAGATGATGTAAAACAGAAATATAATAGCGGGGTGCGAAAATGAAAATTAAAGAGTATCTGAAAAAAGACAGTTACATTAAAGCATTTCTGACCTTTACTGCGATTACTGCTGTTAATTTTCTGGCATTTCAGACAGAGACGAGCTACATTCTTATAGCAGAGCCCCACTATGATATTAAACCCTCTGTGGGCTTGCTTGTGTTTTATCTTATGTTTTTTATTGCTGTCGTCGCAAGAGCACTGAAATGTAAAAGAGACGGGGCAACCAAACAGTATAACGCGATTCTTATTGCTTTTGCATCGATGACCCTGTGCTCTTTTATCGTCGGAGGATTTACCTATCCGATTTTTAATGCTGTCTGTCTTAATATAAAGTATTTATATGAGCTGATTAGCGGAGTATCGAAAGAAGCTTCGGAGTGGGCTTATCCTTACTTTGTGAATATAGTTTTTATGTGGGTAACTGCATTAATCTGTATTATTTTTCCCTTTTCGGAAAAGACGAAGAAAATAAGCTTCAGACCTTCCGCGAAAACAGTTATGCTGATGCTTTCTGTATTATCTGTGCTCGTTTCGGTAATTTACGGGTTTGCTTATGAGAAATATGAACGCTGGTATCCTTTCGGAACAAAAGAAGAATGGTATGCAGAAACATCAGAAGATACATTTATTCCTTTCGTAATACGGGAGCAAAGAAATGTATATGCTTCCGTAAGAACAGGAACGGATATAAAAGAAACAGAAAAAGATATTATCGGAAAAGGATTTATTAAAGAAAAGGCTTCGTATAGTGAATTTTTAGATGAAACAGAGCAGGAATATGATTTGTCCGATTACCTTTCAGAGCTTTATCCCGTTAATAAAGTGACTGATGACAGCACTGTGTACCGATATACAAATACCGTGTCATACGGGGATGATTATTATGGAGACATTGTCAGCTGTATTATCGTTTTTTATGATAACGACGGTATAATTAAAAACAAGCTGTTTATCCCCTGTGTCGAAAGCGTATACCTTAACAGTGCTTATCAGAATTATGACCACGGTGACGAAACCGAAAAATGGTTCGCAGGTCTGAAAAAGGGTGACGACTGTGAGGCTTCCTTGAGCTTTATCAGAGGTACAGATGCTTATATATTCGAAAATGAAGGCGTACGGGACGGAAAGACCGTAACCACTTATAAAATTCTCCTGGAGTGCTGTTATCCGCTTGAAGCGGAGTTTTCAGACTTCGTTTTCGGCACATCGCCTGATTTTATGGAATATGATTTCGAGATTAGCATAAAGGCTGAAAACGGAAAAATTATTTCAGGCACTATGGATATGGAAAAGGGGCTTATGAATAATTTCGATGAGGCTCCGGAAGAGCTTCACGCAGAGATTAATTGAATAAAGAAATAATTAAAGGACAGGCATCAAGCCTGTCCTTTTATCTTGCCCGAATCAAGTGAGCATCGCAAATACCAGCAGTACTACAAGTCCCACCGCATTCACCGCGGTGAAAACAGCAAGGAATTTCATAATCTTCGCATCGGGTACCTTGAGATAAAGCTTAAGGGTAATAAGACTCGCCAACGATGCCACAGGAGTGCCGAGCCCGCCGATGTTAACACCCTCTAAAAGCTCTCTGAAGTTATCCGTAAAGCCGGACAGAAGCACGGCCGCCGGAACATTACTGATTATCTGACTGGCGCCCGCGCAGGTCAGCAGAGTGCTTTTCCCGAGCAGATTCTGAAGCAGAGTGCGCACCTCGTCTATTCTGCCGAGGTTTTCGGAAATTACGAAAAAGCAGACGAAGGTGAGAAGGAGCATAAAGTCGATTTCTCTGAAAAGGTCACGGCTTAAAATAAGAATAACCATAACCGTGATTACCGTTACAAGCTCGTAGGGCAGAGCTCTGAAAACAGTCAGTAGTGAAAGGACGAAAAGGGCGACACATACGGCTAAAAGCTTTTTACTCCGAACCGTTTCCTTTTTCAGCTCGCTGATTCCGAGTCTGTCAGGAAGGAGAAAGAGTGAGCCGAGGAAAAGGCCGATAAAGCTTAAGACCGTCAGAGGAAGGGTGACTCCGAAAAATTCACTCGGTGAAAGACTGTAGGAGGAGTAGATAAAAAGATTCTGCGGATTTCCTACGGGTGTGGCCATACTGCCGAGATTAGCCGCTACGGTCTGCATTACCGTCACGGGAATGATGCTTTTTTTACATCCGAGACCCGTCAGCAGAGAGATTGTAAAGGGGATAAAGATAATCAGTGCCACATCGTTTGTTACGAGCATAGAGGAAAAGAAAGGGAGCATTACGAGAAGCAGACCGAGTACTTTTCCTTTTTTCGTGCTTTTTAAAAGTCTGTATGTAAGGACAGAGAAAATTCCCGCTTTTTTTAAGCCTGCCACTACAGCCATCAGACACAGCAGAATGGACAGAACGCGGAAATCGATGTAGCCGAGATATTCCTTATCGGGCGGTACGAAAAATACGGTGATAACCGCACACAGAGCAGAGATAAAGAAAACAGGCTCTTTTTTTATGAAGGCTTTTACCCTTTGAAGCATAATGACACTCCCGTAGTTTTTTTCTTATTATAACCGCTTCACCGCCGAAAAGCAATAAGGTTATATTAAATACAGCTCGTTTTCTTTACACTTCCTTTACGAATAAACCTTGACTTTTATCTTGGCACAGTATTATAATTAAAAAGAACAGAAATGCTCTGCAGAGCATAAAAAAGAGGGAAAATATGGATACAAAATATGACAGACATCAGACGGAAAGGGTGCTCTCTCTCGCTCTCGACCTGGGCAAAAGTATGATTAAATGCGGCGCCGAAATGAACAGGGTAGAGGAAACCATTATCCGTATAGGCTATGCCTACGGGATGAAAAGCACCGAGGTTTTTTCCGTCGTTTCTATGATTACCGCCACGGTATCCGATGAGGGCGGCCGCACTCACACGGAGACCAGGCGCATTTACTCTTATTCCATTAACTTCGATAAGCTCGAGCAGCTGAATGCTCTTTCCCGTCAGATCTGCTCCGAAAAGCCCGACACGGAGGAGGCGAGGAGGAAGCTGGAAAAAATTATGGTGCCCTCGAGGCTCTTTAATCCCATCGTGCTTTTCGGCTATATGTTCGCCGCGGCAGGCTTTGCCGTGTTTTTCGGCGGAACGGTAACGGACGGACTGGCCACTATGCCTATTTCCGCGATGATTTACCTGCTTAATTCCTTCGTCAAGGTTACCGGTGCCAGCCGCCTTTTCTTCACGGCGCTGACCTCGGCTCTTTCCGGCTCTCTCGCGCTGATATTCGTGCATATAGGCTTCGGTGTAAATGCAGATATGATTATGATAGGCAATATAATGCTTCTCATTCCCGGTCTTATGATGACTAACTCTGTAAGAGAAATGCTCTGCGGTGATCTTATGTCGGGTATTCTGCGGCTTTTGGAGTCGGTTATTTTAGCTCTTTCCATCGCTGTAGGCTATGCCATACCTATTTATATTTCGGGACTGCTGGGGGTGTAAGAAATGGACTTAAAGGAAATTTTAACACTGCTCATTTCAGGTGTCGTCGGCACGGTCGGCTTTTCTATTCTTTTCAAATCAAATAAAAGCAGAGTTTTCTGCTGTGCCGTAGGCGGTCTTTTGGTAACGGCTGTTTATCTGTGGTGCGTCAGTGTGACGGATAATCTTTTCTTTCAGAACTTCCTGCCGTCACTCATCGCCACTGTTTATGCAGAGATTATGGCGAGGGTTATGAAGGCTCCCACCACACCCATTTTAGCCTGCTCCATTATCGCGCTTATCCCCGGCGGCAGACTTTATTACACCACCTATTATTTCGTTACCAGTGAAAATATGGAGGCCTTCCAGGGTGAGCTTTTAGCTATGCTTCAGGTGGCGGCGGGTATATGCGTGGGCATTACCTTCATTTCCGTTATCGTAAACGAAATCAACAGACATAAATTCAAACAAATTTTTGAAAACAGATAAGGAGAAAATTATTTATGAGCAAAATCAAGGATGCGGCCTTTTCCGTGGTAGGTAAGGTCTACACCAAAATCAATTCACTTTCACAGGCTGAACAGCAGAGAAGCGCGGCTGAAAAGGTTATCACACCCGGTATGCCCTCTCTTTTAAGAGATGCCGCCGCCAATGGCGCCGTTCTTCTCAAAAATGACGGTGTTTTACCGTTGAAGGAGGGCTCCTCGGTTTCTCTTTTCGGCAGAGTGCAGAAGGATTGGTTCTACACGGGCTACGGCTCGGGCGGTGATGTAAATAAGCCCTATGCAGTAAATCTCATCGAGGGTATCAGAGACTGTGAAAAGCTCGTTTTAGACGAGGAAACA
>JAZNEL010000007.1:0-25687 GCA_045588555.1 Acutalibacteraceae bacterium | reverse complement strand
GAAGAAAGGCAAAGTCACAAAGAAAATGAGAATCAACATTCTTATCCGTAAAGACAACAGTCTGATACTAAGTCTTCGCAAAACAGTTGAGGCACTTACAGAGCTTGTAATTACTGCGGCAAAGCTGCTCATACCCGCACTTGCAGGTGCTCTTGAGGGTATCCGTGTCAGTATGATTATCCTTGAATGCGAAAGAAAGAGTATTAACAAAATGAAGCATCAGGCTATGAATGAAGTCCGTGATGCAGATGAGTTTTATGTGTACTTCCATAAGCTACAGGATGATATTAAGACAACCGAAGAAAAGCTTAAAGATGCAAAGACAAAATTAAAGCTAACTCCCAAGGTTATGAAACAAAAGTATAACTCGGCAAAATGTGAGGTTGGTCACTATGAATTTGAGCTTAAAGAGTTGAAATTCAAAATGCAGAATATTCTCTCACAAAATGAATGCGAAACCGAACAGGATATTGTTAATGCAAAGTCTTACTTTGAGAAAATACGTCAGTTTGAAATTCCGAAGCTTGAAGCCGAGGAAAAGAGAATGGAAGCAGAAATTCAAAAGACACTTGTTCAGTATCAAGAAACCGAGAAACAGGCCGATGAAGCAGATGCAGAAGAACTAAAATCCGAGAGAATGAAAATACGCCCCGAAAAAGAGAACGAGGCAAGGCAAAAAGCAGAATCAGATTACAACATCAGCGAATACGATTTCAACCGAAGCGTTGATACCGTTTCAAAGCTCATAGGTGAGCCGCCACCTAAGTATCTTACCAAGGCTGAAATAGCAAGGCAGGAAGAATATGCCCGCTATGTTAAACAGCAGGAGGAAAGACAGCAGCAAATGGAAGAACGGCGTAAGAACCGTAACAACAAAAATATTAAGAATAAAAAAGAAAGGAGCCGTTGATATGGCTAATAAAAAGTTGAATGCACCGGTAAACATCCCGGTAGAAAAAATTCATCCCTTTGAGGGACATCCGTATAAGGTTTTAGATAATGATGAAATGAATAATCTCATCGAGAGCATTCAGCAGAAAGGTGTAATTTCTCCCATTGTTGTAAGACCTTTAGAAAACACAAATGATGAATATGAGATTATCTCAGGTCACAGAAGACTGAGGGCATCAGTAAAGGCAGGGCTGGAAACAGTACCTGCTTTAATTTATGCCGTGAGCAGAGATGAAGCGGCTATTATGCTCGTTGACAGTAATCTGCATCGTGAGCATATTCTACCGTCGGAGAAGGCATTTGCTTACAAGCTGAAGCTTGAGGCTTTAAATCATCAGGGACAAAGAACAGATTTAACTTCGTCGCAAGTTGCGACAAAGTTCGACTCTGCAACTGAAATCGGCAATATTACAGGTGAAAGCCGAGATAAAGTTTACAGATATATCCGTCTGACTTATCTCATTCCCGAACTGCTTGAAATGATGGATGAAGATAAAATCGCTTTCTCCGTCGGTGTTGAGCTTTCTTACCTTGATGACCAAATGCAGTATGATTTACTACGCATAATTGAAGAGCAGGAATGTACACCTTCATATTCTCAGGCGTGGCACATGCACAAGGATTTTAATGCAGGCACGCTTACAGTTGAAAGTATTGAGAATGCTCTCACAGCAGAAAAGCCTAATCAGAAACCTATGTGCAAGGTGCCCATTGAAAAACTGCAGAAAGTTGCACCCAAGGTTAAGGATAAAGATTTTGAAGATTTCGTGCTGAAGGCCTGTGAGCATTACTACAGATATCTTCAGCGACAGCGAAACAGAGATGCGAGGTGATGTATATTGGTGAAGTATATAGGTATTCTTAAAGCATATATCCGTTATCTTGATGATGACATCCGAGGTGAATATTGCTTCAAGGTTAAGGGGCACGAGGTTGTGGCTACCTTTGCCGAAAAGCCTAACAATGACATCCTCCTTCGCCTACGTGAAATATTACTCGGTGATTCACACATTCGACAAAGTGACGCCCCTGATATTAAACTAAAAGAAAATATCAAGGAGGCGGCTTAATGTCAAAAAGAGTTTGCTGTCTGTACCGAGTTTCAACGGGTAAACAGGTTGATTATGACAGCAACAATGAAGCAGATATCCCGATGCAGAGAAAGGCTTGCCACAAATTTGCAAGTGAAATGGGTTGGGATATTGTTCACGAAGAACAGGAAGATGGTGTTTCCGGTCATAAGGTGCGAGCTGAAAACCGTGATAAAATCCAAATCATAAAGGACCTTGCGAGAAAGAAAAAGTTTGATATTCTGCTTGTATTTATGTTTGACCGTATAGGCAGAATTGCAGACGAAACACCTTTCGTTGTTGAGTGGTTTGTTAAAAGCGGTATTGAAGTCTGGAGCACCCAAGAGGGCGAACAGAGATTTGATAATCATATTGACAAGCTCCTGAACTATATCCGTTTCTGGCAGGCTGACGGTGAAAGTGAGAAAACATCAGTACGAACAAAAACAAGCCTTGGTCAGTTGGTTGAAGCAGGTCACTTCAAGGGCGGTGTTGCCGCCTTTGGATATGACCTCGTGAAAAGTGGTAGATTTAATAAAAGAAAGCACGAGCTTTACGATTTAAAAGTTAATCCCGATGAAGCTACTGTTGTTAAGATTATCTTTGATAAGTACACTACCGAGGGTTACGGTGCACACAGAATTACAACGTGGCTGAACAATAACGGTTACCGAGCAAGAACAGGCAAAATGTGGCATGAAGCTACAATCCGAGGTATTCTTTGCAATCTGACATACACAGGTATTCTCCGTAGCGGTGAGGCTCGTTCTGAGGTTATACCTGAACTGCAGATAATTCCGCCTGAACAGTATGAAAGAGCTATGATGATTATGAAAGAACGTTCAGACAGAAAGAAAGACAATCCCACTGTTCCCCTTAACACAAAAGGTAAATCTCTTATCTCCGGTAAGGTTTACTGTGGGCATTGCGGCTCAAGGCTGAATCTTACAACAAGCGGAAGATACCGTAAAAGAAAAGACGGCTCTGTTGATACTACCAAACGTATCAGATATGCCTGCTATGGTAAAAGCAGAAAACAAACTGAATGTGACGGTCAATCAGGTTATACACTTCACATTCTTGATGATTTGATTGATGAGATTGTCCGTGACATTTTCAGTAAGATGAAAGGCGTATCGAAAAATGATGTAATAAAACTCCGTTATGCTGATGAACTTGAAGTGAGAAAAGCAAGGCTCAATATGTTAAAATCAGATTACTCCAAAGAATTTGAAAACCTAACCATTTTGAAATCTGAGGTTATAAAAGCAATCAAGGGTGAAAGCTCATTTTCGGCTGATACACTTTCGGAACTGATTACAGAATCAGAAAAAGAGTGCAGCAGGCTTTTTGATTTAGTATCTGATGCTGAAAAGGATGTTGCAGACGGTGAAAGTGTACTCAAGACTTTATACGACAGTTTTGATGAACTGATTTCTTGGGCAGAGCTTTATGATGAAGCGAGCTTTGAAAAGAAAAAAATGATTGTTAATTGCTTAATTAAACGGGTTGAGGTTAGCAGAGGGTATAAGCTGAAAATTGAGTTTAATATCGACTTTGAGCAGTTTATGGTTGGTATTGATAAAGTGGCGTAAACAAAACAGACCATCGAATATACACTGCTATTCGGTGGTCTGTTACATTTAGAGTTTACTTTTCATACGCTCTATTTGATTATTGAAATATTTTATATAAACATCAAATTGGGTATTAGGAACAACAGAAATGATATCCAAAGCCTTTTCGGTTTCTTTAATAGCTTTATCTGTTTTGCCGATTTCTTCATAGTATTCAGCTAGCTTCCACATCATTTGAATCAAGTTTTCCAAAGAAATCAACTTTTGTTTTTCGGCAGCTTCAAATTTTGCTTTTCCTGACAAAAGATACGCCTTCTCTGTCAGCTTAGTAAAAGTAATTTCCGGGATTTGTTCAATAGCGACTTCAGCACTCTTGAAATCGCCTTTTGTCTTGTAGGCATAAGCAAGAAAACGAAGAGCATCATATTTAATATCACTTTGGTTAGTTTTTTCAATAAGTTTACAGGCAATACTAATCGTTTCATCAGGGTTCTCTGTATAATTCAAAACATAAAGCAAACTATTGAGCAAAACCTCGTTTTCAGGATAATTTCTTAATCCTTCTTCAAGAATCCGCCTGCTCTCAGATGGATTGCTTTCTCTGTATTTGTACGCCTCATCGGCTATCTTTTTAACTGAGCATTCCATTTCCTTCAGATTAAAATCAAACAATTCATCCATTGACACGCTAAAATAGCTTGCCAAAAGAGGAGCAAGAGTAATATCAGGAAGAGCTATATTGTTTTCCCATTTGCTAACAGCCTGAAAAGAAACACCTATACTCTCTGCTAACTGTTCTTGTGTTATACCCCGCTGTTTGCGTAATATTTTTATTTTATTTCCTATATTCATTGTTTGCCTCCTTAATGAAGTGCACTTTTACTTTGAGCTCAATTAGAGTATAACATATGACTTCGGTGCTATCAATAACTTGTAAAACGATATTTTTCAACTGCAGGTTGAATATTGTTGATTATGGTCTTTTTTTCTCATTACAAAAACAGTCACCTTCAAAAGCTTTCAACTTTTGAAGGTGACTGCAATACTCTCGTAAATTTAAATATATCTATATTCCCAAAAATAGGCAAAAAAATAATTGTTCGATGTACTGTGGTGGAGACGGAGAGGATCGAACTCTTGACCTCTTGAATGCCATTCAAGCGCTCTCCCAGCTGAGCTACGCCCCCATATGGGCGTACATCGAACAATTTATTTATTAAGTTTTTTGTGGGGTGCGTTTCTGAGTGCTTTAGGCTCCCAGCTGAGCTATACCCCCATATATTAAATTTTTTCAACTGCTCAATGTGGGGTGTGTTTCTGAGTGCTTTGGGCTCCCAGCTGAGCTATACCCCCAAATGTTTGGTTTTCTTTGCTGTTGCTACGATATATTACCACAAAGTTTTCCGTTTGTCAATAGGAAAATTTTAAAGGAGCGTGAAAAAAATGCGCAGGATGAACAAACCGAGCAAAAATAAGGCTGAAAGGCTTATTCGGGGTTAGCCGACGGCGTACACAGGTACTCCGAGGGCGAGGTTTTGCTTATAGCATAAACCGCAAAAACAAAGCTTTTACAATTATTTTATGCTTTTTAATGTTTTAAGGGCTTCTACGGATTTTTTTATCCATAAAAGCCCTGTTTTTATCTTGATTTATGCGGTCTGCACTTTTTTCACAGCCCGTTTTTCTGTTTTTATGCCGTGTATTCTTCAGCCCTTTTCAGAGCCTCGTCGATGTGAGCGCAGAAGTTTTCTGCTCCCAGCTTTTCGTAAAAGCCTGCCTTTTTCATCGCTTCGAGAGGCTGGGCGTTAG
This sequence comes from Acutalibacteraceae bacterium, assembly GCA_045588555.1. Taxonomy (GTDB): domain Bacteria; phylum Bacillota; class Clostridia; order Oscillospirales; family Acutalibacteraceae; genus UBA6857. Next base: position 20,280 of record JAZNEL010000007.1, on the reverse strand, counting down.
CGTGAGAAACGATAAGGTGCACTCCCCTGTCAGAGCACTTTTTACGGAGCGTTTCCAAAGCGTTCATCGCCGTGGCATCGACAGCGTTTACGGCTCTCATTCTTAAAACGAGACATTCCGTGTAATCCTTCAGAGTTATATCTAAAATCTTGTCTGCCGCACCGAAGAAAAGAGGTCCGCTGATTTCGTAAACTCTTACCTTTTCGGGCACCTTTTTGAGGTCAAGGCTTTCGGGATCGTCCGTGTATCTCCAGGAGGTTACCGCTGTCTCCTCGCTCATTCTTTTGATAAAGAGGAGAACGGCTAAAATCATACCTACCTCGATAGCGATAACCAAATCAAAGACCACCGTGAGAATGAAGGTAAGCACCATAACCGCCGTGTCGCTTTTCGGGGCGGTCTTTACAGTGTGCACAAACTTTTTCCATTCACTCATATTATAGGCAACCATAAAGAGTATAGCGGCAATGGTGGGCATAGGAATGAGACCCGCGTAGGGCATAAGGAACAGAAGAACTACCAGCAGAACCACAGCGTGCACCATACCTGCCACGGGAGTTCTTCCTCCGTTTTTGGCATTGGCGGCTGTTCGTGCGATGGCACCCGTGGCGGGAATGCCTCCGAAAAGAACTGACGCGATGTTTCCTGCACCCTGCGCTACCAGCTCGGCATTTGAGTTATGCTTCGAGTTTACCATACTGTCGGCTACCACACAGGACAGGAGCGATTCTATGGCAGCGAGAACGGCTATGGTAAAGGCATCGGGAAGAAGGGCGGAAATCTTTTCAAAGGAGAAATCCACAGCTCCTATAGTAAGCTTCGGAAGTCCCGAGGGAATGGTGTAAAGCTCACCGATGGTGAAAACGCCCTCATCCAGACCGGGAATGAGCTTTACCATAAGTGCGCCCACTACTACCGCGATAAGTGACGGCGGTACCCTCTTTTCGAATTTAGGATATATTATCAGTATAGCCAGACATACTGCACCTACCAGAAGAGCCTGGGGCGAAAAGGTGGCTATTGCTTCGATGTTGGCCTCGATTTTTTCCATCGTTTCGATGGGTCTTACTCCGTCTGCATAGGTAAGACCGAGGAAATCCTTAATCTGTCCCACTAAAATCGTCACGGCAATACCCGAGGTAAAGCCCGTGGTAATGGTGTAGGGTATAAACTTAATGAGCGAGCCTAATTTGAAAACACCCATAAGAATGAGAAAGATACCCGCCATTATCGTAGCTATGACGAGGCCGTCCATACCCTGTGTGGCTACGATACCCGCTACGACCGTGGCAAAGGCCGCCGTGGGTCCCGCTATCTGAATACGGCTGCCTCCGAGGAAGGATACGGTAAAGCCCGCGAAAATAGCGGTATAAACGCCGTTAGCCGGCTCTACACCCGAGGCCAGAGCCAGTGCGATAGAAAGCGGCAAAGCGATTACGGCCACGATTACGCCTGCGATAACATCCTTGATAAGCTGCTCTTTGGAATAATTTTTCATCACCGAAAAAAGCTTCGGCTTAAGATAAAAGCTTTTCATTTGCGTCCCCTCTTTTATATATAAGGAATTTTTAACAAGAGAATATTATCACAGAGATTTAGGCTTTTCAAGGGTATTTTCAAAGTTCGGAATTTTACATCATTTAAGCTTTTTTACGGAAGATTTTTTGGTAAAAATACCCCTCTCCCCCGGCAAGATAAGCGGTCAGTTGATTATGGCTGTGGCGAGGTTAAGATAAGAGGCAAAGGCCACCCAGATAACATAAGGTACATTCAGCAGTCCCGCCTTCGGATTTATCCGGAAAAACAGCACCGCCATAAGACAGACGGAAATCAGAAGCAGTATAATGTCCGCAAAGCCTACCCACAGAAGCTCAAAGCGGAAGAAAAATATGCTCCACAGAAAATTAAACACTCCGAGCTGGAGCCAGTAAACAGTAAGAGCGTTTTTCTTTACATCCTTCGGTGCATCGGCCCTGCTGATAAGATAGGCACTGTAGCCCATCAGAGCAAAAAGCACCGTCCACATCACGGGAAAAAGCCACTGCGCAGGCAGTAAGGGCGGCTCCTTATATTTCAGAAAGAAATCGGAAAAGTTTCCCGCGATAAGTGCAGAAAGTCCGCCGATGCCCTCGGCGGTGAAAATGTAAAACAGTATACCGTACAGCTTCTCTTTTTTCAAAAAAATACACCCCTTTTGTATTATTTTATGAAGAAGGAAAAGTGCTTATTCATAAAAAACAAAAGGGATGGACCGTATCTGTGCCTCACAAAGCAGAAAATTATCCGTATTCTGCCCGAAGACTTATTTCAGTATCATACCGATAACCTCTACCTGTACCTTTGCAGGCAGAGCATCGAGGAGACGGAGAAGGGGATTTCGGTTTATGTTATAGATATATTTCGGTGATTTTGACTCGAGGGCAGAGAGAACCTTTTCGGCTATTCTCTCGGGCACTACATGCTTTGACTCCACGCTGTCAACTATCTTTTTAAACCTTTTAGCCATAGATGTGTAAAGCTCTGTTCTGTCCACGAATTTATCTATAGCGGTAGTAGAAATATTGAGAAGTCCTGTCTTGACCGCACCGGGACGGATGATGCTGACGGGAATACCGAGGAGATTCGTCTCCATTCGCAGAGAGAAGGCATACTTTTCGAGAGTGGTTTTGGTTATGCCGTAAAGTCCGTTAAAGGGAAGCGGGTCGAGAGGTGCCAGCTCACTGGAGGTAACAACGATACGGCTGCCCTTATGCATTAAGGGGAAGAATACCTTGTTAATGCGGTAAACGCCGAAAACATTGATGTCGAAAATCCTGATAAAGCGCTCCTCGTCCATTTCGATGAGAGAGTCCATATCATAAATGCCCGCTGTATGTACGATGGCATCGAGAGAGTCGGTTTCCTCCCTTAATTTTTCGTAAACCTCCTTTACGGAGTCCGTGTCGGTAACATCACACTGCCAAAATTTTTCTGCCTTTACCGTGTCATCAGCGCGGTAATCCATACCGTAAACCTTATAGCCCTTATCGGTAAGAAGGGAGCAGATAGCCTTACCCATACCGCCCGAGGCGCCTGTAACGAGAACCTTTTTCATTTATCTTTCTCCTTTTTTAATATGTATTGATAATATTTTAACTTAAAGTAATCTCTTTGTCAATGAAAAACAGGGCCGATTTACCGACCCCGTAAAATTCATTTTCAGATGCTTGCCAGAGCCTTGATTTCGGCAACCTTATCTGTCTTTTCCCACTGAACATCCAGATCCTCTCTGCCCACATGGCCGTAAGCGGCGAGCTGACGGTAAATGGGAGCACGGAGCTTAAGAGTGTCGATGATAGCGGCGGGACGAAGGTCGAACACCTTATCAACTATAGCACTGATTTCCCCGTCGCTGATTTTACCCGTGCCGAAGGTGTCTACCATTACGGAAACAGGCTTTGCCACGCCGATAGCGTAAGCGAGCTGTACCTCACACTTTGAGGCAAGGCCTGCGGCTACGATATTCTTTGCTACATAGCGTGCGGCATAAGCGGCACTTCTGTCCACCTTCGTAGGATCCTTACCCGAGAAGGCACCGCCGCCGTGACGGGAATAACCGCCGTAGGTGTCTACGATGATCTTTCTGCCGGTCAGACCGCTGTCACCCTGGGGACCGCCCGTTACGAAGCGGCCTGTGGGATTAACATAAATCTTTGTATCCTCACGCATAAGCGATGCGGGAATGATGGGCTTAATTACCAGCTCGGTGATGTCCTTTCTGATCTGCTCGAGCTCTGCGTCGGCACTGTGATGAGAGGAAACCACCACTGCGGTGACTGCTACGGGCTTTCCGTCCTCGTACTCTACGGTCACCTGGCTTTTACCGTCGGCGCGGAGATAATCGAGTGTGCCGTTTTCTCTTACCTCGGTAAGTCTCTTTGCGAGCTTATGGGCAAGAGAGATGGGCAGAGGCATAAGCTCCTCGGTCTCGTCGCAGGCAAAGCCGAACATCATACCCTGGTCACCTGCGCCGTGGATATTATAGGCGTCCTCTTCGCCGCCCTTTCTTTCGAGAGATTTGTCTACACCGAGAGCTATGTCGGGAGACTGCTCGTCGAGAGCCACTAAAACTGCACAGGAGTTACCGTCGAAGCCCTTATCACCGCTGTCATAGCCGATGTCGCAGATTACCTTACGGGCTATTTTAGCTACATCGGGCTTATAGGAGGAGCTGATTTCACCCATAACGAGAACCTGACCTGTGGTAACGGTGGTTTCACAGGCTACTCTTGCCATAGGGTCGTGAGCGTAAATATCGTCCAGAACTGCATCGGAAATCTGGTCGCAGATTTTATCGGGATGTCCCTGTGTTACGGATTCGGATGTGAAAAGATGTTTTGCCATTATAAATTCCTTCTTTCTTTAAAAATCTCTATAAATTAATAGTTCCTGTCTGACAATCAAAAAGCGGTCAGCTTCTTTACATCAAGCGACCGCAGATTAAGCCTTATCTTTCGGTCATACCGCAGGATTTAGCACCTTGCCTTTGGCAGGTTGCCGAGCTTCGACGGGCCTGTTCCCTCTGCTACTCTTAATAAGGAAATATTTAATTTACCGAAATAGTATAACAATTAAAGTGTATCTTGTCAAGATATGGGGAAAAAGTTTTTTTATTTCACATATTTTTTAAGTCTTTCGATAACCACACGGATGAGCGGATAGCTTATAACGGAGAGCATTACACCCTTTATGCCGTTAACTGCCGTAGCGCCCCACACAGCTGTCCATATACCGGCGCTGTCGAGGGTGATGCCTAAAAAGTGCTTAAAGAAAAGAGGTGCGATAAAATAGTTAGCGAAAAAGCCTACGACCAGAATCGTCACGGTACCTGCCACACAGGAAAGAAGCAGGCTCTTAAAGCCCTCTCCCTTTTTCATTTTACGGTAAACGGTACAGAAGGGCACCACATAAGCACAGCCTACGAGGAAGTTCATCAGATTACCGTAGCCCATCTGGGTACCGACACCCTTCACGATAAGCTCGATAAGGTTTTTTATCAGCTCCACGACCACGGCACTTACAGGCCCGAAAAGAACTCCCGACACCATAGCCGGTACATCGCTGAAATCCAGCTTAAGATGACCGAGAGAGGGAATGACGGGAAACTCGAAAAGGAAAAGCACGAAGCTTACCGCCGAAAGCATACCGATTATGCAGAGCATATAAACGGATTTTAAGGATTTTTTGTTTTCTGTCATAAGTATCACCTTTAAAAAGATATTTAAAATACTCCAAGAAAAAACGCCTACGGCTAAATACCATAGGCGAAAAACACAGATAAATATGTTTTCTTCTTCCGTCCGGACTTTAACCGTCGGCTTCGGAATCGCACCGAATCTGCGCAAAGTATTCTTTGGCTCGCGGGCTAGGGTCACAGACCCATTACCGCCGGTGAGGATTTGCACCTCGCCCTGAAGATATTTTATGATTATATAGTAGCACCGGAAAATAAGTTTGTCAAGGGAAACGGCGACAGAAGACAAATTATTTTTGTACTCCAAGATAAGCTCGACTGTATACCCGTCCCCTTAAAGACAATGTGTAATAGCTACAATATTTACAAATAACCACCCGTTATCAAAAGAAAAAAGAAGCGGTCACACGACCGCCCCTTTAAGATTTAAACATTTACATATTTCACATAGCAGACCTTCATCTTTTTGAGACCTGACTTTTTCAGTGCCGATTTCCAGCTTTTCGCGGCTGTACGGTTTTTAGCTATAAACTTAATTCCTTCTGCTGTTTTTCCGAAAGCCTTCTTTCCGACTGTAGGAGCCTTCTTTTTACTGTTTACCATAACCTTTTTAAGCTTCGAACAGCCGTAAAAGGCTTTTTCACCTATTTTCGTTACCTTCGGAGAAACTGTGAAGCCCGTCAGTCCCTTACAGCCTCGGAAAGCTTGTGCACCTATGTCGTTAATGTTTTCCGTATTGTACAGCTTGGTTAGCTTTTTACAGTTATAAAAGGCTTTCTTTGCGATCAAGATTTTCTTTACCTTTTTCGGAAAATAAACCTTTTCCAATGCTGGACACTCCTCAAACAAGCCGTCATTTACCGTATATTTTTTCTGTTCTCTTTCAGCCGTAAAGACGACCTTTTTCAGAGACCTGCATCTGTAAAAAACATCCCACCCGTCATCCGTGACGAAGGACACCGTAACAGGAATCCTTATTTCCTTAATACCTGTTCTGGCAAATGCACCGTCATAAATTTCTTTGACCTTTTCCGAAATTTTAAAATCTTTAAGCTTTTCACAGCCCAAGAAAGCATTCCTGCCGATAACAGTTATTTTTCCTGTATTTTTAACAGCAGTGAGTTTCGGACAATGACTGAACATATTCGCAGAAAGATATGTAATCCCGGATGAAAGAGTCACTTTCTCGAGCATTTTCATATCACTGAATGCATATTCGGATACAGAAGTAACCGAATCAGGTAAGACAATCTCCTTTATTCCGTCAAGGGTAGAAAAAGCTCCTCTGCCTATTTTTACTACCGTATCGGGAATACTGATAGATTTAACATTAGGATATGATTCAAAAAAGTATTCTTCAATGAAATACAGCTCATCGTTAAAAACTCTGATTTCTTTTACAGGAATACCGTCTATTTCACTTACTACAGTGATTTTCTTCGCTTTTTGCGCCGCTTCCTCCGTAGCAAAATAATCAACTACACTATAATACTTTTCCTTACCTTTTTTATTGTACTCCTGTACATACACTACATTATCCACTATTTTATAGCCTTCATCTTCAGTGTACGGCCTGTATTCTGCCCGTGCACTTACACTGAACACACAACAGACCGAAACCAATGCCATCGATAAAACAAATAATATCTTCTTTTTCATATTTTTCACTCCTGTCTTTATAGATTTATTTTTTATAAATCAATTATATTCTCGGATTTCCCTAAAGGCAATAAAACAGAAACGATATTAAGAAAATCTTAAGAAACCACAGCATTTTTTCGTGATTGTTTTATTCGCTTAAAATTTTAAAATTAGCTATTGTGAATTTTTTATCTTTTACCAAGCTTTCATTGCAGTGCAATTTAAAAACAGCGTCAGCTTGTTTTTTTGAAGCATTTTTTACATTACAGGAAAAGATCATAGTGTCATCCTTTTGGAAAGCAATAGATTCAATTTCAAATAAAGAATACTTATCCTTCTCTTTGCTTTTATTTACATTAATTTTTTTCGGTGTGTATACTTTATATGATACACCATCTTTTTTTATGGTAGAATATTTGCCCTCTATATTAACCCAAAGAATAACATTTTTTAACACATTATAATCCTCATTGTCTGTTCCTCCACCACCGTACCATCGTGGAATAAACAAACCGCTGTTCGGTGAATAACAAATATCCTGACCTATTGCCTCCTTATTATTTACAGTGTTTTTAATAATATAAATATCCTCGGGTGACTCAGATACAACAAACATTTTTTGTCCGTTTTTTGTTTCCAAATACGCTTTTCTGTATGCTAAATAATCACCGTCAATAGGAGAACTTACGCCTATTAAAAACACACCATCCTGATTAAATTTTGTAATACTTGCTATGTGCTTTTTGTAATCAGAATATGTAACCGTACCATCAGATTTTGTCTTTTTTACTTTCGGATATAAAATGGTGTAACCTTCCACATCTTCAGTTGATTTATCGTCTTTAGGAATCTTTTTTCCTATCTTTGTCATTCCCATAGAAGCAATAGTTTTTCTCGGTATCATTATTATCCAATTATTATATGTGTTATTCTCTTGATTTCCCAAATCACCCGAATCCTTCAATTTATTTTTATCACTTACCCAGCCGGCAACTAAAATATTATTTACATCGACAGTCATAGCATTTCCGTGTCCAGCATAAGGCAATCTGTACACACCGTACTTGCTCGAATTATCCATATCAGGGAAATAATAAAATAATGCGTTTTGTTGATCAGCAGAATTACCTTTTAATATAAACATGCTGTGTTTAGCTTTTCCAGTAGCAATACCTCCCACGGATGTATATGTAACTTTACTTCCGTCAGCCGTACTCACCGGCAAATCAGCTATTTTTTCCGTTGACACTTTAGAAATGACATTTACTGCTGCATATACGCCGATATTAGATAAACTCATAGATATAATAACAACTATAAAGACTAATAAATTTTTCTTGATTGTTCTTTTTATCATATTTGTCTTCTCCTTTGTAATTTATTGAGTAGTTTTATATTATTTTTCAATGCCACATCGGGTATCAACCTTTCTGCAAAAAAGTATTTCCTCATACATAATAGTTAATCAAATCCGAAAAAGTAACAAAAAAAATAAAAATACCGCAGTATCACTGCGGTATTCTGTAATCATTCATTATTTTACACTATAGTCTCCAGCACCGTAACTGCGCCTAAAACCTCTACCTCGCCAAGACCTGCAGGGATAAAGACGCTCTCACCCTTATAAAGAGTTACACAGCTTTCACCGTGCATAATAACTCCGTTACCCTCTAATGCTACAAGGGAAACGAAGGAGCTTTCATCGGCGGTGATTACTGCCTTTTCCTCGATGTCAAGCCTCTTTACGGTGAAAAGGTCACAGGAGCAGAGAAGGGTTTCACTGTATCCGTCCTTTTTCTCGGTTTCACCCTGTGGCTTGCCGTCGGCGGGAATGGCCTTTGTGCTTGTGACATCGATAGCCTTTTCGATGTGGAGCTCACGGGGCTTTCCGTTCTGCAGTCTGCCGTAGTCGTAAACACGGTAGGTGGTGTTCGAATTCTGCTGTACCTCGGCTAAAAGGATACCCTTGCAGATGGCGTGGAGTGTACCTGCCTCGATGAAGAAGATGTCTCCCTTTTTAACCTTTACACGGTTTACATATTCGAGGAGAGTGTTATCTTCGATGCTCTTTCTGAACTCCTCGCTTGTAACATCCTTTTTAAAGCCGAAGATAATCTCCGCATCCTCGTCACAGTCCACGATGTACCAGGCCTCGGTTTTGCCGTATTCGCCCTCTACGCGCTGTGCGTATTCATCGTCAGGGTGAACCTGAACGGAAAGATTATCCTTGGCGTCGATAAGCTTTATAAGAATAGGGAAATCGGAAAAGCGCTCACAGCTTTTGCCGAGCCAGCCCTTTCCTTCGTTTTTCAGAACATCTGACAGAGCTCTGCCCTTAAAATCACCGTTTTCGATGATGCTCTCCCCCGCCTCGTGGCAGGAAAGCACCCAGGCCTCCGCCTGTCTGTCGGCAAAGGAAACGATGTCATATTCTCTCGAAAGTCTCGTTCCGCCCCAGATGTAGTCCTTGACGGCGGGTGTAAGCTTTAAAATTTTCATATTATCACTCTCCTGAATCATATCATTAATTATACACTGTAATTTTAAAAAGTGCAAGGAGGTATTTTATGGGCGGTCAGACAACCTTTATAGGCATCTGCCTGATAATAGGTGCGGTGATTATGGTGGCGGTTTTCGCCAAATCCCGTCACTTTTTCCGCTGTCTTTTCCTTTCCTCCCTGTCGGGGATAGGCTCTCTTTTCGCCGTCAATGTCTTAAGTCAGATGACGGGTGTTTTTATCGGGATAAACGGCATCACTCTCGCCGTAAGTGCCCTCGGAGGTATTCCCTCGGTTATCGCTATGCTGGCGGCAAGATTTTTACTTTTACGATAAAAGCGTTTTCTCTATGCCGTCTGCTATAGCCTGTCCGAAAAGCTGATGGGTGGAGGCTTCGATAAGCTTATAGCACTCGGCATCGTTGGTCACATAGCCTGTTTCGATAAGCACCGAGGGACAGTCCTCTATCCTCGTCACGGCGAAGGGGTAATATCTTGCCCCGTCGGAAAGGTCATCATAAAGCTCCTGCTGACCGTAGTAAAGATTATTTTTGAAAACCTTTATCATTTCACTGTAGATGTTGTTCGCTAAAGGCTGTGAAAAGCCCTTGTAATAATAAACGGCGGTGCCGACGGCACTTTTGTTTTCCGAGCCGTTTGAATGGATGCTGACGAAAAGGTCAGGCTCTGCGCTCTGCGCGATGCTCTTTCTTTCGTCGAGGGATAAGCTCTCGTTGCCCTGTCTCGTGAGATAAACGGTGGCACCCTTCGCACGCAGTGCATCTCTCGCCGCATAAGCCACGGCCAGATTGATGTCGCTCTCGCGTACCTGCTCACCGATGCCGAGTGCACCCGGATCGTCGCCGCCGTGACCCGGGTCGAGAAGAATAACCGCACCCTGCAGAGTCTGCGGATTATTGTGTATTCTGATTACCATACAGCCCTGTGCATCGTATTCCACGGAGGCACCGTAGTATTTACCCGAGGAAAGGGACATATAAAGAGTGGTCCTGTTTTCGTTCTGTGAAACGCTCCAGGAGGCCGAGGAGACTACATTACTGCCCTTTACATCGACCTCACCCGACACGGTAGCCGTATGGTAAAAATCGATCTGAATATAATCAGCGTTAAAGGAGCTGATGTTGTATTTCGCCCCGTAGCCCGAATAATAGCTCTGTGGGGTGTGAGTTATGGCATAGGGCACCTTCCAGTCGGTTTTAAGACGGATAGTAAGAGTTCCGTTTTCAGCTGACGAGGACAGCACGGACAGACTGTTATTGCTCATCGAGGCATTCACCAGCTGTACGTGGTCGCATTTAACCTTTCTGCCCGAGGCGAGCTCGTAAAAATAAACGGTCTCATTTTCATCGCTGTTAAAGGCACTGCTTTTCGCTGTCACATAATCCATAGTTCCCTGAACCAGAGCGGAATAGGAGGGAACATAGGTGTCGTCGTTATAAACGAGGGGTCTCGTGTCCGCATAAGGCTCCGTAACGACACACATCACATTTCCCGTAACCGTTTCGTAAACCGGACTGTAGAGCTCGGTAACAGGCTGTGTGTAGGGCTTGGTAGTAAAGGGAACGGTGTATTCGTACTTATCTCCGATAAGCTCCTGCACATAATTACCGAGCTGAACGGCCGCCGTGGTTTCCTTTTCCGCGGTGACCGTCGGAGGAGCCGTGGTCATTTCCTCGCCGCAGTAAATCATCGCGCCCTTTTGCTGAACGGTTCTTTCGCCCACGGAGCCGATAACTGAAATCATACCGAGAGATTCCACCTGCTCACGGGTTTTCGGCATCTTTATTTTAGCCGTAAAAGCCGCATAGCCTGCAGTTACACCCTCCTCGCATTTCGCCTCGTATTCCTTCGTGCCGAGCTTTACGGTGATGTCTGCACCGCTGTAGGCGATAACCGTGACGGTTATCCTTTCTCCCGGCTGTACGGTGAGGCTTTCACCGGGCATTACCGTGCGGATTATCTCGCTGTCGAAGTTCATTTTTATCCTGTATTTTACCGTCAGTCCGCACTGGCTGACGGTAATTACATTTTCGCCCTCGGAGAGATTAAAGGTGAGCCTTTTGCTTCCCTTTTCGCCGAGGTCCGTTTCCTTTCCGTTAATGTAGCAGGGATAAAGGCTCGAGCCGCATATCTCGATTTCCGTGCTGAAAAGCTGTGTTTCGAGCAGAGAGCCGTCATAGCCAGTGATGCCGAGGCTTCGGAAGGCGATGTCGGGCACGATGCCCTCCGTCATATATTCTCTGACAGCAGAGAAGGCTCCCTCCGTGTCCTTCGTGACACCCTTCAGGGAAGAAAAGACGACGGCGGACAGGCTTTCACAGCTGCGCATTTCATAAACGGCGGACAGAGGGAAGGCCGCTGATTTTTTGCCGACATTCACATCCACCGTACAGTAAAGACTGCCGTCGGAAAGCTTAAGGGTTTTATCCCAGCGAGACAGCGCGGACAGGTCCGATTTTTCGTCCACGAGGGTACACACACCGTCCACTGTCTTTTTATTAAGCTTCGAAATGTCAGAATCGAGAGAAAGATAAACGAGAATTTTTATGTCCCCGTCGTACTTTCTGATGTGTCTTACAGCCTTCGAAAGCAGATGATTAAACTTTTCCGGGCTCATTTTTTTATCGTTACGGAGAATTATCCCGTCACAAAGGGACACCGCCTCGCTGAAAACCTCCTCTCCGAAATCCGTATGCATTTCGAGATAAACCTTTTTATTCTCCTCCTTTAAAAGTGAGGCAAGATTACTGATTTCAGCGAGATTATCACCGAGGGAAAGCTCACCGTTTACCGCAGAAAAATATTCACTGCGGACAAACACCGTATCAAAAAAGGATTTACCGATAGTCTTTACTGCCTTTTTAAGCTTTTCGCTGTCGGGTGAAAAATCCGTGTCCGTGTTTTCCTCGAGCCAGACAGCCTTTTCCTTTTCGGGAAATTTCACATAGCCCTGACTTATGAGATATTCGTCCACTCCGTCCTCTATATCCGTGCCGATAAAGACATCCTCGACGAAATTTTCATTTGAAAGATGCACCATTACTGCGCAGATAATAACGGAAAGGCTGACGCAGATGGTGGAGATAATGAGTTTAGCTTTTTTCATTTCTTACCGTCCGTAAAATAAATTTAACCTGTTTATTATAGCACATCACAGCTCAATATGCCATAGTTTTAAGATTATTTAACTCCTCGGCAAAGAATTTTTCAGAAAAATCGATGTAGCTTCCGCTGTAAAGAGCGTAGCCGTAGCAGTTTTTTTCTTTCAGGGTCTGCACCTGTCGGGCGAGGATGTCGCTGTTATTCACCCATTCGTCCTTTCCCGAGAGAGCATAAGCGTCCTCCTGTCCCGCCTTATACAGAGCAAGACCTACGGTAAGCTTAACCTTGCCCGGACTGCACAGTGCCGTCCAGTCCTCAAGACAGCGGGTAAAGGGAAGCTTTCCGTGCTCAAAGCCGAAATAAATCTGCGGAATTATCATATCGCAGTAGCCCTCCTCACGGCACCACAGATAAACATCGGCATAGCTTTCGTTGTAGCATTTGGCGATGTCTCCCGACGGACTCACGGAAAAGATTTTATCCTCACCGAAGGACTTTACGGCAGAGTAAAGAGTGGAAAGAAGGGTGCTGACATTCTCTCTCCTCCACGAAGCGAGGTCCAGGGTACCGCCGAGCGAGGTGTAGGCGCTGTACTGCTGTGAGTCGAAGTCGGCACAGTTTTCGAAATAAAAATAGTCGTCGATATGTATTCCCTTTATGTCGTATTTTTCCATAAGCTCCTTCGCACCGTCTGCGATAAGCTTCCTCACCCTTTCCGAGGCGGGATTAAAGTAAATGCCGTTTTCCGTTACGGCTACATCTTCATTCGACCCCTCACGGCACATCACACGGGCGGGATTGGTTTCAGCCAGAGCCGCGATGTCATTTCCGTGGCTTACTCTGTAGGGATTAATCCACGCGTGAATGCTTATCCCCTTCTGCCGCGCTCTTTCCGTTATCAGGCCGAACACATCAAAGGGCATTTCTCCGCCCTGAACCGAAGCGACATAGGCGCTGGACGGGAAATAATCCGAGGGATAAAAGGCATCGGCAAAGGGTCTGACCTGAACGAAAGCATCGGTAATGCCCGCCTGCTTCATATTATCAAGCATACCGTCGATGTAAGCGGTATAGCTTTCTCTGGTATTTCTGCCGCTGACCAGAGACAGCTCGATGTAGCTGATCCACGAGGCGGTAAAGAGAGAGCTTTCCGTCTGTACCGGGGATGACGGTGAGGGTGAGGTGCTCTCGTCGGGTGCGGAGACAAAATTTTCCGCCTTAAGTCTTTCCGTGGTTTCCTTTTCTGCTTCCGATGTCTGCTGTGTCTGTAAAGCCGTTTCGTTTACATAAGGACTCAAATTCCCCTCTTTTCCGCAGGAGCAGAAAAGAAGCAGAAAAAGAGCGGTTGTAATTATAATTCTTTTCATATAAATTCACTTCCTCTTGACATAAGACTAAAAACAAACTAAAATAGATTAGTATCCCGATTAAAGGAGAATTAATGATGGCTATAAAAAACTATAATAAGATTTCCGCCTTTGACGGCGGCTTCACAAACAATGTGACCTGTCCCGCCTGCAGTCAGACCGTTTCAATGAGACTCTTTACTACAAAGGATACCACACTCGTGGCAAAAATCAAGGGCGAGGATAAAAATATTTACATTTCCGTGTGTCCGAACTGTGCTTCTGTTTTTTCGGTAAACACAAACTACCTCAAGGAAAAGGAGCGCGGCACTTATGTTCAGCTGACTGAAAGTGACCTGAAGCTTCTGCAGAATAACAATGAATAAGCTTTACACAGCGGTGCTCATTTATTTCGCCGCCGTTTCTCTCGCGGCCTTTATCCTTACGGCTTCGGATAAAATCTTCGCCGGAAGAAAAATGCGCCGTGTCCCCGAAGCTACTCTGCTGACCCTCGCTCTTTTCGGCGGTGCCTTAAGCGAATATCTCACTATGAGGCTCATAAGACATAAGACACTGCATAAAAAATTTATGGTGGGACTTCCCGTGATTATCGCCTTTCAGGCCGTAAGCGCAGGAGCGATACTATTTTTTACTTTTTTCCGTCAATAAAAGAGAATGAAAAAGTGCAGCCCAAAATATTCGGCACCGTATTATTCCGTATAACATTAAAACAGATGTGTTTTAGAAGTCAGAAGCAACTTAAACACATCTGTTTTTTGTTTGGCTTTTTAGTCTGCGCTTACCTTCAGCTTCTTCCGCAGAGCTTCAGCAGCTCTGTCTTTTTTTATACGCAGGGAATCATCAGCATCATTTCCTTTTCGGTCTTGTCACCCTTTATGCCGTTTTCGCCCTTTATGAGAGCCTCGGTAGTATTGTAATGTTTGGCGATGTCCCATATTTTTTCGTCCTTATCGGAATAATAAAGGCACAACGCAGGATATTTCTGCTCCTTTTCCTTTTCCTCCGTGCGGATTTCGCTTAAAACCCTTTCCTCACTGCAGACCGAAGCGTAGCAGTTAAGCAGAACGGTGCCCTTTATCCTTACCCTTCCGCCGCCCGCCTTCGACCATTCGAGTGAGGCCACGGAAACATCGCAGTCACAGCTTATTCTTTCACCTCTCACCTTAAGAGGTACACCCACCTTGGCGGAGAGATTCTTTTCCGTGTAGCGGTAATTATTTTCTCCGTCCGTGTAAATTCCGTGAAGAAGAAAATCACATTCGCCCTCTGCCCTGTCTTCTCTGCAGGTCATTCTGCACTCTCCGCCGGTACACCACATATCCGCTATGTCCTTTATCTCCGTGTCGGAAAAGTCAAGAGTCTCCTCGAAGGGAATCTCCCTTTCATCATTAAAGGCGCAGGAATAAAGCTCGATGCCCTTATAATCTCCCGTCAGCTCGTATCCGGTGGAATAGCAGTCCTTTATAATCTCGGCTTCCTTATCCTGTCTGCACCGCACTACGGCACTTACTCTGGCCGCAAGCTCCAGCAGACGGCATCTTCCCGCCGAATCGTTTTTCGCCGCCACAGTAAGCTGGGTGGGACGGAGTGAAAGCTCGATGTCGCTTTTTTCGGTTATACCGCCTATGCTTAAAATCTGACTTATAGGCATAGAGTGGCTTATTTTCGTCAGACCGTTTTTCTCGCTGTCCGTGTAGAGAAGCTCACAGCAGAGCTCACCCTTTACGAGAAGCTTATCGACCACGGCCTTTTTAGATTCCAGCTTTACCCTGCAGTCACTTCTGATGATTTTACCGATGTCCTCTCTTTCCTTATCGAGAGCCACGGTCTCACTCAAATCAAAGGTCTTTTCTCCCTGACAGATAAGATCGGAAACGGTCTTTTTCTCTTTTTTACACTGGATATGCTCACACCCGATGTGACAGGGAAACTCCTGCTTTTTTTCGCGGTAAACATAAACGGAGGCTCCGATGCTTCCGCTCACGCTTATTCTGCGCTGACTCATAGCACGGCAGTTAATGTAGTCGGTTTTCATCACGGCCTTAATCATCGGATTTTCGGGCATATCCTTTATGCGTGTACTGCAGGAAAGAGGATCCGTATGCTCGAAGCAGTCGATTTTTTCGTTATCTCCCACATAAATAAGTCTCGTCACTACCGTACCCGACAGGCTCACATTCTCTCCCGACACAGACACATTGGAAAGACCCGCCGTCACGGTGCATTTCAGTATCCGTTTTATGTCCGAGCAGTAGTCGGGCAGATTGATGTCCAGATTTACCGCCTGCTCACATTTGCCGCGGCTGAAAAGCTCACAGAAGGTATAGGTTTCTTTTTTTATTTCCATAGGCATAAATTACATCTCCTGACATTTGTTTCTGTAAGAAATATATTCGCCGCCGCCTTGATTTATGATAGATTTACCTTAATTGACAAAACAGAAAGCAAATGATATTATGAAGATGTAGGGTAACGGGAGTAATGCTGACTGAATAAAAGGAGCTGACATATATGAAAAAAGCACTTCGCATATTATCGGCGATAACCTCTGCCGTCTGTTTACTGTACCTGTCCTTGCTTATCGCACCGGCTCTGATTCCCGATGATTCCGTCGGCTTTGCGGTACTGTTCTGTGTAATATTCCTGCCGTGCGTATCATCCCTGCTGTGGTCTGCTTTCGTTTTAAAAAACAAAGAGCAGAACGGCAGTCTTAAGAAGCTTTCTGCGGCTTCTCTGATAATAAACCCGATACTGCTGATAAACACCTTTTTCCCCTTCCTGCCCTTCGGTGAAGCGGGAATATGGATACAGACAGCAGCAGGAATAATAACTAATATACTGTTCCTTTACCAAACAAAAAGCTGAAGGCTGTCGCATTAAACAAAAACAGATGTGTTTAAGTACTACTGACTTTTAAAACACATCTGTTTTAATTGTTATATAGAATGATGTTGAATATAATAAATATTTGCTTTTTCATTCTACGGTAAATTCATACTGAACAAAGCTTTATTTCCTGTTCACCGTTTCTTTTCTCTTGTTTCGTCTCACGCGGTTTATGTGCCGCTCGAAGTCACCGTTATCCAGCAGCTCCGTAAGAACATACTGCATAAAGGTCGGTACGGTGCACGAGTAAAAGCCCAGCCTCTCTCCGAAGTCCTTTACCAGATGCTTCGGCAGTACCATATAGCCGATACGCAGAGAGGGAGAAACCGTTTTCGAAAAGGTGTTAAGATAAATAACATTATCGTTTTCCGAAAGGGAAAACAGAGTCTCTGTCGGTTTGGTAAAGACGGAAAACTCCGACTCGAAATCATCCTCGATGATGTAGCGGTTACCCTGCTGTGACCAGCGTATATATTCGTGCCTTTTGGTGGCGGTAGCGGTAACGCCGCTGGGATAGCTTCGGTAGGGTGTGGTGTGAAGCACCTCCGCCTTCGTTTCCGAGAGAGCCTTACTGTCGATACCCGACGAGGTCAGAGGCAGGGACTCGTAGGCTATCTCCGCCGCCTTATAAACCTGCTCTATTTTCTTATAGGAGGGTGCTTCGATGGCGTAAACGCGGCTTCGCCCCAGAAGTTCCACGATAAGTCCGTAAAGATATTCCGAGCCCGAGCCTACGATAATCTGGTCTACCTCCACTCTGATGCCGCGGTTTCGGGCAAGATAATGACGGATAGCCTCGCGCAGACCGATACAGCCGCAGTTAGGCGACTTTTCGAGAATAAGCTCTCCCCGCTCACTGATAACCCTTCTCATAGTTCTGTTCAGCACCGACAAAGGGAAGTCGGGGTAAGAGTGAGGCTGATTATGGACAGGCTTCGCTGTCTGGACACTGCCCGGTGCGGCAAAGCCGTCTCCTCTCCGGAAGATAACCACAAAGCCGCTTCTTTCCTTCGCCTCTGCATAGCCCTCCTCGCAAAGAAGTGCATAGGCGTGCTCGATGGTAACGGTGCTGACACCCGTTTCCTCGGCGAGACTGCGTTTGGAGGGCAGCTTGGTGTTATAGGGATAATTTTCCGCGATAATGTCGTCCCGCAGCTGTCTGTAAAGCTGTAAATATACGGGGCGGTTTTCTTTATCGATTATGTACTTCATTACCTTTACCGCGCCCTCCTTTCTTCAGTAATCAAAGGGGCTTATTCTGCAGAAATCTTATCCGGCTGACCTATCCACATATTTTCGAATTTCAGACCCGAGATGCTCTCGAGTGACGCCTTTTCCTCTGCAGTGACCTCTACGAAGCCGTTCTCCTTCTTTTCTTTGATTTTTGCTTTAATGAAATCGAGCTTATCCTTCGTAAGGTTATATCTCATAATGGAAAGGAAGGAAAGGAAAAGGAATGCCATCGGAATCAGCGTAAAGCAGATGGCTACACCGTTTACCGCTCTTTCGGTCTGCATAGCCGCATCGAGCTGTGTGTCGTAGCCGAACCAACGGAGGATGTTACCTACACCGAAGCCTGCGAAGCCGCTGACGAACTTTTTAGTAAAGGTGGAGAAGGTGGAAATAACACCCTCGCGTCTCTGTCCCGTGATAAGCTCATCCACATCGGTGACATCGGGGAAGATATTATTCTGCACGCTCGCCATACCTGCCAGACCGAGTCCGTACATAAATTCTACGATAAACATTATAAACATATTTCCGCTGTTTCTGCCGAGCCAGGCCAGACCGAGTGCCGATACTGCCACAGGCATAAACACCTTTGCGGGAAGCTGCTTGTTTTTCTTGATAGACAGCATATAGGCAGGGAAAAAGCCGAGGGCCTCACCGATACCCTGAAGCATAATTATCATATTATAGTCATTTTCCTGATGGTAGACCGTTTCGAGGAAATAGTACATACACTGTGAAACGAAGGATGAGCCTAAAAGCATAATGAAGCCGAAAAGGAAATACTGACGGAAGACTCTGTTTCTGACCACATCCTTATACTGGCCGAAAAATTCGTGAAGATCGAGCTTTTCGTTAATCTGCTCTGCGGAGCTTTCTTCTCCGGTGCCCTTATAGGTAAAAATAAGCGGAAGGCTCGTCCAGAGACAGAGTATGACGGACATAAGAGTAAATCTGCCTCTGTGCTCTGGGCCGAAGGAGGGAGTGACGAAAATTCCGTTCACGCCGCCCAAAACGAAGGCCGCTACAAAGAAGGAGGAATAGGATGCCACCGCGTCCATAATGGTTTTGACTCCGTTAAACTGGGTACGGAGATGATAGGTCGGAGCGATACCCGGCAGCATAGCCGTGTGAGGCACCATAATCATAGTGCTTACGGTCTTATAAAACATATAGGCAAATATGTAGTAAAGCATAACCTTATTGCTCTGGGGTCCCTCTGCAGCAGAAAGGCCGAAGGAGTTCCACATAAAGAGAAAGGCTAACATAGCGGGAAGGACACCGAATTTCAGATAGGGGCGGTGTCTGCCGTCCTTATGCCTCGTTCTGTCGGTGATGATACCCATAACAGGGTCAGTGACAGCGTCACAGATGCACGAGCACAGAAGCACCGTGGCATACTGGTCAGCCTGCAGGCCCTCTACCTTCGTAAGGAAGGGAAGAAGGAAGTTACCCATAACATAAGGGCCACCGCCCGAAAAGAAAATAGCTGAATTATATGCTACCATCGGCTTAAGCTTCGTTCCCGGCTCGACACCGATGAGCTTTTTTATTTTGCCGACGAAGGTGTTCTGCTGAACAAGAGCTGATTTTTCGTTATCCATTTTTATTTTTCCTCCTCTATTAAATATCCGCAGATAAAATCTGATTTATGGGGGTAAAAGCTCCGCTCTCGACGGATAAATGTAGGGATAATCACGGTTATTATAGCGGTTATAAACCTTGATTTTACAGCCTACCTTCTGTACGGCCACCGTGTGAAGCCCCTTAAAGGGCTTATGAGGACACCAGAAGGAAAGCACGGCTACTCCGGCATCATCGAGGCTGTCAAAAAAGGCCTCATATCTTAAGGTCATACGGTGTTATATTCCCCTTCTTTTGTAGAAGGAGCCTAAAAGATAAGGATTCGAGCCGAGAAGACCCGAAAGTGCCTGACAGTAGGGCTACATTTCGAGGCAGACCTTCTTCAGCGAGGAGCTCTCCCCTCTTAAAACCATACTGTTATGGAGTGCTATCATCTCACAGCCGTTATAGGATATAGGGAAAAATCCGTATTTCATTTTCGCTACCTCTCCGCAGCCCTGTCCGTTTATTATCTCATTATCGGGCAAGGGCACGGTAGGGTGGCGAGTATAATCCGAACCTCGCCTGAAAGCGTGAAATTTCGCGGCTTTTCGGCGTTTCGGTTTTGAAAGTCGCCAGCCTGTCGGCATCCTCAACATCCAAAAATCCTGCAAAAATTCGCACTTTTAGGTCTGCGATTTTTTGTGGAGCGGATTTTTGACAAGACAAGACACAAAACG
>JAZNEL010000006.1:0-3105 GCA_045588555.1 Acutalibacteraceae bacterium | reverse complement strand
TTATGGCTTTGTCGAGCTCTGCCACATCGCTTTCCTTCATACCCGTCCACGTGAGGACAAGACTGTGCTTTCGGGTAACAATATCACCGACCATAAGCCCTGAGGCGGTACGGCCGGTGTTTTTTGACCATATTTTGTTTTCTGTAACGGTATAACCTTCCTTATCAGGTATTACGGGTTTATATCCGTTAATTTCAAGCTGAAGCAAGCTCATTCACTCCCGTCATATTTTTATTTTGTCTGTTTTTCTTTACCATAGTGCGGTAAAGAACATCTCCGTCAAGCTCGATAACAAGATTTATGGTTTCTGCTCCGCCGTTTTTCTTAAACTCCTCGGAAACTACCTTTCTGATGGCACTTTCGGGAGAGACGATTTCAGGCTCACGCTGGTTATCGCCTAAAACAGAGAGAAATTCACCGTAATTACGCGGAACTACGGTACCTGTGGCAAGCTTGGGAATTTGCGGAACGGTAATAGTCTGTATTTTATCCTTGAAGGGCTGTGCAGAGCCTATCTTGATTTCTTTAAGCTTCTCAAGAGCAGTGTTTATGCCGTCGAAGGGCTTTTTAATGATGGCATTGATGCCGTCTATTAGATTATTGATAATGGTTTTAAGGGAGGTAAGAATGCCGTCCTTGATATCCTTAAAGGTTTCACCGCCCGAGGAGAAAACACCCTTGACCTTTTTCCACGCTTCAGAGAATTTATCCTTAAACCATGTCGGTATACCTCCGAAGACCTCCTTTATGGCATCGAGACGGTCCTGTGCGGCTTTTTTAACAGTCTTTTTAGTCTGTGACCATTTCAGTTTGGCTGTTGCAGTTTTATCCTTGATTACAGAGACACGGTCAGACCAACTCTTTTTAAGGTCTGCTTTTTTCGTAGCGATTTCAGCCTTCATTTTCGCTGTTTTGTCCTTAACAGCAGCGACGGTGTTACTCCAAGCCGCAGAAAACTCTGATTTTTTCTCCGTAAACCAATTTTTTGTGTTCTGTAACATATCAGAAAAGTTCTGCTTGATTTTAGACCACACATCACCGATGCCTGCTTTTAGACCGTCAATTATGTAACCGCCCATAGGCTTCATCGTTTCAGCGGGAGAATTGATACCGAAAGCCTTCTTAAAGCCGTCAATAAAAGGAGTAAAGATGTTATCCTTAATCCACTGACCTGCATTCGAAAGTGCATCCGTGATACCGTTCCAGATACCGAGAACGATGTTTCCGCCTGCTTCTTCTATGCTGTCACCGAAATAATCACCGATGTTTTTAAAGGCGTTGCTTATATCCTCGCCTATGGTTCCTATAAGAGCTGCGGCATTGAATACAAGTTTGAGTGCACTTCCTGCAAGCGAACCTATATTTTTTGCTATAGAGCCTGCGAGTTCTCCCCAGTCGATATTTGAGATAAAACTTTTTATACCGTCATAAACTCCGAAAAGTATCTTTCCCCAGTCTATTTCCTGTATGAAGCCTGATAATAAATCAATGCCTCCGCTGAATACGGTAGAAAGCAAAGAGCCGAGCTCTGCACCGAGAGCGGGAACATCGATACCGCTTAAAAACTCGCTTACGGTTCCGCCTATGGCTTCGAAGTCTAAAGCATCGAGTGTAATATCAACCGTACCGATAGCAAAAGCGAGGCCTCGGCTTATTCCTTCTGCAAGCAAAGACCAATCCACACCGTCAACGAAACTGTTGAAAACGGTAGCGATGTTCTGTATCTTCGGTCTGATGCTTTCCTTTATGCCCTCATAGTCGATTTCATTAGCAAACTTATCGAGAGCGGAATTAACCTTTTCAGCAAAAAGAGAGCCTAATCCCTCATAATCGCCGCTCTCCCAGGCTGTTTTTACTTTAGCGGCAAAGCCTGTGAGTTCTTTTTCGGCTTCGGTGGTGTCAGCGTCGAGTTTCATAGTGGAGGCCATAGTATTACCGCCTGTCGCTACTGCTCCGCCTTTTCCCGAAGATGAAGAACTATCATTACTGAGCTTATTTATCTTATCAAAGCCCATCAGCTCACGCTTCTGTGCCTCTGCAGTTTCTTTGACCGCATCGGTGAGAGCGTTCTGATTTTCCACGCTCGTTCCTATGGCATCGCTTATGCCCTCATAGGTTTCAACTCCTCCGCCGCTCGAAGAAATATCCCAATCAAATATAGCGGAGAGAATTTCAAGAACACTGCTTGCTATACTGTTAAGCCACAGCATAGCTTTATTGAGGTTTTGTACCGCCGGGAGAAGCGTGTTCATAAAGATGGTACCTACAGTGCCGGAGAACTCTCTCCACTGCTCCGTAAGTATTCTCGTCTGGTTAGCCCAGCCGTCCTGTGTTCTTACGAAATCACCCTGTGCCAAAGCCGTCTGCGACATTACATAGTTATAACGAAGCATTACCTTTTCAGCCTGGCTCATGGCGGAGATTTTCTTATTTATCCCCTGTGTATAAGCAAACTGCTGCAGATTAGCTTCGGTCATTACTATACCGAACTGCTTTAATGTTTCCGTTTCGCCCGTAAAAATCGAGTTTAAAGCCGTAGAGGTAACACTCTGCTCCTTATTATAAAAGGATGCCATATCAGCCGATAAGCCAGTAAGAGTGAGAGCCATATCAGCGGCTTTTTCATCGGCTATCTGCATACCCTTGGCCATAGCCATATAGGTGGAGCCTGTCTGTTTCGCGGTCAGTTTTGAAATTCCGTAGGTTTCGATGGCTTTATCGGCAAATTCTTCCATTTTACCGCTAAGGTGACCGAAAGAAACATCGACTACATTCTGCACTTCCTGAATGTCAGAAGCTATGTTTATTGCTTCCTTGCCGAAATTTACGACTGCTTTAACAGAGAAAGCCGTTCCCATAGCAAGTCCTATCTTTCCGAGCATTGATTTCATACCCGTAAGACTGCTTGTTATTTGTTTCGTTCCTGCATTGAAGCCTTTGGTGTTTATATTCGTATTAAAATTTAAATATCCGTCAACAGCCATAGTACCCACTCCTTTCCGGCTGTCGCCTGTAAAAGTCTGCGGGTACGCTTGGTACGCTGTGCAGATTATTTACTTGTTTTCATAGTTATTAACCGTTTTACACTTTCTGCAAACGATTTGT
>JAZNEL010000005.1:0-11040 GCA_045588555.1 Acutalibacteraceae bacterium | reverse complement strand
ATTTCCCTTTAGAAGGTAAAAAGTGGGCACTTGCTGATAAATATGGCGAGCTTAAACGTCTTTCAATAGAAGAACTGATGAATGAGGATACTTTATTTTCAAAGATAATAAACAGCAAAAGTGAAAATATGTATTTTTTCAACAGTAAACAAGAAGCTTTTGAAAAGCATATGTATGTGCCTGATTCAGATGAAGCATATGATAAGTCGAAAAAACTGATAGGTTCAGTTATTTGTTATAGAAGAGATTTTAAATCAGTTGACGGTGAGAAATTAATTAACTGTGTTATATGTATTTCTACTACTAGAAAGTTTATGTTAAAAAATCCATCTGAAGATATGATTAATAACTTTGAAAAATATGTTGAGTCTGTTTTACTAAAAGAGTTTTCTATGAGAATAGGAATAGAATTATGTTTGCACTATCTATATAGGTTGATGAAAAAAGCAGAAAGTTGTTTAAAAAGTGCAACTACTTAATAAAAGTTACTTAAATAGGAGCTGTAAAACAGCTCCTATTTACATCTAAAAGCATTCCGCACCCCCGTACTGGCTGATGATGATTTTCGCATAAAGAGGGTTCGGCTTTTTAATGTTTATCGGGTACTGTAAAATCTTTTCATAACAAAACATCAGCAATCACTCCCGCTGTTTACCCAAGGGAAAGGGGCCTTCAGCCACCG
Organism: Acutalibacteraceae bacterium; assembly: GCA_045588555.1. GTDB lineage: Bacteria > Bacillota > Clostridia > Oscillospirales > Acutalibacteraceae > UBA6857. The sequence goes on along the minus strand of JAZNEL010000005.1, from coordinate 10,358 downwards.
TGAGCCGTAGCCGTCCTTTACGGAGATGGGTCCGTATTTACACTGGTATTCCTTTAAAAGCTCCTCGTATTTTTCCGTGTAGCGGTTCAGAAGCTCTGCCGCCTGTGTGTCGCCGCAGTGGGTGTCAAGATAAAGATGAAGCTCCCACATAGCAAAGCGCACGGACATAAGTCTGTGCTTAAGGCTGTTCTTACTGTTTGTCATCGCATACACCCCATAAAAGGAAGGTCAAGACAGGGAAAAAGAGTTCCTGCACACAGACCCTTTTCCGCAGAATATACCTCCGACCACTGCTGGAAGGGCACATAGGCCATAGCATAGACCGTATTGCGGGGAAGAGTGGCTCTGTCACAGCATTTTATGTCACCGCAGGACATATCTCTCATCGGGCAGAAGTCACGGCCGCAATCATTATATTCCATTTTCCTCACTCCTTACAAATATTAACAGCACCGCAGGTGCCTGTCAGTACCATAATATTCATACAAAGCGGATGTGGTTACAAGGCCTCGCCCGAATAAATGAGGGGCGTGCCCGTTTAGCGCAGACCGAAAAGCAAAACAAAAACAGATGTGTTTAAGTTATTACTGAATTTGAAAACACATCTGTTTTAATTGTTATTTAACTGTGAGCCGATTATTTCTTTCTGACCGCTCTCTGAACAGCCTTTACCGTTTCGACTACGGGAATGGTGGAAATGCCGAGAAGCACGCAGACACCGTATTCCTTGAGGCTGATGGCCGTAAATTCGAAGGCGTCAGCCAGGAAGGGTACATAGATAACGGCGGTGGTGAGAAGGAGAGTGAGTGCCATCGCACCGAAGAGCCACTTATTGTGGTTGCCGAGGGTGAAGACGGACTTTCTCTGCGAGCGCATATTAAAGGAGTGGAATACCTCTGCCAGGCTCATGGTAAGGAATGCCATAGTCATACCGTTGCCGTGGATAAGCTCATAGGCATTATCGTAAACACCGTGACCCGTTACCGCTATTGCCTCGAGAGCGGCTCTGACACCCTCGCTCTCTACTGCGAGGAAGGTCATGGAAAATTCGCTGATTTTAGTCATAAGGTCAGCGGAAATGATGCCCGAGGCGAAAAGCTCATTGACACTCATAAGGTTACCGAGGAAATAGGCAGCGAGAGTCAGGGCGGTTACCATAGCACCCTGGTAAAGAACATCGATACCGAGACCGCCTGCGAAAATGCCGTCCTTTGAGGAGCGGGGCTTTCTCTGCATTATGTCCTTTTCGCCCTTTTCCATACCGAGAGAAAGAGCGGGGAAGGTGTCGGTGATAAGATTAATCCATAAAAGATGGGTAGGCTTGAGAATGGTGAAGCCGAGCATAGTGGCGGCGAAAATGGAAAGCACCTCGGAAAGATTAGAGGAGAGAAGGAACTGGATAGCCTTGCGGATATTATCGTAAATTCTTCTGCCCTGTGCCACAGCGGCTACGATGGTGGCGAAATTATCGTCAGCCAGAACCATATCTGCCACATTCTTCGTAACATCGGTGCCCGTGATACCCATACCTACACCGATGTCGGCACTCTTTATGGAGGGAGCGTCGTTTACGCCGTCACCTGTCATAGCGGTAACCATACCGTTCTCTCTCCAGGCGTTTACTATTCTTACCTTATGCTCGGGCTGAACACGGGCATAAACGTGGTACTGCTTTACCTTTTCCTTGAAATCCTCGTCGCTGATGGTGTCGAGCTCTGCGCCGGTAATGGCCTCGTCGGCAGAGCTGATAATTCCCAGCTCCTTGGCGATGGCGACAGCGGTATCCTTATGGTCACCGGTAATCATAATGGCGGTGATGCCCGCACTCTTACATTCATCGATGGCGAGCTTAACCTCGGGACGGACAGGGTCGATCATACCGCAGAGACCTACGAAAACCAGGTCGTTTTCGAGAGCCTCACTGGTTTCCTCGGCGGGCTTTTCGGAAAGCACCTTCATCGAAAGGGCGAGAACACGCAGAGCCTTGTCTGCCATTTCCTTATTCTTTGCGGCGATAACGGCTCTGACCTCGTCGGTCATGGGAACCTCCTTGCCGCCGATGAGAGCTGTCTTACATCTGCCTAAAACCACATCGGGAGCACCCTTTGTGAACTGGTAAATGCCCTCGGAGAAGGAATGAACGGTGGTCATCATCTTTCTCGACGAATCGAAGGGAACCTCGGCTATACGGGGATAGGAGACCTTCAGGTCGTTTTTATTGAGCTTATTTTTAAGAGCGTGGTAAACGAGAGCGGCCTCGGTAGGCTCACCGATTACGGTTTCACCCTCTACCTCTGCATCGGTGCACAGAGCCATACCTGTGGCAAAGAGCTCCTCACTGTCGCAGAAGGTTTCCACTACTGTCATTTTATTCTGGGTAAGAGTACCTGTTTTGTCCGAGCAGATAATCTGGGCACAGCCGAGAGTTTCCACGGCTGTAAGCTTACGGATGATGGCGTTATTCTTCGACATTTTCGTAACACCCATAGAGAGCAGGATGGTAACCACCGCGGCCAGACCCTCGGGAATGGCGGCAACAGCGAGAGAAATAGCTACCATAAAGGTGTCCAGAGCCAGAGTGAGGGAGAAGCCCTCCTTGCCGGTGAGAAGTGAAAAGGCGAAAATGAAAATGCAGATACCGATAACGAGGAAGGAGAGGATTTTACTCAGCTGTGCGAGCTTGAGCTGCAGGGGAGTCTGTCCCTCTTCAGCTGCCTCGATGGCACCGGCTATTTTACCCATTTCGGTGTTCATACCCGTGCCTGTTACTACGGCTACGCCTCTGCCGTAGACTACATTGGAGCCCATATATACCATATTCTTTCTGTCACCGAGAGGAACATCACCGTTTTCGGCGGCAGTGAGGGCATCGACCTTCTTATTTACGGGAACGCTTTCACCGGTGAGAGATGCCTCCTCTATCTGCATAGTGGCGCACTCGATGATTCTCGCATCGGCAGGGACAGCGTCACCGGCCTCGAGATGGATAATGTCGCCCACCACGAGCTCCTCGCTCTTTACGTGGCACAGCTTACCGTCTCTGATTACCTTCGAGGTAGCCGCCGCCATTTCCTGGAGAGCCTCGATAGCGGCTTCAGCCTTGCTTTCCTGTACCACACCTAAAACAGCGTTCAGAATTACCACAAAAAGAATGATGATAACATCCGTGGGAAATTCCATACTGCCGTTCTGCATACCCTCGATGACACCCGTCACCGCAGAGATTACAGCCGCCACGATGAGGATAATAATCATCGGGTCCTTAAGCTGGTCCATAAAGCGGGCAAGAGTGGACTTTTTCTTGGCTTCGTTCAGCTTGTTTTTACCGTCTCTTTCGAGTCGTGCCTGTGCTTCGGCAGAGGTAAGACCCGATGCCGAGGACTTTACCTCGGTGAAAACCTCGTCTGATGAATGAAGATAATGTTTCATAATCATTTCCTTCCTTTGGATTTGTCTTTTTTTATTTTTGAGTTTTTATAAATAATATATTCCTTATGAGTGAGGAATACAGTCCGAATTAAAAAGACCCTTAACAGAACCGCGCGGAACTGTTAAAGGTCTTGCTGCCGGAATGAGGCCTGTAAACCAGCCCGAGGGCGTGTGTTGATTTACAGCGAGAGCTACTCCCCTTTGTTTTTAAAGGTTTCTTTCTTCTATCATTTTAGCACAGCAGGGAAATTTTGTCAACAGGTGACAGGCTGTTTTTCTGACATGACAGGCTGTTTTTCTGACAGAGAAGCAGTATTAAGCTTTTTTCTCCTGTATTCGAGCCACACATAAAGAAGCACGAAGGTGATTACCGTGGTAACCATAGCCAGAAGCACATCGTAGATCGTGTCGAAAAGATAGTAAAGCTGTGTATTGCCGACACCGTGACCGAAGACCTTAAAGAAAAAGCTGTCGTCGGTGGGACCCCAGTAAAAGCCCTGGTTCGATGTACCCCAGATGAAATCTCCGATAAATTCGCTTATTTCCCAGGCGGGCATAATGAAGCAGGAGAAGGCCAGAGCGAAAAGAGAAATCAGAGTGCTGTCTCTGCGGCTTTTATGCTCGACGAGAGTGACAGCGATGTAGTAGCCTGCCAGCACGCAGAGCACGCCCGAAACGAAGTGGAGAAAGAGGTCGAATCTCGGCACTATGTAGTAAATCTCGCAGTAGTTACCGCCGTAGGAGCCGAGGAAAACGATGAGAGTGATGAGGCTCTGTGTCTTATAGCTTATCTGCGAAAGGACGGAGTCTCTCGGAAATACGATATGCACCAGAGTGATGGCGAAGGTGCCGATGAGATTAGCGAGCATAAGAGTGGCCTCGGGGCGGTTATCCCATTCGAAAAAGGCATAAAGCATCGACAGACGGATGCTCCACCAGAAAAGGCGGTCAAAGATGCTCGTGTCTCTGCTTACCTTCTGAATTTCCAGTCTTATTTTATCGCAGAAGCGGGGGATGATACCCTTAAAGAGAGCAGAGAGCTCGGTTTTTTTACGGGAGAAAAGCTCCTTGCTTTTAAGTCTGAATTTAAGATAAACCACCAGTGCGGAGAGAACACCGCCCACGACGGAAAAGATGAAGTCCTCATCCGTGTCGAGAAGCGGTCTCTGCTCATAGGGACTCATAAAGAAGCCGAAGGTCTCGTAAAACCAATGGTTATCCTCGACGAACTCTGCATGGCAGAGATTTGTGCCGAAAAGGAAGTCGCTGAAAAACTCCGTAAGCTTACGGAAAATCGTTACCGTACCCGAAAAGCAGAAGGTAAAAAAGGTAACGAAAAGGCTTTCTTTTTTAGTTTTCGGTGTCCGCAGTGCCATCGCGATATAATAACCGAGAGCACCGCTGAAAATACCGCCCGTCAGCTGAATGAGCAGATCGTAGTCGGGATGTTTTTCCAGCACTCCGAAGCCGAGTCCAGTCACGGTGCTCACCAGAGCCGGAGCGCAGATAAAGCTCTGCAGACGGAAGGACAGACGAAGCTTCGGGAAAAAAGCACGCAAAAGGTCTGCTGTAAAGGTCAGAAGAAAAACGGTGCAGTAAAAAACAGCCGAGTCCTTATTGATAACGGCACAGTAAATCAGAAGGAGTCTCGCAATCCACCACAGGACTGCTTCCGCTGCGGTGGTTTCCTTCCTTGCTCTGCTGCAGAGCTCTTTTGCCCGGCAGAAAACATTATTCATTTCATATCACCTTCAATTAAAATTCAAAGGGTATTATAATCTTATTATCACGAAAAGTAAATAGAACAGAGAAAAATGTCATTTTTTCGTAACTTTTACACATTCTGCTCGTCAAGACTTAAATAAAAGCTCGGTATGAAATCCCGCAGGAAATCCTCACATTCGGGCATATTCATTTCATCGAGAGCCTTTTTCGTGCTTTCGAAGGCCTTGGTAAATTCTCTGTTACCTGCCTTTTCCTCCTCGATGCACTTTATGAGGGCGGAGATTTTATCCGCCGCCTTAAGTATTTTCCACAGATATTCGTCCTCATCCTCGGGGAAGAAGGCACTTTTGTAGTATTCCTTCATATCCTCAGGAAGCATAGACAGCAGTCTGTCGCTGGCCATATCCTCCACCTCGGCAAAGGCCTCACGCAGAGAGGGGCTGTGGTATTTGACGGGGGTGGGCATATCACCCGTGATGATTTCGGGCATATCGTGGTAAAGGCCTAAAAAAGCCGCTCTTTCGCAGTTAAGCCTGCCGCCGTAGCGTACATTCCTTATGACAGCCAGAGCGTGGGCTATGGCGGCCACATCGTTACTGTGCTCGCTGATGTTTTCACCGCTCGTGTTTCTCATCAGAGCCCAGCGGTTAATGTATTTCATTCGTGAATGCATAGCAAAAAAATGGTTCATACAGTTGCTCCTTTTTTACGGATGGGATTCGGCTTTTCGGCCGCGCTTATCCCTTTTCGTAACAGTGAATTAATAAAGGCTTAACGGTACCACCGAAAAGCCTTTACTGTTATTCAGTTAATTCTTTTAATCAGATAATGTCGCCCATCATACCGGGTGTGCAGGAGGCTGCGTTGCTTTCGTCGGTGTCGATGTGCATAGCGAGTGCGTAAGCGGGGTTAACTCTGACGATAACATCGCCGAAAATGAGGCTTCTGCCGTCGCTGTCAGCCTTAACGGAAACGATCTGCTTGTCGGTAAGACCGTACTTTTCGGCATCCTCGGGAGTCATATGGATGTGTCTCTTTGCGATGATAACGCCGTCCTTGAGCTCTACCTCGCCCTTGGGGCCTACGATTTTACAGCCGCCGCTGCCCTCGAGGTCGCCGCTTTCACGGATGGGAGCCTTTACGCCGATGCTTCTGGCATCACCTGCAGAAAGCTCTACCTGTGTTTCGGGACGAACAGGCCCGAGAATGGATACACCGGGGAAGCTGCCCTTGGGGCCGATAACCTGGATTCTTTCCTCACAGGCGTACTGACCGGGCTGTGAAAGATCCTTTTTGTGTGTAAGCTCGTAGCCTTCACCGAAAAGAATGTCGAGCACTCTGCGGCTGACGTGAGCGTGTCTGGCTGAAGTTTCGATTAAAACGGGTCTGTTCATTTTAATTCCTCCGTAATTTATACTTGATTTATTTTTTACCCTTTTATTTTACAACATATTTTCCCGAATTTCAACACAGATACTGTACTTTTTTTATTTTTATGATAAAATAAATATCGGAAGGAGTGATAGAAGATGTACTCTGCCGATTTTGAAAGAATAAAAGACGGGTGCACCCTGTGTAAAAAATGTCCCCTTTACTCGGAGCGGCTTAACATCGTTTTCGGTGAGGGGAGCGAAAAGGCGGACATCCTTTTTGTGGGAGATTTTCCCCGGGGCAAGGATGACCTTAAGGGTATGCCCTTTACGGGTAAAGAGGGAGAAATCCTCCGCAAATTCTTTACCCTGTGCGACATAGACAGGGAAAAGGCCTTTTTTACGGTTATTTTAAAATGCCGTCCCGGCGAAAATGAGGCGCCCGACAGCAGCTGCTACGATGCCTGTATGGAGCATCTCCGCAGTCAGGTACGCTTCATAAAGCCGAAAATAATCGTCTGCCTCGGCGAAGCGGCGGCGAAACGGATGATAGACCCTGCCTTTAATCCGGCCAAAGAGCACGGAAAATTCATAAAAAAGGGTAAGCTTTTCTTTCTTGCCACCTGCCATCCCTCGGAAATTACCGACGACGAGGAGAAAAGAACGGCCTTCCTCGGCGATTTCCAGACTCTCCGCGAGGGAGCGAAAGGGGCAGGAATCCTCTGAAATCCCCTTTGAGGGAAAATATGCACCTCGGTTAATCTTTGCCGAGGATAAGAAAATGCCCGCCAAGGGGAAGCTTTTTCCCGAGGCGGGCATTATGATTTTTATACAATTCCCATAGCCATTTCGACAGCGAGTGCCACAATAACCACCAGAGCCGAGATAATGAAGCCGTGAATCATAGGACGGATACCGGCCTTCTTCATGCTCGAGAAGGAGGTGTTCAGACCGATGGCCGCCAGAGCACAGACCATAAGGAATTTACTGGCGCTCTTTGTGCCGGACACGACAGCGGCGGGGATGGGGAAGATGCTCGCTATAACTGACATAGCGAGAAAGCCGAGGATAAACCAGGGAAATATCTTTCTGATGCTGAAATCAGCCTTCAGCTCACTTCCGCTTTCGCTGTTTGCGAGAGCTTCTTTACGCTTAAGTCGCAGCTGTATAAAAGCGAAGGTGATAACGGTGGGAATAATCGCGAGAGTTCGTGTGAGCTTAACCATTGTGGCGAAATCGCCGGCACCCTCCGAAAAGGCATAGCCGGTAGCAACTACGGAGGATGTGTCATTGACTGCCGTTCCCGCCCAGATGCCGAAGGCCTGATCGCTCATTCCCATCGCTTGTCCCATAATGGGAAACAGTACTATCATTGCCATATCGAACAGGAAGGTAGCAGACATAGCATAAGCCACATCGTTATCGTCTGCATCGATAGTGGAGGCTATAGCGGCGATGGCAGAGCCGCCGCAGATTCCCGTACCGGCAGAAATAAGGTTTGAAAGCTTCCAGTTAAGTCCCAGCGCTTTACCGATGAAGTAACCGCCGCCAAAGCAGGTCAGCAGAGTAAATATCATAACCGTGAGAGACATTTTACCTACATTCAGTATGGTGGTAATATTTAGAGAAAGGCCCAGAAGAATGATGGCAAATTTCAGTATCTTTTTGGATGTGAATTTCAGTCCCGATGCGAAAATCCCGGTGTCCTTCAGAAGGTAATTGATAAACATACCGATGAACATAGCTATTACGGCGGCGCCGATGAGATGGACAGGCAGCAGGCTTTCGAGCAGACACGCGAGAAGTGCCACGGCTACAGATAATATTATTCCGGGAAATACTTTTAAAGCTTTCATAAACAGTCTCCTTCTTTCTTTGATTCCTATTGATTATACTACGGCTTTATGATAAAATCAAATTATCATTTATTATCAACCGATAAAATAAATTAATGGGAGCTTGTTATGTTAGATTACAGAGTGCTTACTTTTCTTACTCTCTGCGACGAAATGAATTATCGCAGAACGGCTGAAAAACTGAATATGACACAGCCGGGGGTTACCCAGCATATTCACTTTTTGGAGAATTATTACGGTGTAAAGCTCTTTGAGTATGACGGGCGGACACTGTCAAAAACGAAGAATGCGGAAAGGCTTAAGCGTTATTTTGACAGCGTCAATGCCGAGGAAGCGGACATCCGTGAAGGGTTCATTCCCGCCGATACCGTTCATCTGACCGTCGGTGCTACCAAGACTATCGGTGAATTTGTCATAGTGCCGGAGATTCGTGCCTTTCTGCAGAATCCGAAAAATAATCTCGAGCTGATTATAGACAACACCGAAAATCTGTTACATATGCTCGAAAAGGCAGAGCTCGATTTTGCCGTAATAGAGGGTGTGTTCGACAAATCCAAATACGGTTACCGTCTTTTTAAAAAAGAGGCCTTTGTGGGAGTCTGTGCGAAAAGTCATCCCTTTGCAAACAGGACCGTCACACTGGAAGAAATTTTTGCAGAGGATATTGTGGTCAGAGAGCCCTTTTCGGGGACGAGAACCTTACTGTATAACGCCATTACTGACCGCGGCTTTTCTCTGGACAGCTTCAGACGCTGTATCTCTGTCAGTAATTTTTCGGTAATCTGCGACATCGTGGTAAATAACGGTGCCATTACCTTTGCTTATGAACCCATATCCCGCTGTCGGGATGATCTTGCCACCTTTACTGTCGCGGATATGCAAATCAGCGGTGAATTTAACTTTGTGTACTGTAACGAAAGGATTGCGACGGAAAAAATCAAACTGATTTTTTGAGTAAATTTTCTCTTTGCCGATTTACAGATTGAAAAACATTTAATTCGGTGTTACAATAAAATTAAGGCGGTGATTATATGAAGAAAACAGTTTTGATTATTGCTTCGATTGTTTCGGTATTAATTCTATCAACGGTCACTTATTTTTACCTTTTTGGCGGCAAACCGCAAATTAATAATTTTGCCGAGACAGTCGATGATTACGAAACCATAGCACAAATTGCACTAAACACTTACGTCGAGCTTTCACCTGAAGATGAATATATCATTATTGATTTTTGTGATTACAGCTTAAAACATAATAATTCCAACTTACCGTTATCCGAAGAACAACAAAATGCAGTACTGACTGCAAGCAAAAGCTTCGGTTACCTTCGTGTCTGTAAAGATGCTGTATTCTTTTGCAAGGATGAAACAGGATATTACGGACTTGTATATTCGAAACATCCTCTCGTTGCACTTTACAGAGCGAAGCTCCCTCAAAGCGGCAGAGAATATCACAAAATTAGCAGTAGTTGGTATGAGTGGGGTGTTTGGGGAATTTAATATTTTATTGTATTAAGCACCGTATTCTGCAGAGGGCTTCTACGGATTTATTATCCGTAGAAGCCCTCTGTTTATATCTTGGTTTATGCGGTTTGCACTTCTTCCAGAACCTTTTAATGTCATTTAGGGTACAACCCTTAAAATTCTGCTTTTTGCGCAGCAGCAAAGACTTGTCGCTCGAGTTCGAGTTCCTTACTGAAAGCAAAAAAATAAAGGTAACCTTTCGATTACCTTTACTGTGGCGGAGTAGGAGAGACTCGCCCCCTCTTGCGGTGCCCAAAGCTCATCACGGCTTGGAGCGCCTATGAGCTTTGACCGCTGCGCCATTTCGCCCTCCCTTCATCCGCCACCGGCGGCGGTCGGGCTCAAAGCCCGCGCCTTCGTCGCTCGAGTTCGAGTTCCTTACTGAAAGCAAAAAAATAAAGGTAACCTTTCGATTACCTTTACTGTGGCGGAGTAGGAGAGACTCGCCCCCTCTT
>JAZNEL010000004.1:0-98836 GCA_045588555.1 Acutalibacteraceae bacterium | reverse complement strand
TAGAGATATTCTGAAGAATAACGGTAATATTTTCGACGAGCTTGGCTTTGTCCGTGGTGACCTTATTGAAGAGGATCAGCCTGCAATTGATGCAGTAACTGAAGCACTTGAAAAGATTATTGCTGATGCTGATGAAAAAATCGCAAGCGGCGAATATGTAAAGGCTGATTACACCGAAATCAACGAAGCAATTGATGATATCGAAGAAAAGCTTGCTTCAGAAAACGTAACCGACGAAGGCAAAGCAGGTCTTGAAGAAATCAAGAAGCAGCTCGAAGAAATGAAGGCTGACGAAAACACAAACAAAGCAGACCTTGCAGAGCTTGAAAAGGCTCTCGATGAATATGAAGAAGAGCTTGACAAGGGCATCGAGGACGGTACACTCGTAAAGGTTGACGGTATTGCAATACTTATTGAATATAATAATGAATGCGCTGAAAGCCTTATAGAAAAATACGGTGAAGAAAATTATAATAATTTAATGAACTCAACAACTGACGAAGTGGTTGCAGAAGCAACGGCTATTGAAAAAGAAGCTATGGCTCTTACCGGTACGGTTGCTGAAAACGCAGAAAAGATTGCAGAACTTAAGGAAAGACTCAAGGCACTCTTTGATGCAGCTGAACTCTGCCTTGCAGGCACACATTCATTTATGAATTATACAGAAACTTCATCTGCAAAGTGCGAAGTAAATGCAAAGGAAACAGGTACCTGCTGGTTATGCGGTGAAGCAGACGAAAGAGAAGTAGAAGGCACAGCTCTCAGCCACTCCTTCACAAAGTATGAAGAAACAGAAGCTCCCAAGTGCGGTGTTGCAGGTAAGGAAGTAGCTTACTGCGACAACGGTTGTCAGACAACTGACGAAAGAGAAACTCCTCCTCTTGAGCACATCTTCCTTGACTATGTTTCAAACGGTGATGCAACCTGCACAGCAGACGGCACAAAGACAGCCTTCTGTATCCACGGCTGCGGTGCAACAGATACAGTAGCAGACGAGGGTTCTATGATTGACCACTCTGACGAAGACGGCGACAAGCTTTGTGATGACTGCGGCGAAGAGGTTTATGACCGCTGTGATATTTGCGGAGGCAAGGCTCACGGAGACGATAAGATTAAGTTAGTCTTCTGTATGATAATAACAATAATCAGATTTGTCACATCAATTCTGAAATCAATCAACTAAAACCCAATAAATAAACTAACCGCCGGGGAGAAAATCCTCGGCGGTTATGCTATTTTGTATCAATCATCTTATTTTATGGCAATTCTTTTTTTACCACAGCCTTTTCCGTTATCAAGAGCCGCTCTGCTTCTTCTCTTGACAACAAAAACATACTGTGCTCTGTGGGAATTACGAGGGCGATACCCTCACTATATAACCGTTAAGGTTATCAAAAAAATTATTCAAGGAAGAATGTAATAATTCAATAACACTCAGAAGAAATTTATTTCTTCTTGGCGGCAGGTTGCGAAGCAAAAATATTTTTCAACTTTTTTCAAAACTCAGGAACATTTTTGCGTTCTGATGTCGTTATATATATGGAGAGGAAAATATTTTTTTCAAAAGCCTAAACTAAATATTATTGACCGTGAAAAAATTTTTTAAACTCTTCGACAAAATCCGCATTGACAATTTTTTCCGATTGCTGTACAATAGCCCCGTCAACACAGACGTTAAAAGTTAGGCTCGCTGTGACAAAAGGTAGCTGTCCCTTTCAGCGAGATGTGGAGACAGAGTTAACCCTTTTTTCTTTTTCTTTTGCTTTGATTTAATTCAAAGCCGTTACATATTTTGGGTTTAAAACAGAATACCGGCGCGGAAAGAAATTTTCTTCCACGCTTGTTTCTGTTGCCCAAAGTATGTAGCGGCTTTTTTGTTTTGCAATTTTTTATGCGGCGGGTTGTAAATATTTTGAAAACAATTTCAATTATGGGTGTCCATTCGCCCTCTCCCAGTCCTAATAAGTGAGGTATTGTTTTCGCATCAAAACAAAAAGCCCAAAACATTTTTGAAAGGAGTCAGAAAAAAGTTCAGAATAAAAAAACAAAATCTACTACAATTATCAAAACACAAAGAATGCGGTTTTAGGCGGCATCAGTATGAGCAAGCACTGAATTCGGGTACTCACAATTCGTGCTTTGCTTCAACCTGAATGCAATGGCATTCGTATCAGCAAGCACTGAATTTGCACGGACAGATTTACTTGTTGCGACCACTTTGCTATGGCTCGTGTCTTAACAAGCAATGGATATGAGTACTCAGGAACCTTGCTTTGTTACTACTTTATGCGTGGCATCAGTATTAACAAGCAATGGATTTGTACGGTCAAATTCACTTGTTTCTACTTAATGCCGTGGCATTAGTATCAACGAGCATTGGATTTCGGGCCCGGAAATCCCAAAACGGGCAAAAAGCCGTTTTGCAAAACATAATGAATGGAGATGAAAAGAAGAAAAAAGAATCAGGTTAACAGCAGACAAATGTAATTATGACTTTAAATATTCTGTTAACTTTCGGGAATTGGGGTTTCCACTTGCCCTTTCCCTGTCCGTATAAGTGGAAAGTAATTCCAAAAAAATTTGAGGAGGTGAAAATCCAATGACAAAGAAAAATCACGACAAGATTGTTAAGTAGTCGCTTGTATCGAAAGAATGTATCAATGACATTGACCTTACAGAGTGTTATTGAATTCTTACATCCTTCCTTGAAAAACTCAAAATCTAATTTAAAAATTTATGGAGGTTAATTATCATGACAACTTTATCAGAAATCAAATTGAAAATTTAAAATCATTTGAAAACAATCCTTTCATTTTCAGCGCTGAAGCTTGCAGAAGACTCGGTATTGAAACAAGTATAGATTTAACTTCGACACAACCTGTGACGAAGTTCCGTACAGATGAAATAATAGGGAAAGAAAACAACGAGAGCAGAGAGATGCGAGGTGATTGAATGAAAGTATTTATGTATTTGAAAATCTCTTTGTTAAAAATATTAATTGACATTCGTGCGGAATGTAATGAGTATGTGATAAACGGAGTAAGGTATATTGTTTCATTACGCTTTGAAGAAACGAAGATAACAATGAAGGAAAGATTAGAAAAATTTATCGGAAGTGATTTCGCACATTTGTCTGTTGCGGAAAGTAATGATACAATGATTGCAGAATGTGTGAATACAAATGCCGGAGAAAGGAGGATAAATGCAGTCAGATAACCTTGGCATAACAGCCATTTATTGCCGTTTGTCCCGTGATGACGGAACAGACAGCGAAAGCAACTCGATAGGTAATCAGAAAAAGTTGCTGTCACAAAAAGCAAAAGAGTTAAAACTCACAAACACAAAGTTCTATGTTGATGACGGTTATACGGGAACAAATTTCAACAGACCGGGTTTTCAGGCGATGCTTGAAGATATTGAAATGGGATATGTTACAACAGTAATGGTTAAAGACTTATCACGTCTAGGCAGAGATTATGTTTCGGTCGGTCATTACACAGATAACTTCTTTCCGGAGCATAACATCAGATTTATAGCAGTCAATGATTTGGTTGACAGTAATGAAGGTGATAATGAAATTGCACCATTCAAAAATATTATGAATGAGATGTATGCAAGGGATATTTCAAGAAAAGTCAGAAGTTCTCACCGCATAAGAGGAAATCTCGGTGAACCGTTATCTCAACCGCCTTACGGGTATATGAAAGACCCGCAAAACAAAAAGAAGTGGATTATTGATACCGAGGCAGCAGAAGTTGTCAAGAGTATCTTTGCAATGTGTATCGAGGGTAAAGGTAATGAAACTATTGCACGAATACTTCAGGAAAACAAAGTGATGATACCAATGGCATATTGGCAGAGCAAAGGTCTTAACAAAGGCGGTAAGAAAACTCAACCTGACCCGTATAAATGGTGCAAGACTACTGTGCAAAAGATTCTTGCACAGCAGGAATACTGCGGTGATGTTATCAATTTCAAAACCTATTCAAAGAATTTCAAGAATAAGAAAAGGCTTCAGAATCCCGAAGAGAATTGGAAGATATTCAAGAATGTTCACGAGCCGATAATTGACAGAAACACCTTTGAAACTGTTCAGAAAATGAAAGCCAAAGGTAAACGCAGAGCACCTAATCCCGAGCATGCAGAAAAGAATATGTTCTGCGGATTGTTATACTGTGCCGATTGCGGAAGTCCCTTATGGTTCAATGTCAATCATCCTAATACTGACATCAAGTACTTTATGTGTTCTAATTACAAAGGCAGAAGAGGCACTTGTGAGGGTACACATTATGTCAGAGCAGACTCTTTGGAACAGATTGTTATGCTTGAGCTGAGAAATCTTTCAAGTTTTCTTGCCGAAGATGAAGAAGCATTTGTTGATATTCTTGAAGCAAAAACCAATAAGAGTATTCTCAACCAACAGAAGTTTCTTGAAAGTAGTATTGATAAATCAATCGCAAGAACAAAAGAGGTTGCTGTAATGTATGAAAAGCTCTTTGAAAAGCATATCAACGGAGTTGTTAATGAAGAAAGCTTTATGCAGCTCTCTCAGAAATATGAAACCGAGCGTGACGAGCTTAAAGTGAAAATCAGGCAATATCAGGAAGAACTTTCAGAGATAGAAAATCTCCGTACAAGTAAAGAACAGTTTACTTTTGCGGTCCGTAAGTTTATGCAGATGAAAACACTTACACCTGCACTCTTGAATGAGCTGATTGAAAAAATCGAAGTCCATTCTATTGAGGGTAAAGGCAAGAATAAAACACAGAGGATTGTTATTCACTACCGCTTTATCGGAGTTATTGAAAATCCTGTTAAAGAGGAGAATATAATTCTTGAAGCAAGACAAGGCGTAGCCGTAGAATATCTCACGGCATAACAAAAAAGAGCAGGCGAAAACCTGCTCGATACATAATAAATCACATTAAATTTAACTATGAGGAAATGTAAAAAAAGAAAAGTGAGTATTCACTTGTGTTATGAATACTCACTATGGTCCGAGTGACAGGACTTGAACCTGCGGCCTCTTGACCCCCAGTCAAGCGCGCTACCAAGCTGCGCCACACCCGGATGTTCGCTGTGCTCGTCACACAGCCTCATTATTATATCCATTCTTTACCGTAATGTCAATAGTTTTTCTGAAAAAAATTTATAAAACTCAAACTTTTTTTCTGCTGATTCTGTAGTCGTCACCGAGCACAAAAAGAACGGCCATAATTATCATCAGCAGTGAAAGAAAAAACGAGCCCGAGGTCTCTTTTGTCCCGGGCTTTACGCCTACGGCAAAGGTTTCCTGCGCCACGGGAAACAGCTTCAGAAGCATACCGCAGATTAGAGCGGAAAGACCCGAATTAATTATTCTGCTGATGAGAAAATGCTTATACTTCAGACCTGCCTTGCCAATCTCGCCCATCAGCTGAAAATGACCGCAGATGCCGCTGAAGCCGATTACGGCCGCTACGATGGGTACAGGATAATTCTCTGCCGCCACGAGACTACCCCGTGTCATTTCCGTAATACAGAGAAGAAAGCTGCTCATTCCCTCGCTTAAATCAAGATTAACTATAACCTCGCAAAGGCACGAAAACGCTACCACCCACGAGCATATAGCTAAAAGTGACTTCGAGCTTTTTATTACCGCTCTTTCGGCAAGAGAACCATTTTCCGTTTCCTTTTCAGCTACGGGAACGGTTATGTAGGTTTCCGTGTCGGAACCGAAAAAGCGCGAAAGAAAGCCGGTCAGAAGAGAGGCGAAAACTAAACTTATGTAAATTACAGCTCCCGTCTTTTCCGAGCCGAGTGCTGAAAGCCCCACCACATAAATCACGAATGCCGGTCCGGGATTAACGCAAAAGCACATCATTCTCCCCCACTGTTCGCGGGATATGAGTCCTCTTCCGTAAAGCTCCGCCGACATTTTCGCACCTATCGGCAGACCGCCGACGAGCGAAAATACTATCACCGACGCACAGCACCCGGGCAGTCTGAACACTGCGCGGCAAATACCCTCGAATATCGGTATTCTCGTCTCTGCCAGCTTCGAGGAAATAAAAATATTCGTCAGTATCATAAAAGGATAAAGACCGGGAATAAGACTGTTAAAGCAGATGTCTGTCCCCTTTTTCACTCCGTCGGCAGAATAAGAGGGAAATTTCAGCAGTATAAAGGCCACCGTAAAAACTGCAAAAGCACATAAAATATAACGGAGCGCGAAAAGGTGGGATTTATTTATTTTCTCTGTAAGAGCAGTTTTATTTAATGTTTTCATATTAACACCTCTCTAATATCTATTCACAGATAAAAATTTTTATTATATTCACACCGCCCTCCGTCATAAATATATAACAGATTAAAAGAAACGGTGTGATACAAGTGCTTAAGAAAGTCAAACGGCAGTTAGACGGCATCTCCCCTCTCGAAACCGCAGAGCTGCTGACCCCCCATATCGACCTGTGCTCAAACAAAGAGGTACATATAGAGGGCTGTATGGGCATAATCGAATATAACTGTGCATTAGTCAGAATAAACTGCAAAAGCCTGATACTGAAAATAACGGGAGATGACCTGACCATAAAATCCGATACCCCGGAGCAAATCAGCGTAACGGGAAATATTCTTACTCTCGACTTTACGGGTGCATAATATGAAATATGCGGTAATTCTCTTAAGATACCTTAAAGGTTATGTCTTCGTACAGGCTTCGGGAGGCTTTACGGAGAGATTTCTTAATCTGTGCTGTGCAGGTAAAATCAATCTGTGGGATGTATGTCTCCGTGAAAATGTGCTCACCTTCTGTGTCAGCCGCAGAGATTTTTTAAAGCTTCGTAAAATAAGTGCAAAATCCGGTGTGAAGATAGCAATACTAAAAAAGACGGGTCTTGTTTACAAATACAGGAAATACAGTAAAAGAGTCGGTCTGCTTACAGGTGTTTTTCTCTTCGCGGCTGTACATCTGATTTTAAGTATGTTCGTGTGGTGTGTGGATGTGCAGGGAAACAGTGCTTTAAGTAAAAGCGAAATAACCGCCAAGGCGGAGAGCTACGGCCTTAAGGCGGGCACACTGAAAAAAAGCTTCGACGAAATCCGTGCGGCACGCAGCATAGCCGCCGATTACGAAGGCAAGATAACCTGGATGTCCGTAAACATAAAGGGCAGTCTTGCCGTAATCGAGCTTCGGGAGGATAACAGAATTATCGCAGAGACCGAGGACAGAGCACCCTGTAACATCGTGGCTGATTTCGACGGCGTGATACTTTCGGCAGAAACCTTTTACGGCGACTGTATGACCGAAAAGGGTACAGCAGTCAGAAAGGGAGATTTGCTGATTAACGGCGCCATAATCAATGAGGATATGTCCACCACCTTTTATGCCGCCAAGGGCAGAATAACAGCTCTGCGCGAAAAGGAGATTACTCTCACCGAAAACAGCTCCGATGCCCTGCAGAGCCTCACGGTCACCGACAAAAAATTTACACTCGGATTTTTCGGCTTTAAAATCCCTCTGGGAATCACAAAAAATGACGATACATCCCTTTATCTTTCCGAAAGGAAAACACTTAATATAAACGGCTATAATCTCCCCTTCTTTATCGAAAGGACACTACTGTGCAGTAAAGAAAAAACAAACGCTGAAATGAAGCAGAGCGCTCTTATCAGTATGGAAAAAATACAGAACAGCGTTTACAAGAAAAACGGAAACTCCACAGTCATTTCAAAGGAAGAAGTCATAGCAAATAAAAATAATGCATTAACATTCAGCGGGAAATATACTTTAATCGATTTTATGGGTGAAGAAAAGCCGATTTTGTCTGAAGAATGAAAATAAATATACAAAAATTTTAATAAAACTATTCACTTTTTTGAAAATATGTGATAAAATTTTTTAAGGTATACAGATTTTGAATTAATTGAGGTGCAAAACTTGTTTGAGCAAACTTTCAGCATAGACAGAATGGAACAGGCTGTTTCGCTTTTCGGCTCCTTCGATGAAAACATAAAGCTTATCGAAAAGGAGTTTTCCGTGGCCATCGTCTGCCGCGGCAGTGACATTAAAATACAGGGTGACGAGGAAAATGTCGACAAAGCAAAAAGAGTCATCCGTAATCTCCTTTTTCTCATTAATAAGGGAGAAGTAATTAATGAGCAGAATATCCGATATGTCATCTCTATGGTAAAAGAAGGAAACGACGACAAGCTCACCTCCTTAAGCTCCGACTGCATCTGCATCAGTGCCAAGGGTAAGCCCATAAAGCCGAAAACCCTCGGTCAGAAAAAATATGTGGATGCAATAAAAAATAACACCGTAGTTATCGGTGTGGGACCCGCAGGTACAGGTAAAACCTATCTGGCAGTAGCATTAGCCGTAAGCGCCTTCCGCGCCAAGGAGGTCAACAGAATCATCCTCACCCGCCCCGCTGTAGAGGCAGGCGAAAAGCTGGGCTTTCTTCCCGGTGACCTCCAGTCAAAGGTAGACCCCTACTTGAGACCGCTTTACGACGCTTTGTTTGATATGCTCGGTCCCGAAAGCTTTCAGAAATACCAGGAAAGAGGCAATATCGAGGTAGCTCCTTTAGCATATATGCGAGGCAGAACTCTCGACGACAGCTTCATTATACTCGACGAAGCGCAGAACACCACTCCCGAACAGATGAAAATGTTTCTTACCCGTCTCGGCTTCGGCTCTAAAATCGTGGTTACCGGCGACATTACGCAGATCGATCTTCCCGACGGAAAAAGGTCAGGTCTGGTTGATGTGATAAAAATTCTGAAAAATGTGGACGACATCGAAACCGTCCGCTTTTCGGAAAAGGATGTCGTAAGACATAAGCTTGTCCAGGATATTATCAAAGCTTATACAAAATATGAGGAGAGTAGAAAGAAATGAAAGACAAAATCAAGGTAATCATTACTAACGGTCAGAATACGGTTCGTATTCCCACCGGCGTGCGTATGCTTATCCGTCGGTGCTGTAATGCTGTTTTGGTGAACGAAAATTTCAAAGGCTCTGCAGAAATCAGTGTTACCATCGTGGATGATATCTCCATTCACGAGCTTAATCTTAAGCACAGAGGTATAGACAGACCCACGGATGTGCTTTCTTTCCCCTTAGGAGTGGACGGTGTTTACGACATCAATAACGACACGGGCGCCAGAATGCTCGGAGACATCGTCATTTCCATCGAGCACGCCTACAAGCAGGCAGACCTTTACGGCCACAGCCTCGACCGTGAAATCGCATTCTTAACCGTACACTCTATGCTTCATCTTTTAGGCTACGACCACGAGCCCGGAGGAATGGAGCTGGTGCGTATGAGAGAAAAGGAAGAGGCTGTTCTTACACAGCTCGGGCTCGTAAGAAGCGGCAGCTACTATACCACAGAAAATTAAGATATGGAATTCGGGAAATTTTTAAAAAGCTTCACCTATGCCTTCAGCGGAGTGTTGCATTGTTTAAAAACAGAAAGAAACTTAAGATTTCATCTGGTTTTTCTGACATATATGTTCACCATTCTCGTCTCTACGGATTGGTTCGTTCTCTCCCGCTCGGATTATGCGGCGCTCATCGTCTCGTCGGCGCTGGTGGTAACTGCAGAGATAATTAACACAGCGGTGGAAAATGCGGTTAATCTTGCCTCGGACGAGCACACAGAATACGGAAAAATAGCCAAGGATGCCGCCGCAGGTGCTGTTCTCGCGGCCGCAATCTTCGCAGTAATTACGGGGCTAGTGATTATGCTTCAGCCCGATGCCTTCAGGGCTATGTTCGCCTATTTTGTCAACAAGCCTTTTATGCTTTTACTTCTCCTTTTAAGCCTCATACCGGCTGTTTTAATCATATTTATGGGTAATCCCTTCAGAAAAGGTAAAAAGAAATGAACGAATTTTTTTCTCGTACAGAAATGTTAATAGGAAAGGATGCTCTTTCCGTCCTCAAAGACTGCCGTGTGGCAGTCTTTGGTATTGGCGGCGTAGGCGGTTATGTAGCCGAGGCTTTAGCCAGATCGGGAGTGGGAAGTCTCGACCTTTTCGATAACGATACGGTCTCCCTCTCAAACATAAACAGACAGATTTTCGCTCTGCACTCCACTGTCGGAGAGCTGAAAACCGCTGTAGCGAAAGAGAGACTGACAGACATAAACCCCGAAATAAAAATCAGAGAGCACAACATCTTTGTTCTGCCCTCAAATATCGATGAAATTGATTTTTCCGTATATGATTATGTTATCGATGCTATCGATACGGTATCAGGTAAGATAGCCATAATCGAAAAGGCTACCAAAGAAAAAATACCCGTAATTTCCTCTATGGGTACCGGTAACAAGACAGACCCGACCCGTTTCGAAATAACAGATATTTACAAAACCTCTGTCTGTCCTCTGGCGAGAGTGATGAGATATGAAATGAAAAAAAGAGGGATAAAAAAATTAAAGGTACTCTTTTCTGCAGAAGAACCCCGTAAGCCCTCCCCTTCCACAGACGGAAGTAAGCCTGTTCCCGCAAGTATAGCCTTTGTTCCTCCTGTAGCAGGACTCATAATTGCAGGTGAGACAGTCAGGGACCTTATTAATTCATAATTCGCAATTCACAATGCGCAATCGCGGGACAGTTTTTATAAATAAAGAAAAGATATTCCGCCTGAAATGCATTGACAGAAAAATCGTTACTCAGTACTTAAGATTAAAAAAGAAAGAGTGTTTTAAATGAAGAAAGCAACAGGAATAATCATAGCATTAATACTGCTTCCATGTACTTTCACCGTTGCAATTATGTTCGTCAATGATATCGTAGCAAACAAACCCGAAAAAGAGCTTTTGAACTTTGCTTTACCCGAAAAAACACAGTTGGTAGAATCTAATTCCGTAGCGGGTAAGCTTTACGGCAACGGTAATGGAATGCAGTACATAGGTCAGCTGCTTATTACCTCAGAGCTTACAGAGGAAGAATTATATGCTCATTATTCTGCACTTGATGAATGGATTGTAATCAAAAAACAGGAAAGCTCCGTTATTTCAGAATATTTTCCAAAAGATAAATTCAAAAATTTCGACAGTACAAAAAACAATTATATGGTTGAATTGGTCCGATATAATTCCGGTACATACGACAGCTATTTATCTGAAAACTTCTTTTGGAAATTGCTCGATTGCGATATAAGAGGCCATTGATAATATTAACGAAAGTACCCGCCAAATCGACGGGTACTTTTTTATAAGCATATATTTAGTGTCGTATACTTTCCTCATTTTTGAAAGCTGTACCTCAATTGCGAATTGTGAATTTTACGCATTCCGAATTATCAGAGGCATTTCTGACTCTCTGCTACCGCCATTTTATCACAGCGCTCATTTTCCGGATGGCCGTCGTGACCCTTTACCCATTCGATGGTAACCTCGTGCTTTCCGATAAGCGTAAGAAGCTCATCCCACAGCTCGGGATTAAGTGCGGGCTTTCTGTCCTTTTTTCTCCAGCCGTTTGCCTTCCAGCTCTGTGCCCAGCCGAGATTAATTCCGTTAGCTACATACTGGGAGTCGGTCACCACAGTAACCCGACAGGACTCCTTAAGAGCCTTAAGACCTTCGATAACTGCCGTAAGCTCCATACGGTTATTCGTGGTTTCGGCCGCACCGCCCGACATTTCCTTTTCCTTTCCCTTATAAACGAGGATAGTCCCCCATCCGCCTGCACCGGGATTACCCGAACAGGCTCCGTCTGTGTATATAGTAACCTCTTTCATAATCTTATGCTCCCTTAATTTATCCCGTAGATTTTACCATAAAATCATTTTTAAAGCAAGTAATTAAGGAATATCGGTTGAAAAAATTTATCTCTTGTGTTAAAATGAATCGAAGTTAAATAAGCAGGTGAAAAAATGAAGCAAAAGATGATAAGCAAAAAGAAATATACAGCTCAATGCTCAAACTGTCTCTACGGCAGAAGCCCAAAGGACAGAAGTATAGTTCTTTGCAGTAAAAAGGGCATCGTCGAGGGAACCTCTGCCTGCCGTCACTACAAATACGACCCGCTGAAGCGCGTTCCTAACAAAATAGTAATCAGCGGTGATTTTACAAAAGAAGACTTTGAAATTTAACGGAGGTTCAGCCTCCGTTATTTTTATATCTGAATTTAATCTGATGTCGGAAAAGGAGATTTTTCAGTGCCTCCCTGTTAAAGGGAATGAGCGGATACAGATAGGTATAGCCCGTGACGGTTTTCGTAAATGCGATGACGAGCATCACTGCGGCAAGACCCGCTATAAAGCCCCATATTTTGAAAAGCGCCGTCAGAATGAGTATGACAGTCCGCGAAATTTTTATGGCATAGCCCAGCTCATAGCTCGGCTGAGTGAAGTTCGATATGGCCACAAAGGCCATAAATAGTACTACCTCTGCCACAAACCAACCGGATCTGACAGCAAATTCACCGAGAACGAGAGCACCCACCACGCTGAAGGAGCTGCTAAGGGCACTGGGAGTGTTAACGGAGGCGAGACGGAGAGTGTCGATAACGAACTCTACGATAAGAAGCTGAAGGATAATCGGTACGGAGTTTTTCTCCTCGATGAGCATAAACTTCAGCGCCGCGGGCAGCATTTCCTCGTACTGTATAAGCAGATACCATATCGGAATAAAAACCATCGAAAGACCGAATACCGCCACACGGATGAAGCGAAGAAGTGAGCCGATGACGGGAGCGAAGTAAAAATCGTTAATATCCTGAATAAAGTCAAAAATACCCGTAGGAAAAATCATCGCTGTGGGCGAGCCGTCAGTCAGAATGATAACATTTCCGTCATAAATACAGGCGGCAGCCGCATCGGGTCTTTCCGTATATCTTACCTTCGGAAAGGGATTCCACATCTGCGAGGGAAGCAGACATTCACGCAGACTCTCGTGACTCATTGGCAGACTTTTCACATCGATGCTTTCTAATTTTTTCGTAATGATGTCCAGCTGCTTTCTGTCCACCACATCCTCCAGATAACAAACAGTTATGTCCGTTTTAGATTCAGTACCTATCTGGTAGGATTTTACGGTAAGATTTGTGTTTCTGATTTTTCTGCGGATGAGAGCCGTGTTAAAAATCAGTGTTTCCACAAAGCCCTCGTGAGAGCCGCGAAGCACCTTATCCGATTCAGGCTCCTCGACGGTACGCGCAGGATAGGTTCTCGAATCAATAATAACCGCTTCGGTAAAACCCTCGACTATCATACCCACAGCACCCGAAAGCACGAAGGTGATGTAATCGTCGAGCTTATCTGCCACATTAGCCTCCACATACGTAGTGTAGCTGTCCACAAATTTCTGTGCCGTATCTGCCTTCTGCATATCCTCGGCAGTAAGCTTCGTAAAGTATTCGAAGTTTTTTTCGAGCATTTCATCCTTCAAAAAACCGTCGAGGCAGAAAAGTGAGGCTTCTCTGTCGGCAAGCTTTATTTTTTTAAGAATAATGTCGTAGCTTTCACCGAGACGAAGCTTTTTACTTATCATTTGTACATTTTCACTGTAAGATTTATCGAAATCACTCATATAATCACCGAGAATATTTTTACCAAAAGCTTTTAAATAATTCGTAATCGAGGAATAACAATAACAAAATTTAAGTAACAGGACGATATAATTAACATTAATAAATAACACAAGCAGTAAAAAATAAGAACCCCTACATAGGGTTCTTATTTTCCGTTCAAACATCAGTTCCGTACAATTAAAAGCTTGGAATTTATTTGAATTTTTTGATATTTATATGTATTCTGCCCTTTTTGCTTTGGCCGATTATTTCCTCTAATATCACCTTGCCCTTGCCCCGAAGAACGATTTTATCCTTTTCCTTAAGAATATAGTCGTTTTTCAGTATCTGCTGTGAATTAATGTAGATGAGTCCGCATTTAACAGCCAGAGAGGAATTAGTGCGGGAAAGATTAAAGGCTGACGAAACTACGCTGTCCAAACGGAGAGAGGCCACGGAGCAGAAAACCGTTTCCGTTTCGCCCTCGTCATAAACGAGCTCCGATAAGGGGCAGATTTCACTTTTTACCGTTCCCCTACCCACCTTGGTAAGATTTTCGCAGATATAGACGCTGACAGCTTTAAGAGCGAAAATAAAGGTATAATCTTCTCCTATGATTATGTCACCGACGGTTTCTCTTTTTATTCCGAGTCCCATAAGGGAGCCGAGATAATCCCTGTGAGAAAGAGAAGAAAAGCGGTCCTTTGTGACTCGGATTAAGCAAAAGGGACAGTCCTCGGGATTTTCGGAGAAATACCTTCCTATGTCCTCCACGCCGAAAACAGACGGCATAAAAACAGCAACCGTCCGTTCTGCCTCGTCATAGCCTCCATAGTAATAAGTGCGGATGTCGGGGCTGTATTCCCGTTCCGTGCAGGCAAGGATGCTTCTTTCGTCCACAGAAAGAAAGGCCGTGGAGGTAAGCATAAATCGGTCGAGAGACTTTTTTTTACTGTCGAGACAGCGTGAAATAAGTAAATCCTTTTCTTCCATAGTGTCAAATACCCTGTGACTGCTGAAGCATCATATCCTTTATTTTCATCAGCCTGGTGGTGTTACTGCGGTCGTTTTCGTCGAGCTTCATCGTGATGTATTTTATGGTATCCTCGTAGTCGGGAATCATAACATATTCGAGAGCATTTACTCTTCTGCGTGTCTTTTCGATTTCGGCGGAAAGAAGCTGACAGGTCTTTTCCACCTCTGCCAGACGAAGCATATCGGGCATAATTTCCGAGAGGGTTCTTACCCCATCGTCGAGG
Source organism: Acutalibacteraceae bacterium (assembly GCA_045588555.1). Taxonomy (GTDB): domain Bacteria; phylum Bacillota; class Clostridia; order Oscillospirales; family Acutalibacteraceae; genus UBA6857. The sequence continues at coordinate 84,071 of JAZNEL010000004.1, read as the reverse complement.
TCCCCCGAGGTAAAGGCGAGACCGTAGGAATAAACCTCACCCTTATCTGCGAGCTTATATTCGGGAACAAGAATGGGAGCCTTTACGCTCATAATGTTCCTTTCCTTAACCTCGAGTCTCATTCTCTGTGCGGGCATCATCAGAGAAACCGCGAGGCTTTCCTCGCTCATCGAGGCTGTGGCCATAGAAAAATGCTTACCGGCCTGTGCGATGGCACTCTCTACTTTTTCACGGAGTCTTTTATTCTCCTTTATGAGCTCGAGAAACTGCCTCATAAGCTCATCCCGCTTATCCTTTAAAAGCTTGTGGCCTCTTCTGGCAGTAACAAGCTTTCTTTTTAAATTTGTAAGCTCCATACGGGTAGGATTAACATTCATTACTGCCATAAGCTCACCACCTTAAGCATAATATTCGTCGAGATATTTGTCTGAAATTCTCTTAAGCTCACTTCTGGGAAGTATTTTAAGAAGCTCCCAGCCGATATCGAGCGTTTCCTCTACGGAGCGGTTTGTGAAAGAGCCCTGTGAAACATAGGTCTTTTCAAATTCGTCGGCAAATTTAGCATAAAGCTTATCAATATCGGTAAGAGCCGCTTCACCGAGAATAACCATAAGCTCCTTGCAATCCTTGCCTCTCGCGTAGGCGGAGAAAAGCTGATTCATCGTGTCTCTGTGGTCCTCTCTCGTTTTTCCCTCACCGATACCCTTATCCTTAAGACGGGAAAGAGAAGGAAGAACATCCACGGGAGGAGTTATTCCCTTACGGTAAAGGGTACGGGAAAGAATGATCTGTCCCTCGGTGATGTAGCCCGTAAGATCGGGAATGGGATGAGTCTTATCGTCCTCGGGCATAGTCAGAATGGGAATGAGAGTAATGGAGCCCTCGCAGTCCTTTTTCCTGCCTGCTCTTTCGTAAATGGAGGCGAGGTCAGTGTACATATAGCCGGGATAACCGCGTCTGCCCGGCACCTCCTTACGCGCAGCCGAAACCTCACGCAAAGCATCAGCATAATTAGTGATGTCCGTCATAATGACCAGAACGTGCATTCCCTTATCGAAGGCAAGATATTCGGCGGCGGTGAGCGCCATTTTCGGAGTGGCTATTCGCTCGATGGCGGGGTCGTTGGCGAGATTAGTAAACATAACCGTTCTGTCAAGTGCGCCCGTCTCCTTAAAGGAGCTGATGAAATAATCAGCTTCCTCAAAGGTGATGCCCATAGCCGCAAATACTACTGCGAACTTATCGTCGGAGCCTAAAACCCTGGCCTGTCTGGCTATCTGTGCGGCAAGCTCCGCGTGAGGAAGACCCGAAGCGGAAAAAATGGGAAGCTTCTGACCTCTGACGAGAGTGTTAAGTCCGTCAATAGCCGAAACACCCGTCTGAATGAACTCCTCGGGGTATTTTCGTGCGGCAGGATTTATGGGTGTGCCGTTTACATCCATTCTCTTATCGGGAATGATGGACGGACCGCCGTCGGCGGGTCTGCCTAAACCGTCGAAAACTCTGCCGAGCATATCCTCGGAAACGGCAAGCTCCATCTGCTTACCTAAAAATCTGACCTTACTGTTTGAAAGATTAATGCCTACAGAGGATTCAAAAAGCTGTACGAGAACATCGGTGCCGTTAATCTCGAGAACACGGCATCTCTTTCTTTCACCGCTATGAAGCTCGATTTCACCGAGCTCGTTATAGGCTACTCCCGTAACCCCCTTTACGAGCATAAGAGGACCCGCTACCTCGCTGATGGTTCTGTATTCCTTTGGCATAGGTTAATCCTCCTTTTCTTCGCCGTAAAGCTCCTCTGTGAGAAGAGCGATTATGCTTTCGTATTCTTCGTTTATTTCGTCCTCTTTCACATACTTGAAGCGGCCGATTTTTTCGCGCACCTTAAGAGAGGAAACGAAGAGAATATCCGCACCCTTTCCGAGTGCTTCCAAAGCCTTTTTATAATATTCACACACCAGCTTCATCATAAGATACTGCTTATGAGAGGAGGTGTAGGTGTCAGTTTCGTGGAAGGCCGCCTGATGGAGAAAATCCTCTCTGACAGAGCGTGCGGCTTCGATTTTAAGTCTGTCCGTTGGCGACAGAGCGTCGATACCCACCAGCTTCACCATTTCCTCGAGCTCACTTTCCTCGGAAAGAAGCTTCATTATGGTCTCACGCAGATAGCTCCACTCCTGTGAAATATTTTCCTCAAACCACTCGGAGAGTGTATTGGTGTAAAGTGAATAGCTCGTCAGCCAGTTAATGGCAGGGAAATGCCTCTTATAAGCCAGTGCGGAATCGAGTCCCCAGAAAACCTTTACTATTCGTAAGGTAGCCTGGCTTACAGGCTCGGAAATGTCACCGCCTGCCGGTGAAACGGCACCGATGACAGAGAGAGTACCCTCACGCGGTGCTTTGCCCACGGATTCTACTCTGCCGGCTCTTTCGTAGAACTGTGCGAGTCTGCTTCCGAGATAAGCGGGATAACCCTCCTCGCCCGGCATTTCCTCGAGTCTGCCCGACATTTCACGCAGAGCCTCTGCCCAGCGTGAGGTGGAGTCAGCCATAAGAGCTACACTGTAGCCCATATCACGGAAATACTCTGCGATGGTGATACCTGTATAAATGGAGGCCTCTCGCGCGGCAACTGGCATATCGGAGGTATTGGCGATGAGCACCGTTCTCTCCATCAGTGATTTTCCCGTACGCGGGTCGATAAGCTCGGGAAATTCATTCAGAACATCGGTCATTTCATTTCCGCGCTCACCGCAGCCGATGTAAACCACGATGTCCGCATCTGCCCATTTGGCTATCTGATGCTGTGTGACTGTCTTGCCGCTTCCGAAGGGACCAGGAATAGCCGCCACACCGCCTTTAGCCAAAGGAAAAAGCGAGTCTATTACACGCTGACCGGTAATAAGAGGCTCTTTTGGCGAAAGCTTTTTAGAGTAGGGTCTGCCCTTTCTTACGGGCCATTTCTGCATAATACCGATGCCGTGCTCCTGTCCCTTTTCATCGAGAACTATCGCAACCACATCGTCTACCGTACAGGTGCCGCCCGTGATTTCCTTTATAATGCCGCTCTTATCGGGCGGAAGCATAATCTTATGAGACACGACATCCGTTTCCTGTACCGTACCGATGATGTCGCCGCCGAAAACTCTCTCTCCTACTGCCACGGTCGGCTCGAAAACCCACTGCTTTTCCCTGTCGAGAGAGGGCACCTCGATGCCTCGGGGAAGATTAGTGCCGCACACCTTTACTATTTCCTTCAGCGGTCTCTGAATACCGTCGAAAATACTGCCGATGAGACCTGGGCCAAGCTCTACGCTCAAGGGCTCACCCGTGGAATAAACCTTTTCACCCTGCTTAAGTCCGGAGGTTTCCTCGTAAACCTGTATGGAGGCATCGTCACCGTGCATTTCGATAACCTCACCGATAAGATTAAGGTCGCTTACCTTAACCACATCAAACATATTTGTATCCTTCATTCCGCTTGCTACCACAAGAGGACCTGAAATTTTCGTAATCGTTCCGTAGTTCATTTTTTCACCTACTAATCAAGAATAAGAGAGCCTACCGCCCTTTCGACAGCCTTGCCGATGCTTTCCATTCCCCGTCCCGTGTTACCTCTGACACCGGGAATAAGAATGACAGCGGGGGTCAGGGCATTTTCCGTTAAAGCGATTTTATCTTTAAGGATTTCAGCGTACTGCTCCGTTACATATATCACTGCGTAATTTTCATTTAACAGACGGTCAAATTCCTTTACAGCTGTCATTTCGTCATAAACCACAGCTGTTTCCATACCGAGACAGGCAAAGCCGCAAACACTGTCCTTATCGCCCAAAACTGCAATTTTATACATAATTAAGCCTTACCCTTTCTTTTATTTCCACGGCAGACAAGCCGGACTGCAGAGCCGTAAGAACGATGCTTACAGACTTGATTTCATTCTGCTTTCCGTAGTAAAAGGCACACACAGGGTCGAAGCCGAAGGCTGTATATTTAGCCTTGCCCACCCTTTCGATAATTTCGTCATCGCACCGTTTTTCGTATTTTGCACTGCTTTCACGGTAAAGTGCCACCGCCTGTGCATACTCCGTAGACATAAGATAGCCGTAAAGCTCCTCCTCTTCGCCCAGAGCAAGGTTAATGAGAGTGCTTCTGTCGAGTCTGAAGCAGCTTCCGATAGCCTCCTCGGCAAAGTCGCGGCTTTTACCGAGCATATTGATTCTCAAGGCGATTTTAATGTTAGCCGTGTCACAGAGAAAACCGCAGATTTCATTTGCAAGAGCGGAGCTTTTCTCTTTCGCATAGCTGCACAGACAGTCTACCGCTCCTCTGTCGATGATGATTTCTGCACTCTGACCGTTTTCCGTCAGAAGAGCCATATTGTATGCTCTTTCCGCTGTGTCACCTCCGCGCAAATCCGCAGAAGAAAAGTCGCGAAGCTTCACCCTTTCCGTAAGCTCCTCCAGCTTAAGTGAAGAAGGATAAAGGTAATAATCCGTCGGAACAGCACCCGAAAAAAGACATTTTACAGCCGTTTTTATGTTAAAAAAATCATTCAGAACGCAGAAAATACCGAGCTCCCTTTTATCGGGCACGCTTTCATTCAGCAGTGTCCACAGCTCTTTATTTTTAAGGCTTACGATTTCCTTTACGGTTCCCTTTTCCTTTATCCAGCCCGCCTCCGCTAACAGAGAGAGAGCCGCATCGAGGTCAGCACATTCGCACAGCTTCATCATAAAGCCCTTATCGAGCATATAAGCCTCGTTGGCACGGAGTCTTGCCACACAGTAAGCATAATCCAAATCCTTCATATATCCTCCGTCAGCTGAAAAGCTCTTTACCGAGCATATCCTTCAAGGCATCCATATTTTCGTCGAAAACCGCCCTTAAGGTGCAGTTAACCGTAATGTCACCGTAGTCCAGAATGAAGCCGTTTTCGATGTCTACGGCCTTTTTACCGATAACAACGCAGGCTGTTCCGAAAACCTCGCTGTTTATTTTCTCACCGAAGCCCTCGGGAAGCCTCGAAAGGTCGTAGCCGTTCATATACATTACGCATTCGCCCGGCTGTATGTTCTTTTTACAAAGAGAGAAAATCATATCAAAATATTCTTCATCGCTGAATTTATCTATCCCGAGATAAGCGGCTGAAATGATGTCATTGAGAATAGCGTTTCTTATTTCAAGATAACGGTTACGGGTAATAGATTCTGCGGTGCTTTTGGAAACGGCGGTCTTTTTGTCCGCCTCTCTCTGTGCCGCACCCACTATTTCGGATGCCCTGCGGTTACCCTCTTCTCTGGCCTCGGCGATAATCCTTTTTATTTTCAGATTAGCCTCGGCAAAAATTCTGTCGCAGTTTTCGCGGGACTGCTCCTCGATTTTCTCTTTGATTTTATCCAGACCTGTCATAAAGCTCTCTTCATCTCCCTGTTTTCAGATTTTCCTGCCGAATCAGCCAAGTGATATATTGTTAACCGCAAGAAAGGAAATAAGAAGAGCGAGAACAGCGTAAAACTCAACGAGAGCGGCCATAGTCATACCCTTGATGAGCTCTGTAGGCTTTTTCGCAATAAGTGACACGCCCGAAGCTGAAACCCTGCCCTGATAAACGGCAGAAAAATAACCTACGACAGCAATCGGAAGACAGGCGGCGAGCATAGCTACACCCTGCTGCCAGGTCATAGCGACGGGAGCACCTGCAAGTAAGCCCGTTTTAGTGAACACGATAATAGCAATAAGGAAGCCGTAAAGTCCCTGGGTACCGGGAAGAATCTGGAGAACCAGAACCTTCGTAAACATACTGCTGTTTTCCGAAAGGAGTCCTGCACCCGCTTCACCGACGAGACCTACACCCTTTGCCGAGCCTACACCTGAAAGGCCTGCAGCCAGAGCCGCACCTAAAATCGCTAAAAAAAGACCGAGATTATCCATATTTGTTTTCCTCCTTAATTGTAAAGAACTTTGAATTGATTTTAAACGGTGTAAATGTTCTGCCCGAGCCCTCGTAAAATTTCGAGAAAAACTCAACATACTGGAGTCTGCCCGTATGAACATAAGTACCTATGAGATTGATGGCAAGATTAACTGCGTGTCCTACGATAAACACGATAATAAACAGTAATATATTGCCCATCATAGCACCTAAAAGGTTAATAACATTTGCGATAACACCTGTTACAAGACTCAAGGCAAGGAGTCTCGAATAGGAAAGTATATCGCCGAGATAGCCGGAGGCCGCATTATAAAGGCCGTAGAGACCGCCGCCGAGCTTACCGATAATATTTTTCGAGCTTCTGCCCGATGTGAGCACGATAAGTGCCGCACCGACAGCCAGTGCTTTTAAACCGGCAGATTTAATGTTATCGGGGATTTCCGTAAAGAAATCTGCTCCCACCGCCGCGAAGCCCACCACAAAAATCATAACGGGAAGCGTATCGCAGACAGCTCCGAGATAATTTTTCTCTCTTATGAGCATAAAGCCTCTGATAATAAGACCCATAAACAGATGAATTATGCCGAAAAGGAAGCAGTAGAGAAGAAGCTCGATGCTGTTCGTCATAGGATCCATCCATATCGCAAAGGACGGCACATCTGTCATACCTAAATAATTTTTACAAACTGTGGGGATGAGGTCTCCGAAGAAGCCTCCGAACATCGCACCCCAGAAAACGGTCGAGATGCCGCAATATAATACCATATCCGCTGTCTTTTTCATATTTCCGCGAACCTTGAATTTTTTAATGGCCACGAGAGCGAAAATAACCATCAGCAGTCCGTAACCCGCATCGGAGAGCATAAGGCCGAAAAAGGCATAGTAGAAAAATGACATAACGGGATTAGGGTCAATATCCTTATTCGATGGCGGAGAATACATATCCGTCACGGACTCCACACCCGCGGCGAAGCTTTTATTTTCGATAAGCACGGGAACATCCGCATTATCGTAATCGGGCTCCGAAAGCTCCATCTGTGCCGTGAACTGCCTCTCGATTTCGAATTTAATCTCCTCGGCTATTCTCTCGGGAATGTAGCCCTTTACGAAAAAGACGCTTTCGGTAGCGGCCGCATTTTCCACCTCCGAATATTTGTCGGCCTGTGCTCTGAAATAGTCGCTTAAAAATCTTATATCTCTGTAATCATCGGCCATCTCTTTTATCTTTTCGGTTACGGAAACGATTTCCTCCTTTAGCAGAGAAATCTCCTCCCGACAGTCCTCCATAGCCTTTTCCGGAAGCTTCGGTGCTATCTTATCGGGAACGGAGAAGCCGTTATTTTTCAGAATAGCGAGTAATCTTTCACCGGAGGACTGATGGCACATTATAACTGCACAGGTCAGCATTTTCCGTTTCGAAACGATTTCTATTTCCACATCCTCGGGTGCTTCGGCTTCATTGCTTATGAGGGAAAGAATTTCCTCTTTGGTCAGCTCCTGCGGGAAGCAGCCGATGAAAATGTTAGTCGTCAGAGTTCTTTTCGATGCCATGGGAATGTCGAGACCGAGCCACGGCTCATAATAGGCAAGCATTCCTTCTTTTTCGGCAACAGCCTCATTCAGCTCTCTGATTTTATTTTCTGCAGAGATTATCTCGTTACATCTGTCGAGCAGGCTGTCACAGCGGTCGGAAATAAGTCTGTACTCGCTGTAATCGATTTCCGTCACATCGCTGAAGGATTCGACGAAGGACTTTTTTAGCTGACAGTATTTCTCGAGTATGCCGTAGGCCTCCACAGCACTTTTGCTCTTTTTTATGAACTGATTTACTATATAGTCAGTCTGATATTTAGTGAGGCTTTCATCCTCTGCATTTTCCAGCTCCGTAACTCCGCTTTTTTGCAGAAACTCCACGAGCCTTTTACTTTCGTCAAGCAGGGACACAAGCTCAAAATGAACAAGCTTGATTTTCGCCAAAGGAACACCTCCCTCTTTTTAAAATTTATCCGGTTTTAGTTTAACAGCCGGTCAAAAATCATTTTTATAGCCTTATCGTACAGCTTTTCGGTGTCTGCGATGGATTTCCTTTCGCGAAGCTCGGCCAGCTTTTCAGCCTGCTTTACTACACCGACAGAGGAGTATTCCGCATCGCTTAAGATGATGTTAGCCTCCCTCTCTGCCTGCTCTATTGCAGTTTTCACGATAATATTAGCCTGTATTTCAGCGTCGCTGATCATTTTTTCCGCTTTTTTAACTGCCGCGGCTTCCATCTCTCTCCCCGCGTTTTCAGCAGCAAGAACAGCTTTAATCATATCAGCAGCCATTTAAGAGAACACCTCCGTGTTTTTCTGCAAGCAGAAAAATGTTATTGATTATGAGTGCGGTGCTTTCCGCATCAGCATCGTTTACTTTCATAATAACGGATGCGATGAGCAGAAGCAGAAGAACGAGAGCCACCGCCGCAATTATTATGAGCTTTTTAATGGCGGCAGTGTCACCGGTCGCCTTTTTCTTTTTAATTTCGGGGAGCTGCGGATATCTGACAGCTCGGTTTTTCTTCTGCGGAATGTCGCTTTTATAAATGGGTGAAATCTCGGGAATGGTTATTTCCTCCTTAAGAGAAAGGACGGGAGTAACCTCCTCCCTTGCCTCCTCGACGGTCTCCACCTCGGGAATGATGATTTCCTCCTGCGTCTCCTCACCGACTATGTCTGCTACGGAATAAACCTCGTCATAAACAGCCTCCTCAAAGGGCTTGTTTGCCAGAGCGTTTTTAAGGTCGGAAAGCATCTGATTAGGAGTGAAATATCTTTCGTTTATGTTAAATGCGCAGGCCTTTCGGATAATGGCCCACAGCTCATCACTCGCCAGAGCGGGACGGGAAATCTCGTTTCCGCTGACACGCATCTGTGTGGCCGTGTTATAAGAATTAATGGTAACATTCTGCGGATAAGGCTCCATAAAGGGCAGACGGTTACGGTTAGTGAGCATATAAAGAATGAGGCCGAGGGAATAGGTGTCCACAGTGCAGTTTACATTTCCTGTTTTAATAAACTCCGGTGCCATAAAATACTGCGTTCTCTTATACGCGATGGAGGTCTTTGCGGGCTCGAGACAGCTGAAGGTGCCGAAATCGCCTAATTTACATCTGCCAGAGCGGTCGAAAAGAATGTTTTCAGGCTTAAGATTAGGATAGATATACCCGAAGGAGCGGCATTTAATGAGAGAATTACAGATGTTAATGCCGAGTCTCAAGGTTTCCTCCAGAGTAAAGGATATGTCCTTAAGAATATCCGTAAGAGAACGGCATTCCTCGAGTCTGATAAGAATAAGCCGTCCCTTTCCGTCGCTCGCCTTACGCAGCTCCATATCCTCGTATTTTACGAAATATTTTCCGTCGTCGGATTTTCTGACGGATTTAATGTTTTTCTTTATGCTCCTGATTATCTTGTCATAATCGTCATCGTCCTCTTCCACGCAGATCTCTTCATTCAGATCGAAGGTCTTTCTTTCGCTTCTGTTTTCGCCGAGTCTGATGATTTTAAGGATAGAATTTTCCTTTGTTCCGTCGTATTTTTCGCGGTAAATGCTGAAAACCTTTCCGTCTGTACCTGTACCTATCTGCTTATCGGTATACCATTCACCGAAAACGGGATTCAATGAATTTGACATTAGTAATCCTCCTTTTTATATTAAACTTCCCTGTATATTTTAATTTAAGACATAAATAGCCATAATATATCTTTTACATTATAACACAAAGCATATTCAAATGCCAACAGTTTTTTATTATTATTTAAAGAAATTTATCAAGAAAAACCTTCCCATAAGGTTGACAAGCGGGAAAATATTTGTTAATATGTTGTAGCTGTAAAAATTAATATACGGAGAGTTGTCCGAGTGGTCGAAGGTGCAGCACTCGAAATGCTGTGTGGGGAAACTCACCTAGGGTTCGAATCCCTAACTCTCCGCCAAAAACCGACAAGTTTCGACTTGTCGGTTTTTCATTTATGTCCGCAGGACATAACTTCATTCAGCGGCATTTATGACGCTGACTTCATTACGGCCTTTAGCCGTACTTCATTTTTCGGACATAAACGAATGAAGTTACCTTACGGCAAATGAAGTGTGCCTACGGCACAACGGATTGACTTTTTAAGGCTGTTGTTATAAAATAATTTCGGGTGATATAATGAAAGATAAGGCGATATTATTTATTAAAAGCTTTTTAGTGGTTTTTCTCGGCTTTGTTGTCTGTAATGCCACAAAAATCATTATTGAAGCATTAGTTTATGATGTGGGTATATCATTTAGCGATATTATCACTTTCCCATATTTGCTTTATGGATTATTCTCTGCAGTTTTATCTTTAGCGTTTACTACTTTCATAAGCAGATTAAAAAACAAAAAATAGCTTGATATCAATTTATGCTAAATTAACCTTTAAACAAAAAAGCCAAGTCTTGTGACTTGGTATTTTTTATCCAACCCAAAGGATTTCTGTGTAATCCCCGCAGGGGCATTTTTTCTTCGGATTGAATACACACACTTTTTTCCCTATGTTCACGGCAACACCGCAAAGTCATTATCCCTACCCTTCCCGCATACAATCTACGGGGTGATAATATGCTAGAGCTAATAAGAGCCGTTCTCGAAAACTTCCTGTTTTTCTTTCTCCATCTGAAAAACATAACCTCCTTTCCGAAGCCTCTTTCGGCAGAAAAGGAAAAGGAGCTGCTCACGCGGATGAAAAAGCAGGGCGACACAAAGGCAAGAGAAAAGCTCATAGAGCACAATCTCCGACTCGTGTCACACATAATAAAAAAGTATTATTCGGAATATGACGAGCAGGAGGATTTAATCTCAATAGGCACCATCGGGCTCATAAAGGGTATCGACTCCTTTAATGCGGATAAGGGCATAAAGCTCGCAACCTATGCTTCAAAGTGCATAGAAAATGAAATACTGATGTATTTCAGAAGCAAGAAAAAGGATTCAAACACGGTGTCAGTAAACGAGCCCATCGACACTGACAGTGAGGGTAATCCCCTGACTCTCATCGATGTTATCTACTGCGAGGACACCATCAGTGACGACATCGACCTTAAAAGAAAATGCCGCACACTCTACGAATTTATCGAAAAAATCGAGAGTGAGCGGGACAGAGAAATCATAATCAGACGGTACGGACTTTATAACCGTAAGGAGCAGACACAGAGAGAAATAGCCAAGGATATGAATATTTCCCGTTCTTATGTTTCGAGGATAGAGAAAAAGGTTATCGGTGAATTAAGAGAAATGTTCGGCGTAGGGTGATGAGCATAATTCGAACCGGAAGGGTTTATGTTCTTTATCAAATGAAATACCTAAAAAAACAGAAAACCATTGTAACAGCTTCATTCCGGGCTTTTACAATGGTTTTTATCCTATGATTTATCTTCTCGGCGGTCTTTCGAAGGAAATTTTACCCATTTTTCCGCCGCGGTATTCGTCTAAAAGCATAACGGATGCCCGCTCCGTGTTTACCTCTCCGCCACGGATAAGCATACCTCTCTCACGGGCGATTTCCTCGAGAATTTCCCATGGCATTACAGCGTGAATGTCCTCGATGTTTTTCAGCTTAAACCTCGATGTGAGCTTATCCTCGTAGCCGTCACGGAGCACCTCGATAAGACGGACAGCCATAGTCTCGCTGTCGAGCACCTCATCCTTTACCGAGCCGATAAAGGCTAATCTGTCCCCTACTACCGGGTCGTCAAATTTAGGCCAGAGTACACCCGGTGTGTCCAGAAGCTCGATCCCTCCGCCGATGGCGAACCACTGATTACTTCTCGTTACACCCGGCTTATCGGCTACCTTCGCGCGGTTTTTTCCTGCCATACGGTTAATAAAGGAGGATTTACCCGTGTTCGGTATACCGACCACCATCATCCGTAAAGCCTTGCCCGGCATACCCTTTTCCTCGTTAGAACGGATTTTATCAGCCAGAACCGTACGGACAAGGTCGTGATACTTATTAAGTCCCTTACCGCTTCGGCAGTCCACGGGCAGAGCATACTGCCCCTGCTCACGGAAATAGTCTATCCATTGTCTTGTTATGCTGTCGTCCGCCATATCGCATTTATTAAGAAGCACGATTCTCGGTTTTTTATTCGTCAGCTCGTCGAGCTCGGGGTTACGGCTGGAAACAGGGATTCTCGCATCTAAAAGCTCCGTAACCGCGTCCACCATAGAAAGACTTTCTTTTATGAGTCGGCGTGTTTTCGCCATATGTCCCGGAAACCACTGTACTACCTGCTTCTGACTGTCTGCCATAAGTCTTCCTCCTTATCTTGTCCTGAATTACGAAAAAAAGGCTGATACTTAAATATATCAGCCCGTCAGATTAATTTACCTTCCATTCGGAAACGGGATAAAGCTTGACTTCCCTCTGTCCCATAAAATCCTCTGTAATGGAAAACACCTTATATTTTACCTCGCCGAGAATATAGTTCTCGTTAATGAAGCCGACCAGATCAGAGCGGCTGTCAGAGGAATGCTGTCTGTTATCGCCCATAACGAAAACGTGACCCTCGGGAACGGTCAGCGGAAAATCCACACCGTCGCTGTCGATGGTGGCATTATTGATATAGGGTTCATTAAGCAGCTCTCCGTCAACGAAAACATCACCCGTGGAAAAATCGATGTCCACTGTCTGATTTCCCGTAGCTATTACGCGCTTTACGATGGGCTCATTAAAGGCATTGGGCTGGGTGATGATAACCACATCACCGTACTCGGGCTCATTATCGAAGGCACTGACGATAAGCCAATCGCCGTCGTGCAGAGTAGGCACCATCGAGCTTCCCACTACACCGACCACGCGGAAAATAACAGTGAAAATAATCATAATAGTTACGAGCGCCGTGGCAAGAACCGATGCAAAGTCATAAATATTGATAATTACTTTATCCTTAAAAGTAAGCTCCGATTTTTCTTTTTCTGTAATATCCTTAATCATTTGTGAGCCACCTTTCACAGTAGTAATAAACAAAAGAGGAAGGGATTTACCCTTCCTTCCGTTTGCGTGCTTATCAGCCGATCTTTTCCTTAACCTTAGCTGACTTACCAACTCTGTCACGAAGGTAATAAAGCTTGCTTCTGCGAACTTTACCGTTTCTGACAACTTCAACCTTGGCAACATTGGGTGAGTGAACGGGGAATACCCTTTCAACACCTACACCGTAGGATACACGGCGAACTGTGAAGGTTGATGAGATTCCGCTGCCCTTTTTGGCGATGATGGTACCTTCAAAGACCTGGATTCTTTCTCTTTCGCCTTCACGGATTTTAACGTGAACACGAACTGTGCTACCGATGTCAAGTGCGGGTACTTCAGCCTTAAGGCTTGAGTCTGAAATGAGTTTGAGTGCGTCCATTTTTTGTTCCTCCTAAATTCTGCCACGTTCATTCCGTCATTCCGGAAGAGGACCGCTTGCTTTTATACTGACTGAATTCAGCCGGCATGAACCACATTGCTACAGCAACGGATACAAATGCCTAAATATACTATCACAAGAGAACAGAAAAAGCAAGTGTTTTTTGAAAAAAATTACATTTTTCTTTAAATTCTTGTGTCAAGAAGCTCCACATACTTCTCTTTAAATTCGTCGAAGGTGTCATTTTCGAGGCTTTCTCTTATCTTTTCCATAAGCGTGTTATAAAAATACAGATTATGCATTACGCAAAGCCTCATAGCCAGCATTTCCTTACATTTGAAAAGATGTCTGATGTAGGAGCGGCTGAAATTACGGCAGGTGGGACAGTCACATTCGGGGTCGATGGGAAGCGCGTCCTTTTCGTATTTGGCGTTATTGATGTTTATGATGCCGTTCCAGGTATTGAGATGGCCGTGTCGGGCATTTCGTGAGGGCATTACACAATCGAAAAGATCCACTCCCCTGCTCACTCCCTCGATTATGTTACCGGGAGTGCCCACACCCATCAGGTAACGGGGCTTATCCTTCGGCATATAAGGCTCTACGGCAGAAATAATCCTGTACATATCCTCCTTCGGCTCACCTACAGCCAAGCCTCCGATAGCATAACCGTCAAGGTCAAGCTCTGCGATTTCCTTCATATTCTCTATCCGTAAATCGTCGAAGGTACAGCCCTGGTTAATACCGAAAAGAAGCTGGTTTTTATTTACGGTATCCGGCAGAGAATTAAGTCTGTCCATCTCGGCCTTACATCTTTTAAGCCATCTTACCGTACGGGCACAGGATTCTTTTGCGTATTCGTATTTAGCGGGGTTTTCCACACATTCATCAAAGGCCATGGCGATGGTCGAGCCGAGATTTGACTGAATCTGCATACTCTCCTCGGGACCCATAAAAATCTTTTTGCCGTCGATGTGAGAGTTAAAGGTTACACCCTCCTCCTTGATTTTCCGAAGGCCTGCAAGCGAAAAGACCTGAAAGCCGCCGCTGTCGGTAAGAATAGGACCGTCCCAGCGGCTAAATTCGTGAAGACCGCCCATCTCGCGGACAAGCTTATCTCCCGGTCTTACATGCAGATGATAGGTATTCGACAGCATAACCTGACATTTGATTTCCTTTAAATCAATAGCAGAAAGAGCGCCCTTGATAGCACCGCAGGTGGCTACATTCATAAATGCGGGGGTTTGCACCGTGCCGTGTACGGTTTCGAAAACGCTTCTTCGTGCTGTTCCGTTTGTTTTGATTACCTTAAACATATTAAACCTCTGTTATCTCAAAAATACCGCGTCGCCGAAGGAGAAAAATCTGTATTTTTCCTCGACGGCTTTTTTATAAAAATTCATCGTGTTATCATAGCCGCAGAAGGCACTGACGAGCATAATCAATGTGCTTTCGGGAAGATGGAAATTAGTGATAAGTGCATCAATGCATTTGAACTCATAGCCGGGATAGATGAATATATCCGTCCAGCCCTCACTCTCCTCTATCCTTCCCTTAAAGGTGCCTACGGATTCGAGAGTGCGGCAGCTGGTGGTGCCGACAGCGATGACTCTGCCGCCTTTACTTTTAGTGTCGTTTATAAGCTCGGCAGTTTCTCCCGGTAACCAATAATGCTCCGAATGCATAATATGCTGTGAGATGTCCTCTGCCTTTACGGGACGGAAGGTACCGAGTCCCACATGAAGGGTTACATAGCCGATTCTGACTCCCTTTTCCGAGATTTTTTTCATCAGCTCCTCGGTAAAATGAAGTCCTGCCGTGGGGGCAGCCGCCGAACCGAGCTCTTTGGAATAAACAGTCTGGTATCTTTCCTGATTTTCGAGCTTTTCGGTTATATAGGGAGGAAGGGGCATCTGACCGATTTGGTCGAGGACATTAAAGAAATTTCCCTCGTAAGAGAATTTAACTAATCTGTTGCCGCCCTCGAGCACATCGATAACCTCGGCAGAGAGAAGACCGTCACCGAAGGTGAAATGTGTACCTGTCCTGGCTCTTTTACCCGGCCCTGCGATACATTCCCACACATCTCCGCCCTTATTGGTCAGAAGCAGAAATTCAACTTTAGCTCCCGTACCGTCCTTTATACCGAAAATGCGGGCAGGAAGAACGCGGGTATCATTTAAAATCAGACAGTCGCCCTCGTGAAGCTCATCGAGAATGTCGTAAAAATGCTTATGCTGAATTTCCCCGTTTATCCTGTCCACTATCATAAGCCTCGAGGAGTCTCTCGGCTCGACGGGATGCTGTGCTATCAGCTCCTCGGGTAAATCATAGAAAAAATCTGATTTATTCATCTTAATTCCTTTCATAAACTTGTAAAAATTGATTGACACTTCAAGTCATAAGTGATATTATATAAAAGTTAATATCTATTATAGTGCATAATGCTGAATTAAGCAACAGTTTTATGCAAAATAATAAGTATAAAATTTGGATAAAAATAGAGGTGTTTTTATGAAAAAGTATAAGGTTGGCATTATCGGTGCCACAGGTATGGTAGGCCAGCGCTTCGCAACCATTCTCGACGGCCATCCCTGGTTCGATGTGGTTACACTCGCCGCCAGCGGCCGCTCTGCAGGCAAGACCTACGAGGAGGCTGTCGGTGAAAGATGGAGAATGCCCGTTCCCATGCCCGAGAGTATGAAAAGCCTTATCATTAAGAATGCAACTGACGACATAAAGGAAATCGCCGCTTCGGTAGATTTCGTTTTCTGTGCAGTTGATATGAAAAAGGACGAAATCAAAGCTTTAGAGGAAGCCTACGCAAAGGAAGAATGTCCCGTAGTTTCCAATAACAGCGCTCACAGAGGTACACCCGATGTTCCGATGGTAGTCCCCGAAATCAATGCGGACCACATAAAAATCATCGAAAGCCAGAGAAAGAGACTCGGTACAAAGAAGGGCTTCGTAGCCGTTAAATCAAACTGCTCACTTCAGAGCTATGTTCCCGCCATCTACCCTCTTGATAAGGAATTTGGCGTGAAGGAGGTTCTCGTGTGCACCTATCAGGCTATTTCCGGTGCAGGAAAAACCTTCGAAAGCTGGCCCGAAATGGTGGATAATGTCATCCCCTTCATCGGCGGCGAGGAAGAAAAGAGTGAGCAGGAGCCGCTTAAAATCTGGGGCAAGATCGAAAACGATGTTATCGTAAATGCCTCCTCCCCCGCCTTTACCGCACAGTGCATCAGAGTTCCCGTTTCCGACGGTCATATGGGTGCCGTGTTTATGCGCTTCGAGGACGGCAAAAAGCCCACCAAGGAAGAAATCATTAAGACCTGGGACAGCTTCGCAGGCAGAGCACAGGAATTAGAGCTCCCCTCTGCTCCCAAAAAGTTCCTCCACTATTTCACAGAGGACAATATGCCTCAGACCAAGCTCAACCGTAATCTCGAAAACGGTATGGCTGTTTCCATCGGCAGACTTCGCGAGGACAGCCAGTACGACTACAAATTTGTCTGCCTTTCACACAATACTCTCCGCGGTGCTGCAGGCGGTGCAGTTCTTCTCGCCGAGCTTCTCTGCGCAGAGGGTTATATGGACTAAAACTGAATCTGACATAAGGAGGTTTTTCAATGAAGCCTGTCTTTATCGGCAGCGGAGTGGCTCTCATAACTCCCTTTGATAAGGATGGTAAAATCGACTTTAAAGGATTTGAAAAGCTTATAGAATATCAGATTGATAATAAGACAGATGCTATTATTGTCTGCGGAACTACCGGTGAAGGTTCAACACTTACTGTTTATGAAAGACTTAATCTTTTTTCTACGGCAGTGGATGTGGCACGGGGTCGTGTACCTGTCATCGGAGGAACGGGCAGTAATAGCACTTCTTTTTCCCTTTCACTCATAAAGGAAGCGGAAAAAACAGGAATCGACGCTCATCTTTCCGTTACCCCCTATTATAACAAAGCATCACAGGCGGGTCTCGTAAAGCATTATTACACTCTGGCGGAGGAAGCGGAAAAGCCGATAATCGTCTACAATGTTCCCACGAGGACAGGAATGAACATAACTCCCGAAACCTACCGTGAGCTTTCACTGCACAGCAACATCTGCGCAGTGAAGGAGGCCGATTCATCCATAGCCAAGCTGATTAAATCCATAAGCCTGTGCGAAGACAGACTGGACTTTTACATCGGAAATGACGATATGATCTGTCCTGCTGTCGCCTGCGGATGTAAGGGTGTAATCTCCGTTTTAGCCAATGTTATGCCCGACTTCACTCACGAAATGACCATGGAGGGAATAAACGGCAACACAGAAAAATGCAGACAGATGCAGCAAAGGGTTATCGAAACGGTGGAGGCTCTGTTCTGTGACATTAATCCGATACCGGTCAAATACGCAATGAAGTGTATGGGTATGGATACGGGTGTGTTAAGGCTTCCTCTGTGTGAAATGAACGGTGAGAAAAAAGCTAGGCTGAAGGAATGCCTTAACAGAATTAAACAGTGAAAAAGACTGCCGCAGTAAGCGAAGTTCAGAAAGCCAAACAAAAACAG
Organism: Acutalibacteraceae bacterium; assembly: GCA_045588555.1. Lineage (GTDB taxonomy): Bacteria > Bacillota > Clostridia > Oscillospirales > Acutalibacteraceae > UBA6857. Next base: position 66,154 of record JAZNEL010000004.1, on the reverse strand, counting down.
ATGTGTTTAAGTACTTCTTGCTTAAAAAACACATCTGTTTTAGTTTTTACATCATATTCATTTGTCATATCCGTGACTTTCCTTTTATCTTGCCCGATAAGAGCACAAAAAAAGTCCCGATGCCGAAGCACCGGGACTGAAAAGTATTCCGCTTTACTATTATTTGATAGTTGTGTACATAAAGTACTTGTAACCGAGGGGGTTAGCGAAGAAGCCTTCTACGCTGTCATCGATCATATAAATATCTGTGTAATAGTAGATGGGAGTGATGCAGCCTGTGGACATAAGAAGGTCTTCTGCTGCGTGCATAAGGCCATAACGGGTCTCAAGGTCTGTGCAGGCTTTGATTTCAGCGATGAGAGCATCATAGGTTTCTGCCCATGTGCCGTTTTCAACCTTAAGGTCTACGCCGAGATCCGTTACATCTACGCTGTACATAGCGAGATCAGCGTGGTCACCCTTACCGAACTGGATGTCGTTGTTACCGGATACAGTTACCCACATATCAAGGAAGGAGATGGGGTCATTGTAGTCAGCAAGCCAGCCGTTACGAGCAACGGTGTATTCGCCGTTCTTACGGGTGTTAAGGAATGTGTTCCACTCCTGGTTTTCAAGGTTAACTGTGATGCCGATAGCGGCGAAAGCACCCTGAATGTATTCACCGATAGCCTGGTGGCCATCGTTTGTGTTATAGATGTAGGTAAGAGCGGGAACATCAGTGAACTTAACCTGACCGTCAGTTTCTTCGAACTTGTAGTACTTCTTAAGTGTTTCTACTGCTGATGCGAAGTTTGCTTCGAAAGCATCTGCGGATGCATTGAAGTAACCGTCGTAATCTTCAGCTGTGCCTGCATTCTTATAGAATTCAGAGCCGTCAGCGTCTGTCATACCCATAGCAACGAATGAGGATGCGGGAACCTCACCGGCCTGTGAAATGTTATTAACGATGTAGTTACGGTCGATAACGAGAGCGAGAGCATTTCTGATTTCAGCTTCTGCTGCTTCAGCGTCTGCACCTTCGAGCTTGCTGTCAGCGGGAAGGATGGATTCGTTTACGTTCCAGGATACATAGTAAGTACCGATCTGACCTGCTACTACAAATTCTTCGGGATATTCGGTCTTAAGAGAAGCGATGTCATTAGTGGGAACATCGTCGATAAGAAGCCAGTCGCCGTTTTTGTAGTTGGTGAGCATATTGTTAGCATCGTCTGAAAGATAGAACTTGATTTCGGGCATTGTAACCTTGTCAGCATCGAAGTACTTATCGTTCTTTGTGAGAGTGATAACACTGTTGTGCTCCCAGCCTGTGATGGTGTAAGCGCCGTTACATACATATGTAGCGGGATCTGTAGCCCAGTTTTCGGAAGCTACTACATCCTCACGAACAGGATAGTAGGTGGGGAATGCAAGAAGCTCGTTCCAGTATGCTACAGCATTGTTGATGGTAACAACGAGAGTTCTGTCGTCTGTTGCTTCCACTGCAAGCTTTGCATCGGGGTTAACAAATTCTTCTACGGGGTTGCCTTCTTCGTCAACCTCGCCAGTTTCCTTTGTTTCCCACATTTCAGCATAGCCCTTAACTACATCTAACATATAGTTGTAGTCAGCTGCAAGAGCGGGAGATGCTGCGCGGTTCCATGCGAATACGAAGTCAGAAGCCTTGAGGGGCTGACCGTCGGACCATGTGAGACCTTCCTTAAGTGTGTAGGTGTAGGTAACAGTACCGTCTTCGTTTTCTACGCCCTCTACGAGCTCTTCAGCAGCGTCAGCTACGATAACAAGCTTACCTGCATCGTCCTGTGCCCACTTTGCGAGACCGGAGAAAAGATGTGCAACGAGTGTAGCACCGTCAACAGCGGAGTTAAGAGCAGGGTCAAGAGTGTCGGGCTCGGAAGCGAGACAAACAGCAAGTGACTGTGCCTTATCGTCGTCAGTGTTGCCACCGCATGCGGCTAATGTAAATAACATTACAACAGCCATAAGTAAAGCGAGAATTTTTTTCATTTGTTTTCTTTCCTTTCTGAAAAATATTTTGTTTATTTCAAATGCTTCTCCTGCATTTAAAACCGTATGTACTGCTGCAGCAGAGCTACAGCATCAGCCTATTTCATCGACTCTGTGACAGGCAACGAAATGGCCGGAGGAAACCTCTCTGAATTCGGGCATCGAAAGAGCACATTTTTCAGTAGCATACTGACAGCGTGTTCTGAAGGGACAGCCCGAGGGAGCATTGAGAGGACTGGGAATGTCACCGCTTAAAACGATTCTCTTATTCGCTCTGGCTATTTTCGGATCCGGAACGGGAACAGCGGAAAGCAGAGATTTCGAATAAGGATGAAGCGGATGGTCGTAAATTTCAGCGGCATCAGCCAGCTCGACCATTCTGCCGAGATACATTACGGCGATTCTGTCACTGATGTGACGGACAACGAGAAGGTCGTGAGCGATGAAAAGATAGGTAAGACCTAACTGCTGCTGAAGCTCACCGAACATATTGATAACCTGTGCCTGAATGGAAACATCCAGTGCGGAAACGGGCTCGTCACAGACGATAAATTCTGGATTAACGGCAAGAGCACGGGCGATACCGATTCTCTGTCTCTGACCGCCGGAAAATTCGTGAGCGTAACGGGAAGCGTGCTCACTGTTAAGACCTACATGGCCCATAAGCTCGAGTATTCTTTCCTCGCGTTCCTTTTTATCCTTACAGAGCCTGTGAACATCGAGAGGCTCACCGATAATGTCGGAAACGGTCATACGGGGATTAAGGGACGAATAAGGATCCTGGAATACCATCGTGGCCTTTTTTCTGAACTCATTAAGGTCAGATTTGCTTTTGATAACCTTGCCGTTAAATTTAATTTCACCTGCGGTCGGCTTATAAAGATTAAGAATGGTTCTGCCGACGGTGGTTTTACCGCAGCCGGACTCACCTACGAGACCGAGGGTTTCTCCTTTTTTTATGGAGAAGGATACATCGTCTACGGCTTTCAGAGGCTTGGACTTGAACATTCCCACATTGATGTTGAAATATTTTTTAAGTCCCGTAACCTCTAAAAGGTTCTGATTATTGTTTTCACTCATTGGGCGTCACCGCCTTTACTATTATTATCCACAAAAACAGTGCCGTTGTCAAGAGCATTTTTTATACACATCCAACAAGCAGCCGCGTGATCGTCATTTACAAGCATTCTTTCGGGCTTGGTGTCGATACAAATTTTCATAGCAGCATCGCATCTCGGTGCAAATGCACAGCCCTTAGGCATATTGAGAAGGTCGATGGGCGTACCTGTAATCGGCTTAAGCTTCTGACCTGCTGTGTTGGCAGAGGGAAGAGAGCGGATAAGACCCTTTGTGTACTCGTGCTGCGGATTATAGAAAATCTCGTCAGCCGTGCCCTGCTCACAGATGGAGCCCGCATACATAACTACGACCTCATCGCACATCTGTGCCACTACACCGAGGTCGTGGGTAATCATAATGATAGCCATTCCGAGCTCTTCCTGTAAATCCTTCATAAGCTCGAGAATCTGTGCCTGAATGGTAACATCGAGAGCCGTGGTGGGCTCATCGGCGATGAGAATGTCGGGCTCACAGGCCAGTGCCATAGCGATCATAACTCGCTGTCTCATACCGCCGGAAAGCTCGTGAGGATACTGCTTCATTCTCTTTTCGGGCTCATTTACATTTACGAGACGGAGCATTTCCACAGCGCGGTCGTAAGCCTGCTTTTTATCTCTGTCCGTGTGAAGGAGAATAGCCTCCTTAAGCTGTGAGCCGATGGTGTAGGTGGGATTAAGGGAGGTCATCGGGTCCTGGAAGATGATGGAAACCTTATTACCTCTGACATCCTTCATTACCTTTTCGCCCGCATTTACGAGCTCCTGTCCGTCGAGCCTGATGGAGCCGCCGACGATTTTACCCGTACCTGCGAGTATCTGCATAATGGAGTAGGCTGTAACGGATTTGCCCGAGCCCGACTCACCTACTATACCTAAAACCTTACCTCTTTCCAGATTAAAGCTGACGCCGTTTACTGCCTTGACTTCACCTGCATCCGTAAAAAAGGAGGTCTGTAAATCTTTTACTTCTAATAAAGCCATTATAAATCTCCTTTCTTAACTGTTAAGCTTCGGGTCGAAGGCATCGCGCAGACCGTCACCGAAAAGATTAAGTGAAAGAACTACCAGAGAAATGACGATAGCCGGGAATACCAGACGGAAGGGATAGGAGTTTATGCCGTTAAGTGCCTCTGAAGCCAGAGAGCCGAGAGAGGGCATCGGAGCATTAACACCGAGTCCGAGGAAGGAAAGATAGCTTTCCGTAAAGATAGCGTTAGGAATCTGCAAAGCGGTGGAAATGATGATAACACTGATGCAGTTCGGGATAAGATGCTTTCTGATAATCCAGCTTCCCTTTGCACCGGTAGCCTTGGCGGCCAAAACATATTCCTGCTCACGCAAAGCAAGAATCTGACCTCTGATAAGTCGTGCCATAGATACCCAGTAAAGAACGGCAAAAACGATAAAAAGACTTATCATATTTGTACCGAGCTTCGCAAATACCGTTCCCTCGATGGCGTGTTCGAGAACCAAACGAAGAACAGAAGCAAGAAGAATAACCATAAGGGTATCGGGAAGAGAGTAGATAATGTCGATAATTCGCATTATTATAAGGTCAACCTTGCCGCCGAAATAACCCGCGACAGAGCCGATGGTAAGACCGATAACGAGAACAATCAGGCTGGCGAAAAAGCCGACGGCCAGAGAAATCCTCGTACCGTAAACAACACGGATGAAGTAATCTCGCCCCTGTGAGTCAGTGCCGAAAATATGAGGGAAAACCTTCTCTCCGGCATCGATTTTAGCCTGCTCTGTGGTGCCGTATTCAAAGGGAGACAGATTATTATAAGAGGCATCTACGGGCTTACCGGGCTGAATACCTAACTGCTGCTCATAGGAATAGGGCCAGAACATAGGCAGGAAGATGGATGTGAGAGTGATAAGCAGTACAACTATAAGAGAAACAGTTGCCACCTTGTTTTTAAGAAATCTTTTCGCACCGTCTCTGAAGAAGGTGGTAGACGGTCTCATTTTAACGATGTATTCCTTTTCCTCCTCTGTGGCGGGGATAAGCTTTTCTACATCGATATGGAGGCTTAAGGGCTTTTTATTCATTTTTCTTTTACCTCCTGATTATTCCAGATTAATTCTCGGGTCGACAGCCTTATAAAGGATGTCCGTAACAAGGTTCATTACGATAATAAGAATCGCAAGAACGATGGTCGTACCCATAATGAGTGTGTAGTCACGGTTAGTGATGGAGTTTACGAAGCTTCGGCCGATACCGGGAACAGCGAAAATCTGCTCTACGACGAGTGAGCCCGTAACAATATATGCAAGCATGGGACCGAAATAGGTCAGAACGGGAATAAGAGAATTCTTAAGTGCGTGCTTAAAGATAATCTTGTTTCCGGAAACACCCTTTGCCTTGGCAGTACGGATATAATCCTGACCGAGAACATCGAGCATTGATGAACGGGTAAGACGGGTGATATAAGCCATAGGATAAAGGGAAAGAGTGATAACAGGCAAAATCATACCGCCGTCCGCATTACCGTTAGCAGGCAGGATATGGAAGGTGATGGCGAAGAGTATCAGAAGCAGCGAGCCGATGATAAAGGAAGGCATCGATACGAAGGCTGTGGTAACAACCATAATAATCTTATCGATAATCTTATTTCTTCTCAAAGCGGCGGCAGAGCCGAGAATGATACCTGAAATAAGTGCGATGAATGCAGCCATAACACCTAATTTGGCAGAGGTTTTCATACCGTCAGTGATGATGTCAATAACATCGCGTCCTCGCTGTTTGAGTGAGGGACCGAATTCGAACTCGGTAACAATATCCTTAAGATAAGTGAAATATTGCTCCATTACGGGCTTATCGAGACCGTATTTGGCCTCCAGTGCTGCCTGTGCAGCAGGAGTGATAGCTTTTTCACTGGCGAAGGGACCGCCGGGAACAGCTCTCGTAACAAAGAAAGTGACCGTAATTACAACCCATATCGTAAGAACTGCAAGAGCCACTCGTTTTAAAACATAGAGTAATGTTTTTGTGTTCACAGTAACAACCTACCTTATTCTTTATTCCAGAATGAAATGAAGAAATTCCCTTTCAATTTCTCGCATTTTCTGTTTATATTCGTTTTATTTTACTATAAAATCGTCTTTAATACAATACCTAAACGCAATTTTTCGTCATTTTTACTGAAATTTAATTTTTTCAGCAGACCTGTAAGGGATTATTCATTGATAATTTTATCGCATTCGGTTACATAGTGCAGGAGTATCCTCACTGCGGTGAAAAAGCCTTCGATGTCTATTCTTTCGTCGCGCTGATGAGGTCCGCCGTGTCCCTCGGGCATTTCGAGAGCTCCGTAGCCTCTGTCGGGTAAAATCACACTCGTACCGAGAGAGAAGGCATTTTTAAGCTTACGGGCATAGGTGCCTCCGGACATAAGCACGGATTTACAGTGCTCGCTCGTTATTTCGGCGTAGATACCCTCGAGCACCCCGGGAATCGGGCTGTCCTTTCCGATGGAGAAGCCGGGACTGTTATCTCTGTAGGTAACCTCAAAGCCGAGTCCCTCGAGTGCCCTTTCGGATTTATCCTCGAGGACGGCACCGTCCATCGTGTCACCGTAGCGTACATCAAAGGAAAGCATCAGCCTTTCGTCCTCGATTTTAACCATACCGTTTGTACAGGTGGTTTTACCGAAATTAGGATCCTCGTGAAGAATATCGAGACCGCCTCCGTAGTAGCAGGAAAGTGCCTTCACGGCATTTCCGAGGATTACACGGTCGTTTTCGCAGAGATTTTTACACTCCTTAAGGAAAGAGAAAAGAGTAAGTGCGGCATTTTCCGAGCCCTCGGGAATACTCGCGTGCTTCGAGATTCCTTGTCCGAGAAGCTTAATCACGCCCTTATCGGCTGTGACAGAAATCTTACCGTCTGCGGTGAGCCTTTCTTTTATTTCGTCATAAAGAGCTTCGCTGTATTCGATTTCGGCTTCGATTTTATCGAGAACTATGTTAAAGGCCTCGCCCGCGGTAATACTCTTAATCTGCTTAAGGGAGGCTTTGCTTTTGGCCCAGAAATGGCAGATACCCTTTTCACCCGTGCTGCAGGGGAAATCTGCATCGGGAACGAAGGAAAGGTCGGGAATTTTCTGCTCGGCAAGAAAGGAAAGCATATCCTTCATACCGCATTCCTCGTCAGAGCCGATGAAGGCCTCGAGACGGCTTTTAAGCTTAATACCGTTATCTCTCAAAAACTCCATAATGCACAGAGAGGCGATGATGCCGGATTTGTTATCCTCCACTCCCCTGCCGATCAGACTTCCGTCCTTGATAATCGGATTAAAGGGCTCGGTAAAGAGCCAGCCGTCACCGACGGGAACCACATCACTGTGACTGAAAAGTCCGATGGTTCTTTCTCCCTCGCCGTAACGGGCAAGAGCATAGCCGCCCTCGTCGTAAACCCTGCTGTCGATACCCTCTGAAGCAAAAAGAGATGCGGCATAGTTAAGTGCACGGGCACACTCTGTTCCGAAAGGAGCCTTGTCTGCCTTTTCCGATGTAACGGAAGGAATTTTCGCCAGCTCAATCCATTTTTCTACTATTCTGTCCTTATTCTTTACGAGCCACTCCGTAAAGAGTGAATCTATACTTTTATCGATCATAGTAAGCACCTTTCTGTACTGTCACATTATTAAATTAACCTGTTAAAGTGATAAATTATAAAAAATACTCTAAACTTAATTAGAGTATTTTCTGTTTATGAACAAACTGATTATAACATAAAATATAAAATATTGCAAGTGTTAATTAAAGGCTCTGCTTCCGCTTTTTGTCAATGAACCTCCTTTTAATGTAAAAATAGCAGATTAACTGAACAGAGAGAGTTAAAATCCAGCTGATGGGATACGAATAATAAATAGATTCGATGGTGTGATACCGTTCCTGCGAAAAAATACAGAAAATCCAGAACACACGAAAAATGCAGATACCGAAAACAGAAACTATCATCGGTACCACCGAATATCCGAGACCTCTGATGGCTCCTACCACTACATCCATCATACCTGCCAGGAAATATGCCGCTGCGATAATCGTCAGACGCGTCACACCCGCCGCTATGACATCGGCGCTGTTAGTGTAAAGGTCAATCAGCTCATAAGAAAAGATATTATAAATAAGAGCAAAAATAACTCCCGTAACGAAGGCATAAAAGAGTGCCGTGGAGAGAACCTTGCCCAAACGGTCGTACCTTCCCGCACCCTTATTCTGACCCATAAACGCTACTGCGCCCTGATGAAAGGCATTCATAGCCGTAAACGCGAAGCCTTCCACATTAGCCGAGGCGGAGTTACCCGCGATAATGATTTTACCGAAGGAATTTACCGAGGACTGAATCAGAAGATTAGAAATGGAAAAGAGCATACCCTGCAGACCTGCCGGAAGACCTATCTGCACTATACGGATGAATTTATGCTTATCTATGCGTAAATCCCGTAGAGAAAGCTTTATGGCGCCTTTTTCCCTCATCAGTGTTATTACGACCAGAGCCGCAGATACTGCCTGCGAAACAGCAGTGGCCAGACCGACGCCGAAAACGCCCCATTTGAAGCCGATTACGAAAATAAGGTTAAGACCGACATTTACCACACCCGAAGCAGTAAGGAAATAAAGGGAGCGGCGGGTGTCACCCACGGCACGGAGCACCGCACTGCCGAAATTATAAACCATAACAGCTATCATACCCGCGAAATAGGTTCTCAAATAAATAACCGATAAATCGATAACATCGTCAGGCACCTTCATCAGATGAAGTATGGACGGAGCGAAAACGATACCGACTACCGTCAGAAAAACACCGCTTACTACGCTTAAGGACATAGCCGTATGCACCGTAGTCTTTACCTCGTCAGCCTTTCCTGCACCGAAGTAATTAGCGGTAAGGACATTTACGCCGACGGAAAGTCCGATAAAAAGATTAGTCATCAGATTAATGAGTGTGGTGGTGGCACCTACGGCGGCAAGAGATTCGTCACCCGCAAAATTACCGACCACGATAATGTCAGCCGCATTGAACAGAAGCTGCAGTATACCCGAAAGCATCAGCGGCACGGCAAAGCGCAGCATCTTTTTAAAAACGGAGCCCGTACACATATCCATCGAATATTTCCCCTGTAAGGTCTTTCCCATTTAATTACCCTCTTTCTGAATAACATTTTATCACTATTCAGAGATTAAGTAAAGTTTTTTCTTGACATAAATCGGGAATAAAACTATAATTATTTCATAATTATCAGGAGGTTGCTCAAATGAAAATAGGTTTTATCGGTTTAGGAATTATGGGTGAGTCCATGTGCGAAAACATCGTAAAAAAGCACGGCGACACCGTTTACTGTAATGACCACAAGCAAAGTCAGATAAATAAGCTCGCTTCTTTCGGAGCCGTGGGCTGCAGCACAAACAGAGAAATAGCAGAAAAGGCGGACATCATCATTACGATGATACCCACCTCGAAGCACGTTAAAGAAGCCTACACGGAAATGCTCCCCTATCTTAAGGAAGGCAAAATCTGCATCGATATGAGCACTATTGAGCCCGACAAATCCGTAGAGGTAGCAAATATGGTCAAGGCTAAAGGTGCACAGTTTGCCGACTGTCCCGTAGTTCGCTCGAAGGCTGACGCCATCGCCGGCACTCTCGGAGTACTCGCAGGCTGTGAAAAAGAGGTTTTCGACATTATCGAGCCTGTACTCTCCTATATGGGAAGCAAGGTAATCTATATGGGCGAAAACGGTATGGGTCTCGCCGCCAAAATATGCCACAACACACTCGTGGCGCAGATACAGAACGGTGTAAACGAAACTCTTAATCTGGCACAGAAGCTCGGCATTTCCATCGATAATTTCGCCGATGCGGTCGCCGCAGGCGGTGCACAGAACTTTTATATGAATGCACAGAGAGAAAAGCTTAAAAACGAGGACTGGTCTACAGCCTTTTCCCTGGAAAATATGTGCAAGGACATCACCATCTGCTCTCGCATAAGCGAGGAAAAGGGATTCGATATGCCCGGTATGAGAGCCGCCAAGGCCGCAATAGATAAGGCTATGGAAAGAGGCTGGGGCAAGGAGGATTTCCGCCAGACCTACAGAATAGTCAGAGGAGATTAAGCCTATCTCCGGTTATACTGCCCCCTCTCCTCAATGAGGAGAGGCTTTTTTTGTTTTTTCTTTAATCTTCCGTTCTTACTCCGTCGATGCGGATAAAGCGCACTACATCGTAATCGTAGGAGGAAAGAGGTCGGTCAAAAGCATCATTTGAATGGGAAGCGACGAGGATTTCCGGATAGAGCGAGGTTATGATTATCGTATGATAAAAATCACCGTCAGCATCGCCGAGCTGTACCACATCTCCGATTTCGAGCTCCTCCTCTCCCGCTTCGTGGCCAAAGGGTCCTACTCCGTTATTTGAGGTAAGAAAATCATAAAGATACTCCACCCCTGTCCATGAGGCGGTACGGTTAGAGGCGGAAAGATAGTACCAGCCGAAAACGGGCGTAAAGTTCATCACTCCGCTTCCCGCGTAAATGCATTGTGAGACAAAGTTAGTGCAGTCACCGCCTAAATCGCTGAAATCAAGAAAACGGGGATTTCGTCTGAATGCCCATTCGCGGGCATAGGCTACGGCGCTTCGGCGGTCATAAGGAATTACTTTCATAATATCACCCCCGTTTATTATATGCAGAGGGGATAAAAATGCTCACAACAGAAAAGGTCTGCCCTTCATAAAGCCGTTAAGCCTTACAAAGGGCAGACCAAAGAATGTAGTTTTTCCGACATTTTAAATCATAGGGCCGTGCCTGTTATCGAGGACTTCCTTTCGATATACAACATACCTTTTTTTACAAGTTTGTTATAACCTGTATACTTTTTAAGTGCTTCTATAACCACAGAAAGCAGAAGTGAACAAATAAGCAGAACAGCAACAATAACAAAGGGATACCTGAAGCTATGAATAAAATCTCTTAAATAGAAGGCACGAAGAAATGTGTGACTCATAAAAATATTCATTGAATGTTTTCCAATAAATCCCAATGCTTTGTATATAAAAGGTATTTCAAAAATAATAGTATAACAATAAAAAATAACAAACAAAGGAATTATTCCGTCTTGAATATAAGCAACTACAAAATCGAGATTTTGTCTCGTATAGATGCATAGAATAAGTAACGGAGTATAAATTATAACCTTCAAAATATAATCTAAAACAGCGTTATTTTTTGCAAATCTTAATTCTTTCCATTTTCCGAGATAGTTGTTTTCAGCACATATCATACCGATGGCAAGAATAAAAAACCAGCGGAACATATCGTAGTTTTTAGCGGCATAAAAACCATTGATACAAAATATAAGAACAAAAACAACAAGCGAGCCGTACTTTTTATAAATCTTATACATAATAGGCATTATGCAAATTATTATAATCGCCAAACTCATATACCACCAGGTACCAATCATCTGCGGTGTGCCGAAAAGCTCTGCCAAGCCAAAAAAATCAGCTAAAATATAAAATACTTTATCGAGAGGATTTTTACCGGTTAAATAACTTTTAGCGATGATAGACGGATTAAGCACCGCTGCTGCAATAAAGCTCAAAATATATACAAACCAAAAACCTGTCATAAGAGAAAACATTCGTTTTTTGATTTGTAAAGATTCCGCATTAGGAACAGTTTTATCCATCCTTTTCAGACTATAGGTAATTCCATAGCCCGAAATAAAAACAAAAACTGCAACGCAGATTTTACAAAATTGTGCTAAAAGTACAGTGAGATACTCACCTAACAAAGCGAAGTCAATATCAAAGCCTTCATATCTGTCAGCACCTAAAAAACAATGATGAAGCATCATCATACAAATAGCTACACCTTTCATTGCGGCTGTATCTTTTTTAGTAAACTGCATATATTAAACCCTTTCTTTCTTACTCCCCTACCGGCTTATTGGTAAGAGTGGTGACTGTCAACTTTTTCATATCGACCTTACCCTGCTTCGTGGCTTCGTCACCGAAGCACATAACGGTTTTACCGTCTGTGCATTTCTCCCACAGAGGAAGTCCGTCACAGTTTGGATTACCGCTTTTCACGAAATTACAGAGATAGGATGACATATCGTTACTGATGGCATAATCGCGTTTTTCCATCGGTCTCCAGCAGTTTTTCAGTGTACCGAACCAATACCAAAGGTCACTGCTGTGCCAGGCTCCCTCATCGTCACCGGGAAGCATACGGGAAAAATGCCACATATAGGCACCGTTTTTCTTTGCCCAGCCCTTGGTAAGCAGATAAAGCACGGCAGGAGCCATATCGTGACTCGTGGAGCCTACCATATAGGGAATATTTTTAACCTGCGGTTTATCTTTGATAAGTATTCCGTCTCTGACAGGTGTAGCCGACAGAGCCGAGCCCTTGGTTTTTTTCCACTCTTTAAAGAGAATTTCGGGAGAAACTTTACGGAACTGCTCGAGAGTATCAGCTCCCGTGTTTTTCATAACCTCTTTCCAGAAGCCGTATTTCTTTTCGGGTGTACCCGTCATAAATGACCCCATAGCCACACCGCTCGACATAACGGCGGCACGGAAAAGTCCGTCAGTATAATCACTCTGACAAAGATGCTGTACACTCATAGCACCTGCGCTCTGCCCCATAACAGTTATCTTTTCTTCGTCACCGCCGAAGGCAGAAATGTTATTTTTCACCCATTCAATGGCGGCTATCTGGTCGTAAAGACCGTAGTTTCCCGTGTGACCTGCCTCCTCCTTCAGCTCGGGAAGGCAGATAAATCCCATAGGTCCGAGACGGTAGTTTACGGTTACGGAGATTACTCCCTTTTTAGGCCAGACAGACCCGTCGAAATGCTTTTCGTGAGCACATCCGCCCGTAAAGCCTCCGCCGTGAATATAAATCAGAACAGGAAGCTTACTGTCGGGTGAGGCATCTTCGGGTGTGCGGATATTCAGAAAAAGGCAGTCGTCATCATAGGTGTAGACCTCACCTTTTCTGAACTCGTTATAGTAAAATACCTTGCCAGGATTCTCCTCTTCATTATAAAAGGCTCTCGGCTGATAAGAGCAGCTGCCGTAGGCGGTAGCGTCGTAAACACCGTCCCACTCCGTCACCCGCTCGGGATAAGCCCATCTTTCAGCCGTCGCATAACGGATACCTCTGAAATCGATTACTCCGTCAGAGACCGTTCCTTTTATTTCTCCGCAGGGAGTAGAAATAATTTTATGCATAATTACTGTTCCTTCTGTGCTTTTTTGAAATCGTCGATTTTCTGTCTTGTCTCCGGGTCCATTCTCCACAGGAACTTAAATGCCGCCCAGGAGCCGAGAACGAATATACCGGGAAGAAGCACTGCTATAATCTTGATGCCCGAAACGGTGAGAGCAGACTGAACGGTAAGGTCGGCATTATAGCCTATCCAGCCGAGCATAAGAACAGCCGAGGAATTACCGATGGTCTGACCTACACGGCGGGATAAATTAAAGGTGCCGTAGATAGAGCCTTCCGTTCTTTTACCCGTAATCATCTCGTTATAGTCGATAGCCTCACTGACCAGACCCCACTGCATATAAATGGACACGCTGGCAAGACCCATAGCACTGTTGCTGACGATGATGTGAATGTAGGGATTAACATCCGCCACCATATGGAGTGCGAAAAGTCCGATGTAAAGCACGGAGCCCGAAATAAGACCGAAGCGGATAAATCTTTCGAGACCGAACTTTTTAGCGAAGAAGGGACCGCCAAGAAGCGTTACCATCATAAAGGGAGCTGAAATTATCATACCCTTTGAAACGAGGGTAAGGTCACCGTAGACCACGGAGAACAGATAGTTCGTGAGAGTATTGCTTACATACTGCATCGTGCAGATACAGAGGCCGTGAATACACAGGGCAAGGAAGGGTCTGTTCACACGGAAGACATTAAGAATGTCGGTAACCTTTATGTTCTGTGCATCGCGGTTTTCAGCTACAGTCTCCGAGGTTCTTTCCTCGGTAAGTGCATAATGTCCGAGACACATTGCGAAACCGATAGCTGCACATACGGCCGCACCCAGAGCATAGCCCTTTGAATTTGTCTGGCCGTATTTTTCGATAAGCATAGGCATAAGCATTACGGGAACAGCATTACCCACGGCAGAGCCAAAGCCGCGAGCAGAGGAAAGAGCGGCTCTTTCCTTATCGTTATCCGCCATAGCCGAAAGCAGTGAGCCCATAGGAATGTTAAACATAGTGTATGCGCCCTCGTAGAGTATTTTAAGACCGAAGAGCACACAGACCATAGAAAGACCCTCGAAAAGAGAAGGAACTGACCACAGAGCGATAAAGCTTACACAGATAAGCGGTGCACTTCTTAAAAGCCAGGGGCGGAATTTACCTTTAGGATTATGCTTTTTCGCGAAGATTTTATCCATAAAGGCACCCATAAGCGGGTCATTGATGAAATCCCATACATTCCAGATTACCAGCAGAACAGCAAGTAAATCCGTGTCCACCTTAAGAGCATCGGTGCAGTACATAGCAAAGGTGCTTCCCATAATGGCAAAGGTCATACATCCGCCTGCATCACCGAGGCCGTAGCCGATCTGATGCTTCAGAGTAAGACCCGAGACCTTTTTTTCCGTTTTTGTTTTCGACATAATTAATTCTCCTTTGGTTAAGTGTGTTTAACTTTTAATCCATTATAACACACACATCAGCATATTTCAAGAAAATTGTTTTTCCGCAGGATATTGAAGTTTGAATTTTTATGTGATATATTTGAAACAGAATAAATAAGGAGAAAAGAGAAAATGGTTTATAATTTCTATCATATCACCGATGTTCATTATTACAGTAAAAGAAACTTCGCCTGTGACTGGCGTACCTTTCCCCAGCCGAGCACACAGATATGTATTCTGAAAAGCGAGGAAGCCTTTAAAAAGGCTCTCGAAATCATCGAAGCAGACGAAGATACCGATACCGTTCTTATCACCGGTGACCTGACAAATCACGGTGAAGCCTACAGCCACGAGGAGGTAAAGGCTCTGCTTCAGGAGTTTACGGATAAGGGAGGCAACCCCTATGTTTATCCCGACACCCATGACTACCCCTATTTTCCCGTGCACGGCTACGGTGAAAACGGAGAAAAGGTTCCTACGGAGCATCTTCCCGAAGAAGAAGTAAAGGCTATGTACTGTCCCTTCGGCAGAGATAAGGCCTTCGACACCTTCGATGACGGCACCACCTACATCGCCGAGATTTTACCCGGCCTTTATCACATAGCTATGGGCTACGATTTCGCTGACAAAGAAAACCACCAGTCGCCCGAATTTTCCGATGAGCTTATGGCGTGGGTAAAAAAACACACGGAAAAAGCCGCTGAAAAGGGTGCCACGGTTATCTGCAGCACTCACCGTCCCATCGTTGCCCCCTCTCCCGCCTACGAGGTAGTAGGCAAGGGACACTCATTCCCCGACGGTGAAAGGAGAGCCCGTGAGCTCGCCGATATGGGTGTAAGACTGTTTTTCAGCGGTCACTCACACATCCAGTGTATGAAAGAAATCGTGAGCGAAAAAGGAAACATTCTTTACAGCGTGCAGACCTCATCCCTGGCCGCCTTCCCTCCGAAAATGAGAAAAATAACTCTCGACACAGAAAAGGGCACGGCGAAAATAAGCACCGTAGACATAGAGCTTCCCGACCTGGGAATGAGCTTTACCGAATATGCCAGAAGGGGCTTTCTCGGCATAATCGAAAGCATTCCCTATAATATGGAGCACGATGTAGAGGCCTTTGCCAATACCGAAGGCGGCATTTCACTTCCGAAGGATTTGATTCTCAAGCATCCTAAAACTGTTATGTTCCTCGGCAGAAAGCTGAACGGTCTCACCTACGGCAAGGCGGCTGAATTTTCTAAAAAATACCACGATCTTACCGAAAAAGACCTGGAAAAGGTCAAGGATAAAAAGCTCGTAGAGCTCATCCTCGAGCTGGTGGCTAATCTTTACCGAGGTAACGCTCACTACTCTCCCGATACTGCTGAATACAAAATTATGATGGGCTGTATGAAGAAAATAGAAAAGCTCCTTTCCCGCTTACATATTGACATCAGAAAAACTCTCGGAGGCTTCAGTCTTTCAGAGTTTGTAGAGCCTCTGCTTTATAACAGCGGCATCGATGACGACAACGCTACAGTCTCTGTGTAATCCCGTAAAAAGCCAAAAGGGGCTGTAAAAAAAGTGCAGACCGCATAAACCGAGATAAAAACAGGGCTTCTATGGATAAAAAAATCCGTAGAAGCCCTTTAAAACATTAAAAAGCAAAAAAAATTGCAAAAACTTTGTTTTTGCGGTTTATGCTATAAGCAAACCTCGCCCTCGGAGTACCTTTGTACACCGTCGGGTAACCCAAAATAAGCCTTTCAGCCTTATTTTGGCTCGGTTTGTTCATTCTGCGCATTTTTTCACGCCCATGAAAGGAGCTGTAAAAAACTTCCGTTTTTTACAGCTCCTTTTCTTTAGTCTGCGCTCATTATTTACTCCAGGGAGTCGTAATGCAGTCCCATCTGCTCTCTGATTTCATCGAGAAGCTTCATTACATCCCTTGTGGCATCAAGAGGCACAAGAGCACTCTCCTTTTTACCCGAGCGTATGTCCTCTGCCACAGAATCAAATTCGTCAAGATAGGAATTTATCTTCGGACCGTCACCCTTAAAGGTTTCTCTGACGAAAAGGCCTTTTTTAAAGGTTATGCCGTTCACAGCGTGAAAGAAGGGAGCGGTTATTTTTCCTTTTTCACCCCGAATAACCATTTTTTCCAGGCCGATAAAGTCCCTTATGGAAGCGGTGATGTTTACCCTGAAGCCGTCTGAATAGGTAAAGACTATATCCTCTCCCAGGTCTATCCCGTCCTTTAGCTTTGCCTTGACTGTGATTTTTTCAGGCTTACCCCATAATCTGTAGGCATAGGTTATCGGATATACGGTTATATCGAGGAGCGCGCCGCCTGCCCTTTTCGGGTCGGTATGTCTGCCCTTATAGCCGACAGTTCTGCAGTGATAGCTGAAGGAGGCTTCCTTTATCTTGCCTATCTTTCCTTCGTCGAGCCATTTTTTCGTCATATTGGCCGAGGGTGAAAACCAGGTCCACATAGCCTCGCAAAGATACAGATTTTTTTCGCGGGCAAGAGAAATCAGCTCCTCGGTCTCCCGCGCGGTGACAGTAAATGCCTTTTCACAGAAAACAGGCTTGCCGAGCCCGAGAGACAGCTTCGCATAACGGAAATGAGCATTATGAGGAGTGACGATGTAGACACCCTCCACACCGTCGGCTGTAACGGCCTTTTCGGGAGTATCGTAAGCGGTGCCGCCGTGCTTTTCGGCGAAGGCCCTTCCCTTTTCGTAATTTCGTGTATAAACAGAAACGATTTCGTGCCTTCCGCTTTTATTAAACTGTGATGCGACAGTATTTGCCAGACTGCCGGCACCGATGAAGCACCATCTGAATTTTTCCATAACATCTGCCTCCTCTGATTTCAGCGGTGTGATGAAAATCAGCCGTAGACAGGTCCGTATTTTTCGCAGGCCTTATAATCTGCGCTCTGGCTGTCCTCGGTGCCGAAGGCTGCCCATGAATGGGGACGGAAAATTCTGTCCTCGGGGACATTGTGCATATTTACAGGAATACGGAGCATGGAGGCGAGTGTGATAAGGTCATCGCCTACATGGCCGTAAACGGTTACGCCGTGGTTAGCGCCCCAGTTAGCCATTACGGAGTAAACATCCTTGAAGGCACCCTTGCCTGTGAGATTCGGAACGAACCATGTGGTAGGCCATGTGCGGTCAGTTCTGACATCGATGGTGGTGTGTGCATCATCGGGAAGGTCAGCTGTGTAGCCCTCGGCTATCTGCATAACGGGGCCGATTCCCTCGATAATGTTTACACGGAGCATGGTAACGGGCATCTCCGCTCTGCAACGGAAGTGGCTGGAGAATCCGCCGCCTCTGAAATATTCGTAGTTTGCTCTGCACCAGTCGGTAGCCTCAAGACAGGCCTTCATGTCCTCATCTGTCATTTCCCAGAAGGGCTTCATACAGCCCTCGCCCTTATCATTCTTTGCCGCACCGCTTCCGTCGAGAGCAGTAGCTCCTGAATTGATAAGATGAATAAAGCCGTCCTTTGCCTTGCCCTCGGGCTTGTAGCCCGTAACTCTTTCACAGGCCTCGGGAGACCAGTAGGTACGGACATCGTGGAAGCAGGGAGCACTGCCGGAAACGAGTGTGCCGAGCATCATGGCCACACCGTTAAGAGTGTCATTCTCTGTGGCAAAGGGAGTGGGAGCCTTGGGACCGTTCCAGTCAAAGGTAGAGGCCATAATTGCTTCGGTGAAGTCAGCGTTGGGAAGCCAGTCTGTCCAGTTTCTCTGTCCCTGGAAGCCGCCTGCCACTGCATTTTTGCCGAGAGCCTCCTCATGCCAGCCGAGCTCGTCGAGCTTTTTGTTACCGTAGAGAATATCTCTTACGATGATGGAGAATTTGGCGATGAATTCCCAGTCCTTATCGGCGGGAACCACCTTCGATTTTCTGATGATTTCGTGGAGGCTTTTACCTGCGTTTACATCGAATCCCTCCTTACAGTTAGCCTTGATCCAGGAAAGTGCCTTTTCGTATTCGTCCTTATCGTAGATTTCGAGAGTGATTCGTCTGATAATGTCACTCATATCCACCCATTCAGTGCGGATACCGAAATATTTACGGAACATAGCATCATCACAGTAGCTGCCTGCGATACCCATAGAAATGCCGCCGAGATTTACATAAGACTTATTTTTCATCCAGCCTACTGCTACGGCACTTCTGGCGAAAGCGAGAATTTTCTTCGCCACATCCTCGGGAATGGTTCTGTCATCCATATCCTGTACATTTTTACCGTAGATGGAAAAGGCGGGAAGGCCCTTCTGCGCATAAGCGGCCATAACTGCGGCAAGATAAACCGCACCGGGTCTCTCCGTGCCGTTAAAGCCCCATACTGCCTTTATGGTATTCGGGTTCATATCAAATGTCTCGGAGCCGTAGCACCAGCAGGGAGTTACGCTCAGGGTAGCTACTACATTTTCCTTGGAAAACTGCTCCTCACATTTAGCGGCCTCTGCGCCTCCGCCTATGGTAGTTTCGGAAATGACGCACTGAACATTAGTGCCGTCGGGATATTTAAGGCTCTCGCTGATGAGCTTTGCGGCATTTTCAGCCATGGCCATCGTCTGATTTTCGAGGCTTTCTCTTACTCCGCCCCAGCGTCCGTCGATAACGGGTCTTATGCCAATTTTAGGGTATAACATAATAATTTTCTCCTTTATGTTTATTTAATTATTATACAGAATTTTTCGAAGGCTTCATCCCAGTCGGATGTATGCTTCTGCTCGTATTTTTTCACCTTTTCCGTTTTCGCTATAAGCTCTCTGCCCTTTTCGATGCTGTCGATTTCTCCCAAAGCCATAAGCTGAAGAATTATATTGCCTAATGCAGTAGCCTCGACAGGGCCTGCTACCACGGGTATACCGAGGCTCTGTGCCGTAAGCTCACAAAGGAAGCCGTCCTTTGTGCCTCCGCCCATAAGGTGAAGCACCTCAAAGCTTTTACCCGTACATTCGGAAATCTGACCGAGAGCGAGTCTGTATTTCAGAGCCAAACTTTCATAAATACATCTTACCACCTGTCCCACGGTTTCGGGAACGGGCTGACCGGTATTTTTACAGTAGGCTCTGATTTTATCGGGAAGATTACCGTGCGCCGAAAGCTCGGGTGAATCGGGGTCTATGAAGGAGCGGAAGCTTTCACTTTCCCGCGCGAGCATTTCGAGCTCATTGTAGCTGTATTTGCGGTCGGATTTCGCCAGGTCTCTCCTCGTTTCCTGTATAAGCCACAGACCGCTGATGTTTTTCAGAAAGTTTATCTTACCGTTAGCACCTACCTCGTTAGAAAGCTCGAGAGCATTACTCCGTGCCGTCATAACCGGAGAGTTGAGCTCACAGCCGATGAGAGACCAGGTTCCGCAGGAAAGAAAGGCCGCATTTTCACTTTTCGTCGGCATAGCCGCTACGGCACACTGTGTATCGTGACCTGCCACGCTTATCACGGGAATACCCCTATACTCTCCGTTTACCGTAGCACTCGGACAGATTTCGGGGAAAAGCGATTTGCTTATGCCAAAGCTCTCCAAAAGCTTTTCGCTCCATTTTTTCGTTAAGGGATTAAGCAGCTGTGAGGTGGAGGCGATGGTGGTTTCGCACACTCTTTTACCCGTGAGAAGATAACCGAAAAGGTCGGGCATAAACAGAAGCGAGTCGGCTTCAGCCTTGTGTTCATCGGAAATAAGCTGAAAAAGAGTGTTTATGCTCATTATCTGATTACCCGTTTCAGCATAAATCTCCTGCGCACTCATTTTCGAAAAGGCCTTTTCAAGTGCAGTCCTCGTTCTTTCATCACGGTAATGATAGGGCTCGTGAATTATCCTGCCCTCCTTGTCCAGCAGAGCATAATCCACTCCCCAGGTGTCAAAGGCCAGAGAGTCTACCCTGCCCGCTTTTCCGACAGCGGTCTTAACCTCTCCGATAATCATATCCACATCGTGGCAGATGTGTCCGTCTACCTCCTTCGGGAGATTTTCGAAGCGGTGGATTTCCTCGTATTTTATCTCCTCTCCGTCGAAAACCGCCTTAACGGCTCGGCCTGTGGAGGCACCGAAATCGAAGGCTAAAACTGTTTTCATTTTACCACACCCTTTTTCAGAAGTATGTTCGCGTAAATAGCCTTTTCGCCTGTAGCGATGATGAGATAGGCACCCTTCGCTCTTTCATAAAAGGCGAAGCGCTCCGTGTAATCCACTGCGTGGTGGTCAGGCTCGTGTGCGACGAGAATTTTTTCGTAGGTTTCCCATATTTCGGGTGTACCGCAGCTGTCCCCCTTTACCACCTCCATAAGTGCTACGGGCTTTTCCGTATATGTATCGAGAGGGATAAGCTCTAAAACAGCGTCTAAAATTTCGGGAACGCCGTGTCCGTCAGCGCGGATAACGACGGCATTTTTACCTACACTGTGACAGGGAAAATTACCGTCAGCGATAACTAATTCATCTCCGTGACCCATTTCAGCCAGAGCCTTTAAAAGCTCGGGAGAGATAATCGGTGAAATTCCTTTAAGCATAATGTCACCTCTTAATCCTTCTTATGGAGCTTTTCGTCATCACCGTTAAACACCTTATAGCCGGGATGACGGCCCGTTACTCTGTAATAGCCGCGAAGGTCGATAAGCTTCTGAATATTATCTCTGCTTATGTCATGGCTGCCGCCGAGAATAACTGCATTTATGGTGATTTTAGCCCAGAGCTCGAGGCTTTCCATTCTGTAAAAGGCGGTGATAACATCACTGCCCACAGCCAGTGCACCGTGATTTTCCAGCAGCATTACATCGTGCTCCTTAAGATAGGGCTCGATAGAATCGGGCACCTCGGAGGTAGACGGTGTGCCGTAGGGTGTGAGAGGCACGGAGCCGATAACTGCCACATCCTCGATCATATTATACATATCCATAGCCTTATGAGCTACTGCGAAGCCTGTGGCTCCGGGAGGATGGGCGTGAATCACGCTGAAAACATCCTCTCTTTTATCGTAACAGCGAAGGTGCATTTTAATCTCGCTGGAGGGACGGTAGCCCTCATCCGCCTCGAGAATATTGCCCTCTTTGTCAAGGATAACAAGCTTATCGGGTGTGATAAAGGATTTGCTTATGCCTGTGGGGGTGGCGATTATTCTGCCGTCGGGAAGCTTTGCGCTGACATTACCGTCATTGGCCGCTACCCAGCCGAGCTGCCACATTTTATGGCAGACATCACATATCTGTTCTTTGATTTGCTGTAAGGTGTCCATATTCAGTCTCCTTTGTTATAAATTTCCTTTTTAAGTATAACAAAAAGCTTTTTCAAATTCAATATAATTCGGTCATTTTATAAAGAAAAAAGGCCGTCACAAAAGGTGACAGCCTGTTACGGTTAAATTTACCACTCTCTGATAACCTCGGGATTGGCGAAGATTTCATCGAGCTTCTGAATGAAGGGAAGAATATCGCCGAAGCCGCCCACTCTGTGGTCAAAGGTGATGGTGATGGGAAGAGTTTTCTTCGTGCCCATTTCGATTTCGCCCTTTTCGTTTTTGTAGACATAGTTTTCATCTCTTGCCACACCGACAGCCATCAGGAAAACCTGCGGGAAAAGGAGAGGCGCATTGGTTACTCTGCCGTTAAGGGTCTTATTTACGGCGCCGAGATTAGTAAGACATACCGTTCCCTCGTCGAGATCGTCGGGCATAAGACAGCCCTCGCCTCTTTCGGCGTGCTCAAAGATGCCCTTCACCGTGGCTACTCTGCCCTTGCCGATGTAGCCGGCTAATGTCTGGGCAACGGTGGTGACGATTTTACCCTTTATAATAAATCCGAGGGTTCTTTTCGTAAGAAGGTCGAAAAGAACACGGTCGACATCACTGGTCTGAATGAGACGGGCAAGCTCGGCAGTGCGAAGTGAAATCTCCTTAAGGCTTTTTTCCTCACAGTCGCGCACCTTTACGGGGAAGGTTTCGCCGGTTTCGAGAAGAATGGGCACTGCGATGTCGATATGCTTTTTAATAATAAGCTTACCTGTGGTACACAGACGGTTATATTCAATATAGGAATTAAGCCTCGGAGCTACCTTGAGACCCTCTACCATAGCACGCATCATAAGGTCGTTAAAGGTGAGCTTGTAATCACATTCAGCCTTCAGCTTACGAAATTCCTCCCAGAACTCGGTAACATCAGCGTCATAGGTATAACCGGGAGTGGGCATATCCTGCGCATTGGTGAGAACATTACCCGAAATCTTCGCTTTAAGGTTAAAATATTCTATTTTATCCCCCTCTACGGGGCCGTGAGTTACATCAGCAATAAAATCCTTAAACTTACTCATTCTCTTTACCGTCCGTTTTCATATTTTACAAAAAACTGCAAGAACAGTCTATCACTAATACTCGCATTTGTCAATCTGTTAACGCGTTTTGAAACAGTTTGTACAAATATGTATTATTCTTTATTAACAAAAAGGCACTTCCGAAGAAGTGCCGAGTTTTCAAAGCTTGATCAATAGGTAAATCTGAAGCCGTCTTTCCATTCACCCTTGATGAAGTTTCTGCCTTTGATTATAACCTCATCCTCGTAAACCTCCACAACGAGACCGTCGCCTGCTTCATAATCTGCGTGCTCGGTAGCACGGGGAACATTTATGCAGTCAACATTATGCCAGCTGTAAAAGCTCTCCGCCACAAGCTCATTATGGTAGTGTCCGTGAAAATAAACAAGGTTATCATATTTCTGAAGAAGCCAAGCGAGCTCCCTGTAATCTCTGTCCCTGATAAGATAGATGGGATGATGATTGAAAACGAAAATGGGAGCGTTTGCCGCCTGTGCCTCATCAAGCACACCCTTAAGCCACTCCAGCTGCTCATCGCTGATAACATAATCGTTAACACAAAGCTCATCGGAGGAGAGACAAATCATATAGCAGCCGTTAAGAACTCTGTAATAATACGGCTTGCTGATATTATTTCCAAGCATAAGATTATTGTAATAAATAAAGCTGTCTCGGAATGCGGCATAATCGCCCTCACCGTTACCTAAATCGTGATTACCCGTGATGACATAATTTTTTTCAGCAGGCATTACAGCCTTAACGGCAGAATAGAAAAATGCGTTTTCGAGAACCTGACCGTTCATAACATTGTCGCCGGTGTATACGACTGCATCGAGGTTTTCGCCTCCCTTAATTCCATCAAGCACATCCTTAAGCTTATTGTAGATTTTAGGGTTGTTCGTTTCTACATGGATGTCAGATACTACTGCAAAGGAGGTAATAAGCTCATCGGGTCTTTCGGCATAATAGCTCTCTGCCGTGCTGCCGAAGGCAGGAGAAAGCATCATAAGAAGTGTCATAACTGTGGCCAATAAATCCTTAAGATAAATGATTACTGTAGAAAAATCCATATCTTCTTCCTTCTTTCTTTAAAGCTACTCCAATAATAGCATATAATTCACAGTTTGTAAACCAGAATTATAAAAAATGTAAAATCAAAAAAACGGCACCCCAAAAGGAGTGCCGTGGGGCTGAAGCTTTATGAAATCAATAGGTAAATCTGAGTCCGTCTTTCCATTCACCTTTGATGAAGTTTCTTACTCTTACTACTATTTCGTCCTCGTAAACCTCGACAACTATACCGTCGCCTGCTTCATAGTTGGTTATTTCGGTTATACGGCAAAGGTTAATGCAGTCCACACCGTAGGAATTATAGAAGTTATCGGCGCCGATGTCATCGTGGATATGACCGTGGATAAAAAGGTCTGCATCGTATTTGATAAGAAGCTCGGCAAGCTCTGCCTTATCTACCTCTGCGCCCTCGGTTCCGTCCTTATCAAGATAACGGAGAGGATAATGATTGAACACAAAGATAGGAGCATCGGCTTCGTCGGCTTCCTTAAGAACACCCTCAAGCCATTCAAGCTGTGCTGCTGTCATAGTGAAGTCCTCGGTGTCGGGTCTTTCACTGACAAGACAAATCATATATACGCCGTCAATTACTCTGTAGAAATAGTCATTTTCGAGATAATTTCCGAGATAAAATACATTGTTTGCCAGATATTTCAGACGGAGCTTTGAGGAATCTGTTCCCTCTGCGCCGTTACCGTAGTCGTGGTTACCGGCCAGAACGATATTATTTTCTGCAGGATTAACCGCTCTGATTGCGGAATAGAAGAATACATCCTCTAAAACCTGACCGTTCATAACATTGTCGCCTGTGTAGAGTACGGTTTTAATGTCCTCGCCTGCATCAAGTCCCTCAAGAACGCTCTTAAGCTTACTGTAGGCTTCGGGATTATTGGTTTCTACATGGATATCGGACACCGCCGCAAAGCTGGTGATGAGCTCGTCGGGTCTCTCGGCTCTGTAGGTCTCTGCCGCACTGCCGAAAGCCGGTGACATCATCATAAGAAGAGTCATAATGGTGGCGATTAAATCCTTAAGGTAAATAATTACTGTCGAAAATTCCATATTTTGATCCTTCTTTCTTTAAGAATGTAACAATTATACCACAATGTTTTAATATTGTAAATTAATTTTTCATTTCTTTTCAAAAAAATTACGGGACTCTTTTCAGAATCCCGTAGTTCAGTTTAAATCAATTATGCGCCGAAAAGAACAAGTAATGAAGATACAAGAGCAAGAACGAAGAAAATTGCACCTGCGATCTTTGTGAACTTTGCGAGCTTTGCTTCCATTGTTCTGCCCTTATTCTTACCGAAGAAGGTTTCGCCTGCACCTGCGATAGTACCGGAGAGACCTCTCTGCTTGCTTTCCTGTAACATAACAAGAGCAATGATAATAACGGAAACAATAATAATTACTATTGATAATACATACTGAAGCGCTGTCATTTGTTCGACCTCCAAAATTTTATACTATGGTATTTTATCACAATACTGAACAAAAAGTCAATAGATTATTCAGATTTTTTACGCTTTGCCTGGGGAAGTCGGAAATGCTTGCCCTCTGAATCCTCTAAAGTGTCGATAAGAGCCTTATCCGAGCCCTCCACAGCTTCCTTTGTAATAACGAGCTTACCGAAGGTGCCCTCGGCAGGAATCTCGTACATATAATCAAGAAGCAGCTTTTCCATAATTGAGCGGAGACCTCGTGCGCCTGTTTTAGCCTCCAGTGTTTTTTCGGCGATAGCCTTAAGAGCATCAAACTCAAACTCCAGGTCAATGTCGTCAATACCGAAAAGATACTGATACTGCTTTACGAGAGCATTTTTAGGCTCGGTCATAATTCTTACCAGCGCCGCCTCATCGAGATTATCGAGAGCGGTGATAACGGGAAGTCGACCTACAAGCTCGGGAATAAGACCGAACTTTACCAGATCGTGATGAACCACCTGATGCATTACCTTACTGCTTTCGTAGTCACTCTTTGTTTTTATGGAGGCACCGAAGCCGAGACCCGAGTTACCCATTCTCTTTTCTACTATCTTTTCGATACCCTCAAAGGAGCCTGCACAGATAAAGAGAATGTTTGTGGTATCTATCTGAATAAATTCCTGCTGGGGATGCTTTCTGCCGCCCTGGGGAGGCACATTGGAAACAGTACCCTCGAGAATTTTCAGAAGTGCCTGCTGAACGCCCTCACCGCTTACATCGCGGGTAATGGAGGTGCTTTCGCTCTTTCGGCCGATTTTATCGATCTCATCCACATAAATGATACCCTTTTCGGCTCTTTCCACATCGAAATCTGCCGCCTGAATGAGCCGCAACAGAATATTCTCCACATCCTCACCGACATAACCTGCCTCGGTGAGAGTGGTGGCATCGGCTATGGCGAAGGGAACATCGAGTATTTTCGCCAGTGTCTGGGCAAGCATAGTTTTACCCACACCCGTGGGGCCGAGCATAAGAATGTTACTTTTACCCACCTCGACGGGGCTGTCCTTGCCCGAATATATTCTTTTATAATGATTATAAACTGCAACGCTGAGCGCTTTTTTAGCCTCATCCTGTCCGATAACATATTCGTCAAGAAGTGCTTTGATTTCACTCGGCTTTTTCAGTGATGCAAAATCATTTTCGCTTTTTCCCGCTTTTTTGTCCGTTTCTTCTTCCACGATTTCACGGCAAAGAGCCACACATTCATTACAGATATAAACTCCGGGGCCGGCTATCAATGTTTTGACATCGTTCTGGGATTTGTTGCAAAAGGAACATCTTACATTTTTATCCTTGATGTCACCGTCTCTTGCCATAGTTTACTACCTCTTAATCTCTTTTATATAAAATCTTATCCACGAGACCGTACTCGAGAGCCTCGTCGGCAGTCATAAAGTTATCTCTTTCGGTATCCTCTGCGATAACGGAAATGTCCTTGCCTGTGTTTTCAGCCAGAATTTTATTCAGCTTTTCTTTGGTTCTTAAAATGTGGTCTGCCACGATTTTGATGTCGGTAGCCTGACCCTTCGCACCGCCGGAGGGCTGATGAATCATAACCTCACTGTTAGGAAGGCAGTATCTCTTACCCTTGGTTCCGGAAGAAAGAAGGAATGCACCCATACTTGCGGCAAGACCCATACAGATGGTCGATACATCGCATTTAATGTACTGCATAGTGTCATAAATAGCCATACCTGCAGTTACGGAGCCGCCGGGGCTGTTAATGTAAAAGCTGATGTCCTTTTCGCTGTCCTGGCTTTCGAGAAATAAAAGCTGTGCTACGACCAGAGATGCGGTGGCATCGTTTACCTCGTCGGAAAGCACGATGATACGGTCATTGAGAAGACGGGAATAAATGTCGTAGCTTCTCTCTCCTCTGCTGGTCTGCTCTACTACATAAGGTACTAAAGGCATAATAATTTCCTCCTTAAGATAGTGATTAGTAAATATTCAAATTCGGAGCCGTACCCGTACGGCCCCGATTTCTTTATAATATTCTTGGTTAAAAATAACCTTTATAAACAGTAATTATTCGGCGTCGTCAGCCTTTGCTTCTTCCTTCTTTGCGCGGGGCTTTCTGGCTGTGGTTACCTTTGCATTGTCCTTAACGAAGGCAAGTGCTTTTTCGTTAAGAAGGTCGCCGCGGAGTCCTTCTGCGGGAACTACCTCCTTAATTTTGTCTACCTCCATACCGTACTGCTCTGCAAATTTAGCAAATTCAGCTTCGAGCTCCTCGTCGGAAACTACGAGATTTTCCTTCTTTGCGATAGCTTCGAGAGCCAGACGGATTTTAACCTGCTTCTCTGCGGCATCCTTAAGAGTTTCTCTGTAGGCCTCCATGGTCATACCTGTGTACTGGAGGTAAAGCTCGAGGCTCATACCCTGCATGGAAAGTCTGTAGTCGAGGTTTTTAATCTGATTATCGATTTCAGCCTCAAACATACATTCGGGGATTTCACCTACTACATTTTCGCTGAGCTTTTCGAGAAGCTGTGATTCGATTTCTCTGGCGTTAGCGGCTTCCTTCTGCTCTTTGATTTCCTTTTCGAGGCTTTTCTTAAGAGCGGCTACAGTGTCGCAGTCTGCGGCATCCTGTGCAAATTCGTCATCAATTTCGGGAAGCTCCTTAACCTTGATTTCGTGAAGCTTGATTTTGAAAACTGCATCCTTATCAGCGAGCTCGGGAGTGTACTCGGTGGGGAATTTGACATTTACATCGAACTCTTCGCCGATGCTGTGACCGATAATCTGCTCCTCGAAGCCGGGAATGAACTGACCGGAGCCGATGGTAAGCTCGTAGTTTTCACCCTTGCCGCCATCGAATGCTACGCCGTCAACAAAGCCCTCAAAATCGATAACAGTGATGTCACCGTTTTCTACTGCTCTGTCCTCTACTGCTACGAGACGGGCATTTCTTTCTACCAGCTCGTCAAGCTTTGCCTGTACTTCCTCTTCGGTAGCCTCTACCTTTTTCTTGGTAGCCTTGAGCTCTTTGTACTCGGTTACCTCTACCTCGGGCTTAACGAAGATTTCTACTACCATTTCTACACCGTTTTCGCCGATTTCCTTAATGTCAGCGCTCTTTGTGCCTACCATCTCAAGGCCTGCCTCTGCGATAGCGGACTCTACAGCCTCACCGTAGCAGTAGTCAAGTGCATCCTCATAAAGGAAGCCCTTACCGTAAAAGTTTTCAGCCATTTTACGGGTTACCTTGCCCTTACGGAAGCCGGGAAGAGAAATCTTATTCTTCTGCTTTGCAAAGGCTTTGTTCTGTGCTGCATCAAAGGTAGCGGCATCGATGGAAATTTCCAGTGCGTAAACATTTGTTTCAACGTTTTTTGATGATTTAAAGCTCATTTTAAAACTCCTATCCGGGCACCTTTTTTAATAAACAACATACCCAAGGTTACCCATTTTACATTTTTAACTATAGTATTATATCACATTAAAAAATTTTTTCCATAGTTTTTTCAAAATTTTTCTATTAATTTGGGACAAAACTCGAGAAAATCGGCAGAAACGAGAGAAAATTTAATTCCGTCCACGGTTTCGCGTACCGCCTTCAGGGTAGACTCACCGTGAAGATGGCCGTAATAGCATCTTTCGATTCCGTGCTTTTTCAGCACAGCCATCATCTCGTTACAGCACATATTAGTCATAACGGGCGGATAATGAAGAAAAACTATCAGCTCGCCTCCGAGCTTTTTTCCTTCAGAAACGGACATATCGAGTCTGCCCGCCTCACGGAGAAGCACCTTACTGTCAGAATTTTCCGCATCGAAAAACCAGCCTCTGCTTCCGCAGACAGTGAAGTCACCCACGCGGAAGGCATTATTATGGAGAATCGACAGGGAATCAAAGCCGTTTTCAGCCAGAAAGGTATCCATTTTCTTTTTCGTGGTCCACCAATAATCGTGATTACCCTTCATTATCAGCTTTTTACCGGGAAGAGAGTGAAGAAAGGCAAAGTCCTTTTTAGCCTGCTCCAGAGACATAGCCCAGGAAATGTCACCGGGTATAACCACGGTGTCCTCCTCGCCTACCACGGCACGCCAGTTTTTTTCGAGTCTTTCCACATAATCCGTCCACCCGCGGAAAATATCCATAGGCTTATCGGTGCTGAAGGTAAGATGGGTGTCCCCTATAGCGAATATTGACAAGCTGACACCTCCTCTTAAGCTTACACACCGAGCATTCTGTAAACCATTTCTATCATATCTTCCTTTTCACAGCAGTCGGTAAATCTCGGCTTTTTACCCTTAAGCGTGGCAAGCTGTGAGGGACATTCCGCTCCCGTTTCCGCGATGAGAAGGTCTACCTGGTCAAATTCATCCGCATCTGCGGGGACTTCACCCTTTACGGCCTTAAGCACTGCGGCAGAGAATTTATAGGGGTTGGCAGTGGAAGCGATAACCGCCTCGGTGGTGTCGCCCGTGGCCTTAACATATTCACGGTAAACATTTACCGCTACGGCTGTGTGAGTATCGCAGAGATAGCCGTTTTTATAAGTCTCACTGATGGTGGCGGCAGTGATTTCGTCGTCACAGCAGCCCGCATCAAAGAGTGAAGCTACCAGCTTCTTTACATCCTCGGTAACCTCGTATCTGCCTTCTGAAGCGAGGGCCTCCATCCAATTTCTTACCGTGGCATCATTTTCACCGCAGAGATGGAAAAGAAGTCTTTCGAGATTAGAGGAAATGAGGATGTCCATAGAGGGTGATGTGGTGGTATAAAATTTTCTGTTTTTATCATAAACACCCGTTTTCAGAAAATCCGTAAGAACATTATTTGCGTTTGAGGCACAGATAAGCTTTTTAACGGGAATACCCATTTTTTCAGCATAATAAGCGGCAAGAATGTTACCGAAGTTACCTGTGGGGACTACCACATTGATTTCGTCACCGTTTCTGATTACACCCTGCTCAATAAGGTCACAGTAAGCGGAAATGTAGTAAACTATCTGCGGAACAAGTCTGCCCCAATTAATGGAGTTGGCCGAGGAGAACATCATACCCTTTTCGGCGAGCTTTTCGGCTACAGCCTTATCGGTAAAGATTTTCTTGACACCGCTCTGTGCATCGTCGAAGTTACCGTTAATGGCACAGACGGCCACATTTTCGCCCGCCTGTGTGGTCATCTGCAGCTTCTGCATAGGACTTACACCGTCCTCGGGGTAAAAGACCATAATCCTCGTGCCGTCCACATCTCTGAAGCCCTCAAGTGCAGCCTTGCCTGTGTCTCCCGAGGTGGCTACGAGAATAACCACGGTCTTATCGAGCTTAATCTTTTTAACGGCTGTGGTAAGAAGATAAGGAAGAAGCTGAAGCGCCATATCCTTAAAGGCACAGGTGGGGCCTCTCCACAGCTCGAGGATGTTTTCACCCTTTGCGACGGTTTTAACGGGAGAAATCTTACTGTCGGAGAATTTACCCTCGGCATAAGCATCGCTTACACAGTAGTCGATTTCCTCCTCGGTATAGTCGGTGAGATAAAGAGAGAGCACTTTTTTCGCTCTGGATATGTAATCAAGACCGACCAGAGAGTCGATAAAAGCTGAGTCAATCTGAGGAATTGATTCGGGCACGAAAAGACCGCCGTCAGCCGAAATTCCCTGAGCGATTGCCTGAGCAGATGTAACTTTTACGTTTTTATCTCTTGTACTTGTATAAAGCATAATACTACCTCCGTATAGATATAGAGATTATTCATTGTATTTTAACACATTAATTACGAAAAGTAAAGATTATTTTAATGAGAAAAACAGACCCTCCGAGGAGAGTCTGTAATAATATTCAATCAACCGATAAGACCAGAAAGGTCTAAAGAAAGCTTTCCGTTGATAATATTTGTAAGAACACGGATGAAAGCCGTAAGAAGGCGGATAGCTGCACCTACGATCCCCTGCGTAGATTTTACATAATCATCATCGGATTCTGTAACGGGGACAAGCGTATCACTGTTTACGCGCAGAAGATACTGAGGATATTTTTCATTATGAACCGTCATATCATAGCGCATAATTTCGAGAGTCATATCATGAAGCTCGCCGAACCAATCATGATGGAGTCCCTTTACAAACCAGCTTCTTTCGGGAATAAGAGCAGAAGCAGCATTGATTTTATAATCGGGCGAAAGATAAGTTGTATCTGAAAGCGAATTAATGTATTCATCGCTGAAGGTTTCGCCGAAATCAGAGCATTCTGCACCGAAGGACTGTCTGGGTACTGAGGTAGTTGAGTCACTTTCGTTGGCTGCATCGTCATATAAGGGCATATCAGGGAAGCCATACTTAGAGAAAATATAGAAATTTATACCTTTATCCTGAAGCTCGAGAATGGTTTCCTCTGCGCAAAGCTGAACCTCATAGTGGTAACGGTCTGTCTTTTCGATAAGGCCTGAATACTCATCTTTTCTGTCACCGTAAATGAATTCAATTGCCTCTTCGTATTTATCCGCTGTAACCATAGACCAGTAAGAAGCCCATGAACCGATAATATTAGGAAGAAGAGTGGGTATAAGATCATATTTTATTTCGTCGAAAAGAAGAAGCAAGGTGTCAGTTCCTATACCTAAAACCTCAGCGTATCTGAACACCTCTATAAGAGCGTAAACAAAGCCGGAAAGCACATCGTCTTCAATAAGCTCTTCATCCTCAAGAAAATACTGTACAAAATTGGACACAGCCTTATCGTCGAGAACTACTTCGCCCGAAAAAAGAGCACTCATATAATCAATACCCATAACTGATGAAGCGAAATAAGAGATATCGCTTACATTTTCAAGAGCATGATCCTTATAAAGAGTTATGTAGGTCTGAATAACATTGGCACCGTAGCAGCGACCTACAAGCTGAACTTTTTCCTTACCTGTTGCCTCGGTAACTCTGTCGATATAATCCTTAAGCTCTTCAGCAGTAACTATCGGCGAAAGTCTCCAGTCATACCAGAATCGGTAGTCCCAGATTCCGTAGCCGGAATATTTTTCTTCTACCTCAACGGAGGAGGAATGCTTTGCCGGATGGCTTCCGTTACTTGCTTCACCGTTTTTATCGAGAACAACCTTTTCGAAGATAGGCGCTACATAGCTGTTTACTGTTTCAGCATAAGCTTTGTAGTCACGGCTTGCCATACCCGTAAGCAGTTCTTCAAGGCAAGGCTTAACAGCCTGCTTAACCACAGCCATAGCATCTACATCGAGATCCCAGATTCTTTCGCCCTCTGCACTATAAATATCATTTGTCTGTGCACCGGTCACATAAACAGTAGGATATTCCTCGGGCTCAGCCGCTGCAAAAGCAGGAAGCGACAAAGAAAACACCATAAGCACACAAAGTAAAAGTGAAACAATTCTTTTCATAATAACACCTCCGTATTTTTCACGAAATATTAATAACACACAAGTTATATAATTTTTCGAATTAAATGTAAACTTACAAAATTTTTAAGCTTAATAACATTCAAAACAGATCATATCTTCCCGAAAAGTCAACAACCTCAAAGGCATTTTCAATGTTATTGAACCTGTAAATCCTGTCTTCGTTCATCCATACCTCGCAAACATCGAAGCGCAGCATTTTTTCGCTTCCGTTTTCCCCGAGATATTTCAGAGCGGTGAGAGTAAGTCTCTGCTGCTTTTTGGTGTCCACAGCCTCCCGTGGGTTTATC
This sequence comes from Acutalibacteraceae bacterium, assembly GCA_045588555.1. Classification (GTDB taxonomy): domain Bacteria; phylum Bacillota; class Clostridia; order Oscillospirales; family Acutalibacteraceae; genus UBA6857. The sequence goes on along the minus strand of JAZNEL010000004.1, from coordinate 32,816 downwards.
CGTGTGCCGGTTCTGGTTTTTACCTCGCAGAAAACAATGCAGGTATCGTTTTCCGCTATAACATCGATTTCTCCGTAGCGGGAGTGGAAGTTCATTTCCGTAACGGTAAAGCCTTTTTTACGGTAATACTCCGCGGCAAACTCCTCGCCTTTTTTACCCGCAGTCCCCTTTTCCATCTCACTCACCTAAAATCTTTTTAAGAAATGTCCGTCTGTGCTCGGGGCATATTCCGTGCTCTGCGATAGCCTCATAATGAAGCTTCGTGCCGTAGCCCTTATGCTTTGCAAAAGAATATTCGGGATATACCTTGTCCGCCGCGAGCATATATCTGTCTCGGGTAACCTTGGCAAGAATGGAGGCGGCAGCAATGGATACGGATTTGGCGTCACCCTTTATTACGGTTTTTTCAGCGATGGAAAGACCCGGCCTGCCGTTTCCGTCGATGAGAGCTATGTCAGGCTTCGGCTCGAGGCTCTCTACAGCAGTACGCATAGCCAGAAAGGTGGCCTGCAGAATATTTATTTCATCGATGGTACGGGCATCGACCATCTGTATGCTGTATGCTACGGCCTTTTCCTTTATGATGTCAAAAAGCTGCTCACGCTTTTTTTCGCTTAATTTTTTCGAGTCGTTTATCCCCTCGATTTCACAGTCGACGGGTAAAATCACAGCCGCCGCGCAGACCGGTCCGCAGAGAGGTCCCCTGCCTGCCTCGTCCACACCGCAGACCAGCTGATAGCCCTCGGCCAGTGCTTCTTTCTCTAAATCAAAATTCATTTTTCCACATCCTTAAAATCACAAAAAGGACTGTCTCGCAAAGGAAACAGCCCCATATTGTCTGATAAATTAAAATCAAAGAACCTTACAGTAATTAAAGATGGATTCGGGAAGCTCTTCTTTGTCAGCGGAAATGGTAAATACGAAATCCTTTTCGTTAACGGAAGAAAGCTCATAAATCCTCTCAAGGAAGGAAGCGAGCTCGTTATAGTCTCTGCCGCCGATACGGAGAGTAGCATCTACGAGAACATCTGTAATGTCGTGGTTACCTGCGCATACGCCTGCGAGAAAGCCGTAGAAGGCTGCATAGCCCTTAACTTCGTAGTCATCAGTAGCGATGAGTCTGGCGCGGTAGTTAACATCATATGTTAATTTGGTTTCTTTTTCCACACAGACAACATTACCCTTTGAGTTTTCGATTGCCTCGTTTACACAAGAAATCAAACGCTTTGTTTTGCCTGCACCTTTGTGACCTAAAATAATAGAAATCATTTTATATTTCCTCCTTTTATTTGTTTCGTCGGAATAAGTATAACACACTTCCGATTCAATTACAAGTATATTATATCACTTACTTAATCTTTGTTCAAGTACTTCTTTCTCTTTTTCGTAGCCGGGTTTGCCTAAAAGAGCAAACATATTCTTTTTGTAGCTTTCTACGCCCGGCTGGTCAAAGGGATTGATGCCAAGAACATAACCCGATATTGCACAGGCCTTCTCGAAGAAGTAAATGAGATAACCTAATGATTTTTCGCTCATATCAGCGTTTTTGATGATTATATTGGGTACGAGACCGTCATTGTGAGCCAGAACCGTACCTCTGTATGCCTGCTTGTTTACGAAGTCCATGGATTTTCCTGCCAGGAAATTAAGACCGTCCACATTTTCGGCATCCTCTTTTATGAAAATTTCCTTACGGGGCTTTTCGAAATGAATTACGGTTTCGAACATTATTCTTTCGCCCTGCTGAATGTACTGACCGAGTGAATGAAGGTCAGTGGAGAAAACGGCAGAGGTGGGGAAAAGTCCCTTACCCTCTTTACCCTCGCTTTCGCCGAAAAGCTGCTTAAGCCATTCGTTCATCATAGTAAAGCAAGGCTCATAGGAAATAAACATCTCTGTCTTTTTACCCTTATTATAAAGAGCGTTACGGATAGCTACATATTTATAGCAGTCGTTTTCTTCCACACAGGTGCTCATAAGCTCCTCTCTGGCCTCGGCGGCACCGGCCATAAGAGCGTCGATGTCGATGCCTGCAGCGGCGATGGGAAGAAGACCTACGGCGGTGAGAACGGAATATCTGCCGCCTACATCGTCGGGAACCACGAAGGTTTCGTAGCCTTCCTTATCGGCGAAGCTTTTAAGTGTACCCTTTGCCTTGTCTGTGGTAACGAAAATTCTCCCTGCAGCCTTTTCTGCGCCGTACTTTTCGATGAGCATTTCACGGAAAATACGGAATGCGATGGCAGGCTCTGTGGTGGTACCCGATTTAGAGATAACATTTACGGAGAAATCCTTACCTTCACAAATGGAGATAATTTCATCGAGATAAGAGGATGAAATGCTGTTACCTGCATAATAGATGGCGGGTGTTCCCTTACGGGTATCGTTATAATTCTGTCCCTTTACAAATTCGATAGCGGCTCTGGCTCCGAGATAAGAACCGCCGATACCGATTACGATAAGAACATCACTGTTGCTTTTGATTTTTTCTGCCGCGAGCTTTATTCTCGCAAATTCCTCTTTATCATAATCAACGGGGAGGTCTACCCAACCTGTGAAGTCATTACCTGCACCTGTTTTACCGTGTAATGCTTCGTGTGCCGCGGTAATTTCTGACTGATAAGAGGCTATTTCTTCATCCGTTATAAAAGAAGAAACGTATTTTTTTGTTAATTTTGCTGACATACGTTATACTCCTAACCGTATAATTGTGGTATTTTCTGTATTTTAATACAAATTACAGGATTTGTCAACCTTAATATCGCATTATTCGCACCCTTTTACGAGACTTTTTATAATTCTTTCCGCCATAACGAGGAGATTTATTCTGCCCACGGCATTTACGGCAGTAAGATTATATTCTGCCACAGTCTCCTCTCCGAGCCTTAACTCGATTTTACCGAGGGTCTGATTCTCCTCTATCGGCGCTTCCGCATCCTCACAGAGGGTGATTTTCGTCTCCAGCGACTGCTTTTCGCCTGTCTTCAGAGTAAGGCTGCCTATCTCCGGAAGCTGTGGCTGTACGAAGGCATCGGTACCCTTCAGCACTCTGACCGGCTGTAAAAGTGACAAATCTATTTCGGGGGTGAAGCTCTCATAAGCGGCAAAGCCCCAGTTAAGCATAGCCTTGGCGCCCTCGAAGCGGTCGGTGCTGTTTTCAGCACCCATAACCACGGCCACGAGATGAAGTCCTCCTCTTTCGGCAGAGGCGGAAAGACAGTGTCCCGCCTTCGAGGTGGTTCCCGTTTTCAGTCCCGTGGTACCCTCATAAAAGCGGACAAGACGGTTAGTGTTTACCAGCTCGGTTTCTCCGTCGCGAAGAGAGTCCATCCACACGGTGGTGTAATCCGTGATCCTTTCGTGCTTCAGAAGCTCACAGGACATAAGTGCCACATCGTAGGCTGTGGTAAGATGCTCCGTGGTGTCGTCGTCGAGACCGGAGCAGTTAACGAAATTAGTATTTTTCATACCGAGCTCCTTCGCTCTTTCGTTCATCATACTGACGAAGGCGGCTTCGCTTCCCGCTATATGCTCACCCAGAGCCGTGCAGGCGTCATTGGCACTGCCGATAGCTGTGGCGCGGAGAAGCTCATCGACAGTCATCTGCTCCCCTTCCTTGAGCCATATCTGACTTCCGCCCTTTGAGGCCGCATCGGGGCCGGTCGTTACCACATCGGTAAGAGAAATCCTTCCCTCGTCCAGTGCCTCCATAAACAGAAGCAGAGGCATTATCTTGGTTACGGAGGCAGGATAAAGCTGTTTGTCTTCATTAAAGGCATAAAGCACCTTTCCCGTCTGCACATCCATAAGCACCCCACTTTCAGCATTGACCGTTATTCCGCTTTCATTCTCTGCAGAGACGGAAAAAGTGAAAAGTGTTAATAAAAATATCATTGATGTTATTAAGGCTATGAGCCTGTTCATATTTATCACCTCGAAAAGTTTTTCGCTAATAAATATGAAAGAAAAAGGTAAAATAAAACACCCCCTTGAATATTCTTTGATATTGCTTTATAATTACAGAGACAATAATAACAAGGCGGATTAAAATGAAAGTTAAATTTTACACTTTAGGCTGTAAGGTCAATCAATACGAAAGTCAGGCAATAAGTGAGGCTCTCAGCAAAAGAGGCTACGAGACCGTAACGGACGGAAAAGCAGACATTTTCATCGTGAACTCCTGCACGGTAACTGCCGCCGCAGACCAGAAGACAAGACAGGCGGTAAGGCGCTTCAAAAGGAATAACCCGGACTCCGTAGTAGTTCTCACGGGCTGTATGCCCCAGGCCTATCCCGAAAAATCGAAGGAGCTTCTCGAGGCTGACATTATCCTCGGCAACAGAAATAACGAGGAAATAGCAAATGCCATAGAGCAATTTTTAAAATTCGGCTCGAGAGTTTTCGAAATCAGAGAGCATAAAAAGGGCGATGCCTTTTCGGGCACGATCATCAGCCGCTTCGAGGAGAGAACGAGAGCCTACATCAAAATACAGGACGGCTGTAACCGCTTCTGCTCCTACTGCATCATCCCCTACTCCCGCGGCAGAGTACGCTCGAAGCCCCTCGACGAGCTTAAAGCAGAGCTGGAAACTCTCGCACGGGGCGGCTATAAGGAGGTAGTTTTAGTCGGAATAAATCTTTCCTCCTACGGCTCGGACATAGGTCTCACCTTTTCCGATGCGGTAAAGGCCGCCAACGATACGAAGGGCATAGAGAGAGTCCGTTTAGGCTCCCTCGAGCCGGACCATCTGACAGACGAGGTAATAGAAAATCTTGCCCGATGCGAAAAGCTCTGCCCCCAGTTTCACATCTCCCTGCAGAGCGGCTGCGATAATACCCTTAAGAGAATGAACCGCCACTATACCGCCGACGAGTACAGACAGATATGCCGTAAGCTCCGCGAAAGCTTCGCGGACTGTACCCTCACCACCGATGTGATGGTAGGCTTCGCGGGCGAAAGCGAGGAGGACTTCAGAGAAAGCCTCGACTTCGTTAAAGAGATAGGCTTCGAAAAGGTACACGTTTTCCCCTACTCCGTCAGAAAGGGCACCAGGGCAGAAGCCTTCGGCGGCCAGACAGATAAAAAAACCAAGGAGGAAAGAAGCCGTCTGATGACGCTGACAGCGGAAGAAATAAGACAGGAGTTTTTCAGAAGGCAGATCGGCAGAAAGTATTCCGTGCTTTTCGAAACGAAGGATAAGGACGGTTATTTCTGCGGTCATACGGCTAACTACATTCCCGTTAAAGCCAGATTTCCCGGGGAAATGTGCCATAAGACAGCCGATGTTACTATCAAAGCCGTGTCAGAGGACGATTTCTGTATAGGCGAAATCGAATAAAAATAATTAAAGCTGACGTAAAAATCAACCGTCAGCTTTAATTATTTTCATCGAATTTTTCTGTTCGAGAGAGCATTCTCTTATTTTTTCGGTAAAAAGGGCAAACTTATCCGTAGAGGCGCACTGAAGCTCATAAACAGCCCTGCCTGCTTCAGAGAGATAGGCAGTCTCTGCGTGACGGGTTATAATCGGCACGGAGGAATTGCTTTTGGCTTTACCGAGCAGCTGAACTCCTCTTTCGCTCACAGCCAGAATACGCATATAGGGAACCCTTTCCTTCGACATATCCTTCGGGATTTTCAGAAAAAGATTCATCACCTCACGGCGGATGCGGGAATGAGTGTAATTTTTACTTTTAGCTCTTTCGTAAAGCGAATCGAGGGAGTCAGCGGTCTGTACCGCCTCGTAAATTCGGCTCGCAAGACCCGAAGCATCCGTAACGAAAAAGGAATATTCCTCCTTTTTCATTTCACGCAGTGCAGACAGAACGGCTCTTTCACCTGTTTTCATTCTGTAGGGTCCGTTTCCTTCGCCAAATTCCTTTTCTAAAAGAAGGTATGCCTTTTCGGGAACATAAGCTTCGCTATCGGAAAGACTTTCGAAGGAGCGTATTTTGCTTGCGCTGGCGGTAGCGCCGATAATTTCTCCGCTGTCGTGACCGCTCCCCTTTCTTTTTACGGGAAGAAGCCTTACCTCGGGAGAAAGCTTTTTTAGTGCTCGGATGTATTCCACGGCAAGAGTGCTGTTTGGGGAGGATAAAACCTCCTTTTCACTTTCGCCGTAAATTTCACCTACCGACTCGCAGAGAGCGGCAGGATAGGAAAGGCCGAGGGACATTTTACCTTTCAGCAGACGGGCGACTCTCTCATCACCGAGGGCATCGGCACAGCGTGCGAGTAATTCTGCGTCCTCCCATTCACTGCCGAAGGAAAGCATATCTATGCCGAAATCACAGAGAAGACCTACACTGCCGCGGGCGAAATTTTCCGCAGAGGCACAGGCCCAGGGAACGGGCAGGTCAATAACAGCATCGGCACCGCAGAGAATGGCCGCTTTTACTCTCGTCCATTTGTCGGCATAGGCACACTCGCCGCGCTGAACGAAATTTCCGCTCATTACGCAGACGATGAAATCCGCCCCCGCCTCTCTGGTTTTCGCGATGTGATAAAGATGTCCCTTATGGAAGGGATTATATTCGCAGACGATACCCGCTGTCATTTTTCCGCCCCCTTTTCTTTTACTAATTATGTATTTTAAGTGTTTTAATACGAATTGTCAAGAAAATTATTATTGACTATTATCAGGTCAGATAGTATAATCAAACTAATAAGGACAAAGGGTGATATTTATGAAAATAATCAATACAGACCTGCCCGAGGTAAAGCTCATAGAGCCGCAGATTTTCGGAGATAACAGAGGCTGGTTTTATGAATCCTATAATTATGAAAAAATAAAGGCTCTCGGCATCGATACGGTTTTCGTTCAGGATAACCGCTCCTTTTCCGCAGAGAAGGGCACCTTAAGAGGTATTCATTTTCAGAAAGCTCCCTACGCACAGACAAAGCTCATCTGCTGTACAAAGGGTAAAATCCTCGATGTAGCGGTAGATTTGAGAAAGGGCTCTCCGAATTATCTCAAATGGATAAGTACAGAGCTTTCCGAGGAGAATAAAAGGATGCTCTATATCCCGAAGGGCTTCGGTCACGGCTTCGTTACGCTGACGGACAATGTAGAAGTTTTTTATAAGGTGGACGGATATTATAATAAAGAAAGTGACAGAAGCATCCGCTTCGATGACAGTGAAATAGCAGTCAGCTGGGGCGTTACCTCCCCCACTCTTTCGGACAAGGATAAAAATGCACCCTTCCTGTGTGACAGTGATGTTGATTTCGTTTATTGAGCAGGTGAAAAGATGATTATAGTAACAGGTGCCGCAGGGCAATTAGGCGGCGATGTATGCCGTATACTTAAGGAAAAAAATATACCCCATCTGGGCATAGACAGAAACGAGGCGGACATTACCTCGGAAAAATCCGTCGAAGCCTTCTTTGACGGTAAGGATTTCGAGGTGCTCATCCACTGTGCGGCCTATACTGCCGTGGATAAAGCAGAGGAAGAAAAAGAGCTCTGCTTCGCAATCAATGCAAAAGGCACGGAAAATCTGGCCCGTATATGCCAAAGAAAAAATGCCGCCATTATCTATGTCAGCACCGACTATGTTTTTTCCGGTGAGGGCGAAGTTCCCTTTGAGCCTGATGACGAAAAAGCTCCTCTCTCCGTTTACGGAAAAAGCAAGCTTGAGGGCGAAAGGGCCGTTATGAATCTCTGCGAAAAATATTTTATCGTCCGCACCTCCTGGGTTTTCGGTGAGCAGAACAGAAATTTCATCGCCACTATGCTCCGTCTTTCACAGACGAGAGACGAGGTCAATGTGGTCTGCGACCAGGTGGGCTCCCCTACCTATTCTGCCGACCTTGCCCTTTTACTCACTGAAATGGCACAGACGGAAAAATACGGCATTTATCACGGCACCAACGAGGGCTACTGCTCCTGGTACGAATTAGCCGAAAGGGTTTTCGCACTCAAAGGCATACCAATGAAGGTAAACCCCGTTACAAGCGAGGAATACATCACCCCCGCCGAAAGACCGAAAAACTCGAGAATGAGTAAAAAGACTCTGACCGACGCAGGATTTTCGCTTCTTCCCGACTGGGAGGACGCGGTTAAAAGATACCTTGACAGAAAAGCTTAAAAAACGAAAAACAGAAATTTCTTCGGCACACCTTCAGAGATTTCTGTTTTTTTTATTCTCATTTCAGAGAATTATGATGCGGCTGATAATTGATTTTCTTCATAAATGCTTCTCGCTCTTTCGAGCATCGTTTCGGCGAAAATGGCATAACCCTGTGCAGGGTCGCTTACGAATACATGAGTTACGGCACCTACAAGCATATTGTCCTGTATTATCGGTGAGCCGCTCATTCCCTGAACTATACCGCCTGTTTTTTCCTTCAGTTTACTGTCTGTTATCTTTATTACCATATTCTTATTCTGTGACGAATCTTCCGTTACCTTCGTTATCTCTATCTCATAATATTCAGGGCCGTTTTTATCTACCGTAGAAATTATGTGAGCCTTACCTGTTTTTACCTCACCCTTAGTCGCCACGGGCATCAGTGCTTCGACGCTGATTTCATCAGCCATTCCGTAAACGCCCGTTTCACAGTTTGACATAAGCTCTCCTTTTATCTGTGAATTGAACACACCGCACAGCTCGCCCGCCTTGCCGCTTTTTCCTTTATAGCAGCTGCTGACATAAGCGGAAACTATGTCGCCGTCGGAAAGTGGCAGGATTTCTCCCGTGTCCACATCGCATACACCGTGACCCAGAGCCGCAAACATTCCCGTGCTCACATCGTAAAAGGTCATAGTACCTATGCCTGCCGCGCTGTCGCGTATCCACAGTCCTGCCTTATATTTCCCTTCGGAAATACTGTAGGCAAGAGAAAAGACCACTCTGCAGCTTTTATTTTCTCTCCTGTATTCCAAAGTCATGGCTGTACTGCCTGCTTCCGAAAAAATTTCGGAAACCTCCTGACTGGTTTTTACCCTTCTTCCGTTTATGGCATAAATGACATCGCCCTTCTGAAGTCCCGCACTCCTCGCCGGGGAAACATAACCTATTTCCGTATCGACCTCATCAGTGCCTACTATCATAACACCCTCGGTGAAAAGTCTTAATCCGAATAATTCACCCGAAACCTCCACATAATCCCTGCTTTTCACAGTGACGGAGGAGCTTTTAACGGGGATGACATTCAGTAAGCTTACCTCAGCCTCGTATTTTTCACTCTGACCGACTTTTCTTTGTCCGTTACCGCTGATTCTTTTACCGTAGGTTATGGTGTAGATTTCATTTACGCTTTCTCTTTTATCGGCTACGCAGTAAAGCTCATCGGGTACTGCATAAAAGCCGTAAACGAGAAGACACAGAAGAACAAGGGTAACACTCATAAGAACCATTCTTATTGCTTTAATACTCTTTACCATTTTTCACCTCCGAACACGCTGTTTTTTCAGCCGCAGATATAATTTGTGTCCGCAGAGAAAAATTATCACAGGTAAAAAATCTCTCAAAATGAAAGCTCCCGAAATCACTGGGAAATCGGGAGTCTGTCATTTATTTCAAATAATTTTTAATCATTGAAAGGATTCTTTCGGTGCTCTTTCCGTCACAGGCACCCATCTGCTTTTCATTAAAGACGGCTCTTACCTCGGCCGAGGAAGCTTCATCGGCACGGCGCACAGCAGGAAGAATATCCTCTGCAGCCGTTATTTTTTCGCCGGGCAGATCCCTGTCGTAATCGAGATAGGTATCGTCCTTATACTCCTCGAGATCGGGACAGTAAAACACCGTAGGCTTATCCATCAGAGAAGCATCGAAAACCACAGAGGAATAGTCGCTGATGATTACATCGGCTACAGCTAAAAGCTCACTGGTGCTTTCGAAGGTGTAGTCCTTCACACGGGAATAGAATTTGCCTCTGATGTACTCCTCCTTCATAGCGGGATGACGGCAGATGATAAACACCTCATCGTCCGCGAGGGCAGCATCCAGCTCCGCCCAATCGATTTTAGGGTCGAAGGGAATGATTACATCCTCCTTTATCCTCACGGTGGGACAGTAAAGGTAAACCCTTTTATTTTTAAGAAGCGGATGCTTCGAGCAGATTTCCGCTCTGTTCGAGGCAAGATTATCTCTGTTTACGATAAGATCCGAGCGAGGTGTGCCCACAGCCTTTACCACGCTCTCCTCGAGGCCGAAGGCGTGACAGTAATACTGGCGGACATATTCCGAGGAAACACAGAAATCACTGTACTGGGAGTGAGTTTTATATTCATCCAGATCCGAAAGGATAGACGGACCGTCTATGCCCATTTTCTTAAAGGCTCCGCCTGTGTACCATATCTGGATAAGCCTCTGTTCATCCTTAAGCTTATGCTTTCGCAGATGGTAAATATAGTCGTCGGTGACGATTACCTTGCTCGTAAAAAGGTAATATCTTTTCCTTACCAGGTCACGGAAGCCGTGAGGCTTTGCCTTGGCAAAAAGAACCTTTTTCTCCGTGCAGCTTCTGTAAAGCTGACCGAGATTTTCGTCGGGCTCACCCGTAGTTCTGCCCGTGTAAAAGAAAACTCTGGGCTGAATTTTCATCGATGAAAAAATAAAGGTAAAAATACAGTCCGTAAGTATATAAATATATTTTGCAGACCGCGCTGCCTTATCCTTTATTTTTTCTCTGACACTTTTAAGCTGTACGCTTTTAAAATAATTAAATCTGTAGCTTCGGTAAATTTTTCTTTTTCTTTCATCGAGGAGCTTTTCCTGCTTACGCAGATAAGCTACCGCCTCCTCTTCCTTTACCTCGAGGTAGGCACCTCTGTGAAAAAGCTTTTTAAAGCGGGAATGCTTGTAAAGCTTATACATATCGTGGGCAGGATTATCGGAAAAGGAAAAATGGATTCCCTTAAGATGTGCTGTGCTGAAAAGCTTATTACAGAAAAACAGATCCAGAAGAAAGGTTTTATCCTCCGCTTGGATTCGGTTTTTATCAGTCTGTGATTTAAAAAACAGGTCGGAAAAAATATATTTTTCCGTATTTGCACCGTCGAAGCGGGTTATGGGCGAGGCTGAAAAGCCATACTTATCCCTGCCCTCGAGCAAGGTATAATGGCGCATAAGGATTTTCGGATTAAGCCTTACTCCGCACTCCTGAAACATAATGTAATCCGTGCGGCACACATCCAGACATAAATCTCTGAACTCTGCAGGCGTGTCAGCTTTAAGAAAGGTAAGATTTTCCGCGTTTTTGTATTTTTCGGGGAAAATTCCGTAAAGAGCTTCATCGACATAAAGCTCGAAGGAGGGCATACTCTGATTATAAACCGACTCCACGAGCACGGCAAGACTCTCCCTCGCGTTCTCTTTATCTTCGGACAGAGCTGAAATGCAAAGGGTTACCTTCGGTCTGTCTGCCATTTCCTTTTTAGATGTCAGAAGCTCCTCTCCGTAGAAAATGTCCTTATTCTTTTTACGCAGCTGACTTTTTCCGGATTTGGAAAGATGTGCATAAAGGGACATTATAATGTCAGCATAGCTTTTAATTCTTTCGTCGTCAAGAGACCAGAAATGGCGGTAATAGGAATAAAGAAGAACGGTAATCGCCTTATGATAAATCTGGTCAATATAACAGATTCTCTGCTTTTTAAGCTCTTTTTTATCGAACTCGCTTTTCGCTCTTTCCGTTTCTCTGTCGAAGGCGGCTTCAGCCTGTGAAATAATGTAGCTGTAGGCATCGAGATACTGCTCGATGGGAAAAACCGAAACACCCTCGTTACGGACGGGATTAATGTAAACGGCGGAGCTTTTAGAGCAGGAAACGATGATATTACTGTTAAGCGCAAAGGGAATGGAGAATGCCGCCTCTCTTGCCTTACCGTAGGGAGAAAAACAGGCCGAGGAGGAAATTATCCTTTCCCGTCTGAAAAGCTTATTCGTCACGGCGGGATTCCAGATAAGATTTATGTCGAATCTGTCGGTTATCCTTTCACGCGAAAGTGTGTTCGCAGAGGTGAACTCGTGCTTTCCGTAGATGTCTGTGCTGGCCATAGGAGAAACGCACAAATCCGCATCCTTTTCACGGGCGGTGTCGTACATTTCCTTAAGAAGGTTTTTCGTGAAAATAACATTACTGTCGCAGAAGGCCACATAAGTGCCCACTGCCTTCGAAAGAGCGAAATTTCTGCTTTCGGAGATGCTTTCCCCGTCAAAGGAATAAAAAAGGAAACGGCTGTCGGCAGTGTAGGATTTCATAATTTCAGCCGTTCCGTCATCGGAAAGGGCATCTACCATTATGACCTCAATATCCTTAAGGCTTTGCGCCTTAATGCTGTCGAGTGAATTTTTAATCTTGTCTCCGCCGTTACGCACGGCCACGATAACGCTGACCTTTACACTCAAATCAGCCACTCCTTTCAGTTAAATTCAAAATCAGGCCTGCTCGCCCTTAAGCACGGAAACAGCATAAAGGAACTGTCCGTCCTGCTCGAAGGATTCGCTCTCGCCCGAGGCCTCGGTCACATAATCGGGAGTCAGACCCGTACCGTTAAAGCTTTCGCTCTTATAAGGCATAACGGTGCCCGTGGTGAGAAGAACGGCACTGCCCTTCGAAAGCTCGAAAATTTCCTGCATCATAGCAGAGCCCTTTGTAGAGCCTTCGCCGAAAAGCATACCCTTATTAAAATCACGCATATTACAGGCGAAAAGCTCTGCAGCCTTCTGTGTTTCACCGCTGACGAGAACAGCCACGGGAAGATTAACCTCTCCCGAAGCAGTGGAAAAGGTTTTTACAGTAGCTCCGTTTTCATCCAGAACCGTAGCGGCCGCTCTTTCCGTGTCGGTCATAGGCACGAAAACATCGAGTGTTTTCATCGCCTGCTCATAATTTCCGCTGGTATTTTTTCTCAAATCGAGCACTATGGCTGTCATATCCGAGGAAATGAACTTATCCACCGCCTGCTGTGTCTGTTCAGCCGTGGAGGGGTAAAAGTCCGTAATTTCCAGATACCCCACATTATCGTAGGCACCGGTGAAAACCGACTGTGCCTCATAGCCCTTAACCACCGTTACATTATTTTCAGTACCGTCACGGGTATAGATTATGTTTACACTCGTCAGCTTATCGCCCTGAAGCTTCGCTTCCATTTCGTCATAATTATTCACATCGATTCTGATGCCGTCGAAGGCAACGATAACATCACCGGCACGAAGTCCGCTGTTTTCTGCGGGTGAGCCGTCGTAAACCTTGGTGATTTCGATGCAGCTTTTTTTAGTTTTAGTATATTCGGCACCGATACCGAACATATCACCGTTTACCTCGGAAAGATATTCTTTATAGCGGTCGGCTGTCATATAAAGAGAGCTTTTGTCACCCAGACCTGCTACATAGCCCTGTGCGATAGCCTGCTCCAGGTCTGCGCTTTCACTTTTGCCGTAGTAGTGGTTATTGATAACATCGTCGAGCTCGTCGAGGATTTCGTATCTTTCTATCTTTTCGGGAAGACCCTTCATTATGGAATTATACTCGTTACCCACCACGCCTAAAGTAATAGCCGAGGCTAAAGCTGCGACAAGAATAAAAAGAGAGACTGCCACACCGATTGATATTTTTTTATTCATAAGCTCTCATCTCCTTAAAACACAATCAGAGGGATAGAATACTATCCCTCATATTTTAGTCATTTTACGGTTTTTTAACGAAATTCATCGGGTTTTTCTTTTCTCCGTAGTATCTCACCTCGAAATGAAGATGAGGACCTGTGGAGTTACCCGTACTGCCGACACGGCCAATCATCTGACCCTTCGAAACATTATCTCCCGAGGAAACATAACGGGCAGACATATGGGCGTAAAGAGTGGAATAGCCGTCGCCGTGGTCTATAAGAACATAAATGCCGTAGCCGCGGTTACTGGTAACGGCGGTAATAACCTTACCCGCTCTCGAAGCATAGACAGGCTTACCGCTGATTCCGCTACCGGCGATGTCCGTACCTCCGTGGAAGGAGTTACCGCTGATGGAGGCACTTCTGTAGCCGTAGGGACTGCTGATGTAGCAGGATGCATTTCCTAAAGGCCACAGCCAGTCTCCCTTTGCGGTGTAGGAGGGACCTGCAGGCTTGGTGGTGGAGGATGAGCCCGAGCTTCCGCTCTGCGATGAGGTAGGCTCATTATTAGCTACAGGCAGAGTGGTCTGGGTAGCATAGTATTCACTTAAGATACGGTCGATTTCTGCATCGGCCTCTGCCTTTTCCTTCTGAAGGTCACTGTTATATTTTTTATATTCCGCACTCGATTTATCGAGACCCGAAATGATACCCTCGACCTCTGAATATTTGCTTTCGAGGTCGGTCATAGTGGCATCGTGTGCCTCCTGCTTCTTTTTAAGCTCTGCTTTCTTTTCGAGAGAGGTTGCTTTTTTCTCGTTAGCCTCGGTAATCTTCGCGCTGACATCGGTTTTATCCTTTTCGAGCTTTTCTTTGGTCTTATTAAGCTTTGTTACCTTATCACGGAAGCCTAAAATCAGCTCCTTATCCTTTTCGGAGCTTCTCTTCATCATCTCGAGACGGGTAAGGAATGAGGCCAAACTGTCAGAGCCCATAAGGATTTTCAGCGCAGAGTCACTGCCGTTCATATAAGTGGAACGAAGCTTCGCGGCAAGCTGGTCACTGGTGGAGGTAATGTTATTTTCCATCGTGACGATTTCCTTTTCAGCCTTTGTGATATTGCCGTTTATTTCAGTGATTTCATTATCGAGCTGTTTGAGCTCCGCGTCGAGCTTTTTCACCTGGCTGTCTACGGTTTCTATCTGTGTCTGAAGGTTTGACACCTTACTTTCGACGGTTTCTATCTGGTTTTCGAGAGTGTCCAGATATTCCATCTGCTTATCCTTTTTATCCTTCAAGGCCTCGAGCTTCTGCTTGTTTGCGGCTATTTCAGCATCGATTTCGTCGATTCTATCCTCGAGCTCCTCCTTTTCCTCGGGAAGAGCATAGGCGCTGAAAAGCATAAGCGGAGTCACCGCCAGCATCAGTGCGAGAAGGACACATAAAAACTTTTTATTCAAAGCTTAATCACTCCTAAATTTTCAAAAGGGTCAGTTGGGGTTTTTAACATACTTGAGAGGATCCTGCTTTTCGCC
This sequence comes from Acutalibacteraceae bacterium, assembly GCA_045588555.1. Classification (GTDB taxonomy): domain Bacteria; phylum Bacillota; class Clostridia; order Oscillospirales; family Acutalibacteraceae; genus UBA6857. Next base: position 17,719 of record JAZNEL010000004.1, on the reverse strand, counting down.
GTAATAACGGATTTCGAAATGAAGGTGGGCGCCTCTCGAATTACCCGTGTTACCTACACGGCCTATCATCTGTCCCTGGGTTACATAGTTGCCTACCTCCACATAACGGGCAGACATATGGGCATAAAGACTGGAATAGCCGTCACCGTGGTCTATAAGCACATAAATGCCGTAGCCGGAATTACTCGTCACGGCGGCGATTACATAGCCTGCCCTCGTGGCATAAACGGGTGCACCGTGAAGCTTACCGCTGCCTCCCGCAAGGTCGATGCCTCCGTGGAAGGACCAGCCGGAAATGCTCGCATCACGGTAGCCGTACTCACTGCTGATGTAGCACCAGGTGTTTCCGATGGGCCAATACCAGGAGCCCGAGCCCTGATAGGACTCACCGGGTGCTGCATTGGAGGCGGGAAGACGGGTGGTGCTCTGCTGATTCTGCGTAGCGTAATAATCAGCTAAAATACGGTCGATTTCCGCATCTGCGGCGGCGTTTTCCGCCTCAAGCTTATTGATATAATTCTTATATTCGGAGCTCGATTTGTCGATGTCAGCCATTACCTTTTCGACCTCACCGTACTGACTTTCGAGACCCGACATAGTGCTGTCGTATTCCTTTTGCTTTTCCTCGAGAGAAGCCTTTTTATCCTTCTGCTCGTCCTTTTTGGAGCTGATTTCAGCTTCCTTTTCGGCCAGCTCCGCTCTGTCCTTTTCGAGCTTTTCTTTGTCTGCCTTAAGCTCTGTTACCTGCTCTTTGAAATCGAGGATTACCTTTTTATCCTGCTCGGAGGTACGCTTCATCATCTCGAGACGGGTAAGGAAGGATGCCAGACTCTTCGAGCCCATAAGGATTTTCAGTGCTGACTGATTCCCGTTCACATAAGATGAACGGAGCTTCGCGGAAAGAGTTTCACTTCTGTCGGTGATGTTATTCTGTGTTTCTTTTATGTTTTTCTCTGTTTTTTCTATATCTTCGTTAATTGCCTTGGTTTCGTTGCCGAGCTGCTTCAGCTCACCGTCGAGCTTATCGATCTGTGCATCGATGGATTCGACCTGGGTCTGCAGATTTGAGGCCTTGCTTTCCACAGCCTTTATCTGCTCCTCGAGAGCCTCGAGATACTGCTGCTGATTAGCCTTCTGACCCTTAAGCTCGTTCAGTTTTTCCTGGTTTGCCGCTATCTGTGCATTATTCTGCGCTATCTGTGCCTCAAGCTCTGCCTGTGTGGCGGCCGAGATATTAAAGGAAAAGGCAAGAATAAAAGCGAGCATAAGGCAAAGACAGGACGGGATTTTTTTGCTCATAATCATACTCCTTTAAAGCACGATTAAACCGAGAGAAGCATCCTTCGGTTTAATCAGAAAAAGAAAATTAAAGCATTTCGTTGGCTTCGCTGCCTTCCTTTTTCAGGTACTTGCTGATGGACACGATGCTGCCGAAGGCACCGATGAACACACCCGAGAAAAGGTAGGAAACGATAAGAAGGGGCAGATAGCTCGTAAGTGAGATAGCCTCACTGCCGAACATTTCAAGCAAGGACTGCATGGCGCCGCCTTCGATTTTTTCGACAAGGAAGGTAAGAAGTATCGCCAGAACACCCGAAATGATACCGATGATGACACCCTCTATCATAAAGGGCCAGCAGATAAAGGTGTTCGTAGCGCCTACGGATTTCATAACCTGAATATCTATCTTTCTCGATACCATAGTGATACGGATGGTATTAGAAATAATGAACATAGAAACCACGGCGAGAACGGCCACGATGATAACGCAGATGGCGGTGATGGAGTTTTGCAGAGTAGAAATCTGACTGACAAGCTCCTGGCTTTCACGGACAGAGTCCACATTTGCCACAGCCTTTATGCTCGTAAGAGTGGTCTGGAACTGCTCGAGATTACTTACGGAGACCCGATAGGAATGCGGAAGCGGATTATCGATGACATCGTCGAAAAGATTCTCGTCCACACCAAATTCACGAAGCTGCTCCTCGTAGCCTGCTTCCTTTGAAACGAACTCTACAGCGGTAACATCGGGAATAGCGGAAAGGTCAGTTCCGACCTTGGCTATCTCCTCGTCGCTGATGCCCTCCTTTACGAAGGCAACCACTACATTCTGATTTTCTACATCCTTAACGAGATTCTGAATGTTTACCAGTATCATAACGGAAACGCCGATAAGAAGCAGACAGGCAGTAAGCACGCTCACAGAGGAAAAGGACATACTGCGGTTTGCGATGATATTATGAGCGCCCATTTTGGTGAGATAGGTAGTATTGAGACCGCCGGAACGGTGCTTTCTTTTTTTAGCCATTTACCTGTTCCTCGCTTTCTTCGGTTTCCTCGGCTTCTTCGGACTCCTCGGCCTGCTTTTCGGGAACGAAGCGCAGAGAGATGTCCTCCGCCTGCTTGTATTTGGAGGGAATGTCGGAGACAACCTTGCCGTTTTCGATGGTAACGATGCGGTGGTCGAACTGGTGAACGAGCTCCAGGTCGTGGGTAACTACTACCACAGTGGCACCGAGGGCATTGATTTTATCGAAAAGGCTCATAATGTCGTTAGAGAGAATGGGGTCAAGATTACCTGTAGGCTCATCGGCGATGATAACAGCGGGGTTATTTACGAGAGCGCGGGCAATAGCCACACGCTGACGCTCACCCTGCGAAAGCTGATGAGGGAAATTGTTTGCCTTGTCAGAAAGGTCTACGAGCTTCAGAACATAGCGGACTCTCTTTGTGATTTTTTTGTCACCCATACCGATAACACGGAGAGCGAAGGCAACATTATCGTAAACGGTCATTTTCGGGATAAGTCTGAAATCCTGGAAAACGATACCGAGCATACGTCTCAAATAAGGCAGGGCTCTCCTTCTGATAGAGGCAAGATTATAGGGGCCGACTCTTACGATACCCGAGTCAACCTTTTCCTGTCCCATAATAACATTAAGGAAGGAGCTTTTACCTGCACCCGAGGCACCAACTATGAAAACAAATTCGCCGTCTTCGATTTTAACGCTGACATTGTCGAGGGCTACGGCGCCGTTGGTTTTGTATTTCATTGAAACATTTTTAAATTCTATCATATTCCGTCTCTTTCTTCATCTGAACAGATTTTCTGGGGGCTGTCCCCTTTAAATCGGAAATCTTATTTATAGCCGTCAGTATTTTTTAAATAATGACGGCTCTTACTTACAGATACTGCGCTGAAGGGATACCTGCAGGCAGGAAATATTAATATTTGATGGGCTTTGCATCAAGATATTTTTTAACCATGAGTGCTACCTTGAATACGATGGCATCGTCAAACTCTCTCAGGTCGAGGCCTGTGAGCTTTTTGATTTTCTCGAGTCGGTAAACGAGAGTATTTCTGTGCACGAAAAGCTTTCTCGAGGTTTCGGAAACATTGAGGTTATTTTCGAAGAACTTCTGGATAGTAAAGAGGGTTTCGTGATCGAGACCTACGATGGAGCCCTTTTTGAAAATTTCCTTAAGGAACATTTCGCACAGAGTGGTGGGAAGCTGATAAATAAGTCTCGCAATACCGAGATTTTCATAAGTGACGATAGTTTTTTCCGTATCAAACACCTTACCTACCTCGAGCGCTATCTGCGACTCCTTAAAGGAGCGGGGAAGCTCCTTAATACCGGTTACGATGGTACCGATGCCGATGATGGCATTGATGTAGTATTCGGTATGTAAGGAGTCAACGATGCTTCGGGCAAGCTTTTCAAGGTCTTTAATTTCGTTGCCTGTGCGCACCTCTTTAACAAGAGCGATGTCGGTTTCGTTAATATTGATAACGAAATCTTTATTTTTATCGGGGAAAAGATTCTGGATGGACTCGCTTACGGAAACATCGGTTCTTTCGGCTGTTCTGATGAGAAGAACACAGCGGGAAACCTCGTTATTGAAGCCGAGCTCACGGGTTTTAAGGTAAATGTCTCCCTGAAGGATATTATCGAGGATAACATTTTTAATGAAATTACTGCGGTCAAACTTTACATCGTAGTACTGCTTTATTCCTCCGAGTGAAATGGCGATAAGCTTTGCATAATTTGCGGCCTGCTCATCATTACCGTCGACAAAGATAGCGCTGTCGGGATGAGTCTGCGATGAAATAACGAGGAAGGTCTTTCCTCCGATAACCTTTACATCGGCAGAGGAGAAAACCTCTTTGGCATCCGCAAAGCCTGCCTCACCTATGCGACCGAGGTCACTGCAGCAAACGACCGTACCGCTGTTATCGATAACACCGATGGTACGGTCGATGGCATCCTTCATCTGATGAATAATACCCTGAAATAATCTGTTAGACATTTTTAATGTCCCCCCAACTTAAAAATTATGTTTATTGGATATTTTGACTATTGTCACTTTAACCATTTTACACAATTTATCGGCATTTTGCAATATAAAACTGCAAAATTTTTAGATAATTTTTTAATTATTAAAAAATATAGAGGACAAATTTGACATTTTCGGCATTATTTTCTGTTTTTCAGGCTATTTTTTGTAAAATTATACATTGGTGAAAATAACCATAAATTCTTCTTACCCCTCACAATTTAACCCGTTAAAGTGTTTTTTGGAATAATAAGATGGTTATTTTGACGAATAAAGGCCGTCTCTTTTCCCAGAAAACAACAGTGTCAGTATATTCCTTAAACTTTAATATACCTTTAAATCAGTGTTAGCTTTTCCTCCTTTCCCTGTCACCTATAATACAACCGTAGGACCGGATTTTTTTCAACACGTATCTTAAAACATTTTTACAAGTAAAAAATACTTTTCTGTCGAATATTGAATTTTTATGTACATTGTGATATATTGAAAACGATTTTAATTTCTTATACAGCATTATATTTACTGTAAATCTATCAAAAAATGAACGAAAGGCGAAGGCGAAATGAAAAAATCTGTACTGCTTTTAATAGCATCAGCTATATTCGTTATTATAAGCTGTGTGTCCGCTTCAGCGGTAACGGAGGAAATGATTAAGGACAGCAGCGGTAATATAACACTTAACCTCAATGCCGATACGGAATATACCTGTTCACAGCTGTGCACCCATCTGAAAAATGTCGGTGTTTCGGTTTCAGCTCTGACCTCCTATTCTCTCGACGGCGGCGAGACTACCTTCCGAAGCAGCAGTCAGAGCCCACTTTCCTTTACTTCCGGCGAAAGCTACAGCCTTTACGCTCCCTATAATGTCGGCACCTCAAAGCAATGGCAGGAAGCGGCGCGCTTTACCGTTAATCTGTACACGGTACCCGTGCTGGAATATCCCGACGGAAGCAGGAAAAGCCTCGACGAAGCCGTTATAGGAAGCAAGACACTCGTATCTGTCAAGGATATACCTTATGCCGGGAGTAAATCGGTTATTTTTGAAGCTGACAGCGGCTCCGCTACTTACGAAGCTACATATAACGCGGAAAGTAAGACCTACGAGGCCGAGATTACGGTGCCTTCCGACGGTCTGATTAAAATAGCCGTACACCGCCTTACCGTCACCTTTCCCGATAATATCACAGTAAAGAACGGACACGGAACCGTTCTCGTCAGCGGTGCGGATGCAGAGGAGGGCGATTACAACGTAACTGTCTCCCCTGTCGGAGAAAACGCTTATGTAGATGCAGTTTATGTAAACGGAGAAACTGTTACCGACGGAAGATATGAAAAGGGCAATTATATTTTCAGCCTATCTGCATTAAAAAATAACGATTCCGATAAAGACTACGAAATTATCTGCCGCTACTCTTACCGTGAGCTTTTCATTAAAAGCAATCCCACGGTAAGCTTTATTCCCTGTAATTACGATGAGACTCTTCTCGCAAGAGAGATTATCTCTGCAGCAGTAGATAAAGAAAAATGCATACCGGGCGGAGCATCTGACGAGGGAGCTTTTTCCGTGTCAGTAAGCAATTACAAAGACGGTGAAAGCTATGTCACAATCCAATGGACGGGAGATGAGAAATACCCTACGGTGACTGTCAAGGATGTCAGGATAATCCTGCCCTCTCCGGAGCATATCAGCAGTGACTGGATTACCGTAAAAGCTCCTACCTGCAGTACGGACGGAACGAAGAAAAAGATCTGTACAGTCTGCGGAGAAACCGTCGGGTCGCAAAAAATAAGTGCCACGAAAAAGCACACCTATACCTCTGCCGTGACAAAGCCCGGCTGTACCTCAAGCGGCTACACCTCACACAGATGCACCGTCTGCGGCTACAGCTACACCGATTCATATAAAGGTCCGCTCGGTCACAGCTACGCTTCCGATTATACCGTAGATAAAAAAGCCACCTACACGCAGAAGGGCTCGAAAAGTAAGCACTGTACCCGAAAGGGCTGTACGGCGAGGTCCTCCGTCACGGCTTTGGATATGCTCACTCTGGCCAAGGTAACACAGGTTAAGGCCAAAGCTACCGAAACTACAGCGAAAATCAGCTGGAAAAAGGTAAAGGGCGCAGAAAAATACACCGTAGAGCTTCTCAATTCTAAAGGCAAGTCACTTAAAACCATCACGATAAAAAGCACCTCTTACACCTTTAAGGGTCTTTCGAAGGGCACCGTATATAAGTTAAGAGTCCGTGCAAAGGCGGGCAAGAATAAGGGTAAATACAGCTCCTGTCTTATCTTGTCTACCTCTCCTGCAAAAGCAAAGATAAGCTCTCTGAAATCCTCCGGTAAAAGCACGGCAACCTTAAAATGGAAGGCCGTCAGCGGTGCCTCCGGCTATCAGATACAGTATTCGACCTCGAAAAAGCTTAAATCGGCAAAAAGCGTTTCGGTGAAAAAGGGCAAGACTGTAAAAGCCACCCTCAAAAAGCTTAAAAGCAAGAAAAAATATTATGTCAGAATAAGAGCCTACAAAACGGTCAACGGGAAAAAGCTTTACGGAGCGTGGAGCACTGTAAAAAGTGTAAAAGTTAAGTAATAATAATCAAAACCGTATTGAAAAGTATAGCTTTTCTGCTATAATAAAGTAAAAGAAAAGCCGAAAGGAAGAAAGCATTATGAAAATTACATTTATGGGTGCCGGAAGCACGGTATTTGCGAGAAATGTTATCGGAGACTGTATGTGCAGTGAAGCTCTGCGTGACAGCGTTTTCGCTCTTTATGACATCGACGGAGAAAGACTCGAGGAAAGCCGTGTCATTCTCGAGGCTATGAGAAGCGCCAAGGGCGGCTACGGCAGTATCGAATGTTATGTAGGAGTCGAAAACCGTAAGGCTGCTCTGCGCGGTGCAGACTTCGTCATCAATGCCATTCAGGTAGGCCTTTATGACCCCTGCACCATCATCGATTTCGAGATTCCTAAAAAATACGGTCTGCGTCAGACCATCGCTGACACTCTCGGCATCGGCGGCATTATGCGTACCCTTCGCACCATCCCCGTGCTTAAGGATTTCGCCGACGATATGGCAGAGGTATGTCCCGATGCTCTCTTCCTTAACTATGTTAATCCCATGGCTATGCTTACGGGATATATGCTCCGTTACACACCGATTAAAACCGTCGGTCTCTGCCACAGTGTTCAGTGCTGCTCGGAGGGACTTCTGAAAAAGCTCGGTATGGAGGATAAGCTGGAGGGCAGAAAGGAGCTCATCGCAGGTATTAACCATATGGGCTGGCTTCTCGAAATCAAGGATAAAAACGGCACAGACCTTTATCCGGAAATCAAATCGAGAGTAGATGCCTATATGGCACAGCCCGATGCTGACGATAAGGTCAGAATGGACTACATCAAAAACTTCGGCTATTACTGCACGGAGTCAAGTGAGCACAATGCCGAATACAATATGTTCTACATAAAGTCCAGATACCCCGAGCTTATCGAAAAATATAACATTCCTTTGGATGAATATCCCCGCCGCTGTGTAAATCAGATAGAAAAATGGAAAAAAGATTACGCTGAAATGCTTGAAAAGGGAGTCAGAGAGCACGAGCGCTCAAACGAATACGCTTCGAGAATTATGGAGGCAATGGTTACGGGTGTCCCCTACGAAATCGGCGGTAATGTCCTTAACACGGGCCATCTCATTACCAATCTTCCCGAAAACGCCTGTGTCGAGGTACCCTGTCTCGTAAACGGCTACGGAGTACACCCCTGCCATATAGGTGCTCTTCCCGTGCAGTGTGCCGCGATGAATATGACTAACATCAATGTCCAGCTTCTGACCATAGAGGCAGCCGTGACAGGCAAAAAGGAGCACATTTATCAGGCGGCTATGCTCGACCCGCACACGGGAAGCGAGCTCGACATCGACACCATCAAAAAGATGGTAGACGAGCTTTTAGAGGCTCACAAGGGATGGGTGCCCGAATTTAAATAATCAATTAAGGGAGAAATAAAATGAAAACGATTTCTGTCATAGGTCTCGGCAACCGCGGCACGGAATATATGGGCTTTATTAAAGGCTTTCACTCTAAAAAGGCTAAAATAGTCGCTCTTTGCGACATCAGTCAGCAGGCGCTCGATGACATCTCCCCTCTTTATAAAATCCCGAAGGAAATGCAGTTCAACTCGACAAGTGCTTTCTTCGAAAAAGGTGTTATTTCCGACGCGCTGATTATCACCACACAGGATGCGAGTCATTTCGAAATCACGAAGGCCGCCATCGAGACGGGCTACAGGTACATTCTCCTCGAAAAGCCCGTAAGCGGTGTCAGAGACGAATACAGACTGCTTCGCGATATGGCAGAGGCTAACGGAGTAATTCTCATCATCTGCCATGTGCTCCGCTACTCTAACTACTACAGTAAAATAAAGGAAATCATCGAGAGCGGCAAAATAGGCGATGTGGTTTCCGTAAACCACACGGAAAATGTCGGCTATTTCCATTTCGCCCACAGCTTCGTCAGAGGCAACTGGAGAGACGAATTTACCTCTACCCCCTCGATTTTAGCTAAATGCTGTCACGACATCGACCTTATCGCCTGGTTTGTGGACTCCCCCTGTGTTTCCGTCAGCTCCGTCGGCGATGTGAAATATTTCCGTAAGGAAAATGCACCCGAGGGTGCCACGGAAAGATGTCTCGGCGGCTGCAAGGCCAAAAAGAGCTGTCCCTACGATGCAGAGGCCTTCTATATAACCGACCCTTTTTACAGGGCAAAATTCATCAAATATATGAAGCGCACCCTTACGGGCAAGGCAAAAAACAGCAGACAGGACATAGTAAACGCACTGAAATACGGTGACTACGGCAAATGTGTCTTTCTGAACGACAATAATGTCTGTGACCATCAGCTCGTGACGATGAAATTCGAAAACGGCGCTGTCGCAGTTCTTAATCTTAACGGATTTTCACAGAAAATGTTTCGTGAATGTCACATCGTAGGCACGAAGGGTGAGCTCATCGGCTACGGCACGAAGCTGAAAATGAACATTTTCGGCGGTAAATCCTCCTCTGTGTGGACGGGAAGTCCCGCCGTCAGCGGCCATGTAGAGGGCGACATCAGACTGATAAACGGCTTTATCAAAATCATCTGCGGAGAAAGAAGTGACCTTAAAAATGTCACCACCATCGATGCGACGGTTGTCAGCCACGATATTGCTTTAGCCGCTGAAGTATCCCGTAAAAACGGCGGCGAAAGAGTTATGATGGACAGCATCTGAAATTAAAATGAGCAGTAAAAAACTCCCGTTTTTTACTGCTCATTTTTTACTTTTTCTTCCATTTCGCATAAAGTGAAATGTTTTTGGTTTCCCAAGGCTTGATGACAGTCATTTTTTCGCCCTTCAGACTCGGGTTTTCATACCAGCCCACAAACCTATAGCCCTTTCTGGTAGGCTTCGGAAGCTTACAGCCTGTACCGCTTTTATAGGTTTTCGGGTAGGACGAAGGCATTTTACCGCCGTTAAGATTGTAGGAAATTTTATGCTTTTCCGGCTTAACCCAGTTAGCGTAAAGAGTGTAGCCGTTTTCGCCGTCAAAAAGATTTTTAACCTTTTCTCCGTCAGTGTAGGTGGGCTCAACACCCTTTATGTTTACCGACCAGCCTGCGAAAACCTTACCCTTGGGAGGCTTATAGGTGCATTTGAGAAGATACTGTGCGGTGCCGTATACGAATTTCTGTGCATCCATAGAGCCCATGGTGCCCTTTCCGCCGTTGCTTTCAAAGCTCACCTCATACCTCATCGGTCTCCATTTAGCGTAAAGGTTAACGGTTTTTCCCTGTGAGGCGAGCTTCGAAACAGCGTCTCCGACCTCATAAACGACCTCACCCTTTTTGCTTTTCGCCCAGCCTAAAAGCACATATCCCTTACGCTCGAAGATATTATCCGTAAGCTCGGTTTTAGCAGAAACGGGAATCATCTGACTTACCTTTTTGTTCTTTCCGTAATTGGAATTAAACACCAGAGTGTAGGCCTTTTTCCATTTGGCATAAAGCTTTATATTACCGCTGTCCTTACTGCCGACGGTGGTGATTTTCTTTTTATAGGAGGAGTCGGTGTACCAGCCGTCGAAGGCATAGCCGCTTCTGACGGGAACGGGAAGAGTGTAGAGGTAGCCGGGAGTGTAGGTCTTTTTATAATAGCCCGAAAGCTTTCCGCCCTTAAGTGAATAGGTAAGCTTTCTTTCCTTCGCCCCGCGAAGATAGGGATAACCGTCATTCTTTTTACTGCTTATGGCCCAGACAGAATCGAAATCCAGCTTTTTAAAGGTCTTTTTGCTTTTCATATTAAGATTACGGCGGGTGTCACCGCTGATGTAACAGCTGGAATCATAATCGTAGTTTTCCGTTTTATAGTTAATAACGGCTACACAGTTTTTAACATTATAGTATGAATCAGTGCCGATAAAGGGTCCTTTGTTAGAGCCCGTAAGCTCCGCCTTTATGAAGCAGTTTCTGATTTTACTGCTTTCGTATACATATCCTGCTATGCCGCCTGCGTTTCCGATACCCTTACCGACTATGTTGACAGAGCATCTTTCTATGAGTCCGCCGTTTGTTTCGCATATACCGCCCACATCCGAATGTGTATACTTCTGTTCCTTACCGACGGCCGCCTTCAGAGAACCGCTTACGGTACAGTTTCGGATAGTTCCGCCCGAATTAAGGCTGATTATTCCGTAAGGTGTACCGTATACATTTTTGACATTAAGATTAGCTATTTCACCCTTTTCCAGAGAAAGCGGAAACAGTCCTTCTCCGTTATCAGCGGTAAGATTACTGATGGTTTTACCGTCTCCGTCGAAATAAAACTCCGCTACGGAAATAAGTGGTATATGCGATTTGCTCCATAATCTTTCCTTTAAATCAATATTCTTCGTAAGTCTGAAGTATTTACCGTTATATTCGTTAGAGTATTCCAGACAGTAAACCATATAAACGAGCTGTCCCGCCGTGGAGATAAGATAGGGAGATGCCTTCGTTCCCTCACCGCCCGCAAAGGAGGAGGCCACCGCATCCTTCCATAATTTGGTGGGAAGCTTTTCCTTTTTTACTGTGACGGCAGAGGCTACAGGTAAAGGATAGCCCTCATTCCTTTCGGCCGACACAGTCCACTCCTTTTCGAAATCGAAGCCCTTATAGGCGTTCTTGCTTTTCATTTCTTCCGCAGTGAAGCTTTCGGGATATTCCTTCTCATTTGTATCTCTGTAAACCATTCCCTCACTGTTCAGTATGTAATAGGAATCAAGTATTCTTCTGCCGTTAATAATATCAGAATCTGTTATGGCGGCACCGTAGCTGACACAGTTAATGATGTTTCCCGATGAAAACCAGGGAGCAATACCGCGGAAAAGGTCGCTGACTTCTTCATCTGTTCTGTAAACACAGGATATTATATCGCCGCCATTAATCGCAGCTATACCGCCGGCGGTGACATTATCTGATGAAAGCACACTCGCCGTACTGCTTACACCGGAAAGAGTAACCGTGACGCCGTTTTCTCCCACTGCACCGCCGACAAACTCTGCGCCCTTCACATTGCCGGAAACGGTACAGTTATAAATGCATGCGTAAGCTTCCGTTTCTCCGCACAGCATACCGACATATCTGTCTCCGGAAACCTGCGCATTTTTCAGATTAAGATTTTTAACAGAGCCGCCCAACAGGCCCGAAATAAAGCCTGCATTCTTTTCATCGTAATCTATCTTAAGTCCTGTCAAAGTCTTTCCGTTACCGTCAATATGTCCGCAGAAATAAGACTCGTACACGTCGCCGTAGCCTAAAGTTTTACCGCCCGCTATCGGGTACCAGCTGTGAGCAGACAGGTCGATGTTATTTACGAGCTTAAAATATTTATTCTCTCCCCCGCCGTAACGGTAAACATAAGCAATGCGGGCAAGCTGTGAGGCTGTTTTGATAAGATAGGGTGATTTTTCCGTACCCTTGCCGCCTGCATATTTATCAGCCGCACAATCAAGCCAGGTGCCGGTTTTTAGAGAAGACTCGGCAGAGGGCTTCATTTTCTTAAGATAGGGATAACCGCCGTTTATTTTCGGGTTTATCGCCCATGTATCCTTGAAATCCCATTTGTAGTTTGAGTCCCACTTTGAGGATGAGGTGAAGCTCTTTTTGCTTTTAAAGAAGTTGTCCGAAACGGCATTGAGATAATCCGTGCTACCGTTTCTGACATTGATTCCCTTTGAGTTTGATTTATTGTAATAGCAGAAGGAAATGTTTGAATATTCGGACTTTTCCGTAAAGCCCGGATAAACGAGAGCGTCAGCGGAGGAAAAGCAGTTATAAATATAGGTCTGCTGTGTTTCCTCGTTTCCGAGTATTCTGCCTGCAAAGGCTCCACGCTGTATCTTTTCAAAGGTGTCGATAAGCTCTCCGCAGAAAAATGTGTTCGCGACTATTACGGGGCCTCTGCTGTCGTTGCTCGAATAAATCTCTCTTGCCACACCGCTGCCGCCTACAGTGGCACTGCTGAAGCAGTTTTCTACCAGAACATCATAGTTAACGACGACATCAAACAGACCGCTTCCGCGGCAATAACCCGTGGTATAGCAGTTACTGACCCGGGATTCTCCGTCAACGCGTCGGATAAGCAGAGCTCCTTCCGCATTTTCACAGTAGCCGTTTTCGATTCCCAGGCGCTTTACCGTTCCGCCCTCAAGAGTGCCTATAAAGCCTGTGTTACCCTCATACCATTCCATATTAGGAACATAGCTTGCTGACCAGCCCGTGGGAGCGAACTCATCAAAAACGGTCATATTTTTTATTTTATGGTTTGCGCCGTCGAAGCAGCCCTCAAAAACAGTATCACCCTGCTTTATCCATCCGTTATCTATTTTAACGGCACAGGCTGTAATCCAATACTTACCCTTAAGGTCGATGTCCTTCGAAAGCTTAAGGTATTTACCCTTAAAGCTTTTACCCTTTCGCATATCGAGTGCGAATTTAGCCAGCTGTGCGGCATTACTGATGATGTAGGGATTTTTCTTCGAGCCGTCGCCCTTTTCGTATTTCGAGGCGGCATAATCTATCCACACCTCTTTTTTCTTCAGCTCCACATCGAAGGAATCGCTCTGTCCGTTAGGAAGAGTAACGGTAATTTTAGCCTTGCCGTCACCTTTAGGCACGACAAATTTTCCGTCAAAAACCGCGACCTTACTGTTCGAGCTTTTCACGGTGAAGCTTCTGTCGGTGAGAATTTCGTTTTTACCCTCTCTGCCCTCTATGTAAATTTCAGCTGTCTTTTTGGCGCATTTACTGAAATAGGACATAGAAAGCTTTTCGTCGGGAATATTAACGGTTTTGGCCGTGATTTTATCGCCCAGAGCGATACCGAAGTTAATAACGCCTTCGCCCGAATACTTATCCCATCCCTTTATGTTCATATCTGCACAGTAGGATTTAAGCTTCTTTTCCGTCTGTGCCACGGTAAGAGAAGACTGTTCTGTCAGAAGCATAGCCACGGCGGCAGTAGCAAAGGGGGCAGCCATAGAGGTGCCGCTCATTTTTTCATAGCCGCCACCGGTGGAGCAGCTCAATATGCTTTCCCCCGGCGCCGTCACATCTACGGCATCGCCGTAATTAGAATAGTTAGAGATATTAACCGTATCCGCAGAGCAGGAGGCCACGGTGATGCAGTCCCCGATTTTAGCGGGACAGACTGTTTTCGTATCCACGGTTTCGTTACCTGCCGCCACCACGACCTTTATGCCTGCCTTGATGGCCTTTTTCACACCTGCGCACAGCTGACAGCCCTTTCCCTCACAGGTGCCACCGAGGCTCAGATTAATGACATCCACCTTTTTTTTGATGGCATATTCTATACCTAATCTGACGGTGAGGTCACTGCCGCTTCCGTCATCGTCGAGCACCTTTATGGGCATAATTTTAACATTAGAGGGTGTGTTATCCACCACGATGCCCGCCACATGAGTGCCGTGTCCGTGCTTATCCTTTACCTTGGTTCTGTCAGCGACAGCATCATATCCGCTCACCATACGGCTTTTAAGGAAGGGATGATTTGAGTCTACTCCCGTATCCAGCACCGCTACGGTTATCTTTTTCGATTTGCCGTTCTTTTTAAGATGCTTTTTAAAACGGTCGGTCTGTAAAAGCTCCGCGCCCTCTCTCTCCGAAAGAGCGGATGCACTTACCACGCTGTCACACACCACATAATCGATGAGCGTTTCCGAGGAAAGCTTATCGTAGGCGGACTTCGTATTTTCCTCGGTGTCAAACTGCAGAACATAGCAGCCTTCACCGTCGGTTATACGCTTTACCTCGCCCGCATAAGAGCCGAGAGCTCTGCCGTAGAGAGTCTGAACGATAAGCCTTTTCGTCTGAAATTTTTTAGTAATTATGATTTTATCGTCGATGACCTCTGTTTCCAGAAGCAGACATTCCTCCATCTCGTCAGCGGTAAGGAAAGCCTTCGCATCCTCGGAAAGCTCCGAAAGCTCACTGAAAACCGCATCGATAACCGTTTTTTTACCGTCAATAACCGCTGTCAGAGTTTCGCTGACTCTGTCGACAATACCCTCAATTCCGAGCATATCAAAGAGAGCCTCCGCAGAAACAACTGGATTGACGGAGTTCAATGTGGAATAATCTATGCCGTAATCGCTCAAAGCCTCTCCGGGCTGATTATCTTTCTGAATGGTGTTATTCCCGATGTCGATTATAATCTTGCCGAAATAACTCTCGGGGGCGTATTCCACGACCATAGAGGCCATCTGCTCATAAAAATCCCCCGTTTCCTCGTCAAGAGAAGCAGATTCGTCCCTTTCGAAAAGCTGAAAGACATAATTAAGCCTGTAGAGAAAATCCTCCACGACACTTTTTTCAAAGGGCGCCGAAGATGAAAGTGCCATAGTCAGAGCCATTATTCCGGAAATAATACGAGTACCCATTACCTTCATACCTTTCAAGCAGTAATCTCTACCTTTATTTTATCACACAGCATCACTCAAGCCAACAGAAAAGGGTAACACAGTGAAACACAGGGGACGGTTCTCTGATTGTTTTTCAGATGTGTGAGGGAGTGAGAGGCGGGGCGGCGGAGAAAGACCACCGCCCGTTAATCATTCTTCAACCGAACACATAGTACCGTCCCCTGTCTTCCTTTAATCACTTTTAGTCAAGCATTGTCTTTGCCTGATTTATAAATTCTAGATCTGAATCCTCAAAATAAAAAGAATAATCATATTTTTCTTTTTGAAAGATATTAGCAATATCGTTCTCGTTACAAACGCTTTCAATGGTAAATATTACACTCATGCTTATTGTAGAATTAGCCGGTAATTCATACACCTCTAATCCGTCATAACAACAAATATATACTCCATTTTCATATAATTTATCAACTGGATGCAGATAAACTATATTTTTTTCAGCATTATTTACTACTTTCCATTCGGTTTTAACCAATTTTCTACCTTCTGCAGGCACACCATAAGAAAAATAGTCTGTTACAATTTCAAAATTATTACTACAATATACCAAAACATCATTTTGCATTTCTTCAAATGTAGGTTTAAAAGTTTGAACAACATAGCAAACGCCAAAGGTCAACATTAAACCCAAAATAATAATGTACATTTTCCTCGCTAATTTATTTAACATATGCCCACTCCTCTATTGCAAAACACAAAAGCTAATTTTGCTATAATTCTTTATTACTCTTTTCAAAGAGGAATAGTAATAGCTTCCATCATATCTATAATATTTAATTTTAAATCCATATCTAGAACTGGTATGTGCATAAAAGTATATATCTCTTGTTGTTTTAGTATATTCAAATTGTCCACTTAAAGCAGAATGGTGTATAAGGCTTCCTTTATAAAAGAATATTGCAGCAATACCATGGCGTGCTTGACCATTGTTTTTAATTTTATTTACTAAATTTGTAACATCTTTTTTGCTATCCAACACATATTCTTTTTTTACATGATTATTGTTTTTTAACCATTTATATAGTTCGGCAGCCTTTCCCCATGCATTAGATATTTGATACTGCACACCAAAATCAACAACTCTAAATGTTCCAGGCGAAAACACAGGGGACGGTTCTATGTAAAACACAGGGGACGGTTCTATGTGTTAATAGTGTTTTCTGACCAAACCAATACTAACACCCGTCAACCTGCTCACTTGCCTGATAGACAAGCCCTTATTCTTAAATTCTTCTATCAAACTGCCCTGTTTTTCCTTCGACAAAACTTGAAATTCGGCTACATTTCTGCAACCTGAATACAATTCAATTATAGCCTTCGCTTGCTCGTCTGTCAAGCGGACAGTTTCTTTTTCTTCCAGCTCCAGACACTTGTCCGTGTTCTCTTGATTATTAAACGCTGCAAATTCATCAAGTGGCATCATATCGAGAATAAAATCCGTATCAACAATCCAATTTCTATCGGTATACTCTCTGTAACTGCTGAATTTGTAATCTTCAATTTTTTCACAAAGCTTTGCTTTAACAGGATTCTGATGTATGTATCTCAACACCGTGAATAAATACGCATCGTCCTCGACCGGCTCACTTTTGAATCTGTCCTGAAACAGATGACCTATTCTTTGATACTTGATGTTGTACCAGTAAACAAACTTTCCGCCTATACGCTTGAAAATCTGCTCCAATAGCTCTTTTTCTTCTTTTATCAGCAAATGTATGTGATTACCCATAAGGCAGTAAGCAAATAACTTGTATTCACTCACTGCCTTCGTTTCCTTAAAAACCCAAAGAAATTTCTCACAGTCTTCTTCATCCTCGAATATCTGCTGTTTGTTTATCCCTCTGAGCATTACGTGATATATTCCGCTTGAACTCTTTTTCCTTGCTTGTCTTGGCATTTTTACCACCTCAAGCTGATTATATCACTCTATTCACTTTTTGCCAACACATAGAACCGTCCCCTGTGTTCTTCTTTTGCCGCTTTAGTAGCTTCACCTATTCCTCCAACGAAAGGCAAAGCAACATCAAGTATATCACCGGCGAGTCCGCCCCAAGCCCAAATATCAGTCGGATTAACTACAACTTCTAACGCACTAGCCGTAAGAGAAACAATATCAAAGGCAGTCTCCCAATACTCACCGTCAACATCAACCCTACTCACCGGATTATTATCACAGTAAGCATACAGATTTTTATCTGTTAATGACATTTCCGTTGCGGTAACTACACCGATAGTATCCCCATTCACAAACCTACCCGTCACAGGGTCATAATACCTCGACTGCAGATAGTAAAGACCGCTTTCAGCATCATAGTAATACCCACGGTATCTGATAGGATTCTGTACTGCGACATTATTCA
>JAZNEL010000003.1:0-43473 GCA_045588555.1 Acutalibacteraceae bacterium | reverse complement strand
TAGCGTTATTCTATCACCTCTTTCCGTCTTTGTCAACAGTTTTTCGATAAAATATTTGGATGTTTTGCACTATTAACCCTCTTTTTGTACACCCCTCCGTGTGTTTTTGGGTGCAGGTAAATTTGCACCACTATATGTTGTATCCGTCTCCCCTTTATCCCTTTTCTCCCTATATCGGGTATACAAAAAAGACAGACTCTCTTGCCTGAAAGTCTGTCTTTTCTTATACTATATATACTTATTTAGAAATAGTGCCCAGGTAATCCTCGATCATATCGACCATTTCGGGATTAAGATTAACGATGGGAAGGTCGAGAAGCTGACGGAGAGTGAATGGCTTGACGGCAAACATAAGGGGACTTCTGAGAAGCTTGCCTGCGGCACCGCCTACCATACCGAGAATGTCCTCGCTCTTAAGAAGGTCGCCGATAGTGTCGTCAAGTGAGAAGCAGTCGTCTCTCTTTGTGCTGTCGCGCTCTACGAACCAGTTACGCACCATAGATTTGGCATCTCCGGGCATAGTGTACTCTGCGGGATATTCCTCCACACCGGTGATGATGTAGGTTTCCTTGATGTCTCCTGCAGTGATGACAAGTTTGTTGTCGCCTGCCTTGATTTCCATACCGTCAAACAGGAAGATTCCTTCTGCAGTAACTGTCTTCTGCTTGTTATTAACCTTGATCTGCACCTTGTCGCAGTTTGAGTAAACCTTGAAGGTCTGTGCACCGATTTTACGCAGCGGATATCTGTCACCTACGAGATGCACGAACTTATCGTCTGACCAGAAGGCCTTGTAAAGCCAGAAGGCGTCCTTCTTTGTCTTTCTGTCAAAGGTGACAAGACCCTTGTTGTTTCTTCCCTTGACGCCGCCCTCGTTTCTAATGGCAGAGCCGAAGTCAAACATATTCCATACATAGGAGCCCCATATCCACTTGTTGGCATTGATGCTCTTAATGTAATGCTCGTGATAGAGAGCCTGGTAGCCCTCGGAATAGTCACCCTGAACGGGAGCATCGCTGAAGTAACCGAGAACACCCTCTGCACCGTATTCGGAAATACCCATCTTAAGGTCGGGGTTGGCGTCGTGGAATTTTCCGAGCCATTCGTCGAGTCCGTCGCAGGTCTTCATATACCAGCCGAAGTAGTGATTGTAGGCAAGAATATCGGTTACTCTGTTAAGCTCGGAATCAAGACCGCACATAGTGAACTGTGCACAGGTGGTGGGTCTGGAGGAATCGAGAAGCTTTGCATAAGCGTTGAGCTCCTTGATACCCTCGATGAGTGCTTCGTTTTCGTTGGTGATGGTAATTTCGTTCTGAATACCCCAGGCATAAATGGAAGCGTGATGCATATTCTGCTTGATAAGCTCCTCGAGCTGATTTATGGCATTATCCTGTGCCGCCTTTGAAAAGCGGGAGATAACGGGAATTTCTGCCCATACGAGGAAGCCCATTTCATCGCAAAGGTCATAAAACTCCTCTGCCTGCTGATAGTGAGCGAGTCTGATGGAGTTTGCGCCCATTTCCTTAATAAGGTCAAGATCCTCCTTATGCTCTGCTATTGTAAGAGCGTTACCGATAAGCTCTCTGTCCTGATGGCGGGAAACACCCTTAAGCTTGATGTATTCGCCGTTAAGGAAGCAGCCTTCCTTTGCATCGAACCTAATGTCTCTGAAGCCGAAGCGAAGCTCTGTTTTATCGATAAGGCTGTCGCCCTTTTTAAGAGTGGCGCGGAGAGTGTAGAGGTAAGGATTCTTCATACCGTTCCAGAGCACGGGGTTTTCTACATGAAGCTTTTCTCTGTCTCCTGCGGAAGCGACCACCTTGCCCTCGGCATCGAGAACCTCATAAAGAACCTTGATGTCCTTTTTATAATTACTGATAACTGCCTTAACCTTTACATCGCCGTTTACCTTGGCGGTTACATAAACGCCCTTACTGCCGCAGTCGTCGAGAGAAAATCTGGTCTCGGGAACATCGGTGATAAGATTAACCTCTCTGTAGAGGCCGCCGTAGAAGGTGAAGTCTGCGAAGCCGGGATAAACCTTTTTGTTTTCGCTGTTATCCACGGTGATTTCGAGGAAGTTTTTCGGCGAGGAAAGGAAGGAGGAAATGTCGAAGCGGAAGGTGGAATAGCCGCCCTCATGGGTGCCTACCTTTCTGCCGTTGATTTTAACGGTAGCCACACTGTTTGCGCCCTTGAGCTCAAGATAGGTAATACCGTCGTATTTAGAAATGATTTTCGTGTAGGTACAGGCACCTCTGTAATAAGAGCCCTCGTTCATACCCTGTCCGTCGAGTCCGTTCCAGGTATGGGGAAGATTTACTGTTTCCTTGGCGCCCTCCTTACAGAAAACCCATTCGTTATTAAGCGGGATAATCTTTTTCATTTGGTTTCTCCTTTATATTTTAGTATATTAATTTATTTCACATAACAGCTTACTACCTCACCGATGTACATACGGTGGTAGTCCTTTTCGGGATAGTTCTTTCCGTCGATTTCTTCATCGATAAAGCCCTCGGGTCTGATGTCCTGATAAGCCATCTTTTTGAGAACGATGACGATTTCGCTTTCTCCGAAGGCCACGGAGCCGTCGGTTACCACGGGAGTGAGGCCTGTTTCCTTTGCCTTATCGCAGTCTCTGCCGCTGTTTCTTCCGCAGAAGGCCAAAGCCTTTCTGTACTCCTCTCCGAAAAAGCTCAAGGTAAACAGCTCATTTTTCTCGACAAATTCATAGGTGTATCTTTGGGGACGGATGAAGCAGAAGCACACATCCTTATTCCACAGCTCACCCATAGCGCCCCAGGAGGCAGTCATAGTGTTATAGCTGTCACCGTTTCCCGCAGTAATGAGACACCATTTGTCGTCGAAAAGCGAAACGGCGTTACCCTTCAGCTCTTTTATGTCG
The DNA here is from genome assembly GCA_045588555.1 of Acutalibacteraceae bacterium. Classification (GTDB taxonomy): domain Bacteria; phylum Bacillota; class Clostridia; order Oscillospirales; family Acutalibacteraceae; genus UBA6857. Next base: position 40,565 of record JAZNEL010000003.1, on the reverse strand, counting down.
ATTTTCTTCATAATTTCACCTCAGTATACTATTATATGTCTGTAAATTTAATAATAGCATAAATTTTAACCTTTGTCCACAGAATTATTCTTTTTTGCTTTTTCGTTTATAAAGTTTAATTATTCTCTGGCGGACAAAAGGACTTACAGAATAAATTTCACCCCCGGAGGTTGACTACCATTTTTCAAAGTGCTAATATTAAATTATCAAAAGAGAAAAGAGGTCAGCATTATGGAAGAAAACAAAAAGTGGGTAGCCTGCTGGTCTGCCGCACCCGTAAAGGCCGGTATACACATCGGCCCCCTCCACCTTAATAACGGTCTGCTCTGTTCCACGGCAAGAACCGTCTTAAGACCTACCCTTAAGGGAGAAAAAATCAGACTTACCCTTTCAAACCGCTACAGCAAAAAGCCTCTTACCGTTTCAGGCTGCTCCGTAGCCACGGTCACCGACCTTAAAAAGCTCCGTACGGACACACCCGTCACCGTCACCTTTGGCGGAAAAGAAGAGGTAACCATCCCCGCAGGGCAGGATTTAACCTCCGACGAAATTCCTTTTGCCACCGAATGTCTTAAGGAAATAGCCGTAAATATCTTCGTTAAAGGTGCAGTTATGCGCACAAAGGGGCTCTACGGCAGTGACACCTATCTTTCCTTCGGTAATCAGACGAAAAACGAAGGCTTTACACCTATGTGGCATCTTATTTTAAAAACGGGCATCGCCACCCTCCAGACGAATCCCTTCCTCACCCGTGTGGATACCCTGGCTGACGGAGATGCTTATGCCATCGTAATCGCAGGCGACTCCACCTTCGCCAACGAAACGCCCTTCCTTTTGGCCGAGAGACTGAAAAAAGCCGGCAGAGCTAATGTGGCAGTCATTCAGCAGGCTATAGCAGGAAACCGTATCGGAGAAAACGGCAGAGGCATCATCGCCAACCTTTACGGTGAAGCCTTCCTCGGCCGCTTCGACAAGGACATCGCAAAATGTCCGGGTGTAAGAAAGGTTATTTTCAAAGAGGGCATCAACGATGTTATCCAGCCCCACTCTCTCACCGTAGGCGGCACACCCGTCACAGCCGAGGAGGTAATCGACAGAACGAGAAGGGCAATAAAAAAATGTAAGGATATGGGCTGGGAGGTCTATGTTTCCCGAAAAACTCCCTTCAAAGGCTTCGGAAAGCTTCTGCCGGGTATCAGAGACTTCACCTGGAAGCAGGAAATACAGGATGTGGTGGATGCTCTGGATAAATGGATAGCCGAAACAGATGAGCACGACGGATGCATCGCCACCGATTATCTCAGAGACGAAAAAGACAGAGAGGTAATGAAAAAAGAGCTGACAAAGGATTTCATACATTATAATATCGAGGGTCAGAAAATGTTCGTAGAAAGCATCCCCGAGGAATATCTTTGATATGAATAATTAAAAGGACTGTAAAAAACTGATTTAATTCGCGATGCAGTAGAGGCACACGGCACGCCATGTTCCTACAGAGCAAACACTTTAAATCTGTTTTTTTACAGCCCTTTTTTAACTGTTTAGTAAAGGCTTTCTGTTTTAATCTGAAGCTTTTCTTGCATTTTTTATTGCGTGAATAACTGAAAGCGCATCGTAAGGTTCTTTATTTATAACCTGAATAGAAAAGACTTCCGCCAGGCACAAGGTAGCATAACCGGCTAATAAGACAAGATATGTCAGTGGCTTAACCACCTGTACTGCTAAAGGCATAAAGAACAGTGCGGCTCCTAAAAATTTACTTAAAATCGTGTGCGGACTAAAGAAAGTCTTAAATCTGATAAACGGAATCAAGGCACCAATAAAGCAAATAACTATATCAACAAGGAGCCAGGCAAAAATCCATCCGGGTATCAGCCTCTGCACAAGTAAAATCTTTATCAAGGGCAGATATGTCATCATATCACCGATAGTGTCAAGCGCCGCCCCGAGCATACTCTCGCAATGATATCTCCTTGCGATCTTGCCATCGAAAAAATCTGTAGCTGCACAAAAAAGATATATGATTAAGAATACCGGCTCATAAAAGCTGTTAAAGTAAAACAAAAATGCTGCTGCAATTATTCTGCTTGCAGAAAGTAAATTCGGAACATATTTTATAAGCTTTTCCATATTAAATCCCCTTTTCTCTCACAAGTATGTACTGCAAGTTTTTTTACATTATACTTCTTTTCCGCAAGCAAAAAAGAGGCTGATTTAATAATTTTTAATGTTTTTACTTTTGTAAAACACATCTCAAACAAAAAAGCCATATTTAAATAAAAAATGATAAAACAATGAACAAAATAACCGCGAGCAGGTCGCGGTTATTAAACAAAAAGTTAATGGCTTTTATGTCGGGGCTTACTTTGTAACGAAAATGCTTGTGTAGTAATTTTACCGATTATACAGTAGTTCTCTCCTTAGTGCTGAAATCAAAATCGAAGCTGTACTTACCCTTATGTCTGTAGGGCTTGAAGAAAATATAAATGAAAGCGAGTAATGCGCCCAGAGTGTTCAGCACCATATCTGCCATAATGTCCATAATAGGCCAGCGCTCGGGAACTATGGGATTGATAAGAGCAGCTTCCTTCGATGTACCGAGAGCGAGCTCCAGACTCCAGTGCTGTGCGTCGCCGGGATAACCGCTCATCATACCTGCTATCTGATCAAAGCTGAACTCGAAAAGCTCCCAACAGGTCGTAACCAGAAATGAGAAGCAGAAGGCTCCCAGAAGAACGACGGTCATCGGTGCTTCTTTTTTATCTCTCTTCATTAAAGCACAGAAAATCTCATAGCCGAAAAATACTGCCATAGCCGCACCGAGAAAATGAAGTACCGAATCCCAAAGCTGAATATCATAATAGAAATTAAGGAACTTTCCGCCGAAGGAAGCGCAGAAAACAAGCACAATCAGCCAAGACTGCATCGAAGACGGAAGCCTTCTCCACACACTCTTTTCCGGAAAGAGCATAAATATCTCCCAGACAAACATCGCCACGAAGTTCGCACCGACCTGAAGGGGGTCGGTAATATCGAAGGGCTTCTTAAAGAAACCTGCGATAAACGCATAAATCATAAGCGCACGGAAAATCCACCAGAAGATAAATCTTCCGGTAGGACAGTTGTCCTTTAAACGTTGAATGTAGTTTTTCATTGATCATAGCTCCTTTTTTTTAAATAAAAACAAACACCGTAAAGGTCTTCGGTTAAAGCACGAAGACCCTTACGGTGTTATGATACCCTTTAAAGCGAAAAGGATATATGAAGATTTTATCTGTCTGTCTGTTAAGATCGTCGCAAACTTCATTTTTACAGTCAACCCTTTCCGCAAAATTTTATTTTATTATATAACATTGATTTTTACAAAAAAAGACCTTCTTAAGCATTTTTAAGAGTATTTACATTTAGTTTACAAATTCAAAACATACGCTTAAAAGTCGTTTTTTGTCAATAGGTAATAAACACACAAAAGCGACCCTTCGCAAGGAAGCGATGCCTTACAAAGAGCCGCTTTTGAACCGATTTTTAATCAGAGTGATTTAAGCAAAGGATACTACTCCCGTTTCATTGAGCACGAGGCAAGCCATATAACCTGCATAGATAGCAAGAAGTGCCACGCCCTGCCACTTTCTGAATTTGCCCGAAATGATAGTGGGGATTACCGCTACTGCACAGGCAAAAATACAAACCGGGAAGTCAAAGTTTATGTTCATCTGCTCTACGGGGAGAGCCTTGCCGTCGATGATGGCGCATACGGGAAGGATGAGCGTAAGGTCGATGATATTAGCACCGACGATGTTACCTACCGACAGACCGGATTCCTTTTTACGGATAGCCGTAAGAGTAGTAACGAGCTCGGGAAGAGATGTACCCAGAGCGATAACGGTAAAGCCGATGATGGCTTCGCTGATGCCGAAGCCCTTGGCGATGGTCTGACCCGAGCCTACGAGAAATTCAGCGCCTAACACGATACCTGCAGTACCGAGCACGAAGAAGAGAAGCTTCGAGGGAATTTCTTTCTTTTCGTAAGAGTCGATTTCATCGCTTTCAGATGCCTTTTTACCTTCCACGAGATTGCTTATCATAAAGATAAGGAAGATGGCCCAGAGAATATATGCAGACCAGGTGGGAAGCTCGAGAGAAAGTGAAAGCAGAGTGAGTCCGACGGATGCGGCTAAAAGGAGACCGCCCTTGAGAGTGAAGCTCTTTCTGTTTACGGCTCCCGCCATAGCTACGAGAGAAACACCCATAATGAGAGTGGTGTTAGCCGTAACCGAGCCTACCGCATTACCGATGGCCAGCTGTGCGGAGCCGTTCATGGCAGCTCTGACAGAAACCAGAAGCTCGGGAAGAGTAGTGGCAAAGGATACTACCGTAGCACCTACTACGAATTTGGGGATACCTGTAGCCTCCGCAAACCAGGATGCGGAATCAACAAACCAGTCGCCGCCTTTGATGATAAAGACGAGACCGACCACAAAAATTACTGCGGATACCGCCATAAGGGCACCGCCGCTCAAAGTTCCGAATAATGTGTAACCAAAAAATTCCATAATGTCCTCCGTTTTAAAATTATTTATTTGTGATATTTGGTACCGATGGAAATCTGTGTTGCTCTGTAAATCTGCTCTAAAAGCATAACCCTTGCCAGCTGATGCGGAAAGGTCATCCTGCTCATAGACAGACGGAAATCACTGACAGCCTTTACTCTGTCGCTGATGCCGAAGGAGCCGCCGATGATAAAAGCGATACTGCTGTAGCCCCTGACTGCCAGCTCGTCCATTTCAGAGCTTAATTCCTCGCTGTTTTTCTGCTTACCCTCGATGCACATCGTGTAAACATAGGCGCCCTTGGGTATTTTTTCGAGTATTCTTTTACCTTCAGCCTCCAGCGCATTTTCTATCTCCTTACGGGAAGGATTATCGGACAGCTTTTCTGCGGGAAGCTCCGTCACAGTCAGCCTGCATAGTCCCGAAAGCCTTTTCGTATATTCGCTGACGGCATCTCTTAAATAGCCTTCCTTCAGCCTGCCGATACATATAAGCGTTATATTCTGCATATCTTTTTCCTTAGGGGGGCGAGTATAATCCGAACACCGTTTTTTACGGGCGGATTTCCGCCAATACTTCGTTAAAATACTCGTAAATTCGCAAGGATTTACTGCGTTTTGTGTCTTGTCTTGTCAAAAATCCGCTCCATAAAAAATCGCAGACCTAAAAGTGCGAATTTTTGCGGATTTTTGGATGTTGAGGATGCCGACAGGCTGGCGCCTTTCAAAACCGAAACGCCGAAAAACCGCGAAAATTCACGCTTTCAGGCGAGGTTCGAATTATACTCGCCACTACTGTCATCCTAAAATCTTACTATATCCTCGGTGTTTTCCTTTGCGTTTACCTTCAGTATGTAGTCGATTCCCTCTTTGGCGCCCTCACTTTCCAGCGCGGCGAAGGTGGTCTGATAGGCAAGGTCGGGAAAATTATTTTCCGTGCTCAGGTGACCGAGAAAAAGCCGTGCAGTTCCTTTTTTTATGAGTCTTACCGCCTCCTCTGCACAGGCCGCATTAGAAAGATGGCCTCTGTCGGAGAGGATTCTGCGCTTCAGATAGTAGGGATAATCTCCGCTCTGAAGCATAGCGATGTCGTGGTTTGATTCGAGCATTACCAGCTCCGCACCCGTAAGTGCCTTTTCCACCGTGGGAGTGATAACTCCGATATCCGTGGCGATTACCGCCTTCTGTCCGTGGGGAAAGGCTATCTTATACCCGCAGCTTTCACGGCTGTCGTGGGGAGTTTCGAAGCAGGTAACGAAAAGATCGCCTGCCTGCACACCCTCGCGGGGCATAATTTCGAAGGGAAACTTACCGTTTACCGTGCCGTTTTCCTCCAGGGCCGACATAGTGCCCTCCGTAGCATAAACAGGAATTTTAAAAGCAGAAGCCAGTACTCTTATGCCGTTTATGTGGTCACTGTGCTCGTGAGTGACGAATATGCCGTCGATTTTAGCCGGGTCGATTTCTCTGGAAAGAAGTGCTTCCTTGATTTTTTTAGCACTGACTCCCGCATCGATAAGTATACCGCGGTCACCGTTTCCCAGAAAGGTACAGTTACCCGAGCTCGACGAAAAGAGTGAGCAGAACTTTGCCATAATCTTCCTTTCTGCAGATTTCTCTGCTTTTTCACATAAAAAAGAGTTTGTCAAAATATCAAACTTTCACAAACTCCTTTATAGGCTATTTAGCCTGCATTATTGATTGCTTCAGTCTCGCGAAACTCCTTACGGTAAATGTCCGCGCCGAGGTTTCTGAATTTTTCCACATAATCCTCATAGCCTCTGTCGATGTAGACGATGTCCTCGACCTCGGTGATGCCGCGGGCGATAAGCCCTGCGATAATCATAGCCGCACCGGCACGAAGGTCATCGGCCTTTACGGGAGCACCCGTGAGCTCCTCCACACCTTGGAACACGGCGATGGTTCCGTCCACCTGAACATTGGCGCCCATTCTGATGAGCTGCTCTACATATCTGAAGCGATTATCCCACACACCCTCGGAAACGAGAGAGGTTCCCTTTGCCACGGAGAGAAGAACGGCCATCTGGGGCTGCATATCCGTGGGGAAGCCGGGGTGAGGCATAGTTTTAAGATTACATTTTCTGAAGCTGCCGTCGGACTGAACTCTCACCGCATCGTCATATTCCGTAACCTCCACACCGCACTCGACGAGCTTTGCCGTGATGGACTCGAGGTGCTTCGGGATTACATTTTTAACGAGTACATCTCCGCCCGTTGCGGCGGCGGCTACCATATAGGTGCCTGCCTCTATCTGGTCGGGAATGATGGAGTAGGTACAGCCGTGCATATTGGTTACGCCGTGGATTTTGATAACATCAGTTCCTGCACCTCTGACATCTGCGCCCATGGCATTGAGGAAGTTTGCCAGGTCTACGATGTGAGGCTCCTTTGCGGCGTTTTCGATGATGGTGAGGCCTCTGGCCTTTACGGCGGCGAGCATAATGTTTATAGTGGCACCTACGGATACCTTGTCCATATAAACAGCACTGCCAGTAAGGTGGTCAGCAGAAGCATTAATCATACCGCCCTCGGTAACTGCCGTGGCACCTAAAAGCTCGAAGCCCTTTATGTGAAGATCGATGGGTCTTACACCGAAATCGCATCCGCCGGGCAAGGCTACCTTCGCTCTGTTATATCTGCCTAAAAGTGCACCGATGAGATAGTAGGAAGCACGGAGCTGTTTGGTCATCTCATGAGGCACGATGTAGGAATTGACGGTTTTGGTGTTTACCTCGATGGTATGCTTATTGATGTATTTTACCTGTGCGCCCATCTGACTTAAAATTCTGACCATACAGGAAACATCGCTTATGTTCGGTATATTTTCGATGCGGCATACATCCTGGGCAAGAAGTGTAGCGGGAATGATGGCTACTGCGGCATTTTTGGCACCGCTTATTTCTACCTCGCCCGACAGTCTGTTACCGCCGTGGATTACTAATTTTTCCAAAATTAAATCTCCCTTTCCGTTTTTTCTGTTCGGAAATGCGCCAATATATTTGTCGTCCCTATTCATTCAAGGACAGTATAACTCACTATATAACTAATGCATTATAACATTATTTTCCGCAAAATAAAAGACCCTTTGAGGCTTTTTGTGAAAAATACACTAAATATCTTTTCTGTAAAAAATATTTTAGTCACCTCTCTAATATTATCTGCTCTTTGAAGTCAAAAAGCCCCTTTAATTTTTACCTTCTTAAAACTATTTACAACATTAAAAAATAATGTTAAAATTATTAAAGATAAAAAAGGAAAAGCAGGTGAAAGAATGAAAGCACCCCTTGCCGACCGACTACGTCCGCAAACCGTCGGAGACATCGTCGGACAAAGACATTTACTCGAAGAAGGAGCCGCCTTGCGCAATATTATCGAATCCGGAGAGCTTCCTAATCTCATCTTTTACGGTCCCTCCGGTATCGGCAAGACAACCCTTGCCTCCATTATGGCGAAAAAGACAAACCGTAAATTTCATAAGCTTAACGGCACCACGGCCTCCACGGCTGACATAAAGGCTATCGTGGCCGAGCTCGACACCCTCGCCGCACCGCAGGGCATACTGCTGTACCTGGACGAAATACAGTATTTCAATAAAAAGCAGCAGCAGACTCTCCTGGACTACATCGAAAGAGGAGAAATCACCCTCATCGCCTCCACCACGGAAAATCCCTATTTCTACATTCACGGAGCAATTTTAAGTCGCTGTACGGTTTTCGAATTTAAAAGCGTTTCGGCAGAGGACATAATTCCCGCAGTCAGACGCGCCTTTTCCTATCTTGCCACGGAAAAGAACATACCCATAGCAGCAGACGAGGAAACCATAAGACACATCGCCGTTTCCTGCGGCGGAGATGTGAGAAAGGCGATGAATTCGGCAGAGCTCTGCGTTTTAAGCACTCTCCCCGACAAAGAGGGCAGAATTTTCGTCACCTTCGATAAGGCAAAAGAGCTCACACAGAAAAGTGCTCTGAAATATGACCGTGAGGGCGACGAGCATTACGACATTCTCTCCGCCTTTCAGAAAAGTATGCGCGGCAGTGATGCCGATGCCGCTCTCCATTATCTCGCCAGGCTTCTCGAGGCGGGAGACCTTCCCTCAGCCACGAGAAGGCTCCTCGTATGTGCAAACGAGGATGTAGGTCTTGCCTACCCGATGATAATTCCCATCGTAAAGGCGGCGGTGGACACGGCGCTTATGGTGGGTCTTCCCGAGGCAAGAATCCCTTTGGCCAATGCGGTTATCCTCGTGTGTAATTCGCCTAAATCAAACTCGGCATATATGGCTATCAACGAAGCTATGTCCGATGTGAAAAAGGGCAACCTCGGCCCCATCCCCCGTCAGCTGCAGAATATGCACTACGACGGTGAGGATAATCAGAATAAGGGACAGTTTTATCTCTATCCCCACGATTATCCCGCCCACTATGTTCCCCAGCAGTATCTTCCCGACAGGATAAAGAATAAAAAATATTATCTCTACGGAGACAATAAAACCGAGCAGTCGGCGAAGGAATACTGGAGCAAAATAAAGAAATAAGGAGACAAGATTATGGACTACGCCAAGCCTGCAAAAAGCCTTTTCGGGAAATATCTTTTCGTTTACTTCGTCGGCAACGGAAAGGGTGAGGAGACTCTGCATTTCGCCGTAAGCGAGGACGGATATAATTTCAGACCCCTTAACGGAAACAGGCCGGTCATCGAGCATAACAAGGGCAAAAAATGTGTGCGCGACCCTTACATTTTAAAGGGCCGGGACGGATGCTGGTACATCGTCGGTACGGATATGAAATGCGAAGAGGGCTGGGAGTCAAACCACGCACTCGTTACCTGGAAGTCGGAAAATCTCACCGAGTGGACAGACGAAACCGTCATCGACATAAAAGCCCTCGGCGGTGAATTTGCAAACACCACCCGCGCCTGGGCGCCTCAGGCCTTATGGCACAGCGAAAAGGAAGCCTATATGCTCTACTGGGCTCATTCCACGAAGGAGCACAATGTGGCAGGAATGTACTATGCCTTCACCGATGATTTCAAAACCATCACAAGGCCCGAAAAATTGTACTGTCGCGAAAACATACAGACCATCGACGGCGACATAATATATAATAAGAAAAACGGCAAATACTATCTGTTCTTCAAGCACGACGAGGACCAGACCATAGCCTATGTCCTTTCCGACAGACCCGAAGGTCCCTACAGGGACGAGCCCGTAGTGGTTTCTATGGCGCCGAGCGGTGTGGAGGGCAGTGAGATGTATCCCGTAAACGGCACGGACACCTACCTTCTCATTATGGACGAATACGGAAAGGGAAGATTCTTTATGCAGCAGACAGAGGATTTCGAAAGCTATCTTCCCGTAAGCAGAGAGGATTATTCTATGGATTTCTCCCCGAGACACGGCAGCATCTGCGCCATCAGCGACGAGGATTACGAAAGACTCGTAAAGCATTTCGGCTTCTGACCGAAAAAAGATAAAATCACATTAAAAGGAGGAAAACATTATGTTCAGTAAAATCATCGCGTTTTTCATCACAGCTATCTTCACCGTTCTCAATGCACTCGGTCTCGGCGGAATTTTCAGCGGAATAGACAGCTCCGATGCCTATGTTTTCGCCAATATGTCCTACGGCAGTCACGAAAGGCAGATTCTCGACCTTGCCATACCGAAGGATAACGACGGAGAGGTCGGTCTCATTCTTTTCATTCACGGCGGAGCTTGGATCGCCGGTGACAAGGACACCTACAAGGATGCTCTTTCGAACTGTGCGAACTCTGAAGGCATAGCCGCCGCGGCTATCAATTACCGCTACATCGACGATAGCATCAGCGTTCTGGATATTATGGACGACATCGATGCCGCTCTTTCGGCTATCAGAGACACAGCAGAGAAAAAGGATGTGAGCATTAACAGAGTGCTTCTGACCGGTGCATCGGCAGGCGGGCATCTGTCTATGCTTTATGCCTACTCGAGAAAGGACACGGCACCCATCACACCTGCCGCCGTCGTCAGCTACAGCGGACCGACCGACCTTTACGACGATAATTTCTACCACGAAAACGCCCTGGGCGACACAGACACCCTGTGCGGACTTATGTCATGGGCCTGCGGTGAAAGCTTCACCATCGGAAGCAAGGCAGACTTCAAGGCGGCTTTAGACAAGGCTTCGCCCGTAACCTATGTAAACGAAAGCACTGTTCCCACCGTTATCTGCCACGGCGAAAAGGATTCCATCGTACCCTATTCCAATGCGCTTTCAATTACGGAAAAGTTCGAGCAGTACGGAGTGGAATATGATTTCGTGAGCTATCCCCATTCTGACCACGGCCTGGAAAGTGATCCCGACTGTGCCGAAAGAGCAGACGAGCTGTTCCGTGAATATGTGGCCAAATACATAAAATAAGCCTTTTATCACTTTCACCCGCCAATAACGGCGGGTGATTTCTTTACTACGCAGACCTTTTGTCTCCGCCGAGCCTGCGAAGGCGGCCACCGAGGGAAAGTATTTTCCCGAGGAAAAGGGCGCTTTGTTTACTTTGGCGCTCTTCGGTGCCAAAGTAAAAGCCACAGCGGCTCGAGCGATAACGACTGACGGTTTTATTGAAACGGAATTTTTTTCAGAAGGTTTTGCTTCGCAGAGTTACTTTTGTCTTGGCAAAAGTAACCAAAACCGTTTTCAGCTACTATTAATATACAACTATTCGGATGATAATTTTGTTTTTTTCGGAGCGAGGTTTGATAAATGATTTAGTTCTCCCTCATCATTCTGGCCTTCCACTTCCCTTTACAGGCTTCACTACCGAAAAAATACAGATTATCACCGCTGTAAGGCTACCGTTTCTCCGTTTTCCGGTGGGCTTTCCCGTGCTTCCTTTTTATGTCCGCACCGAGATGCGTATTACCTCTTTACAGGTCAGACTAATGAAAGGCTTTTTATTGGCTGTGGGGGAAAGCGTGATAAAGGAGTAAACCCCGAGCCTTTGGTTATATGTTCGCACTACCGTTTATCTCCGCCGAGCCTGCGATGGCGGCCACCGAGGGAAAGTATTTTCCCGAGAAAAAGGGCGCTTTGTTTACTTTGGTGCTCTTCGGTGCCAAAGTAAAAGCCACAGCGGCTCGAGCGATGACGACTGACGGTTTTATTGAAACGGAATTTCTTTCAGAAGGTTTTGCTTCGCAGAGTTACTTTTGTCTTGGCAAAAGTAACCAAAACCGTTATGCTGCTTTACAGTTCAGACTAATGAAAGTTTTTTATTGACTGTAGGGGAAAGCGTGATAAAGGAGTAAGCCCCGAGCTTTCGGTTATATGTAATGCACCACCGATTACGATAAAGCTTCTTATACCGCATAACAAAAGAGGATGCCTGTCTGCACCCTCTTTTCCCTTTAGTCGTCTATCACTATTTCCGTCGGCTTCTGCTCTGTAGTATCCACGGGATACTCGGGTATTATGCCTTCGGTTTCATCGTAATCATATTCGGCTTTTTTCTTCAGCTTTTTACCGCTGATGATACAGTATTCGTTGATTTTATCCTGCAGATAAATTTGTCCGCCGAAGGTAGTGAGAATATTCATGGCAACAGCCACCGTTCCCATCCCCTTTTCTTCGGCTCCGCATTTTGCCAGCTCTTCCCCGAGCCTTTCGCCCTGTCTGTATGACCAGTAAATATAATAGAAAGGAATGAGCAGCTTCAGTGTTTCTCTTCCCGGCTTATATTTATTGTACTCGCCTTTTATTTCATTAATCACCCTTGTAGTGCGGTGTGTCCATACAAAATACCACACCGGAGCTAAGAAAAAGAACAGAGCAAGATGCTTTTTCATTTTAATGTAAGAATAATTTTCGACCGCATCACCGACACATTTTTCCTGCACATCCTCCCCCTCATAATTTATCAGCACGAGAGCATAGATAAACAGAGCGATTGTGAGAAGTCTGCTTATGAAGCCCGAAGCCTCTATTGAGGAAAGAATTATATTTGCCGCCTCAAAAAAATCCTCTGCCAGATATATCGGTGCCACACACGCAACAAATGCACCCACGGCGGCAAAAGCATTCGCAACAGCTACAATGAGAAAGCAGATTTTCGACAGAAATTCTCTGAACGAAACGAGTGAAAGGATGATAAGCACCACCGAAAGAACGGATATTGCATTAAGGATTATGACCGAAGGGTATGCTCCCTCCTGCATAAAATTCTGTACAAGATAAAAGCCTCCCTCGCCTGCCGAAAGGACAGCACCGGCGAGAACAATTTTCGGATGGTTTTTCAGAAGTCCGACAGCCACAATCAAGCCTATCACAGAGGAAATAATAATCGACACAATATCTGCCGAGGAATAAGAAGTCATCAGCTCATCCTCATAATGACCCATCAGCATTTCCTCATCCGCCGCAATTAAGACCTTTATGAGCCCCATAATCAAATCGTACAGATCATTCGCAAAATAGTTAAGCCACATAAAGCCGACAATAAGGCCCGTAACACGGGGGCTTAAGCTTCTAAAAGACAGTCTGCTTTCCTTCATTTTATCCATCTCCTTTTTTATATCATAACAGATTGAAGCATTAAAATCAACGACCTGCTACGAAAGCATTATACTGCAATTTGCAGTATAAGTCAATACCGCAAATTGCAGTCACATATAATAATGACGGTGATTGAAATGCTGTACAAACGAATCCGCGACCTTCGCGAGGACAAAGATCTTACTCAAAAGCAGATGGCCGAAATATTGAACTGCTCACAGCAGGTTTACAGTAACTACGAGCTCGGGCAAAGAGATATTCCCACAGAGGTTCTTATCCGTCTTGCTCTGTTTCACAAGGTTACTACCGATTATATTCTCGGAATCGATAATTTAACACATAAATAATTTAAGGAGCTGTCCTTACACCCGGGTCACACAAAAGGCTGTTATTGAATGTGTCCCCGGTGCAGTGAGCTGCTCCTTTTTTCACTTAACCTTTAAGCTGTAATTCTCTATATCCACATATCTTCCGAATTTCTCTCCGACTTCGGTGATAGTACCGCAGAAGGTGAAGCCGAATTTTTCGTGAAGACGGCGGGAGGCCTCATTTCCCGCAGTGATAACAGAGACCACCGTATGCACGGTTTCGTCCTCTCTTGCTATGGAAAGGATAGCCTCCATCAGCGCTGTGCCCACTCCCCTTTTACGGTGAAGGGGTGAAACATAAACGGAAAGCTCTACCGTGGATTTGTAGGCTTCCTTTTCTCTGTAGTCAGAAAGAGTGGCATAGCCCGCCACCTCTCCGTCCGCCTCACAGACTATAAGCGGATGGTTTCCGATGTTATGATTACCGTACCAGCTTTCCCATTCGGAAAGAGTCTTTTTATTGATGTCGAGGGTAGCCACACCTGTTTCCACCTCATAGTTATAAATGTCTAAAAGTGCGGGAATATCCTCTCTTACAGGCTTTCTTATTATCATAAATACCTCATAAAAAATCTCCCCGACATCAGCCGAGGAGATTTGCTTTTAGTCAGAAATTATTCTTCGGTTTCTTCCTCTTCTTCGATTTCGAATTCGAGAATAGCACCGCAGCAGGGACATTCTGCTTCACCGTCATCGTTGATTTCGTCGAAGCCGATGCAGACATCGTTTTCACAAGCGGGGCAGTTTACCTCGAGGCATTCGTCTTCACAGCAATCGCAGTCGTCATCGTCACAGCAGCAATCGCAGTCACAGTCGTCCTCGTCGTAAACATATTCTTCTACATCGCCGAGATCCTCGTCGATTTCTTCGATGTAATCGGAAAGGTCTTCCATATCCTCTTCCATATCGCTGAGCTCGGATGCAATTTCATCGAGAGTGTCGATGATAGCAGTGAAGAGCTTGGTTTCCTTCTTATCCTCGTCTAAATCAAGGCCTTCCATAAGACCCTTTAAATATGCAACATTTTCTGAAACTGACATAATATTCGTTTCCTTTCTTTAAATTTAAAAAATATAAGATATTATTATCTTATGCACGGCCGAGATATTCACCTGTTCTGGTGTCAATCTTAATGATTTCGCCCTCATCGATGAAGAGAGGAACCTTAACCTCTGCACCTGTTTCGAGCGTAGCGGGCTTTGTGGTGTTTGTGGCTGTGTTGCCTGCGAAGCCGGGATCTGTCTTTGTAACCTGAAGATCTACAAATGTGGGAGGCTCTACACCGAAAACATTACCCTTATAGGAAAGAACCTTACAGGTCATATTTTCCTTAACGAATTTGAAGTTATCGGAAAGCTCGCTTTCGTTAATGGGAACGAGCTCATAGCTTTCGGGATCCATAAAGTAGTAGAGACCGCCGTCATTGTAAGAATACTCCATATCCTTTCTCTCAACGAAGGCTGTGGGGAACTTTTCGCTGGGGTTAAAGGTGCGCTCGATAACGGAGCCTGTAATAACATTCTTTACCTTTGCACGGACAAAGGCTGCACCTTTACCGGGCTTAACATGCTGAAATTCGATAATCTGAAGTACGTTACCGTCCATTTCGAAAGTAACGCCGTTTCTGAAATCACCTGCTGATACCATTTTTATATTCCTCCGAATACTTTAAGATTTTTTATCTGTTTCATTTTATAACAAATGCGAAGATTTTTCAAGTCTTTTCTTAAAAATAGAGTCTGTTTTATTAAAACAAATTGCCATTTTCTTACAAAATTAATAAATTATCGGCATTTCTATTTATTTTTCCGCATCTCTGTGATAAAATTCTGACATAATAAAAAAATAAAGGAAGTGAAGAAAATGAAAAAAATCACGGTGCTTTTCCTTTTTATCTGTATCCTTTTCCTGTTCGGATGCGGTAAAAACGAAGCGGGAACCTCCACCACGGCCGCTCCGACCGCTGCCTCCACCACGGGCATACCCACCGCCACCGTAACCTTTCCCGAGGGCTTCACGGTAGTACAGATAGCCGAAAGATTAGAGGAAAACGGAGTCTGCTCCGCCTCGGATTTCATAAAACTCACTAACGATGCCGACTATATATCTTCTCTCGGCTACACCTTCACCGAATTTATCCCCGGCTCACAGAGAGCCTTTCTTTTAGAGGGCTACCTGTTCCCCGACACTTATGAATTTTACCTTAATGACAGCGCGGAAAATGTGCTGAAAAAGATTCTCCGTAACACCTCGGCGAAGCTCACCGGCGAATACTCCGTAAGAGCGAAGGAGCTCGGCTACACTCTCGACGAGATTATTTCTCTGGCCGCCATCATCCAGGAGGAATCCTACTCCGAGGAATCGATGAAGCTCATTTCCTCCGTCCTTTATAACCGTCTCGAGAGCGGCACGAAGCTCGAGTGCGATGTAACCATCAGATACCTGGAGGATTATGTGGTAAGCTCCCCCTACCTTAAAAAGCTTATCGAAGAAGAAAAAGGCCGCGAAATCACCGAGGAGGAGCTTTTAGCGGAAACAGACAAGTACAGAGCTCTTTATAATGTTTTCAAATGTCCCGCCATTCCGGAGGGTCCCATTACCTGCCCGGGCAAGGCTGCCATCGAGGCTGCTCTTTACCCTGCAGAGAGCAACTATTTCTTCTTCGTTACGGATGAGGAAAAGAATTTTTATTTCAATGAAACCTGGGAGGGTCATGTAAAAAAGTGTAAGGAATTAGGACTTATGTGAATAAGCGACCAAAAAAGGACAGGGCGTAAACCTGTCCTTTTATCTTTCCCTAAAATCATACGGAGTACTTTTTCTTATACTCCTCATATCTTTCATTGTAATGGCTGATGTTTTCTTTTCTGACCTTTTTGGCGTAGGAGTGCATATCCATTTCCTGGTGTGCGGTTTCCTTTACACATCCGGCAATGTTCGAGCAGTGGTCAGCCACTCTTTCGAGATTAGTGATAATATCGCCGAAGACGAAGCCCTGCTCGATGGTACATTCGCCCCTCGTAAGACGGCGGATATGCTGACTTTTAAGCTCTGCCTTGAGGTCGTCGACTACCTGCTCGAGAGGCTCTACGCCCTTGATGGCTTCTCTGTCATTTTCGATGAAGCTTTTGTATGCAAGATCCATAATTTCCAAAACGGCATTAACCATAACATTAATCTCTTTAGCCGCCTCGCCCGAAAAGCTCATTTTCTTTTCATTCAGCTCTTCAGATGATTTAAGAATACTGGCTGCGTGGTCGGAAATTCTTTCGAAGTCTCCGATAATGTGAAGAAGCTTCGCTGTTTCTGCAGCGTCCTCGTCAGTAAGCTCGAGAGCAGAAACCTTGACGAGATAGCTTCCGAGAATATCCTCGTATTTGTCGGTCTTCTTTTCTGCCTTGATAACGAAATCATAATCCTCGCTGTTATAACCGTCTAACAGTCTTACGGAACGGCGGAAGCATTCCGTAGCGATGTCTGCCATAGTCATCGTAACACTGCGGCAGCGCTCCACAGCAACTGCGGGAGTGGCGAGAAGTCTTTCGTCGAGCATCTCGTACTTTTCTTTTTCCTCTGTGTCCTTGATAGACATAGCAGCGAGCTTCTCGAGCACCTTAATCATCGGCGCCCACATAACCACGCAGAATACCTTGTATGCGGTATTGACGACAGCTATGCCCACGGAGGTAGCCGTGTTATCTACGAAATCAAAATTGAAGATGGCATTTGCACCGTAGAAAAGAGCGAGAGCGGCTATGGTGCCGAAGATATTGAAATAAAGATGCACGAGTGTAGCGCGTTTTGCGTTTTTATTGGCTCCGACGGACGAAAGGACAGCAGTGATACAGGTGCCGATAGCCATACCCATAACAATAGGTATAGCCGCACCGAAAGTGATGGCACCCGTGGTAGACAGAGCCTGGAGTATACCGACGCTGGCCGAGGAGGACTGGATGATGGCAGTGAGGACCGCACCTACCAGAACGCCTAAAACAGGATTAGAGAAAAGGGTGAGTATGCCGGTAAATTGCGGGTCATTCTTCAGTCCCGAAACAGCATCGGACATCGCGGACATACCTGTCATAAGAGTGGCAAAGCCCAGAAGAATCATTGCCGTATCCTTATTTCTGCTCTTTTTACTGAACATCAGCAAATAGACACCGATGAGAGCGAGCACGGGGACGAAGGCGTCGGGCTTAAAAAAGTCCATAAATCCGCCGCCCTTGATGTCGGCAAGAGAAAGAATCCAGCTCGTTACCGTAGTACCCACATTAGCGCCCATAATCGGGCCGACAGCCTGATGAAGCGTCATAATACCCGAGTTAACGAAGCCTACGACCATTACGGTAGTAGCAGAGGAGGACTGAATAACAGCCGTTACGACCATTCCGAGCATAAAGCCTTTGGCGGGATTATCAGTCATCTTACCGAGAATCGATTTGAGCTGACCGCCAGCCTTCTTTTCCAGAGAATTACCCATCAGATTCATACCGAAAAGGAACAGCGAAAGTCCGCCGACGAGAGATAATATATCAAACAGTGTCACAGTCATAACCTCTTTTCTTATTATTATAATCAGTGATTTTTTCCGTTACTGAAATAATAACAATATTCGACAGCTTAATCAATAGTTTTTCCGAAAAATACTGTTTTTTTCTGTATGCAGAAAAATCTTTCAGCAAAAAGCAAAAAAAGATATGCAGAAATCACAAAGACAAAAGCCGAAATTCACCTGCAAAACACCGCCCTTTTCCCCTCAAAAACTTTTTTAAAAAAGTCGAAAAAAATTTAAAGAAAACTCTTGACTAACCGAAAAACTTGTGGTATTATATTCGAGCGTTGAACGCGCAGCACGCGCTGGTGTAGCTCAGTTGGTAGAGCAGCTGATTTGTAATCAGCAGGTCGGGGGTTCGAGTCCGTCCACCAGCTCCAGTTAAATATGGGTAGGTTCCCGAGTGGCCAAAGGGAGCAGACTGTAAATCTGCCGTCAGTGACTTCGATGGTTCGAATCCATCCCTGCCCACCATTTCGAGTGTTCATTACGGTTTTCGTGTGAACACTCTTTTTTCATCCCCCACAGCTTCGTCTTTTATTGCCGCATTCCTTTCGGAGTGCGGTTTTTGCTTTCACAGACATATCCGCAGACTGCACAGATAAATCTTTACCGCGACCACACCTTATTTTTTAAATACTATTGACAAAATCTTACTACAGGTGTAAGATAAAATCGTACTACAACTGTAGTAAAAAAGAGAAAAGGAGGAATTAATATGAAACTATCTGAAGCTGAATGGTCCGTTATGGAGGTTCTTTGGCAGGGAGAGAGCTTCGCTCTTAAAAGCATCGCTTCCGCACTTAACGAGCTCAACGGCTGGAGCAAAAATACAGTTTTTACATATCTTAACCGAATGGAGGCAAAGGGTCTGGTTAATATCGAGCGCGGCAGCCGCACTCCGTATTCAGCCGCTGTAAGCCGTGAAAAATGCGCAAAAAACGAAAGAGATGAGCTTTTAAGCAAGGTATATTCCGGCGCGACATCGGATCTGATTGCCGCTTTTCTGAAAGAATCACCGATTTCAAAGAAGGAAATAGAAAGGCTAAAAAAGCTTCTTGACGAAATGGAGGTGTAGCTATGGTAAATATCTGGGAATTTTTACTTCAAACCGTCTCCGTAAGTCTGGTCGCAGGGCTTCTGCTTATTACAAAAAGCATTTTCAGAGATAAGCTTACTCCGCGCTGGCAATACGGAATATGGATTTTGTTAGTATTGAGAATCCTTATGCCCGTAAAAGCCGAGAAATTAGTGCTGTTACCCTTCGGTATTTATCTCGAAATGCTGAAAACCTATGTCGAAAGCAGTCTCAGCTCGGCTTACACCCTGCCGCTTACCGCGACAGAGCCGTCAGCCGTCATACCGCACATCAGCTCTGCACCGAAAAGTATTACCGATATTTTCTTCGTAATATATGCTGCAGGTGTTATCGCCTGTTTGCTGTTCTATCTGCTGTCCTACATAAGGCTTCGCTTCATTTTGAAAAAAGGAAACGAAATTTCTTTAGAGAATAAAGGCGAGCTGCAGCGCTTCCTTTCCGGGAACAAGATAAAAAACATCAGAGTAGTTTCCGTCGAAGGGATTAACAGTGCTTTTATCTGCGGTATCTTACCCCCCGTCCTCGTTCTGCCCTTCGGAAGAGAAACCGACGAAAAAATTCTGATGCACGAAATTATGCATCTTAAGCATCTCGATTCTCTTCAGAATGTATTTTGGTGTATTCTCCGTTGCCTGCATTGGTGTAATCCGTTTATGCATTATGTGTTTAATATTATCGGAAACGATATGGAAATGCTCTGCGACCAAAGAGTGCTCGAAAAACTGGAGGGTGAAAAGCGGAGAGAATACGGCCTGCTTCTGCTGAATGAGATTAACGGAAAATACGCCCGTATGCCCGGCACAACCTCTGTGTCAAACGGTGGCAAAAACATCTCAAAAAGAATAGAAGCTATCGTAAGATTTAAAAGGTATCCGAAGGGTATGTCTCTTGTCGGAATCTGTATCGCCGTTATTCTATCCTTGCCCTGCCTGTTTGTAAGTGCCGGCTTTTCTTCGGATAACGATGTATATTTTCCGAAAACAGAATATGAATATCAGACGGCTCTCGTTTATTCGAGAATAAACCGCTGTACGACCGTCGCCGGCGCCCTCGATACCTACGCAAAAGCACTGATGGAGGATAACGGGATAATGCTTCTTACGGCTTCACCGACAGATAAGCACGGTGAAATACTCGGTAAGCTTCACGATTATTATAAAACCGATGAAGGAATAGAGATTTTAATTTCTTCGGGCGGACGCCCCTTTTCCGTGTTCAATCTGATAAAAGCCGAGGAAGAAAAATATTCTGCAGTTCTTGTTTTCAGCACGGCAGAGGAAGATGAAAACGAAGGTGCCGACGATAAATACCACACAGGCGGCGATACTCTGCTCATCCCTGTCGAAATTTTCAAAGAAAATGACAGCTGGGCAGTCAGAGAAACGGGAGAACGGAAAAAATCAAAAAATCCGCTGGATGCTTCCGTTCTGATGCAGGTGCATAGTCTGAAAGCCGATGTACCCATAATTTTCGAGTCAGTCCGGCAAGGCGAAAAGGGCACTCTTACCGTTAAGGCTACGACTGTTTATCAAACGGATTACGGTATAATATCCTCGGAAAACACCTCCTTCTTTACGGACAGTATAGGCTATGACAGCAAGGTGCATCTCCATGCAGACTTCAGCGGCTGCTTTATTGAAACCGGCTACACATACAGCTATGACGGTGATGACTACGAAAAAGTCAGCCATGTAGCTGTAGAATACACAGCAGACCCCGATACCGAATTTGTCTCTGAAAAAACCTATCTTGTAAAAGATTACGCAAGCAGCTCTACCGACGGCACCGGCAAAAGAGCTTACAGCGTAAACGACGGTGAGAAATGGGACAGGACTGTAACCGACAGCGATACAAACAGTAATCTTGATTACAAACAGCTTATGGAAGGCTACAAATCGACACGCAGGTTAGCTATTTATCTCGACGGCAGGCTTACGGATGTGTTTACGGTGGAGGTGAATATAAATGAAAACTAAAGCTCTGTCATCCGCCGTAAAAAGGATAGCCATAAGCTATGTATTCATATACTTTAATATAAATATTTCAGCAGTGGATATTCTTCCCGATTGGCTCGGATACTTTATGATTGTTTCAGTCCTGCCTGTCCTTTCCGAAAAAGAGCCGTCAGCGGGACTGCTAAAGCCCTTCGGCATAGCAATAGGAATATGGAACATAGTAAGCCTCGCACTGAAAATAACAGCTGTTCCGTGGAATCTGACATTAATAAGCCTTTTATTCAGTATCATTACTATTTACTTTTATTTTCAGCTTATTACAAACATCGCTTCTCTTGATATAGAACAGTCAAAAAGGAAAAGATTACTTGCTTTGAGAACTGCGACGGTTTTGCTCCATACGGTACTGACTCTGTCACTTTTTATACCGACTGCTATCAATACCGAAGCTTATTCCTACATTATCCTTTTACTTTCAGTTCCCCAGATTATACTCTGCTTCTGGATAGCGGGCGAGCTTTTCGGACTTTCAAAGCTCTTAAAGGAGAAGGAGGCCGTAACGGCTGAAGCTGACATATCTGCAGATTCGTCTGCCTATTGAACTGACGAAGATTTCGTGCTATAATTGAAAAAAACGCAGTGAGGTGCATAAATTATGAAAGCTGTTATCTCCTTTTTTATGTCCGTATGCTTCGCGGCTATGAGTCTTTTAGGTATCCCCTTCGATGCTCCCGACCTGGAAAAGACAGAGCCGTGTACGGCAGAAGCCACAGAAGAAAGCATCGCTCTTTTCAGAGAGATTTACGAAACAGAAACAGAATGGCTCGCTTCTCTCCAGCTGGAAAACGGTGCCTTGCCTATGACCTACGCCCCTGACGGTGAGCTTCGTATGAACCCCTATTTCGCAGACTTCGCCGCACTGGCTCTCCTCGACAATGCAGAGAAATACGCCGACAATGTAGTAAGATATATGGATTGGCACCTCGGGCATCTGAACACTGCCGAGGAGGATTTCAACGGACTCGACGGCACTATCTACGACTATGTGATTACGATGAAGGACGGCAGAATAGTAAGTGAGGATATATCCGAGCCCGACAACGCCGATTCTTACGACACGACAGACTCCTATGCGGCCACCTTCCTCACGGTGGTATATAAGTACCTGTGTAAAACGGGCGACAGCGAGTATCTTGTCTCCCACGCCGAAGACCTGGAAAGAATAGTCTCTGTTATCTTTTCAAATCTGCAGAACGGCCTCACCTACGCGAAGCCTAACCACAGGGTAAAATATCTTATGGATAACTGCGAGGTTTATGAGGGTGCCGTAGCCGCGGCGGGAATTTTCGAAGAAATAGTGAACTGCGGAAAAAATGAGTATGCCTCTGTGCGTGATGACTGCAAAGAGCTGATTTCCACCGTAAAGGAAAGCATAAACAGTAAGCTGTGGAATAATGTGGGCGGCTACTACAGACCGGGAATAACGGCCTATGTGAGCATTCCCACGAAGATTTTCTCCTGGGATTTATATTATCCGCAGGCCACATCACAGCTTTTCCCCATAATCTGCGGAGTTATCGAGCCCGAAACGAAAAGAGCTCAAAGCCTCTACAGCAAATTCTGCGACAGCTTCGAGTGGGAGCACTTCGACTATCCCGACGATTTCTACTGGGGCGCAAATGTTTATGCCGCCGCAGTAATGAACGATCTGGACAGAGTGGTTACATATATGACAGAATACAGCGCTCTTATGGAAAATCACAGCTGGCCTCTTTATAATGCCGACAGCGCCAGAACCTCGATGGCCGCTTATATTATGCTCGAAAGAGCAGGGGCTGTTTAATAAACAATAAAGGAGCTGTAAAAAAACTTCCGTTTTTTTACAGCCCCTTATTATTTTATCAGAGAAGCTCATCGAAAAGGCTGAAGTTAACCTTGTCCGCCTTAAGCTCGCCTGCCTGTATTTTCTTTACGATTTCCACGATACGGTCGTTAACGGGTGTCTTTACACCGTACTTTCTTCCGAATTCGCATACCACACCGTTAATGGCATCGATTTCACAGGGCTTTCCTTTTTTGAGATCCTGAAGCATCGAGGGCTCGATGAGTCTGTGCTTTTTCATAGCTACGGGCAGAAGGAGCGTACCGAAGGCTCTCTTTAATGCACCCTTATAGTAGAAAAGTCCTACGATATTTTTACCCTGGACGGGCGCAAACTCCACACCTGCCGCGTGGCCTACATCTATGCATTCCTTCATACAGCGAATGGCTACCTGCTTACCCTTCTTATCCTCGGAAACATCGCCGAAGACACCGCCGACTACGGTGCCTAGGCCCGAGAAGGTAGCGTTTATGAGAAGCTTTGACCAACGGGCACCCATAAGATTAGGCTCCTCGTGAACGGGGCACATAAGCTCTAAAAGTGCCTTTACCTCACGGAACTGCTCATCGGTGATGCCGTTCATTTTACCCATATGGAAGGAAAGGCTGTCGGGCTCGCTGGTAAGCTCACACACACCCGGTTCGATAAGAGCGGCTCCCCATTCTACCGCACAGCCCATAGTATGCTCCTCACCGATTATCTCTGCGATGCCGGGCTCGGGGATACCGTTCTGCAGAGTTACGATTACACCCTTTTCGGAAAGATAATCCTTAAGGAAGGTTACTACCTCTTTATTGAAAAGCTGTTTGGTGAGAAGAACGATAACATCGTATTTACCCTCCATCTCATCGGGAGTGATAGCCTTTACGGGCACCGTCATTTCTACCGTACCCGTTATCCTGGCACCCTTTTCGTTAAGAATAGCCACATGCTGTCTGTTTCTGTTTATAAGGTCAACCTCTCCGCCGTTTTTGGTTATGTAGGCACCTAAAACCGTACCGAGAGAGCCTGCACCGTAGATTGCATACTTTGCCATAATATTTCCTCCTGTATTTTGTTCAGCCTTATTCTAACACTGTTCTTTTGTCTTTGCAAGACATTTAATCCTTATAAAATTCTAAAATTTCATCGAAATACCATTTCAGCGTACTGTCACCGCTCATAAAGATTTCGTGACGGGAATTTTCCGCCTTTTTGACCTTTACTCTCGCCATAGAAGCGAATTTATCCGTGTACTCGCCTAAAAGCTGTCTGTCCTCCTCGGGCTTAAAGATAAGCAGCCCGGTCTTAAGCATTTTTATACCCTGTGAGGACAGTATTTTATCTCTGGCCGCAAGAGAAGCCTTTACCCAGCCGAAGGAGGGGCCGCTCGTCTGATAAAGAGGCTCTCTTTTTCTTTTGCCGTGGTAGTAGTCAAACCTTGCCGCGGAGGAAGCGTCACCGTTTTCTGCCGTCTGCTCACTGTCAAAAACACATCTGCCCGGTGCGGAAATATTCTTGCCGCCGAAAAGACAGATAAGCTTCGCCACAGTACCTGCCACAGCTACGGGCATACCCATATTCCCGCATATCATCGGTGAGGAAAGGACAGCCTTGTGCACCGCATAGGGATTTTTCATCATATAAAGAAGTGCCACCGTGCTTCCGAGAGAATGAGTGTAGAAATAAATCCTTCTGTCTCCTGTCAGAGGCTTCACCTTCTCATTCATAAATATCTCCAGGTCCGATCTGTAAAGCTCGAAGTCATCGGTCTCCACTCTTTCCGCCCTGCCGCTTCGATGCTCACTTTTTCCGTGACCTCTTAAATCAAGCGAGAAAACAGCATAGCCTGCCTTACGGAAATAATAGGCGACCTCGCGGAATTTCTCCGCCGACTCGGTAAAGCCGTGAAGGATTACGACCGTGCCCCGCGAAAGCTTTTTATCGTACTGCTCATAATGGAGAGTGAGACCGTCAGCGGAAAGGAAGGTACCGTCAGTTCTTTTCGAGGCAAGATAAGGCTCCACCTTTTCCGTCATCAGAGTGAAGTAATTTCTTTCATCGATTATCTGTACACCCTCAAATTTATCCAAAAAATCAAGCATATAAAGCCTCCTTTATATTTTCTGTGTTTATTTTAGCACATAATCATTATAAAGACAAGGGGTAGTATACGGTATGCACAGGTCGCAAAACACAGCTTTTTAATGTTTTAAAGGGTTTCTTCGAATCCGAAGAAACCCTCTGTTTGTTTTGGTTTATGCGGTCTGCACTTTTTTACAGACCTTTATTATTCTGCGATGTATAAATCAGCCGACCTCAACTGTGCCGTCCTCTTTAACTGTAACGGTCATACCGTCCTTTACATAATCGAGAAATTCCTCACCGAGAGAGTCGATAACGGGCATCGTCACACCGTCAACCCACACATCGGCTAAAACCGCACCTGCGGCCGCAAGAGAGTCGATAGGCTGTGAGAAAAGCATACAGGCGGGATTTTTCTTAAGTGCACAGGCACAGTAGAGAACGAGACCGCCCGTGGTGGAGCCGATGGTCTGGGGAAGACAAAGAGCCTTGTTAAGAAGGGCTTTGCCGTACAGATCAGCGTTATTCTGATCTCCGCATTTTACCTCCTTGTCTCCGAACTGGAGAGCGTTCTGGAAGGATGCGAGGGTATTGAAGCCGCTTTTGGTAACGACAGCTTCGGCTGTTACAGCACCGGGAGTTACAACTCTGCCTTTAAACTGTTTCATTATTTTTTACCTCCGTCTGTAATTATTGATAAGATCTCTGATTCCTTGTAGAATTTGGCCGTGGTGTAAGTACGAAGCTTATTGGAGCAGGTAATTACGGGCATTTTCTTGCAGAGAGGATTGTTCATATACATAAGAGGACAGATGTAGGAGATGATGACACCTGTAGCGCGCAGACGGGCATAATAGGGAGTTTTTTCGAATGCCTCGAGCACCTTCGGAGCGGCGGTGAGAACGGTGGGAACGCTTACCTTTACATTACCCTTTCTCTTAAGCTCACCTTCGATATTATCCGTCCAGTCCTTAAGCTGCTGGAGTGAAAGATGGGGACAGCCGATGAAGCAAAGCTTCGGAGCGGCGTCGGGCTTTTTCCAGATAACGGGATAATTTTTCTGTACTCTTTCGAGCTCTGCATCGTCGATGATGTATTCTTTTGCGCCCTCTGCGATGAGCTTTTCGCCCATCTCCACAGCTTCGGGTGTAAGACCGTCGATGTGATAAAGGCCCACTGCACCGTTTGATGCTGTGGCGGCACCGAAGTCCTTAAGATATGCGCAGGCGCTGTCGTCGAGCTCTGTGCCTATCCACTTATCCAGACCGATCACATAGGGAACATCCTCCATAACCTTCATACCGATGGCAGAGCCTAAAAGCTGTGCCTCGGGCTTCTTTTCGGTCTGAACCTTAACTACCCATGTAGCCTTTCTGCCCTCATCGGTGAGAAGACCGAAATAGGGTACGAAGCCTACGATGGAGCCCATAATGTCGATGATACCGGAGTTACGGTTACATCTCGCGCCTAAAACGGAGTTAGCGTAAACTACGGCACTGGACTCTGCCCAGGAGAGAACATCGCCCTTTTTAGGCTTGTTTCCTACCTCATCCATATAGCAGGTGCAGGTGAAGGCGTCCTTATTGAGAAGACCGAGCTTTTTAAGCTGCTCCTCATAAAAGTCCTGCTTGGTGTACATAAACTTATTGAAAATAAGATTCTGAAGGAAGTTTGCGGGAACATTTTTATCGATGGGACGGGGGTCTACGGAGAATTTCTGACCCGAAACGACACCTGCATCGAGAATGGTCTGCATAAGGTCGTAAACGGGAGACATAACCTTAAGACCGAAGGAGGTAACGAGATGGTTATAATCGGAGGTAATGGGTACTAATTTTTCAGCGCCGAAGGCTTCACCGTACATAACGAGGGTTTTCATAACCTTCGCCATAACCTCGCCCTTTGAGCCGTCAAGTATTGCCTGCTGTTCTTTAGTAAGAATCATAGTATTTTTCTCCTTTACTTAACTTTTTCTTTTTATATCTTCATAGCTACATCCCAAGCGCCCCAGATAACGGTGCGGAGATTTCCGACCTTGTCTGCGTCACCGATAAGGTGAACGTGCTTTGCCTTGGGTGCTACGGGTGTGGGAGCGTAGCCTACGGAAAGAATTACGCTGTCAGCTTCGATGTCGAAGCTCTTTCCGTTCTTATCCTTTGCCACTACCTTACCGTCAGCGATTTCAGAAACGGAGGTTTCGAGATAAACGGGAACCTTGTTTGTTTTAAAGAAATCACGCAGGAAGGAGGTGTTTGCCAGACAGATGCCGGGAGTGGTGATAAGGTCATCCTGCATTTCGATAATAGTGGGCTTTTTACCCTGAAGATAAAGATCGTAAGCGATTTCGCATCCGGTAAGGCCGCCGCCGATAACCGTAACCTTTTCGCCTACCTCCTTTTCACCCAGGAGATATTCCACAGCCTCTACTGCCGTGTCGGCACCCTTGACGGGAATGCTTCTGGCCTTCGAGCCTGTAGCTACGATAACCTCGTCAGCACCGAGAGAGGCGATGTCTCTGACCTCTGTGTTCATTTTCACCTCGATGTCGTGGCAGGAAAGCTCACGGATGTACCATTTGATAAGGTCTCTGTCCTTCTCCTTAAAGGAGGGAGCAGCCGCGGCAATAAATACACCGCCTAATTTGTCGGTCTTTTCATAAAGAGTAACCTTGTGGCCTCTCTTTGCGCAGACGATGGCGGCCTCCATACCGCCGATCCCGCCGCCGATAACTGCGACCTTCTTTGCTTTCTTTGCGGGAACTATCTTATATTTCTTTGACTGCATCGTTTCGGGATTAAGAGCACAGCGAGCAAGACCCATAGTATCGAGAAGGTCCTGTGTATTTGCGTGACCCTTTGAGGAGGAGAAGTTAAAGCAGCCGCTGTGACAGCAGATACAGGGCTTGATTTCCTCTAATCTGCCCTCGATAAGCTTCGTTACCCAGGCAGGGTCGGTAAGGAACTGACGTGCAACACCTACAGCGTCGATTCTGCCGTCCTCGACAGCCTTTGCGGCTACATCGGGCTCCATACGACCGGCACAGACTACGGGAATGTCTACAAATTCCTTAATGTGTGCTACATCGTCGAGATTACAGTTCTGAGGCATATACATAGGCGGATGTGCCCAGTACCAGGAGTCGTATGTACCGTTATCGGCATTAAGCATATCGTAGCCGGCATCCTGAAGATACTTTGCGGCCTTTTCGGATTCAGCCATAGCGCGGCCTACCTCCGTATACTTTTCGCCGGGCATAGCACCCTCGCAGAAGCCCTTCATCTTTGACTCTACGGAATAACGCAGAGAGACGGGATAATCCTCGCCGCAGGCCTCCTTGATAGCCTTGACTACCTCTACTGCGAAGCGGTATCTGTTTTCGAAGGAGCCGCCGTATTCGTCTGTTCTCTTATTGAAAAACTCGATGGCAAACTGGTCGAGAAGATAGCCCTCGTGAACTGCGTGAACCTCGACACCGTCTACACCTGCATCACGGCAGAGCTTGGCGGTTTTGGCGAAGGCCTCGATTATTTCGTGAATCTGCTCTTTGGTCATTTCGGGGCAGATAATGTCGTGTGCCCAACGGGAGGGTTGAGGAGAGGGAGAAGCAAGCTCGTGAGAGGTGTCCAGAATGGGCTTTACGAGAGCACGGGTGAACTTGTTCTTATGTAAGGGAGCTACAAGCTCGGTGATGGCCCAGCTTCTGCCCATACCTGCAGTAAGCTGAACGAAAAGCTTGGCACCCGTCTTATGAATTTCGTCCATAAACTCTTTGAGCTCTGCGAACATTTTAGGATTCTGCCACAGCCATTTACCCCAGAAGGTGTCACGAAGAGGTGCGATACCGGGGATGATAAGACCTACATTATTGTTTGCTCTTTCGAGGAAAAGCTTTGCCGCTTCCTTATCGAAGTGACAGCCACCCAGTTCAAACCAACCGAAAAGAGATGTACCGCCCATAGGGCACATTACGATACGGTTTTTGATTTCCACATTACCGATTTTCCAGGGAGTGAACAGAGCCTCGTAATTTTTGTCGATTGTGTTCATATTTTCTGTCCTTTCACAGTAATTTAGTGCTTTGCCGAAGCTGTACTTCATTCACTTCAGCATACAAAAATATTATATAACAGGGAAGAATAAATGTCAATGTTATTTAATTATGCGGCAAGAGAATATAGTAAGTAATCCCTTTTCTACATATAATATGTATACAGATACGGGCCTGTTGTCTCCCGAGTTTTCTCTGTGTATTGCTTCGAAGAAAACAAAATATGAAATATATTGATTTTTTGTTAACAGGGTGCTATAATGTAAGAACTTTGAAAAAATCAGGAGGTATACTTATGAAAACAATCAGAAAATCCTTAAGCATTATTCTCGCTCTGCTTATGCTTCTGTCCTGCACTTCAGCTATGGCCTCTGCAGCAGCCTACGGCGACGGTGAGCATCTTCCCCAGATTTACATCGAGGGCTTCGAATCAAAGCAGATTTACCGCGAAGAGGACACTGAACATACCGACCCGCTTTTCTTCCCCGTTAACGGAGAGAAAATGCTCAATAATCTTATGCAGTACGAAAAGTACATAAAGCAGGCTGTAGCGGAAGGCGACCCCGACCTTCTCTACAAATATCTCTGTCTCTGGATGGATGACTGCTTCGGTCTGGCCGCTCTTCAGCCCGACGGCATCTCAAATAAAGAAGGTGTCGTAACAGAGGAAACCACTCTCAACTATAAGGGCGACGGCAAATATGTTTTCAGACACGACTGCCGTCTCGACCCCGTAGACATCGCACATCAGTTCGCAGAATATGTGGAATGGGTCAAGACAGACTCCGGCAGTGAGCGCTATGAGTTAGCCGCCTCCAGCTTCGGTGCTTCCGTAGCTCTGGCCTACATCCACGAATATCCCGAGGATCGCGCAAACATCGACTCCATCGTTTTCTGCGTTCCCTCGATTAACGGTGTAAACTTTGCCGGAGAGCTTTTCAGCGGTGACTTCAATATAGACCCCGATGCCCTTCTTGCATTCCTTGCAGATATGAATTTAGGCGAAGAGCTTTCACTTTTCCTCTCCGTGCTTAACAAAACAGGCACCCTCGATTCTATCCTCGAATCCTTCCTCGAGCCCGCTCTTAAGGTCGCTCTTATCAAGGCACTCCGTACCATCGTTCACGACATTTTCGGTACTATGCCCTCTATGTGGAGCTTCGTGGATGACAGATATTTCTACGATGCACTCGAGTACACCTACGGTGAAAACTACTCTGACCCCAACCACGAATATGCAGGTCTTATCAGCAGAATCACCTACTACCACGATAATGTTATGGTAAACGCCGCGGACATCATCACCGATGCGATCGACAGCGGTGTAAAGGTAAGCATCCTCTCCAAATACGGCGATCCTCCCTTCCCCCTCAGCAAGGAAGGCAACTTCACCGGTGACGGCTTCGTAGCTCTGGAAATGGCATCCTTCGGTGCTACCTGCGCTCTTAACGGAGAACAGC
This sequence comes from Acutalibacteraceae bacterium, assembly GCA_045588555.1. GTDB lineage: Bacteria > Bacillota > Clostridia > Oscillospirales > Acutalibacteraceae > UBA6857. Next base: position 10,039 of record JAZNEL010000003.1, on the reverse strand, counting down.
TTCCCGCTGACTATGTACAGGCAAAGGACTGCGGCAGAGATATGATTTCTCCCGACCGTACATTAGATGCCTCCACCTGTCTCCTTCCCGATAACACCTGGTTCATCAAGGGACTCTGGCACGGTGAAAAGACCGACAGCTACTATAACCTCATCAATACCGTTCTCTACGAGGACATCACCGTTCTCGACAGCGCTGAATATCCCCAGTTCCTCGAAAACGACGGAAACGGAAACCTCGTTCCCATGAGTGCGGCAGAGGCTCCCGAGGAGGAAACGAGCTGGCTGAAGGATTTCCTCACTCTCCTCCCCCGACTTCTTAAAATGCTCATCGAAAAGCTTAAGGCCTTTTTCGTGAAATAAACAACCCATAACCGAAAATAGGCTGTAAAAAAGTACAGACCGCATAAACCAAGATAAAAACAGGGCTTCTACGGATAAAAAATCCGTAGAAGCCCTTTAAAACATTAAAAGCATTTTTTCACGCCACTGAAGGGGGTTGTTGCATTTGTTATCTTAAGTTTATGCTCTGGCTACCATTTCACCGTAAAGCTCTTTTTCTTCCTTGATAAACTTCTCGATAGCCTCCACAGAGGGCATAGCCGCGCTGCAGGAGTGAGCGGAAATGAGCATAGAGGCGGATGCCGTACCGAATTCGAGAGCGTCGATCATCTCGTAGCCGTCGAGAAGACAGCGGATGAATGCGCTGGCGTAGCCGTCTCCGCCGCCGAAGCCCTTCATAGCCTTGACGGGGAAGGGCTTGATGGAGTAGCTCTTGCCGTCGTACGTGTAGGCTGTGGAGCCGTCCTTGCCGTGCTTGATGATAACGATTTTCGCACCGTAGGAGTGCCAGAGCTTTGCGCTTTCCTCGTCACTGCCGCAGACACCTGTGATAGCTTCGGTAAGGTCGTATTCCTCTCTGGAGCCGAGAATGATGTCGGCATTGCGTGCTACCATCTGATAGTAAACGGAGATTTCATCCTTGTTTTTCCAGGTGTAGGCACGGTAGTCGATGTCAAAGATAACAACCACACCGTTTTTCTTGGCCAGCATCATAGCCTTAAGTGCCGCATCTCTGGAGGGACTCTTTGACAGCGCTGTACCCGAAATAACGATGGCCTTTGCGGAAGCTATGTAATCCTCCTTAACCTCCTCGGGCTCGAGCATAAGGTCAGCTATGGCATCACGGTACATAAGAATGGAGCTCTCGGTGGGGCTTTTGATTTCGGTAAAGGTGAGACCGAGCTTTTCGCCGTTCTTCGCACGGTAAATGTTTGAGGTATCGATACCGTCCTTTTTGAAGTAATCGATAACAAAATCACCGTGCTGGTCATCGGAAACCTTGCCGATGAAGCCGACCTTCTTACCGAGACGGGCAAGACCTACGGCGATGTTTGCAGGTGAACCGCCCACATACTTATTGAAATTACAGCTTTCTGCGAGAGGTCTGTTCATATCGGTGGGATTGAAGTCGATGGCAACTCTGCCGATGGGGATTACATCAAGAGGCTTGCTCTGATCAAATTCTACATATTTCATAACATCTCTTCCTTTCGGATTTAAATTTTATTCTGTGACCAAAAAATTTCTATATGTCTTTCAGCGTTCTCGCAGGCACCCTCGATTTCTTTCTGATGGAGGTCGTAATAGCCTTTGATTTCGCCATTTTCATAAGCCTCTCTTACCTTTCCCTCACAGCAGGCGAAGGTGGCGGTGGCAATATTTATTTTTCTGATGCCCTTCTGATGGCATTTCACGAAATCCTCCGGCTCGATGCCCGTACCGCCGTGAAGAACGAGAGGAACCGATACAGCCTCTGCCACTTCCTCGAGAATATCGAAGCGAAGCTCGGGCGCATCCTTATAAAAGCCGTGAGCATTACCGATGGCGATGGCGAGAGCGTCTACACCTGTCTCCTCGTAAAACTCCTTTGCCTGAGCTGGCGAGGTGCATCTCATGGCGATGTCCTCGCTTCCGTCCTCACTTCCGCCCACACAGCCGATTTCAGCCTCGGTGGCGGCACCGTATTTCCGTGCGAGAGAAACCACCTCTTTGGTTTTTTTCACATTCTCCTCAAAGGGAAGATGTGAACCGTCGAACATTACCGAGGTAAAGCCCAGCTCCAGTGCCTCTTTAATGCATTCGATTGTAGTGCCGTGGTCGAGATGAACAGCCACGGGAACCTTCGCGTTTTTCGCCGCGGAGAGCATACAGGGACCGATTATTTTAAGCGGAGAATGATTAAGTCTCACCTCGGCTATCTGCAGAATAACGGGCGAGTTCATTTTCTCGGCGGCCTTTATCACACCGAGAATCATTTCCATATTCGCCACCGAAAAGGAGCCGACGGCATAACCGCCCTCCTGTGCTCTTGCGAGCAGCTCTTTCATATTTACGAGCATTGATAAGCCTCCTTATTCTATTGATTTAAGAGATTCAACCATATCGATTTTTTTCAGCTTATAGTGAAGCACCGCATTTACCGTCATCGAGAAGGCGAAGGACAGAGCCACCGAGTAAAGGAAGCTCATAAAGGAAATGTCCCTGACGAAGGTAATGATGTCCACCTCCGCCACATTCAGCACCAGTCTGTGAACGACGACACCCCAGAAAAGGCCCTGCAGTGTACCGATAAGTGTAAGAATGATGTTTTCGCGGAAGATATAGGAGGAAACCTCCATATCGTCGAAGCCTAAAACCTTTATGGTAGCGATTTCTCTTATTCTTTCGGTTATATTGATGACTGAAAGATTATAAAGAACGATAAAGGCTAAAAGTCCCGCGCAGACGATAAGAATAATTACGATGTAATTAATGGAGTTCATTATATTCTGGAAGGAGTTCTGAATCTGACTGGTAAAGGCTACTGCACTGATGCTGTATTCACTCATAAGATCCTTTGCCAAAAGATTTTTCTGCTCCTGCTCCATATCGGGTATGGCAAGATTTGCCGAAACATAGTTATAAAGAGGATTAATGCCGAAAACTGCCTTATAAAGGTCTTTTGTCATATAAACATAATGGAAGCAGTAGTTTTCGGCTATTCCGGAAACAGGTATCTTTACGCTGTAGCCCTCATTAACGATGATGTCGATCGTGTCACCGGGTGAAATATCCAGCTCCTTGGCGAGCTTATCGGTGATGATGGCACCCGAGGAGGTAATGGGCAGCGGCTCACCCGTTTTAGAGTCATTGAGTGCGATGTAGCTGCTGACGGCGGAGGCATCCTCGGGAACGAGCATATAAACCTCCAGAGGCTTGTCGCCCTTTTCATTGGTAGCCTCGAAAACCTCCATATATTCGAGCATAGCCGAGCCGATGCTTGCCTGACTTCTTATAAATTCGTAGCCCTCGCAGGATGCCACGGTAGTATCGTAGGAGCCGTTTAGAACTATCTGCATATCGTAGCGCCAGATTTTATTTTCGTCGGTGAACTGTCTGTCCATAATCTGATGTATGGAGTCATTCAGACCGAAGGCGGCCAGCAGAAGAGCCGTACAGCCGAGAACACCGCCCGTAGCCATAATAAAGCGCTTAAGATTACGGAAAACATTACGGAAGGTAACCTTCCAGATGAAGCTGAGCTTCGACCAAAGCTGCGGTATCTTTTCCAGGAGAACCCTCTTACCGCCCTTCGGAGCTTTAGGTCTCATAAGAGTGGAGGGCACCACCTTAAGACTGTTATAGCAGGTGTACCAGGTAACGCCCACGGTAGAGGCGATGGAAATAAGGATAGCGGGTACAGCGAAGGAGAAACGGTATTTGATAACCATTTCGGGCAGATCGTAGAGAATGCCGAAGGCTGTGTGGGCCAGCGTGGGGAAAAGAGCGAAGCCCATAAACGAGCCCGCCACACTGCCTATGGTAGAGGCAAGACCCGCATAAACGAGATACTTCACGATAATCTCCGCATCGGTAAAGCCCAACGCCTTGAAGGTACCGAGTCTCGTTCTCTCCTCCTCTATCATTCGTGCCATAGTGTTAAGACACATCAGAGCCGCCACGATAAAGAAGAACCAGGGGAAAAGGAAGGCTATGGCGGCAGTGCGGTTTGCTGTCTGTCCGTATTCCTCGAAGCCTAAAAGACTTTCGTTTCTGTCGCTTACATACCATCTGGCATTGTCGAGACCTAAAAGGAAATCCTTTGCCGCATCGAGCTGATTTCGTGCATTTTCCAGCTCCTCGTTAGCCTGCAGCTTTGCCTGCTCGAAGTCAGCCTCCACGGTGGGAGCCTTATCCTTGGCGATGATGAGATTTGTTTCGTAGGTGTTTATCTGATTTTTCATATCGCTCAGCTGTGAAAGCACCTCTAACTCACCGAGCTGTATGTCGTATCCGGCGGCGGTAAGCTGATTTTCAGCCTCCTGAAGCTGTGTCTGTGCTTCCTCGAGCTTCGTCTGTGCCTGCTGAAGCTTACCCACTAACTCCTCCGCCTTATCCAGCTGTGCCTTTTTTTCGGCGAGGGTGGTCTGTGCTGCTGAAAGCTCCTGCTTTGAAGCGGAGAGCTTCGCCTCGAAGGACTGAAGCTGGGGCTCCATATAGGCTATCATTTCCTCGGCGGTGCCTACCGCTGTGAGCGAATTAATGGAGGAGATGATGTTATCTACCTCCTGCCCTACCAGACCCGACTCCTCGAAGCGGCTGATGAGCTGACCTACGGTGTCCTCCTGTGTGGCGTCGAACTGATCCATGGCCGACCGTGTGGTTATGACCAGATCCTCGAGATAGCTTACGGTGGTGAGCATAGAGTCCACCTGAAGCTTTGCCGTATTGTATTCGGTTTTAGCCGTGGCAAGATTAACATCTGCGTTGGCAAATTTTTCTATGGTTTCTTTAGCCTGATTATATTCGTCTCTTTTCGTTTCCCAGATGCCGTACTGATTTGAATGCTCCAGCTTACCCGAATCGAGAGCGTTTTTAGCCTCGGTAGCCTTTTCGTTATATTCCTGCTTATACTGCAGCAGAAGAGCGTCTCCGTTTTCGGCCATATCGAGTATCTGCTTCACCTGCTCCTCGGCATTGGCGAGCTGCTCCTCGATGTCCGCTTTGGCTTCGGCGTACTCGGTTTCGCTTTTTTCTACCAGCTCCGTATACTCCGCCTTAAGAGAAGCTATTCTCGGCTCCAGAAGCTCCGTAGAGATTTTTTCGATGTAGTCTCTGTAGGGAGAAATAAAGCTCTGATACTCCTCGGAGAAGGGATCGTAATCCTCACTGCCTGCGATTTTTATGGAGATGGAGGAATAATAATTACTTAAAAAGTTTTCCGAGGGAAGATAAACGAAGGTGCCGAGCTTACCCGTACCGACAGTGGTATTTCCTCGGTCATAGGAAATGTAAAGCGGGGTGCGGATAATGCCCACGATGGTGTAATCCTTGCCCTGCAGAGAGGAGGAAAGGTCGGTGCCGTCACCCTCGAGAGTGATAACGGAGCCTATTCTGAACTCCTCGGGAGTAGAGAGGGTGCTCGCATCCACGAGACACTGATTTGAGGATGTCGGCCATGAGCCGTCCACCAGCTGGGGACGGTTCATATAGTAGGGGTCGTCTGCTCCGTTTGCAGCCGCATAGACCTTATTTATGTCGAGGCTGTAGGCTCTTACGGTCATTTCCGAGCCGTCTATGTCATTGACGGGCTCACCGTTTACCTTGACCACACCGTCTACGAATTTCTCACCGCTGACGCTTTCCACTCCGGTAACCGAGCCGATAACAGCCACATCGTTTTCCGTCAGACCCGCCGTGGAGATAATCTGTATATCCATAGCGTTGCTGTCCTGCACATATTTGGTCGCCGTGTCATACATATTCGGAGCGATGGCATTCATCCCCGCGAAAAAGCTGACACCGAGAGCCACGATGGAGATTATGGAAATAAATCTCGAAAAGGACCTTTCTATGGTCCGCCTCGTGTCTGTTATGAGAATTTTATTGATTTTCTTCTTTTTCATTTGTGTTATTCCTTACTGTTGCATTTACCATTCGAGCTTTTCTACGGGAACGGGTCTGTCGTTAACGGCTATCTGTACCACTCTGCCCGAACGCATGGTGATGATTCTGTCCGCCATAGCCGAAAGAGCCTGGTTATGAGTAATAACAACCACGGTGGTTCCCGTTTCCTTACACTGACGGTGTAAAAGAGAAAGAATCTGCTTGCTCGTACGGTAGTCAAGAGCACCTGTAGGCTCGTCGCAAAGGAGAATTTTAGGATTTTTAGCCAAAGCGCGGGCGATGGAAACTCTCTGCTGCTCACCGCCGGAAAGCTGTGAGGGGAAGTTGTCGAGTCTTTCCTTAAGTCCCACTCTTGCCAGAATTTCCTCGGGCTTTACGGGCTTTTTACACATCTGCGTGGCGAGCTCCACATTTTCCAGAGCCGTAAGATTAGGCACGAGGTTATAAAACTGAAAGATGAAGCCGACCTCGTAGCGTCGGTAGTCTACCAGCTCACTTTTCGAAAGGTCGGTAATGGGTCTGCCTGCCACTCTTACCTTGCCGTCGTCACAGCTGTCCATACCGCCGAGAATGTTAAGCACGGTGGATTTACCTGCGCCGCTGGTACCGACGATGAGGCAGAATTCACCCTTTTCGATAGAAAAGCTGACACCGTCCACAGCGGGAATAATAATCTCTCCCGTCTGGTATCTTCTGTAAACATTTTCAAATTCTATGAAGCTCATTTAAGTTCTTCCTCCGTAATTTCTCTGGTCTCGATAAGCACATTACTGTCCTTTTCACAAACGGTGATTTTGCAGACACCCTTGTTTTTTTCGGTGTACTGCTGATAGTAAAGACAGCAGTAAGCGACACCGTCGAAAAATTCATCCCTGTTTTCCGCTTTTTCGTAATCCTTCTTATCGACCGTGAAAATGATGTCAGTGAAATCGTCATTATATTTGGCCAGGTCGTCGATATAAGGATAATCACCGCTGTCCATAATGTAGCCTATACTGCTGACAGTATCCATACCTACCGTGGTGAGAAGGAGGCGGTAGGAGTATTCGCGCATTTTTATTTTAACTCTGTCCTCGCCTTTTTTCTCTATAGAGAAATATCCCTTTGCCTCTGCGAAGGCCTCAAGGTCATCACCGTACTTTTCGTCCACCACATCGACGGGAAGTGTGACGGTAATTTTCTTATCGTAGGAAGGCTTGAAGAAGGGTTCTTCGGTAGTCTCCGGCTCAAGATTTACCGTTACGGGCTGTCCCTCGGAGGGAGCGGGGGTTCCCGGCTCATTTTTACCCGAAAAGGCAATAAGACATACGGCTGTCACTGCGATTATGAGGACAGCGACGGATATAATGAGCTTTCGATTCATTTTCATAACAAGCATCTGCCTTTCTTCAGCATCCGTTTTTCGCGGAGCAGTCTCCGCTGATATAAGCGCCGTGGCTTATGAACACAACAGCTTATTCTGTATCAATTTATCATTCTAACACAAATGTACTTTAATTTCTATATATAAAGAAAAAAATTCACACATTTTTCAATGCATCGGCAGACACACGGTAAATCTCTGTAAAATTTGACAAAATTGACGATAAAAAAGTACAATCTATATGTAAAAAAACAATAGACAACTCCCGAAAAATCTGTTAAACTAAAGGATGAAACAGTAGGTGGGTATTTCTATAGCCGCTTCACTGTAACTTAAACCAAAAAATATTTTTTTAGGAGGAGATTCCAATGAGCAAAAAATGGGTATACCTTTTCAAAGAAGGTAACGGCACAATGAGAGAGCTTCTCGGCGGTAAGGGTGCTAACCTCGCTGAAATGACAAATCTCGGCCTCCCCGTTCCCCAGGGCTTCACCATCACAACAGAAGCCTGCACACAGTATTACGAAGATGGCCGTAAGATCAACGATGAAATCGTCGCTGAAATTATGGAAAACATCGCAAAGATGGAAGAAATCACAGGCAAAAAGTTCGGCGACCTCGAGAAGCCCCTTCTCGTTTCCGTTCGTTCAGGTGCTCGCGCATCAATGCCCGGTATGATGGATACAATCCTTAACCTCGGTCTTAACGAAGATGTAGTTAAGGTTATGGCTGAAAAGTCAGGCAACGAAAGATGGGCATACGACTGCTACAGAAGATTCATTCAGATGTACTCTGACGTAGTTATGGAAGTAGGTAAGAAATACTTCGAAGAACTCATCGACAAAATGAAGGAAGACAGAGGTGTTACTCAGGATACCGAGCTCACCGCTGCTGACCTCAAAGAGCTCGCAGAGCAGTTCAAGGCTGAATACAAATCAAAGATCGGCGAAGACTTCCCCACAGATCCCAAAGAGCAGCTTATGGGCGCTGTTAAGGCTGTTTTCCGTTCATGGGACAACCCCCGTGCAAACGTTTATCGCCGTGATAACGATATTCCCTACTCATGGGGTACTGCCGTTAATGTTCAGGCTATGGCATTCGGTAACATGGGTGAGGACTGCGGTACAGGTGTTGCTTTCACACGTGACCCCGCTACCGGTGAAAAGAAGCTTATGGGTGAATTCCTTACAAATGCACAGGGTGAAGACGTTGTTGCAGGCGTAAGAACTCCGATGCCCATCGCTGAAATGGAAGAGAAATTCCCCGCTGCCTTCAAGCAGTTCACAGAGGTTTGCGCTCTTCTCGAAAATCACTATCACGATATGCAGGATATGGAGTTCACCGTTGAAAACGAAAAGCTCTATATGCTCCAGACCAGAAACGGTAAGAGAACTGCACAGGCTGCTCTCCAGATCGCTGTTGACCTCGTAGCTGAAGGCCACAAGACCAAGGAAGAAGCTGTAGCAATGATCGATCCCAGAAACCTTGACACACTCCTTCATCCCCAGTTCGATGCAAAGGCACTTAAGGCTGCTACTCCCATCGGTAAGGGTCTCGGCGCTTCTCCCGGTGCTGCCTGCGGTAAGGTAGTATTCACTGCTGAAGATGCAGAAGCATGGAACGCAAGAGGCGAAAAGGTTATTCTTGTCCGTCTCGAAACCTCTCCCGAAGACATCACAGGTATGAAGGCTTCCCAGGGTATCCTCACAGTTCGTGGCGGCATGACCTCTCACGCAGCTGTTGTTGCCCGCGGTATGGGTACCTGCTGTGTATCCGGTTGCCAGGAAATCGCTATGGACGAAGAAAATAAAAAGTTCGTTCTCGCAGGCAAGACCTTCACTGAAGGTTCAGAAATCTCCATCGACGGTTCTACAGGTAACATCTACGACGGCATCGTTCCCACAGTAGATGCTGAAATCTCCGGCAACTTCGGCACAATCATGGGCTGGGCTGACGAATTCAGAACCCTTAAGGTAAGAACAAACGCTGACACACCTGCTGACGCTAAGAAGGCAGTTGAGCTCGGCGCTGAAGGTATCGGTCTCTGCCGTACAGAGCATATGTTCTTCGAGGCAGACAGAATCGCAGCCTTCCGCGAAATGATCTGCTCCGATACAGTAGAAGAAAGAGAAGCAGCTCTTGCAAAGATTCTTCCCATGCAGCAGGGCGACTTCGAAGCTCTCTACGAAGCACTTGAAGGTAACCCCGTTACCATCCGTTTCCTCGATCCTCCTCTCCATGAGTTCGTTCCCACCGAGGAAGCTGACATCGCTGCTCTCGCAGAAGCACAGGGCAAAACTGTAGAAGACATCAAAAACATCATCGCTTCTCTCCACGAGTTCAACCCCATGATGGGTCACCGTGGCTGCCGTCTTGCAGTAACATATCCCGAAATCGCAAAGATGCAGACAGCTGCTGTTATCCGTGCAGCTATTAACGTAAACAAGGCACATCCCGACTGGAACATCGTTCCCGAAATTATGATTCCCCTTGCAGGCGATGTTAAGGAGCTCAAGTATGTTAAGGCAGTAGTTGTTGCTACAGCTGACGCTGAAATCGCAGCAGCAGGCGCAGACCTCAAATACGAGGTAGGTACTATGATCGAAATTCCCAGAGCTGCTCTTACAGCTGACGAAATCGCAAAGGAAGCTGACTTCTTCTGCTTCGGTACCAACGACCTTACCCAGATGACCTTCGGCTTCAGCCGTGACGACGCAGGTAAGTTCCT
>JAZNEL010000002.1:0-57643 GCA_045588555.1 Acutalibacteraceae bacterium | reverse complement strand
ATACTAACATTAAAGTCATCACACAGTCTTTTTAATAATGTCAGCCAAGATTCAAATATAATAGTTGCTAAGCCCTGATTTCTTAATTGAGGCGGAATTTCTATTAATTCAAGATTAGCAGTTTGAGTTTCACATGTTATTTTAGAAATTAATAAAACTTTTTTCTCAGGATATAGATTATTTTTCAAACAAATCTCAAAAGCAATATTTGAATAACTTGTATCGATACAATCTGTGACAATTAAAACTCCACCATCTGCCAATAATATTTCAGCCTTATATATTAGCAAAGAATCGATATCGGTTTTGTATTCTATTGTTTCTTTCTTAAGTTTGCTTTTTTTCTTTTTGAGTGGGAAAGTATTAAAAATTTTCATATAACTATCTCTCTTTTATCTTTAAAAATAAAGTATAATATCATTATAGCATATCAAAAAAAATAATACTACCTATAAAGTACTTTCAAGGCAAATTCTTGACAAAACTCTTTACATCTGCTACAATAAACATACTAACAGTATGTAAGGTGAATTATGGCAAGGAATAAATATCCCGAGGAAACAGTAACCTTGATTCTTGACACAGCTCAAAGGTTGTTTCTTGAAAAAGGTTACGAGCACACAACAATTCAAGATATTATTGATAATTTAGGTGGTCTGACAAAAGGTGCTATTTATCATCACTTCACATCAAAAGAGGATATTCTGAACGCAGTTACTGCAAGGCTTTTTCAGGAAAACTCTTTGGCTCGTAAGTGGAATAAGATAGCAGAAGACACATCTCTCAACGGTGCAGAGAAGCTTAAAGCTATGCTTTATGAATCTCTTGTTGATGAACAAGAGCAAAAGTTCAGAAGTATGGGTATTCATCTGCAGAATATGCCGCACATGTTGAGTGACTTGCTTTTAAGGTCTGTTAATGATATTGCACCTAATGCAATCAAGCCTGTACTTGAAGAGGGTTTAAAAGACGGCTCAATCAAGGTACCCTTTGCAAAAGAGCTTGCAGAGGTTATATCTCTACTCGCTAATGTTTGGTTCAATCCTCTTGTTTTCTCAATGAGCGATGAGGATATTGAGAAAAAGTGTCAGGTAATCTTGGGCATGATGGCTACGCTCGGTGTTGATGTTACTGATATGTACCCGGCAGTTTACAATATGAACAAGCAAATCAACGAAATGGATAACAGAAAATGATAGGTTGCCACCTCGGTGGCAATTTATTAAGGCGACATACATACCAAAAGTATGAATGCAAGTAAAAAATAAGCCGCACCTGCGGCAATATATTTTACCATTTTACATACCAAGAGTATGTAACGAAAGGAGTTTCACAATGAAAACAAAATTGCAAAATGAAAAAACACGCTATCTTTTAGGTCTGTCAGGGCAGAACATACTATATGCCCTTGTGTCATCTTGCTTTGCCTACTACCTTCAATTCACCATTCTTATCCCTGCCTTTTGGCTCGGAATCATACTCAGTACAGCAAAAATATTCGATGCTGTTAAAGACCCGTTTGTAGGAGCATTCATCAACAAAAGCAGATGGCCGTTAGCGAAATATCTGCGACATTTACCTCTGCCGACAGCAATAATAACGGTTCTTTGCTTTGTGATGAAGATTTATTCTGACAGCAACAGCACGCTTGGAAATGTAACAATCGTTATATATAGCTTTGCAATATTTATCCTTTGGGAGATTATGTTTTCATTTGGTGACATACCTATGATAAGTTATCCCAATGTACTGTGTGCAGATGAAAGAGAACGCACAAATCTTCTTTCATTGCGACCTATCGGTGCGATGGTATGTAGCATTTGTTGTTTGATTGTTCAGCCACTTGCTTTTGCAGTTTCGGGAGCTCTTGGCGGAACACAGACAGATGAACGAAATGCCTTTTTCATCATTGCTCTTGCTTTCTCAATCGTTGGATATATTCTTTATCAGTTAACCGTATCAAAACAACGATTACAACATACCGAAAATAGAAGCAACGAAACAAGGCAACAGTACAAATATATTCTCACTAATCCGCTTTTAAAGAAAATCATTATGTCAGGATTACTCTCCTCAATGAGTGCTTTGCAGGGTGTGGTACTATCAGCATTGGTTGCTTTTTACTTCTCAAGCAAAAATTCAGGACTTACTTTTCTTTATACATTTTTGCTTGGTACAGGTAGCTTTGTCGGTTTAATGCTGTCAACTTTCCTCGTGCCTATACTATCAAGAAAACTCGGCAATGTAAAAGCTTATGTCTTATGCAACCTTGCATCCATACTGCCGAATATAATGATTTTTGTATTGTATCTCGGCAACAAAACAACAATGAACACTTTTACAAACTTTGCGATTATGTTCATACTTTCACTTATTTCCGGCAGTTTCCTGAGTCTTGCTTCAAATATTCGTACTCTGCTTATTGATGATGCGGTAGAGTTAGAACACAAACTGTCAGGTACAAAGCCAACAGCACTATTCTTCTCTTTTCAGACGGCAATCATTAAAATTCAAAGTGGAGTATCCTCGTTGATCTCGAGTGCAGGATATATGATAATAGGTTTCACAAGTGCCGAAACAGCAAAATTGAATGAGTATATAGCAAATGGTTTTGTGGCAAGAGAAAGTTCTGAATATACAGCTCTGTTTACAATGCTGTTCTTCTTATTTAGCGTTTTGCCTGCGGTAAGTTCCTTGTTGGCGGTAGTGCCATTTATGCAGAATAAAACATAAGATAAATCCGCGACAAGATGGAAATTCCTTGCCGCCGACCTACATCAGCTTTTTTCTATTGTTTGTATTTTTAAAAGGTTATAATTTAATTCTAAAAGATTTACAAGGGAATAAAACATATAAACACAATCTCTTGCAATTTCCATTAAAGATTTAGTATCTGTCTTTTGCTTACCCATGTGGTCATCGATAAAAAGAATAGTTTGCTCTTCTAAATTCTCTTCGTAATTAAAATGTCCGATAGAATTGCGGATATGATTTTCTATTGATTTATTTATTAACCAAGAAAAATCGTCGTTTTTTGATATAAGTTCTTTATAAATATTAACCTTGCTTCGATATGAATTGATTTTCTCCTCAAAGTCAGTGTTGGTGTTAATAAAATTGTTTATATTTTTTCTACCGCAAACATTATTTAGTGCAACAATTCGTGGCAAATTATATAAAATCAATTCATATGAATCTTGATAAAAAGATTTAATATCCTCAAAAGACAAAGTGGAAATACCTAAATCTTTAAAGTCTTTAACTCTTAACGTATTAAAAACCGGCAGAAACTTTGGATATATATCTAAAAAGGATTTAATAAGTTGTAAGGTTTTTCGTTCTATTTGTTTTGTGTAATCGAAACCATATATTTGGGTAATATTACCGAATTCTTCGGGATGACTCACACTCAAATTTTTCAGTTTATTACCCATCTTGGTGTAATCTTTTAAAATATCCTTTGGCAATATTTTTATACAAAATTTAATCAAATCATGATGCACTGACATTATGCAGTTGATATCTTTTGGGAAACATTCATATTGTTCAGTAAGACGTGGTAATAAAACATCATATTTTTCATTATAGCAAAGGTCTATTTTAATTTTAAGCCTGTCCCATTCTTTTTCCCAGAGACCAATGAAATTATAAAAACGAGTGTTTTGATTTATATTTCCATCTGATTTGTTAGCTTGTCTCATATATGGAGTTAGAACATAGTTGCTCATATCATCACTATCTAATAATAGTTTGTTTGTTGATAAGTCTGGAGATAGTTCTAAAACATATTTACAAGTGTTTTGATTAATTTCAGTAGCATTTTTTAATTTAAAATCATAATTCCATGGAAATGGTTCTATCTGCTCCCGACCATAATGCCAAACTGTTTTTACATAACCACTAATTTCGGTTTTGCAGTCCGGACATTGAAATTTAATAGGACAACGAATTTCAGAAACTTGATATCTTAATCTTATTGTACAACCACAAATATTACATGCAACAGGAAAATTGGCTACCATACTATATTGCTCCTTTTAAAACTTTCAACCATTTAGGGTTGAAAGTTTTGTTTTTCGAAATGCTTTTTGTCGTTAAGTTGTATAACAACCGGTTGCTTTAGTCCCAAAGCTTTACCTGTAACTATAGCATGTCGTTCCTCTAACGTAGGCAAAGTACTAGAATAATCACTTCCTATATAATTCTCCAGGAACGACTTTCCAGTATCATCATATACTCTCATAGCAAAAATGGAATTACATTGGTTCAAAATACTTTTTGTTACGTTTGCTGTTCTTTGTGTAACAAGAATACAACCCAATCCATATTTTCTTCCTTGCAATATTACTTTTGCAGTTCCGTTTGTCGCATTTTGGTCGCCAGGAGAAGAAACAGAATTCCATTCCGGTACTAAAGAGTGAGCCTCTTCCAATACAACACAACATCTTGCTATATCAATTTGACCTTGTTCCATGCAATACTTCAATATTTCTTCCGAAATAATCCTTGTTTTCTCGACGGCTGTAAGTTCTAAAAGTTCTTGGATATTAAAATTAGAAGCTGCCTTTTTCACAGTGTGAAAATCAGGATTAAGAACCAACACCTTCTTCTCGGATTCAAAAAAGTTTTTAATTAGCCACTTAATTGCCTTTTTATAAACTTCCACATTTCCCCATTCTGAAGGTTTGGACGGCGAACCTGTTTTTTCAGATTCTTTCCTTATTGTTTCTATATGTTTTTCCTCGAAATCATTAGCAATAAAGTTCTCATTAACATATGCGAAGAGACCTTTTTCCGTATAATATTGGTTTGTAATGTCTATGCAAATGATCTTGCAGTCCGATTGATTAACTATTTTATTTATAAGTTCAAATGTTAAACAGGATTTTCCAACACCTAAAATACCCAATACAGCTGCATTATGTGTAACCAACTTGTTAATATCGCTTATTCTTATTTTCATATCACTGTTTGGTAATCTACCAATAGCAGTATCAGCAATTTCTTTCAAATCAACATTTTCGTTCTCTTCAATTAAATAAACCTTTTCATTTATATCTGGAACCCATGGTATAATGTTTAGTTGATTATCCTCATATGAATAAACGCCCAATTTTCTTGCTTTGGCACAAATATATCCATAATTATTTCCTTTTTCTTCGCAAACTTCCTTAGTTAATCCATTAACTATTTGGTATAGGACAAATGTGTCCTTTATTAAAACCTTAACAATAGTACCTTCTTTAATTTTAATAGCATTGGTTATAATGGAAAAATTGATAAGATTTATATCAGATTCAGGCATTATAAAACCAACAAAATTCTTTTGATTAAGAAGTGTTTCATTGTTTTTGAGAGAATCAGATAACAATTCGTTCAATATCTTTTCATCTACAAGAAACGCATTATTATTTGCCGATTTTTTTATAAATGAAAAGTTTGACTTTTCTACACTTATTATTTCATTCTCTTCGCTTAACAAGATAACATCAATCCATAAGGAATCGATATGCTTGGATATATTTGTTATTACACCTATTTCAAAGTTACTATCTATATTCTCGATAACGATATATTGACCGGTTTGAATTTTGCTAATATTAGGATTTCCTTTTTTTATCTCAACCGTGCACAATAGGCTGTTCGTTGATTTAATTACATCTCCTATATATTCTATTTGTTCTTTTTGCGTAAAAGTTTTAAATAAACGACAAATAAAAGAAACTATATTTTCTGCAATATGAAAAAACATTATGCAAATCCAAAGTGCGATAGAAACTATCAAGTAATTTAATTTGTTTGTTTTGAAAAAATACGAATACGCAGAGAACAAATATATCACTGAAAACAAAAATTTAGAAGAACCTAATTTATTTGCTAAAAAGTATACAATTGTTGAAAATTTGTTATTCATATCTTTGGTGGCCATAGCCGATATGCTAAGAACTATCAATATTAAAGAAAAGCCAAATATGAACCAATATCCATAAAAACCTTGCCTATTTTGAATGCTAAGCAGTGCTAATATGGTTGCAATTGCATTTGACAATGAATCAGCTGGGGTAGAGAAAAAAGGTTCTGTCACATATTGACCCATAACAATCAATAATATTCCAGAATAAAACCAAATACTTTCATCAGTTGCACCAGTTAATAATTCTTTTATATTACCACCCAAAAGTGAAACACAAATAAAAACTATTACTAAATATATTGTCGCCACTATTATTCTTTGTGACTGGGTTAATTTTTTTGTCATATTTTTCATAAGTAACATACCTTAACTATTCTATTCTTCAATTAGCTTTATTTGTGATGGAATTGTTTTATTATTCGCATTGTTAACATAATAAGCTAATATTTTCATGCGATTTTCTACTCTCGATAAAGAATGTCCACCTTTTGTTAACAGAGCAATTAAGCGCATTTCTTCGATGACCGCTTCAGAATAACCTTTATATTCTTGTTCAATTACATTTGCCTTTGCAGAGAAAAAGACTGATAATTTATCATCAATATTTTTCAAATGTTGAAGTTTTGATGCGGTATCAGAACTGAAGTCAACTAAATTTAGTCCTGCCAATAACAACAAATATTTTAGAAAACGTTTTCTTGTAGCAGTTAAAACCGAGCCACCAACATTGATGATTGAGTTGATTTGCTCTACCAAAGTATTAACTCTATCAAGACCAATCGTAGGAGTTTCAGCTTTAGCGGCATATCCTTGTATAGTCTTATCTGTTGTGCCAAAAGAAATCTTTGCATCAAATAAACCTATGATGCTATAAAAGATTTTATCAAACTCAGCTCTATCATCGGAAAAACCTATAATATCTAAAAACATGTTTTTATGGGAAATATTGTCTAAAAATACTTCAAGATTTGTTGCGGGCATAGAGTTTATAATTTCACCAGCGCGCAGCCTCTCTTGGTTCTGTAAAAACCTAAAATATTCTCGAACTTGTTGGTCAGTTGCATCAGCAATATACGTCATAGGTATATTGTATGAGTTAATGTTTCCCTTGATAATTTCAGGCAAATCACTAAACTTTAAACGGACGTTACCTTTGTTGTCCAATTTTTTCACCAGTTTGTCAACTATATCATCTCTTACTCCTGCAGATTCATAATAGTTTTTGATGACTTCTATTATTTTTTTCGACCATTCACTTTTAATAGTATATTGATTAGAAACAAAATCTCTGATAGTAGTTAAGCGTTGCTGCCCATCAACGACTTCACTTTTAGCACCTTTGGCATTTGGTGTTTTCAACACTCGCACGCTTATATTTCCAGTAGGATAACTTTTGACAATACTATAAATAAGTTTATCTTTAAAATCGTCTTTCCAAACATAACCACGCTGATATGTAGGCTGCAAATCAAGACCTCCAAAATTTACGGTATTAATACTGTTTAAAACAGATGTCACGGGAACCGATGCGTTTGAAAAATTCATTTGTTCTAACATAATGTAACCTCATTTCATTATTCTTGACTATATTATATCACTATTTTTTTATTTGTCAACAAGATTCTAATAGAATCTACGATATTTTATCGTACTATTTTTATATTCTAAAAGAATATAAGCAACTCTTATTTTAAAAACCTGTACTTTTCTTAACAAAAAATGCAGTAGTTTGAAACTACTGCATCAAAATTTATTGTATCCAAATCAGAGTGTTACTTACTGTTTCTCTTGCTCGTTGCTGAATATTGTTCATTCTCTGCACCCATTCCATTTGGTTTTCTTCTTTAAGTTGCTCGGTTACGCATTCAGCCTCTTTCATCTGTTTTACAAGAGTATCAAACATCTGCTGAGCCTGAGTATCAACATCAGTAAGGTACTGCCACAGTTTGCCTTCAGCGACCAGAGTTGCAAACAGTACTTTCTTGTGTTTGAGTAGATAATCTTTATGTAACATACCCCATTTACCGAGTGAGATATTTGTTTCTTCAGGTGGTAAGATAAGGTTAGGAATGTTATAATCGCTAACTCGTCTGTAAGTAATATTATTAGTTTTCATAGTATTTGTCCTTTCTTTTTACTCTGTTTAAGCAAGGTGGAGAGTGTAGAATACTATGTTTGAAGCCGGTTTTACTTATGTTTTGAGTAAATCCCTTATGAACACTCGCACCAAACCAGAAAAATCCGAACCAAATTTTCCCAATAGGAAAAGGGTTCGGATTTTTTGTTTGTTTTTAATCACATACATTAAGAGAGCTCCGAAAACACGGAGCTCTTATTGATTGTAGAGCAATGTAATCAGTGCATTACATTCTGTTTATAGAATACCTTGATAAAAATGAAATACTGTCCTTGTATTTGTTATACTCTTGTTTTAGAATCTCACGAATTTCAGCAACATCTTTGCTACAATTTTTAACATAATTATATACAGTATCTATATCACGATCGTAAATTCCAGATTCTTTCAAAATTCTTTTTATAGGTTTATTCTTATAATATAAGTAGTTGATATTGTTTAGAATATTATCAACGATATACGATATGTATTTATGATCAATATTTTCTTGTTTCATGAAAAACAGAATTATATTAAGACATTTTGAAAAATCATACTCTATATAAGAGTTTTTTGTTTTCATAACATCAGATATAACTTGGTCTAGAGTTCTGTTGAATTTGCCCTTATTCTTTAAGGTATCATCAACAATTCTTTTAATACTTAATCGATTTTTATTAGACGGTACTATTGCAAGAAAGACAAACAGCATTAGTGAATTGGGAGCTAAAATTGATACTGTAGCCGACCTTGCGTTCATAACAGCATCTTTGATTAAAATATTGCCAACAAGTATTATTCCTCAATGGTTATGGATATGGGGTGTTGTAATCGCAATTATCAAAATCGTAAATATCATATTGGGGTATGCTTATGAAAAACAGTTTATATCCTTGCATACTATAATGAACAAAGTTACAGGCTTCTTATTATTTCTGTTACCATTTACAATATCATTAGTGGATTTGAATTACAGTTTAATAGTTGTTTGCTGTTTTGCTACCTTTTCTGCCGTTCAGGAAGGATTTTATGTTTTGAAAAATAGTAAGAACAGGTAAAACAACTTCCGATTTGTTAATAGGTAAATCTACCCCCCTGACCGTCAAAAGTCAGGGGGATTTTCTTGTCTTTGGTTGAAATATCTCTACTCGATGTGGTATAATGAGTTTGATAAGAATTTGACTAGGAGATATTTTATGAAAGCATTATTTATAAACGGAAGTCCCCGTAATGATTGGAGCACGGCACAAATGCTGGAAAGTGCTATTAAAGGAGTTGTATAAGCAGGTGCAGAAGCAGAAACGGTAAGCCTTTATGAAGATAGCTTCAAGGGCTGTGTAAGTTGTTTTGCTTGTAAACGCAAGAACTCCAAAACAAACGGTCTGTGTGCATACAGAGATGCACTGACACCTATTCTTGAAAAGGCTCGTGAAGCCGATATCCTTGTTATCGGCAGTCCTATCTATTTCAGTTCTGTGACAGGACCTACCCGTTCTTTTATTGAACGCCTTATGTTTCCTGTTCTGACCTATAACGCAAAGCTTGACGAGGAAACCGGTGCATGGAAAAGTACAATTCTGGATAAGACTGTTCCGACCGCCATGATATATACTATGGGATGTACCGAGAATATGCTTTCGGAATGTCACTATACAGAGATGTTTGCTGAGGCTGAAAAGTTTTTCAATATGCTTTTTGGATACGGTGAAACACTCTATGCCTACAACACTTATCAATTCGACGATTACTCTAAATACGATGTTGCCGAATACATTGAGCCTATGAGAGCCAAGCACAGAGAAGAACAGTATCCGAAGGATTTACAGAATGCATATGAGCTTGGAAAAAGACTTGTAGAAAAAGCAAAGGAAGGAACTGTTTGATAAATTAGAATTTGACAAAGGAGTGTGATTATATGAAAAAGTGGATAGCGTTTGCAATGGCACTATTCTTTAATGTGTTAGCCATTGGTATTGCGTGGATGAGGATTGGTGGAAATTCCTCTATAACCTATGTTCATATCGCCGTTCCTGTCATTCTTGGAGCCTTGTGTGTTAAGATATACAGAACATATAAAAAGGCATAACAGTCTGACAGCGAATAAACAAATTCCAATTTACCGACTTACAAACCTTACCCTTGACACACAGCGTCAGGGGTATTTTCATCCGCCGGCTAACCGCTACCCTTGCCTCACTGCCGTAAAAATACGATGCGTTTGCTAAAGTTTTCTATGTTTTTTCACAAAACTGTTGACACTGACGTTATGTCATAGTTTATAATCATAATCAGAGGTGATGATAATGAAAATGTCTGTCAAGGAGTTTGCTGAACTTACCGGTGTGAGTGTGCGCACACTTCACTATTATGATGAAATCAATCTTCTGAAGCCGTCAGAGGTTGACGAAAACAACGGGTACCGATTTTATGGTAAAGCAGCTCTTGAACGTATGCAGGAGATTTTGTTTTACCGTGAGCTGGATTTTCCTTTGAAAAGCATTTGTGAGATTTTATCTTCACCCGATTATGACAAACAAAAGGCATTGATAAAGCAGAAGAAGCTTCTTATTCTCAAAAAGGAGCGTTTAGAGAGAATTATCTCGGCTATTGACAATGCAGAAGAAAGTGAGGCTGTTATGAAAGCGTTAAATAACAATGATTACGAAACTGCACGCAAGCAATATGAAGCGGAAGCCAAGGAAAAATGGGGCAAAACCGAGGCATATAAGGAACACACTGAGAAAACGAAGGACTATTCAAAGGACAAATGGCAGTCTGTTACAGATGGTTTGGACAGTATTTTCGGTGAATTTGCAGAGTGTATGAAGGGAGAAAATGCTCCCGATTCCGAGGCGGCAAAGGCACTTGCGGAAAAGCTGCAGAAGCACATCACAGATAATTTTTATACCTGCACCAAGGAAATTTTATCGGGTCTCGGTCAGATGTATGTCTGCGATGAACGCTTTACTCAGAATATTGATAAGCACGGTGTCGGTACTGCCGAGTTTGTGAACAAGGCTATAATCGAATACTGCAAATGAGCTTTTGAGGTGGCTGTATCACGAATGAAGTGAGGCGGCCACTTGTTATTTGTTTTTTGTATGCTCAACCACTGTAAAAGTCGGGAGCATGTTCTGATTATATGTAACAAAACCAACATCTTGACAGATGCTTGTTGCTATGCTATATTATAGTTAATCTTTGCACTGCATAAGATTAGAGTATAAACTGATCAGACCGTGACAAAAGTCATTGAATCGGGTTGCAACGGCAACAGTGGAAATTTTCATCCGCGGGATAGTAGAAGCTGCTACTGTTTCGTGGGTGTTTTTTTATACCTATAGTAAAATCACACGGAGGAACATAAATGAACTATCAGTTCACAAGAGAAGATGTAGACTTTTACTACAACGGAACACACTGCAGAGCGTGGAAGTATCTTCCGGTAACAGATAAGAATTGCCCCTGACCGTAAAAAAGTGGGTGCTTCTTACCTTACTTGAAATATCAGCAATCGCTGTGGTATAATCTTCTTGAGAACTTGTGTTTTTGAGGTTTGAGCTTATGAAAACAAAAAACAGTTATGTGGATATAAAGCGCAAAAATATGCCGGCGACAGCATCTGCAGATGCCGTTTACGCTCTTATTGAGCGTGTTGCAAATAAAAGTTATGCCGAAAATATTATTCTGTGTCTTGTCGAGGATGACGGCTTTGATTTTTATGAAGCAGAGGATTGTAACGGTAAAATCAGGATAACGGCTTCAAGCGTATCGGGACTTTCAGCAGGCTTCAATGCGTACCTTAAGGAGGTCTGCGGATACAGTGTAGGTGCTCTGTCCGTAAGCGGAACGCTCCCCGAAAAGCCTCCTGTGCCGAAAAAGAAAATCTCGCGCAAAAGCAAGTTTCTTTACAGATATTTCTATAATTTCTGCACCTTCAGCTACACCTATGCTTTTGATGATTGGCAGGATTGGGAGAAGCACATTGATTATGTCGCTCTTTCAGGCTATAATCTTGTGCTTAATCCTGTGGGTCTTGAGATGGTATGGCGGGAAACCTTGCTCGAAACAGGCTACACCAAGGATGAGGCGGACAGCTTTTTGTGCGGTCCCGCTTTTTATGCTTGGCAATGGATGATGAACCTTACCTCCTGGGCAGGCGGTGCACCTGATGAATGGTACGAAAACCGCAGAATACTTGCAGGCAGAATAAACGAGCGTCTGCAGTCACTCGGTGTGGCAACGGTGGCATCGGGTTATACCGGTATGGTGCCCGGTGATTTTAAAAAGCGTTTTCCCAGGGCAAAAATTAAGAAGCAGGGAAAATGGTGTGGTTTTACACGCCCTGCACTTCTGATGCCGCAGGATCCTATGTACAATAAAATAGCGGATATCTTTTATGTGCAGAGCCGTAAAATTAATGGTGCTGAAAATACACACTTTTATTCGGCTGACCCGTTTCACGAGGGCGGCAGAACAAAGGGTGTAAATATGGCTGATTTCGGGAAACGGAATTTTGAAAAAATGCAGCAGTTTGATAGGGATGCTGTCTGGCTGTTACAGGGGTGGGGACATTCTCCGAAGCCTGAAATGCTGAAGAAAATACCTGACGGCAGAGCGGTTGTGCTTAACCTTATGGCAGATAAAAATGCAGGAGCAGGTATTTACGGCGGTGCGCCCTGGTGTTACTGCAGCGTTTATTGTTTCGGCGGACAGTATAATTTTCAGGCTGACGCTGAAAGATTTCTGACTGCACCGCATAAATTTATCGCAGAAGACGATGTAAATATGATAGGCTTCGGTTATATGCCCGAAGGCATAAGCTGTACGGAATTTATCTATGAAGCGGCGGCGTACAATGCCTTCGGTGACAGTACGGACCTCGAAGGTTTTATACGCTACTACCTTACAACCCGTTACGGTCTGTGCAAAGAAGAACTGTGCTCGGTCTGGAAGGAGCTTTGCAGGGAGGTTCTTAATGGTAAACAGCTTTTAAGCGGTGAGTCGGCTTTGTGCGCCAGGCCTGCATTGAGCACCGAAAAGACCTCTCTTTGGTCAAAGGCGCCTAATCCCTTTATGAATCAGACACCGCTTGTAAATTATATAAGGGTTATGCTCGATAGCTACGGTGAGTTAAAAGAAAATTCCGCCTATATGAGAGATCTCACAGAGGCGGCAAGACAGTCGGTCGCTAATCTTTCCTGGTATTTTGTAAAGCAGCTACAAACAGCCTACGAAGGCAGGGACGGAGATAGGGTGACATTTTACGGTAATGAGCTTTTGGAGCTTTTTGATATTCAGTCGGCAATAGCTTCAACAAACCGCGATATGCTGCTTGGTGTTTGGCTCGAAAAGGCAAGGCGACACGGTAAAAATGATGCAGAAAAGGCATATTTCGAGTGGAACGCAAGGACGCAGATTACTCTGTGGGCTTCAAGAGAGGGTGAAGAACAGCTTCACGACTATGCCGCAAAGGAGTGGCAGGGACTTTTAGAGGATTTTTACCGTCCCCGTTGGGAAGCCTTTATTTCCCGTTTACAGATATCACTTTTAACGGGCAGGCCGTTAGAGAATATAAACCATTATGATGAAGAGGTTCCGTTTACATATCTTAAAAAAGAATATCCTAACGAGCCATTCGGAGATTTAAGAGAGGCGGTAATACGAGCACTCGAAAAAATTGACAGTACAGAAATTGAATATAAGGCGGAAATCGATGAGAAGTCGGACTTTGCTGAAAATGTAATGAAAACCGTAGACGGCTTTAAAATAACAAGAAAAAGGTATAAAGCACGGAAAATCCTGCCGGATTTGCGGGTATTTTAACAAAGTTACGGTGAAAATATATCCCGTTAAATCTTATCGGGTTCATTAGAAACCTTGACAGATGTTTTCTGTCGATGCATTAGGCTTTGCAGTTTAAGCAGAAGAATATGTAAGAGTGCTGATTTAAATAACGGAGAGTAAAATGAATAATATAAAAGAAATTACAGATTTTCTCGCCCCGGAGCTGGATGTGTATGCAAGACTGAACGAGGTACAGCTGCTGAACAGAGAATTTCCCGAAAAAGGTATGTTTATAGCTGAAAGCCCGAAGGTTATCGAAAGGGCTCTCGATGCGGGCTACGAGCCGGTTTCCTGTCTTATGGAAAAAAGACATATTGAGGGTGAGGGCAGAAAAATCCTCGGTAGAATGAAGGATGTTCCCGTTTTCTGTGCGGAATTTGATGTGCTGACACAGCTTACCGGCTTTAAGCTTACCCGAGGTATGCTGTGTGCTATGAGGCGCAGACCTCTGCCCTCGGTGAGAGAGATTTGCGAAAATAAAAGAAGAATAGTAATATTGGATAAGGTTATGAATCCGACCAATGTGGGAGCAATAATCCGCTCGGCGGCGGCTCTCGGAATGGACGCGGTGCTTCTCACTCCCGGCTGCTCCGACCCGCTCTACAGACGCGCGGCAAGAGTGAGCATGGGCACCGTCTTTCAGATAGAGTGGACCTTTATGCCCGGGGACAGCCTCGGTGAAATAAAGGCTCTCGGCTTCAAGGTCGCGGCTATGGCTCTGAAGGATAATTCTCTTTCTGTCGATGACCCGATACTTACAGAAACGGATAAGCTGGCAGTAATTATGGGTACAGAGGGAGACGGCCTTTCCGACAGCACGATAGCCGACTGTGATTTTACCGTTAAAATACCGATGCATCACGGTGTGGATTCGCTGAATGTGGCTGCCGCCTCCGCAGTGGCCTTTTATCAGCTCGGTAAATAAGCTTGAGTCTTTTCAGATAACAGGACTGCCTGATTAAGGAGGATAATATGAACATTATACAGACCCTTATTTCTTATTTCGCCATAGCGGCGGCTTTTATTTCTTCACTTTTTTCCTGGGGGGATGCGGTAATGATACCCTTTGAGAATGATTATGAGATTCCCGATGCTATTCCCGGGTACAGCGTTATTTCCACCGAGGAAAAAAACGACTGGACTGCTGAATGGATATGGGACAGCGAAAATCTGACAGAGAAAAATGTCTGGATGTGCTTCAGAAAAAAGGTATATTTGGATAAAGTGCCTGAAAGGCTTACGGCACACATTTCGGCTGATTCGAAATACTGGCTTTACATAAACGGTGAAACGGTTATCTTCGAGGGAAATGTTAAAAGGGGACCGGACGGAAGCGGCGGCTATTATGACAGTGCAGATATTTCTCCTTATCTTAACAAGGGCGAAAATGCCGTCTGCGCTCTGGTGTGGTACTGGGATGACGAAACGAGCTATTCTTATAGCTCGAGCGGTCAGGGTGGCTTCCTTTTCGAGGCAATAGGAGACGGTATCTCTATTATCTCCGATGAAAGCTGGAAGGTAAAAAGAAGTGACGCTTATGTGGACTCTGCTCTTTATCCTCCTAACTACAGGCTTCCCGAGTACAGTATTTATTATGATGCACGGCAGGAGACAGGCGACTGGACGGCGGCAGATTACGATGCTTCCGACTGGGAAAATGCTACGGAATATGCTCACGGCGGAGAGGGCGCTTACGGAAAGCTTTATCCCCGCGGAATACCTCTGTTAAAGGATTACGGCCTAAAGGATTATGTCAATTCGAAGGATTATGAGGGCTATACGGTGAATAAGCTCCTCGGTGAAAAAATCACGGCAGACATTCCCTATAACGCACAGCTTACTCCTTATCTTAAAATCATAGCTCCTGCAGGTAAAAAAATCCGTATAACCACGGAAAACACTCTGATAGGTGCAGTCTCGGCTACCTACATAACCAAAGAGGGCGAGCAGGAGTTTGAGGCCTTGGGCTGGTTTAACGGAGAGCATATCACCTATAAAATACCGAAGGGTGTTACGGTCGTTTCTCTTAAGTACCGCGAAACAGGCTACGACAGCTCCTTCAGCGGTGATTTTAAGTGCGACGACGAATTTTTAAATTCTCTGTGGCAGAAGTCTCTGCGTACGCTCTATGTTACTATGAGAGATAATTTTATGGACTGTCCGGACAGAGAAAGAGCCCAGTGGTGGGGCGATGTCACGAGCGAAATGATAATGACTATGTACTCGATGGACAGTAATTCCTATCTCCTTTATCAGAAGGGTGTGGAGGCGATGCTGTCTCATACCGATGACACGAAGGTGCTTCAGACCGTCGTGCCCATAAGCGGTGATTATTTCGAGCTTCCCGTACAGCAGCTCGCGGGAATCGTCGGCTTCCTCACTTATTATGAATACACTGGCGACATAGCCTTTCTCGAAAGAGTTTACGGTCCGTCTCTGGACTATCTGAAGCTCTGGGAAACGGACGAAACAGGTCTCGTAGTTCACCGAAGCGGCTCCTGGGACTGGCCTGACTGGGGTAAAAAGGCTGATATGACCGCCATAGAAAATGCGTGGGTTTATTATGCGCTTTCATCCGTGGAGAAAATGTCAGAGCTTTTAGGAAGGGAAGATGAGCTTTCCTTCATTACCGAAAGAAAGGAAGCCATAGCAGAGGGCTACCGTGCTCTCTGGACGGATGAGGGCTTTAAAAGCGACGGTGTGAAAAAGCCCGATGACAGAGCAAATGCTCTCGCGGTGCTGTCGGGTCTGGCGGAAAAGGAGCAGTACAGTACCGTTCTTAATGTGCTTACCGATGTTAAAAATTCGAGTCCCTATATGGAGTATTATGTCCTCGAGGCACTCTGCAAAATGGGCGAATACGAAGCGGCCGAAAGCAGAATAAAGGACAGATACGAGGATATGGTGAACGAGGATTATTCCACTCTTTGGGAGTTCTGGAACTCTTGGCAGGGCACTATGAATCACGCCTGGAGCGGCGGACCTCTCGTTATTATGAGTAAGCACTTCGCAGGCATCACACCTGCAGAGGCAGGCTACCGGAAGGTAAAAATAGACCCGCAGTACAGCCTGTCCGAAAAGATGAGCTGTACCGTTCCGAGCGTAAAGGGTCTGATTACTCTTGATTACGAAAGGACGGACGGTTACGCCGTAAATCTCACTGTCCCGCAGGGAATGAAGGCTTACTTATATGTGCCGACGGGTGCGACGGTAAGGATAAATTCAGAGCTGTATTATGCCGACGGCGAATATTTAAGGGGCGACGCCGGAGATGTGGAGATAACAGAAAAAGCAGTCTGAAGAAGCTTTTCATTTCGTCAGCAGATTACTTGTTTCCTACGGAAGATGTGATAAGCTTAATTTATAAAAATTTTAAAAATTACGGAGGAAGAAACGATGAAGAAGGCCGTGAAAATAATTTCACTTATCCTGGCAGTTTTAATTGCGGGCACTTTAGTCCTGTCCATAAGACCCGAATACAGCGGTGTGAATTACAGTCCCGCAGACAGTCAGAACGAAACGGATAAAACCGTTAAGTTCGGCTCTGACGGAAAGCTTAAAATTTTACATATAACCGACACTCATCTGAAGCATAATCATAATCTTGACCCGACGCTGTGGATGGTAGAAAGAGCCTGCGATGAGGAAAAGCCCGACATCGTTATGCTGACGGGCGACATCGTTCTTAACTGCGAAAGCGCAGAAGACACGAAAAGGCTTATCAATGCTCTTATGAATATCTTTGATTCGAGAAACATCCCCGTGGCAGTCACCTTCGGTAATCACGACTCGGAGCAGGGCGCTATGTCCCGCGAGGAGCTGATGGCTTACTATAATACCTTTTCCTGCTCTGTTTCCGTCGATGACGGAGAGAGCTTAAGCGGATGCGGCACATATAACATCCCTGTCCTTTCCTCTGACGGAGAACGGGTGAAATTTAATCTGTGGGTGTTCGACTCGGGCGATTACGACGAGGAGGGCAGATACAGCTGTGTTCAGCCCGACCAGGTAGAATGGTATAAAGAGGTGTCCGATAAGCTGAAAAAGGAAAACGGCGGCGAAAAAGTCAATTCCCTCGTTTTTCAGCATATAATCGTCGGTGAAATTTATGATGCACTTATGAAGACGGATTCACATAAATCCTATTCCTACAAGCATCTTTATAACGAGGACGAATATTATATGTTTGACCCCGACCGCGTAAATTACGGCACCGTCAGAGAGACTCCCTGCCCCGGCTATGAAAACTACGGTCAGTTTGAGGCGATGACGGAAAAGGGCGATGTGCTGGCTATGTTTACGGGACACGACCACACGAATGCCTTTGGCGTTGAGTATAAGGGGATAGATATAGTAAACTCCCTCAGCACACGCTATATCGGGCTTTTCCATTCCACCCAGTGCGGCTACCGCGTAATCGAGGTGGACGAAGGGGACACCTCCTCCTATGAGACAAGAGTGGAGCGTATGTTCGATAATTACGACTTCGATACCGTAAAGGAAGAAAAGGAAAACGGCGATAAATTCAAATATAAAATGGCACGGGAATTTGCCGTAAAGGGTGCGGTGCAGAAATTTGCTACTGTCGTTTACGGTAAGCTCATCGAGAAAGTCACGGGCAGACAGGTAACCTATGCCGATTAAAAGGAGAAGGCTTATGGAAAGAAGATATTCCCATATTATCGTAATCGGAGCAGACGGAGCGGGCGGCTGGTTCAGACAGGCGGACACACCGTGCTTTGACAGAATATTCGGAAAAGGCGCCATAACATATAAGGCGCTTTCGTCCAGACCGACCGTCAGCGCAGAGTGCTGGGGCTCGATGCTTATAGGTGTGGGACCCGAGGTGCATAAGCTGACTAACCGCAGAGTATCCTGTCTTCCTTATCCTGTTTTTTCGAGGTTTCCTACGGTTTTCCGACGCATAAGAAAAGCTTATCCGAAGGCAGAGCTCGGCTCTTACTGTGACTGGAACCCTATCACAAAGGGCATAGCAGAGAAATTCATCGGTATTTCCCACGCTACGGCACGGGATTCGGAGCTGACGCCTATGGTGTGTGACTATATCCGTAAAAGAAAGCCCGATTTTCTTTTCATTCATTTCGACAGTCCTGACGGTACGGGACACAAATACGGCTACGGAACTGAAAAGCATATCGCTGCCATCAGTAAGGTTGACGGACTTATAGGAGAGGTTTACGCGGCGACGGAGACTGCGGGCATAAGCGAGGACACTCTCTTTATGGTTATCGCAGACCACGGCGGAACAAACGGAGAGGACGGAAAGGGAAGCCACGGCGGATGGACGGACGAAGAAAAATTCGTTACCTTCGCCGCAGTGGGTAAAGGTGTAAATAACACACAGCTTAAGGAAATGAACATCCGTGACCTGGCGGCTATCATTCTTTACGCGATGGGAATAGAGGCTCCCGCCTTCGACGAAAAGGGGTGGACCTCACAGCTTCCCGAGGGTCTTTTTTCAGATTATACGGGTGAATACCGTGACATTTCACATCTCACGGGAGCCTCACCGAGAATTTCAAAAAATCAGCACGAGTCCGAAAAAGATAAAAATTAAAAACGGAAGGGTTAAAAAATGTTAAACAGAATCACAGAAGCAGTAAAAGAGGCAGGAAAGATTATCCTTTCTGCCGATAACCGTGAATCAGCCGTTACCTCTAAGGAGGGCAAGAAAAACTTCGTAACGAAATACGATGTGGCAGTACAGGAGTTCCTGTTTACGGAGCTGGGTAAAAAATTCCCCGAGGCAGAGTTTATCGGTGAAGAAACGGAAAATAATTTCTCAAGCAAAGCCTTGAGATTTATAATCGATCCCATCGACGGCACCACAAACTTTATGCAGGATTACCGCTGCAGCTGTATTTCTGTCGCTCTTTGTGAGGGGGACAACGTTATAGCGGGAGTGGTGTATAATCCCTACACAGATGAAATTTTCAGCGCAGAAAAGGGAAAGGGCGCTTATCTTAACGGAAAAAGAATCAGAGTAAGCGACCGCCTGCTTTCAGACGGACTTGCTCTTTTCGGAACCTCACCCTATCATCCCGAAAATACGGATGAAACCTTCGCGCTGTTAAGAAGGGTTTTCGACTTTTCCCGTGACATCCGCAGAAGCGGCTCGGCGGCTTATGATATATGTATGATAGCCTGCGGCAGATGTGAGGTCTTTTTCGAGAAAGCCTTACAGCCCTGGGATATTGCGGCCGGTACGCTTATTTTAAAGGAGGCCGGCGGCGTGGCGTTAAGCTACGAGGGAAAGGAAATCAGCTTTTCGGGCCCTGCTGATGTAGTTTTTGCTAACCCGAAGGCCTACGGAGAGTTCGTTACACTGCTTTAAAGAAGAAAAAGCGAAGCGGCTTTCGTTATAATATTCGTAAATCCGCCCTTTAAGCAGAGGCTCGGATTATACCCGTCACTCTGACATATACACGCTTTGCTTTCATTGTTTACATATATTTCACCGTCTCTTTTTGCTTTATTTATTATTTTGTATTTATAATGGAAATACAGTAAAACAAAACGGGAGGGTGCATATATGAAAATAACCTGGTACGGAACGGCTACTGTCAGTATCGACGACGGAAAAACGAAGCTTCTTTTCGATCCCTTTGTGCGTATGAATAAGCACATCGAAACCACACCTCTGGAGGGCTTTACGGGCTTTGATGCTGTATTGGTCACTCACGGTCATTTTGATCATATTTACAGCATCCCTGCTTTGACTGAAAAGGATAAAAAAGTTCCGGTGTATTGCACGGAAACTCCGAAAAAAACTCTTATGAGCAAGGGTGTGTCCGAGGAACGCATAAGAACAGTCAGAGCCGATGAGATAATTCATATAGGTGATTTTACTATCCGTCCGCGCCGCTTCAGACACATTATCTTTGATCCCCTTTACATTCTTTCTGTCGTGCCTAAATGCGTGGCAGGCTTCCCCAGACTTTTCTGGCAGGCATATATGAACCGTCAGATGCCCGAGGGAGGAGAAATAGTAGCTTACGAGATAGAGGCAGAGGGAAAAAGAATTTTCCTTACAGGCTCCTTCCGTGAGCATCCCGAGGAGGTCTATCCCGAAAATGCAGACCTTTTCATCCTCGCTAACGGCGGCAGTGTTTTCGTACCCGAAAAGACGAAGGACTTTATCGCAAAATATCATCCTAAAAAAATCTTTGTGGATCATTTCGACGATGCTTTTCCGCCTCTTACGAGAAATGTCAGCGTAAAGCGACTGAAAAAAACCGTGGAAAAGAATCATCCGGACATCGAATTTATCGTGCCCGAAATCTGCAAATCGGTAGAAATATAAAAAGACAGCTTTGCCATCCGAGGGGGTGGCATTTTTTCTTCCGCTGTGGTATAATCTGACCGATGAATGTGGAAATAAGGAGCAGCTTTTTATGATTTACATAGCTTATATCGCTCCGACTTTTTCGCAGACGGAAAAAATCTTACATAAAAACTGTTCAACGAGGTGAAAATAATGAAGCTTTCTGATTTTTTTGAGAAACACTATGATACCTTCAGAGCGAATAAATACGAGCTGAAGCCCTATCTCATAAACGACGGAAAAAAGCATCCCTTTGCGGTTATCTGTCCCGGCGGCGGCTACAGTATGGTCTGCTCTGCGGGAGAGGGAAGGCCCTTCGCCGAGAAGCTCAATAAGCTCGGCTGTCACGCCTTCGTTGTGTACTACCGTGTTAAGAAAAAGGCTGAATACCCTAATCCTCAAAGGGATCTGAAAAGAGCCATAGAAGAGATTTTCGCTCACAGAGAGGAATGGCGGCTCGACACCGAGTGCTGGTCGGTGTGGGGAAGCTCTGCCGGCGGACATCTCGCGGCGAGCTATTTTACGGAAAAATGGGGCACACCGAAGCCCGATGCCCTCGTTCTCATTTATCCCGTAATTTCTATGGGAGAGTATACCCATAAGGGCTCGAGGGATAATCTGCTGGGAAAAAATGCCGACGAAGAAATGATTAAAAAGCTTTCCGTCGAGCAGAATATTGACTCGGATTATCCTCCCGTTTATGTGTGGTACGGCACGGCAGATGATACGGTGGCACCCGTTAATACCAAAATGCTGACCGAGGCGCTGGAAAAGGCCGCCGTTCCGTACAGGGCAGAAGAATATGAGGGAATAGGTCACGGAGCAGGACTTGCGACGGGTACTGTGGCCGAGCCGTGGTTTGAGCACGCTGTAGATTTCTGGAAAAGCCGGAAATGAGCACCTTCATATCGTAAGAAAACGGTTTGACCTCTTTTATGACGGACAGGGAATTAAAATACAGACAGTCGAGAGCCGCTTAAAGGAAAGGGCTGAACGGAGAAAAAAGTAAAGCTCTGACCGATGAGATACGGTAAACGACCGAACAGATAAAAAAAGACAAATCCTTCTTTTTATTTGCTATGATTGTACTGCGGATGAAAAGGAGGATTATATAAATGACAGAGATAAAAACACACAAGCTTACAAAACGGTATAAAAAGCTTACCGCCGTGGACGGGTTCGAGCTGGAAATCAGACGGGGAGAGCTGTTCTCTCTGCTGGGTGTAAACGGAGCGGGCAAAACAACGGTTATAAAAATGCTTACCTGTCTGACAGAGCCTACCTGCGGAGATGCTTTCGTGGGCGGCTACAGCGTGACGGAGCAGGCAGAGCAGGTGAAGCGGCTCATCGGTGTGGCTCCCCAGGAGACCGCGGTGGCTCCTAACCTTTCCGTGAAAGAAAATCTGGAGCTGATGTGCGGTATTTACCGCTTTTCGGGAGAGAAGACGGAAAAAAGAATAAAGGAGCTGGTCGGGCAGTTTTCACTTTCTGATGTTCTGGAAAGAAGGGCGGGAAAGCTGTCGGGCGGTTATCAGCGGCGGGTGAGCATAGCTATGGCGCTCATCGGTGAGCCTGAAATTCTTTTTCTCGACGAGCCTACTCTCGGACTGGATGTGCTGGCACGGCAGGAGCTCTGGGAGGTTATCCGCTCTCTTAAGGGAAGGATAACCGTGATACTGACTACCCATTATATGGAGGAGGCGGAGAGCCTTTCCGACCGTATCGGCATTATGAAGGACGGCCGTCTTTCGGCTGTGGGGACGGCAGAGGAGCTGAAGGAAAGAGCGGGAGCGGAAAGCTTCGAGGCGGCCTTCGTTTCCATAGTGAAGGAGGGAGCGGAATGAGAACGGTTACCTTCGCTAAAAGATGTGCAAGGGAAATCCTGCGCGACCCCGTAAATCTTGCCTTCGGACTGGGCTTCCCGCTGGTACTGCTGATGCTTTTAAGCACCCTTCAGAGAAACATACCCGTCGGACTTTTTGAAATAAATACATTGACTCCGGGTATTACGGTTTTCGGCCTTTCGTTTATAACCCTTTTTTCTGCCACGCTGATTTCCAAAGACCGCGAAAGTGCTTTTTTGCACAGGCTGTACACTACACCGCTCACGGGACTCGATTTCATTTCGGGCTATATGCTTCCGCTACTGCCGATAGCCGTCGGACAGACGGTTATATGCTATCTGTTTGCTGTACCCCTGGGTCTTACCGTGAGCATAAATATCGTTTATGCCGTTATCGGGATAATCCCTATGGCTGTGCTGAATATCGCTCTCGGACTTTTATGCGGAAGTGTTTTCGGCGTCAAGCAGGTCGGCGGCATCTGCGGAGCACTGCTTACAAATCTTTCTGCCTGGCTTTCGGGAGTCTGGTTTGACCTTGAGCTTGCGGGCGGTGCCTTCGAAAAAGCGGCGAAGTTTCTGCCGTTTTTCCACGCCGCAGAGGCAGAGAAGGCTCTTTTCAGCGGTGATTTCGCTTCGGCAGGCGAACATCTTTTGCCTGTGATGGCGTACGGCGCGGTAATCACGGCGGCGGCTGTGCTCTGTTTTCTGAAGAAAATGAAAAGGATTTGAGAGAATGAAGTTCAGACTCATAATTGATAAAAATGCAGAAGAAGAGATAACGGCTACCGTTCATTCACCCTCCTCGCTCACACAGCAGATAGAAAACCTCGTTTGCAGTCATTCGGGCACGGACAGTATTACGGGCTACAGGGATGATGAGATGTGCAGACTGTCCTTTCGGGAAATAGAGTGCATTACCGTTCTTAATAAAAAAGTGACGGCTATAGATAAAAACGGAGACCGCTATCATATAAGGGAGAGGCTCCGTGATCTGGAGAGCATTCTGCCCTCGTATTTTATCCGAATTAATAAATCTTCTCTTGCCAATGAGCACAGCATAATGCGCTTTAATGCGGCCTTCAGCGGCGGTGTGGATGCGGTTTTTCACTGCGGCTTCCGTGATTATGTTTCCAGACGGTGCTTCGCAGAAATAAGAAGGAGGTATGAGGGAAAATGAAAAGCTTGGTAAAGGATTTTTTCGGCCGCGGACTGGCGGCCTGCGGCTTCGGACCTTTGATTCTGGCGTCGGTGTATCTGATTTTACAGCATAAGGGAATAGCGGAGACTCTTACCGTAAAAGAGGTCTGCGTCGGTATATTTTCCGTAACGGCACTCGCTTTTATTGCAGGCGGGATGAATGTGATTTATAAGGCGGAGCGCCTTCCGCTGTCTGTCGCCATTTTTATTCACGGCTGTGTTTTATATGTCAGCTATCTGGCTACCTATCTGCTTAATGACTGGTTAAAGTGGGGCAAGACTACGGTTATGGTGTTTACGGTTATTTTTATCGTCGGCTACGGTGCCGTGTGGGTGGTCATTTATTTCGTCACTAAAAGAAATACGGCAAGGCTTAACGAAATGCTGAAAGAAAAACAGCAGATGTAAAAGAAAAAATAAAAAAATTACTCCTCCGACGGTTGATTTTTCCCCGACTCAACCGTCGGTATGTGTATTTTTTGCACCGCAAGCAGTATACTGTAGGTGAAAGGAGGACAGCTTATGGATCAGATGAAAATCGGCAGCTTTATAGCCGAGTGCAGAAAAAAGCAAAATCTGACACAGGCACGGCTGGCGGAAATGCTGAACATTACCGACAGAGCGGTATCGAAATGGGAGAGAGGCAAATCTCTGCCTGACTCATCCCTTATGCTCGAGCTGTGCGGTATACTTAAAATTACGGTAAACGATTTGTTGAAAGGGGAGGTAGTATCAGTGGATAACTACAGTAAGGAAGCAGAA
Organism: Acutalibacteraceae bacterium; assembly: GCA_045588555.1. Lineage (GTDB taxonomy): Bacteria > Bacillota > Clostridia > Oscillospirales > Acutalibacteraceae > UBA6857. The sequence goes on along the minus strand of JAZNEL010000002.1, from coordinate 32,619 downwards.
AAGAAACTACTCGAGATGGTAAAGGAAAAGGAGGAAAGCGACAGAAAGCTCCTGGCGGTGGAGTGGATTGTAGGCATACTTTCGCTTATCATAATACTCGCACCGGCATTAGCTGCGGGATTTTTACCCGTGGAGGAGCGGTACAGAGCGCCTGTCGCACTGTCGGGTCTTATTCCGGGCTTTATCGGCCTTCTCGCTGCTGTTAAAATAGAGCAGGTGGCGGGATATTACGAATGCAGGGAATGCGGACACAGGTATGTTCCCACCTATCGGGCTGTCAATTCAGCTATGCATTTAGGCAGAACGAGATATATGAAATGCCCCGAATGCGGAAAATGGTCCTGGCAGAAGAAGGTTATCGGTAAGGAAGGTTAAGCAGCAGTAAAAAGGGTCTGTAAAAAAAGTGCAGACCGCATAAACCAAAATAATAACAGGGCTTCTATGGATAAAAAAACCGTAGAAGCCCTTTAATCATTAAAACAAGCAAGCCTCGCCCTCGGAGTACCCTTGTACGCCGTCGGGTAACCCGAAATAAGCCTTCCGGTCTTATTTTGCTCGGTTTGTTCATTCTGCGCATTTTTTTTCAGCTCCTTTTTATTTATGAAACCCCTTTATTTTACGGGAAATGTGTGCTATAATTTTCTCAATACTTATTCAGGAGATGAAAAAAATGAGCGAAAACCGTTCTATGCAGTATGCAGAAATACTTTCAAAGCTTATCAAGGTTGAAACTATTTCATCCAGAGAAAACCAGGATATTAACAAATTCCTCGGCTTCCACGAGGTGCTCCGCGAAACCTATCCTAAATTCTTCGCCACAGTCGAGGCAGAAAACTTCGACGGCAGTCTTTTGCTTAAATGGAAGGGTACAGACCCGTCTCTTAAGCCCGTTCTGCTGATGAATCATCACGATGTAGTCGAAGCCAGCGGCGAGTGGACACATCCCGCCTTTTCCGGTGCCATCGCAGACGGCAGAGTATGGGGCAGAGGTACTCTCGACACAAAGGGCGGTCTGGCGATGATGCTTCAGGCTGCAGAGGAGCTCATCGGTGAGGGCTTCACACCGAAAAGAGATACATATTTCGTTACTGCCTGCACCGAGGAAATCGGCGGCGAGGGCGGAGATGCCATTTCTGCCGAATTAGAGAAAAGAAACATCAGCTTCCATATGGTACTCGATGAGGGCGGTATGATTATTCACGATCCCATCGGCGGTGCTGACGGTACCTTCGCTATGATAGGCGTAGGTGAAAAGGGCTATGTGGACCTTAAGTTCATCGCCAAATCAAACGGCGGTCACGCCTCCGCACCGGGCAAAAACACTCCTCTCGTCCGTCTCGGAAAGTTTATGGCAGAGGCAGAAAAGGCAGAATGCTTCGAAGTTCAGATGTCAGACACCGTAAAGGAAATGCTTTCACGCTTCTCACCCACTATGAGCGGCATTATGAAAACTGCCTGCAGTAATGTGAACGCCTTCAAGCCCGTGCTTAAGAAGGTAATGCCTATGATTTCACCTGCGGGTGCGGCACTTTTGAGAACCACTCTTGCTTTCACTATGAGTAAGGGCTCCGACGGAACCAATGTTATTCCGCAGGAGGCCTGGGTAGTGGGCAATATGCGTTTCTCACATCATCAGGGTAAAAAATCCAGTGTCGATGCCATTACTGCTCTTGCCAAAAAATACGACATCGAAACAGTTGTCACCGATGACGGTATCGAATCGGGCATCACAGACTTTAAGGGAGAGGCCTTCCGCTTCATCGAAAAGGCTGTTACGGAGATTTTCCCCGACTACAGACCCGTTCCCTACATTATGAACGCTGCCACGGACAGCAGATATTTTAACCGCGTATGCGATAACTGCATCCGCTTCGTTCCCTTTAAAATTAACAAACAGCAGCTTGACAGCGTTCACGGTATCGATGAAAACGTCGATGTGGATACTCTTGCCCCTGCAGTTGATTTTTATAAGTATGTGATTAAAGAGGTATAATTCGAAACCTTCCCCTGACTTTAAAAGGTCGGGGGTTATTGCTTTGAAGAATATTTTGAGATGAATGAAACAGGGAAGTGATAATATGTATAAAACTGTTCTTTTTGATCTGGACGGTACTCTGACAGACCCGGGCGTCGGTATTACAAATTCAGTGGCTTATGCGCTGAAAAAGTACGGCATAGAGGTGCAGGACAGAAAGTCACTTTACTCCTTTATAGGCCCTCCTCTGAATGACTCCTTTAAAAGGTACTATGGCTTTTCGGATGAAAAGGCGATGGAGGCAATAATGTATTACAGGGAGTATTTCGCAGACAGGGGTATATTCGAAAATGAGGTTTATGACGGCGTAAGACAGCTGCTGGAAAGGATAAAGGCATCGGGGAGAAAAATAGTTCTCGCCACCTCAAAGCCGGAGAAATTTGCAGAGAGAATACTGGAGCATTTCGAGCTGACGGAATATTTCGATGCAGTCGCAGGAGCATCAATGGATGAAAAACGCAATAAAAAAGGCGATGTCATAAAATATGCACTGGAAAAGAGCGGCCTTTCAGCCGAAGATGCGATTATGGTAGGAGACAGAGAGCACGATGTATTCGGAGCCGGAGAAAACGGAATCGATACGATAGGTGTCCTTTACGGCTACGGAAGCAGAGAGGAGCTGGAAAAGGCGGGTGCTGTCCGAATCGCGCAAGCAGTTGAGGATATTTACGACTTTTTATAATGTTCAGAGAAAAAACGGGGGAGAGAAAATATGAATAATCTTATTATCAGGGATAACGAGCTTCTGTTTACCCGCTATACGGAGCTTATCCGTATCAGTGCCTGCGGCAAAAATGCCATCCGCTTTCAGGGCTTTCCCGGCAATCAAGTAATCGAGGAAAGCTATACTCTTATGCCGCAGTCGGCAGAGGCGGTTATCGAGGAGCACGATGATTATGCTACCCTGACCTGCGGTACGCTTAAGGTAAAGCTCGAGCCGAGCGGAAGGCTGACCTTCTCCGTAGGTGACAGGATAATCCTGCAGGAGAAGCCCGAGCTGACCTTTCACAGTAATTTCCGACATTTCGGAAATAAAGGAAGCGGTCTCTGGTCGGCAAGAGTAACCTTTGAGCCGAATAAAAACGAGCATTTCTACGGCCTCGGTCACAGCTGGGATAATGAATTTGACCTTAAAGGCTCATCGATCGACATCCGTAATGTTAATGCGAAATGCACCATTCCTTACGTTTATTCCTCACTCGGCTACGGCTTTCTGTGGAATAATCCCTCCACGGGTCTGTGCGAGCTGTCTAATAACCGTACCCGCTGGAGCTGTGACAGCTGTAAATTTATGGACTTCGTGGTTATGGCGGGCACACCGAAGCAGGTGTGCACCACTCTCGCGGAGCTGACGGGCTATGCACCGAAAATGCCCGAGTGGGCTACAGGCTTCTGGCAGTGCAGACTCCGCTACGAAACACAGGAGGAGCTGCTTTCGGTGGCGGGAAAATATAAGGAGCTCGGCATACCTCTTTCGGTTATTATCGCTGACTATTTCCATTGGACGGAGCAGGGGGATTACAGATTTGACCCGAAATACTGGCCTGACGTCAAGGCAATGACCGACGAGCTTCACAGTATGAATACGAAGCTTGTCGTGTCGGTGTGGCCTACGATAAACGAGCACAGCGAAAACTATTGGTATATGAGAAATAATAATATGCTCATGCGTACCGTCCGCGGACCGGACAGAGTTTTCGATTTCTACGGCTGGCAGAATGAAATCGATGTCACCAATCCCGCCACGAGAGCCTTCGTCTGGAGTAAGCTGAAGGAAAATTACATAGATAAGGGTGTAGATGCCCTGTGGTTTGATGAGGCGGAGCCGGAGATTCATCCCGAGCAGTTCGATAATCTTATCTGGTATAAGGGCAGGGGAGACACGGTAGGACTTCTCTATTCCTATTATTATTCCAAAATGGCCTACGACGGCTTCAGAGCTATGGGCAGAGACGACATAATCACTCTTACCCGATGCGCCTACATCGGCAGTCAGCGGTTCGGCTCACTCGTATGGTCGGGAGATATAGAGTCCACCTTCGAATCTCTGGCCTGTCAGGTGAGAGCGGGACTCAATATGGGAATGTGCGGTATTCCCTGGTGGAATACTGACATCGGAGGCTTTTACGGTGCCGACATCAGAAGCGATTACTTTAAGGAGCTTATCGTGCGCTGGTGCCAGTTCGGTCTTTTCAGCCCCGTTATGCGCCTTCACGGCTCGAGAATAAGACACTTTGAGCCTACTCCGGGGCTTAAGGAGCCGAGCGGTGACCCTAATGAAATCTGGAGCTTCGGTGAGGAGAACTTCGAAATACTGAAGGGTCTGATTTTAACCCGTGAAAGACTTCGCCCGTATATACAGAGTCAGATGGATATAGCGTCGGAAAAGGGCTATCCCGTAATGAGACCGATGTTTTTCGAATATCCCGACGATGAAATCTGCTACACTCTCGACAGTCAGTATATGTTCGGTGATGACATTATTTTCGCACCCATAGTAAATCGGGGACAGACAGTTAAAACCGTTTATATTCCCGACGGAGAGTGGATTCTGACTAAGGACAAAAAGCTTTACACAAAGGGCACCTATGAAATTACGGCAGAAATCGACGAGTATGTAGCCTTCGTAAGAAGCGGCTCGGCCGTGATAGAGTGCTTCTGATGCTTTAATGTCCGCTCTACCCTTCGTAGGTTGTTATTTGCTTCGTATCGGGTTATAATGCTTTCAGTAAAGCAAAGGAGTGAAAACAATGAACAACTACATAACAGGCACCACAATCAAAAGACTTCGTGAAGCCAAGGGGCTCACTCAGCTTCAGCTTGCCGATGAAATCGGTGTAACGGCTAAAGCGGTATCTAAATGGGAAACTGCCAAGGGTCTGCCTGACATTTCTCTTATCGAGCCTTTAGGCAAGGCACTCGGTGTTTCCGTGATGGAGCTTATGTCGGGAGAGACGGTTATAAACAGAAATTCTTCCTCTAATCTTCTGCTTTCGAAGTTTTATGTCTGTCCCGTCTGCGGTAATGTAATTCATTCTTCGGGCGAAGCGGTGATAAGCTGCTGTGGGGTTCCGCTTCCGCCTCTCGAGGCCGAGGAGGCTGACGGGGAGCACAGGGTGAAAATCGAAAATGTGGAGGACGAAAAATACATAAGCTTAAGTCATCCGATGACTAAAGAGCATTTTATTTCCTTCATCGCCTATGTAACTACGGACAGGGTGCAGTTCGTTAAGCTTTATCCCGAGGGTAATGCCGAAACGAGAATGCAGTTCAGAGGAAGAGGACTGCTGTATACTTACTGTAATAAGCACGGGCTGATAAAGGTGGCTGTAAAAAGAGGGCAGACCGCATAAGTCAATACAAACAAAGAGCTTCTGAGGATTTATAAAATCCATAGAAGCCTTTTAAAATATTAAAATGTAAAAGCTTCTTTTTTTTTGCGGCTTATGCCATAAACAAACCTCACCTCTCGACATACCTCTCGGTAACCCCAAAAAGGCCTTCAGCCTTATTTTGGCTCGGTTTGTTCATTCTGCGCATTTTTTTCAGGCTCTTTTTAATGGACTTTTAATTTTCAGTATGCTATAATATTTCTGCAGAGTTAAAGAAAAAAGGAGCCTTCCTATGAGAATACTTATTGCCGAAGATGAAAAAGCTCTTAACAGAATACTTGTAAAACAGTTTACGAAGCTCGGCTACAGCGTGGACAGCTGCTATGACGGAGAAAGTGTTTTCGACTTTCTGGCGGGAGCCGAGTATGATGCCGTAGTTATGGATGTTATGATGCCGAAAAAGGACGGCTTCAGCGTGCTTAAGGAAATGCGTGCGGCTAAAAATCAGACCCCGGTTATCTTCCTTACGGCTAAAACGGAGATCAGCGACAGAGTCTTCGGCCTCGATCTGGGAGCCAACGATTATCTGATAAAGCCCTTCTCCTTTGAGGAGCTTGCCGCCAGAGTGAGGATGATAACCCGCGATTCGAAGGGTAACAGCACTAATGTTTTTACCGTGGCTGACCTTACGGTGGATGTGAAAAGCCGTGAGGTGAAAAGAGCAGGCAGGAAAATCGACCTTTCCGCCCGAGAGTATTCCATTTTAGAGACGCTCATCCGTAATGCGGGCACGGTTATGACCCGCGAAAAAATCGAGAGCAGCGTTTGGAATTACGACTATGAGGGCGGCACCAATGTGATAGATGTCTATATCCGTTATCTTCGTAAAAAGATAGATGACGGCTTCGATAAAAAGCTCATCCACACCGTAAGAGGTGCAGGCTACATTCTCAAGGAAGGAGAGTGAGAGAGTGAAAAGGAAGAAAAAAGGTAGCTCCATCAGCTCGAAGCTGAATATCGGCTACACTGCTCTGGTGGGTCTGATTTCTCTCGGTCTCATCCTTTCTCTGGTCACCGTGGCGAGAATGTCGGAAACCTCCGAGGCACAGCAGAATCTTATCCGTAGCGTGGAAAGAAACATCGACGAAATCGAGGTCGAAAACGGTCTGCTGGACATCGAGTCGGACTTCGCATACAGAAACGAGGACATTTACGCCATCGTTTATTCTGCCGACGGACAGATTTTAGGCGGCGAATATCCCGAGAATGCCCGCACGGATATTCCGCTGGAGGCAGAGCGCTTCGACAAATTTGACGGCTATTATGTTTATGACACGATGGTGGAATTTACCAAATACGACTACAAAATCAACGGAGAGTCGGGTGAAATCATCAGCAGTGAGGTCGAGGGCGCTGACTACTACACTCCCTTTGAGGGCAGCCTGGATTTTTACGGTGAAGACTGTGAGATTTCCTGCGGAAATGCCTTTGATATCGCTGTGAAACAGAGCGGTCTCGACCGTGCCTCCATCGACATCATTAATGTGAAAAATTATGAGTATAATGACGAGCCTATTTATGAGGTGGAGTTTTACAGCACGGAAAAGGCTTATGATGACATCTGGGTGCGCGGAGTGGTAAAGGCAGACGGTTCAGACGGCATCTGGACTGTTCTGGCAAGATTGGCGGCGGTGCTTCTGCCTATTCTTATGATAGTGTGCTCGCTGGTCGGACACTTTATTACCAAAAGGGCTCTCGAGCCGATGAGGCTTTTGAGTGCGGCAGTAGAGGAGACTCACAGCGGTAAGGATCTGACGAAAAGAGTTGACCTTGCCGACGGAGATCCCATAATTTCCTCTCTTGCCGACAAATTCAATGAAATGTTTGCCCGATTACAGCTTTCCTTTGAGAGTGAAAGACAGTTTTCGGGAGATGTATCCCACGAGCTTCGCACGCCTACGGCGGTAATCCTCGCTGAATGTGAGTATCAGCTTTCCAGAGATGCTCTTGACGAAGAGGACAGGGAAGGCTTCGAGGACATCCGTAAGCAGGCGGAGAGTATGAAAAAGCTTATTTCACAGCTTTTGGAAATGACTAAAATGGAGCAGAGCGAGGGTCAGATAAGCCTGGAAAGAGAGGATCTTTCGACACTTGTTAGTGCTGTATGCGACGATAACGAGGCTCTCGATAAAAGGAATATCCTTCTTAAAAGAGACATCGACGAAAACATAAGTATGGATATGGATGTTATGCTTATGACGCGCCTTTTCTCTAATCTGCTCGTCAATGCCTACCGCTACGGCAGAGAGGGAGGAAGCATAACCGTAAGCCTCAAAAAGACAGCGGACAGAATCCGTCTTTCCGTTTCCGATGACGGCGAGGGCATAGCCGAGGAGCACAGAGAAAAAATATGGAATCGCTTTTATCGGGCGGATAAGGCCCGCTCGAGGGAAGAAGGCTGCTCGGGTCTCGGACTTCCGATGGTAAAGCAGATAGCACAGCTTCACGGCGGTGAGGTGTCTCTCGAGAGCGAGGTAGGAAAGGGAAGCACCTTCTCGGTGGAGTTTTTAATAAGAGAATAATAAAAGGGACAGTGACCTGAACGGTTGACTGTCCCTTATGGTTAAAAAAACTTCTGACACTTTTAAAAAAATTAAATTCTCTAATCAACCTTTAATTTTTCTCCTGTATTATATGGGTGTAAACAAAAGAGCGACAGCTCTCAAAGAAAAATGAAAGGTGGATTTAATTATGAAAAAGAATCTGAAAAAATTATCGTCAATCGCACTCGCGTCAGTTCTCGTGCTTGTACTTTCGGTAACAGCCCTCGCCGCTGACATTTCCTCCGGCAGAGCGCAGGAAATCGCTCTCGCAGATGCAGGCTTTACCGCTTCGCAGGTTTCTTATCTGACAGTAAAAACAGATTATGAAAACGGAAAAAAGGTTTTCGATGTAAGCTTCGTGGCCTTTAATGCTGACGGAAGCTTTACCGAGTATGATTACGAGGTAAGAGCCGCCGACGGAAAAATAACCGAAAGAGATGTAGATCTCGAAAGAGGAAAGAGTAATCAGGTGCCCGTAAACAGCAGTAACGACATCGGCGCCGAGCAGGCTAAAAGAATCGCTCTCGAGCATTTCGGCGTGAAGGCCGAGGATGTAAAGTTCCTTCAGGTGCAGAAGGATTATGACGACGGACGCACCGTTTATGAAATCGAATTCTGTAAGCCGTATTCCGAAAAGTATTCCTGCGAGGTAGCCGCAAATAACGGCCTGGTCAGAGATGCTGAAAGAGAGGCTGTCAGAGGATTATTTGATAAGCTCGAGCTTTTCTTCGAGGTTCTCATCTGTGCCATTCTCGGCAGATAAAGACAGATATTTTCTTTACTCCCTTCTATAGATTATGTAACCGTGCTCTTTTATTTCAGGAGCACGGTTATATTTCGGTAAAAAGAAAAGTCCCCGACACGGGGGACTTAATATGAGAATTATTTAATTCCGATTTTTTCGTTCCAGGTCTTGTAATCAAAGCTTTCGTATTTCTTTTCGAGGGTACGGAAATCATTTTTACCCGAGCCCGTAAGAGGAATTTTGTCGATGGGAACCACAGTCACGGGTTTGCCTCGCTCCTCGAGAAGAGCGTTACACTCGTTAAAAAGGTTTTTACAAAAGTTTTCCTTGTCGTCAACATATTCGTCAAACTCGACGAATACCACGGGATAATGACCCTGTGTACGATCCATGTCACTGACACCGATAACGGAACAGTTTTTAACCTCTTTATGACGGGCAACGAGACTTTCGATGTTTATGGGGAAAACCTTATGACCGTCGAAACGGGTAATCATTCTTTTTATTCTGCCGATGATGAAAAGGAAGCCGTCCTCGTCGATGTAGCCGAGGTCGCCTGTATGAAGCCAGGTAAGGCCGTCATCCTCGTGCTTGCGAAGAACATTTGCCGTTTCCTCGGGCCGCTTGTAGTAGCCCTTCATAAGAGACTGTCCTGTGATGCAGATTTCACCGATTTCGTTACACCCGAGCTCATTTCCGCTTTCCTCGTCGAATACACCGGCGGTGATGGTAAGAGAAGGGATGCCCACACTGCTCGGCTTATAAATGTCGTTAACACAGAAGGAAACGGCGGCAGAGGACTCTGAAAGGCCGTAGCCCTGGGTGATGGGATAGCGCATACCACGGGATTTTACGAATTGATTTAGCTTCTTTTCCAGACCCTTGTTCATAGTGTCACCGCCGGAGCCGAGACACTTAAGGAAGGAAAGATTCATATTCTGAAGCTCCTTGCTGTGCATAAGAGACTCATAAAAGGCAGGTGTACTGATGGAATGGTTGGGCTTATAGGTTTTGAAAAGCTTGCCGTACTGACTCAACTCAAATTTCGGAACAGGAATGAGCACCAGACCGAGCACAAGAGGCATATGAAGACCACAGCACATGCCGTAAGAGGTAAAAACGGGAATGATGTCGAGGAAGCTGTCTCCCTTTTCGTGGATAATGCCCGAATTCATAAGATTGAAGGCGGTGGCGTTCACACCGTCGTTTGTAATCATAACACCCTTGGCAAAGCCGGTGGTGCCGCCTGTGTAAGGAATGGAGAACACGGCATCGCCCTTATAGGAGGCTTCGATAGCGGCAGTTCCTTTACCTTTAGCGAGGAAGGTCGTGTATTTTATAACCCTGTCGTTGTAAGGGATGTTGGCTCTGACCTTGAGTCTCATAGCTGCTTTTTTGATAAAGGGGAGAGACTGTGCGGCGGAAACCGTGATGATAAGCTCTTGGTTGATTTTGTCCAGAATGGGAACTATTTTTTCGTAAGAAACATCAATTACCACGAAAATCTTTGATTCTGATTCCACTACGGCACGGCGGATGCTTTCCACATCCATACGGGGGTCGATGGTATTTGCAGTGGCACCGAGCTTGTTAAGCGCATAAATACAGTAGATCGTTTCAGGTGTGGCTACGGAAAGGAAGGAAACAATGTCACCCTCTTTAACGCCTGCAGCGGCAAAGGCATCAGCTGTAGCATCGATGCTCTTTTTGAGCTCACCGTGGCTTATCTTTTTACCGTAATAGTTTATGGCGGTTGCACTCTGACGGTCAGCATTTGATTCTGTCATATAGCGATAGGCCGTGGTTTTGGGGGTAGGTAAATTTTTCACTGAATCGGGATAATGCTTCATCCAGGGCTTTTCAACTGAAATTCTTTTGTCGGTAACTGTCTCGTGCATAACGGTGCTCCTTTTTTGTTTTTTCGTAAAAGAATTAGCTCTTTTTACATACGAAGTATGCTATCATAAAAATGTTGTAAAAATGTTAAAAAAGTAATATTGTTAAATTTCTTATAATAATTCTAAAAAAACATTAAAAAATAACAGAAAAATTGTACATTAAGGCAAAAAAAGCTTTTTCCCACCCTTTAACAGGTTGAAAGCTGTGTTCAAAAGTGCTATAATTTTTGTAGTATAATAAGGAGAATGAAGAAATGACAGTAAATGAATATTTAAAGCTGATAGACGAGGTCAACGAAAAGGGAAAATATAAGCCCGACTGGGCTTCTCTTGCCCATCATAAGGTGCCTGACTGGTACAGACGGGACAAGGTGGGTGTGTTCATCCACTGGGGAATTTACTCCGTTCCCGCCTTCGGCAGTGAATGGTATTCGAGAAGTATGTACGATAAAAGGGTAAGAGAGTTCGAGCATCACAGAAAAACCTACGGTGAGCATAAGGATTTCGGCTATAAGGACTTTATACCGATGTTCAAGGCTGAAAAATTTTCTGCCGCAGAATGGGTATCTCTTTTTAAAAAGGCTGGCATCAGATATGTTATGCCCGTAGCCGAGCATCACGACGGCTTTGCGATGTATGAAACGGAGTTCAACCGCTGGAACGCCAAGGAAATGGGCCCGAAGCACGATGTGGTCGGTGAGCTTAAGGCTGAATGTGAAAAGCAGGGTCTTACTCTCTGCGCCTCCACGCACAGAGCCGAGCACTATTTCTTTATGAACCTGGGCAGAACCTTCGACAGCGATGTTAACGATGAAAAATACAGAGACTTTTACGGCCCCGCCTTTTACTGCGAGGAGCTTAACTCCGAAAATCTCGGCCTCACCACGGAGGATACATACACCGTCGGAGCGAGCAAGGAATGGCTTGAGGACTGGCTGGTAAGAACCTGTGAGCTTATCGATAAATATCAGCCCTCGGTGCTTTATTTCGACTGGTGGATACATAATCATTCCTTTAAACCCTATCTTAAAAAGCTCGCCGCTTATTACTATAACCGCGCTGACGAATGGGGTAAGGAGGTAACCATAAACCATAAGCACGAGGCCTTTCCTCCTACCGTGGCCACCTTCGATGTGGAGAGAGGCGCGCTTTCGGGCATTTCTCCTCTTTACTGGCAGACGGATACAGCCATCGGCAAGGGCTCCTGGGGCTACAGAAAGGACAATGAATACAAAAGTGCACGACAGGTTATCTGTGACCTGGTTGACATAGTCTCCAAAAACGGTAATCTTCTGATAAATGTCGGCCCGAAGCCTGACGGAACCATCACTGATGAGGAAACAGAGGTGCTTCTGACTATGGGTGAATGGCTGAAAATAAACGGTGACGGCATTTACGGCACCACCTTCTGGAAGCAGTTCGGCGAGGGCAAGATTAACGCTGAGGAGGGCTTCTTTAAGGACGGAGACGAAAAGAAATTCACAAACGAGGACTTCCGCTTTACCTATAAAAACGGCTTCCTTTATGTTTTCCAGATGCGTCCCTCGAAGAACATTAAAATCAAAACTCTGAAAAGGCATAATCCTCACGATTATCTTATCGAAAGCATCGAGCTTTTAGGAAGCGATGAAAAGATAGACTTCGAAAGAACGGACGAATACCTGGAGATTAATCTGAAGGGTGAAATAAAAAATGATTTGCCCTTATGCTTCAAAATGGAGATAGGTTAAGATGAACAGAAAAATAGACGGAACCTTTTTTGAGTTCAGACATCATAATACTCCCGAGGGAAAATACTGGAATCCTGCTCTGGAGGGCTTTACCGCCTCCGAGTGGCGTGAAAAGGTCAGAGAGATTTCTGCTCTGGGTATGGAGTACATAGTGGTTATGGCCACGGCTCTTTATGACAGATGCTACTTTAAATCCTCGGTTTTCCCCTTCGCGGATATGCCCTGTGAGAATCCCATAGAGGAAATTCTTTCCGAGGCAGATGAGTGCGGAGTAAAGGTCTTTCTCGGTAACGGCTTTTACGGTGACTGGAGAAAGGCGGGGGAAAACATAAAAAGTCAGGCTGTTATCGACCGCTCCTTCAGAGCGATGGATGAGCTGGCGACTCTTTACGGACATCATAAAAGCTTTTACGGCTGGTATTTCCCCGATGAAACCTGTATCATTCTTCGCTTTTCAAAGGATTTCATAAGGTATGTAAATCTCTGCTCGGCACGCTGCCGTGAGCTGACTCCCGAAAAGAAAACTCTTATCGCGCCTTACGGCACTAATCTCGTTTTATCGAGTGATTATTTCGCACGCTCCCTGGCCGAAACAGATGTGGATTTTATCGCTTATCAGGATGAGGTGGGAGTGAAAAAAACGAAGGTAGACCGCACGGAAAAAATCTTCGAAAGGCTCCGCAGAGCCCACGATAAAGCCGGAAGGGCAGAGCTTTGGGCAGACATAGAGCTTTTCGGCTTCGAGGGTATGGTTTATAAAAGTGCTCTTATTCCCGCACCCTTCGAAAGAATAGAGAAGCAGATAAAAAATGTGGCTCCCTATGCGGATAAGATTTTATCCTATCAGTATTTAGGCCTGATGAATCCTGCTGAAAGCACCGCCTTTGCAGGAGGGGAGGACTCCGTGAGGCTTTACAGGGACTACAGGAGATATTTGGGCAAATAAAGGGTCTGAAAAAGTAATAATTTGTTATATACAGCATTATATTTTTCCGAATAATAATTAAAACAGATGTGTTTTCAAAGGTCAGAAGAACCTGAACACATCTGTTTTTTTTTGCTTTGCTTTTTTAGGGGTGAGGCCGGTTTACCATCTGTTTTCCACATACTCGCAGAAGGCGAAAAGGTCGCGGATTTCCAGCTTTGTTCCGTCGTCGAGGGTAACATCACCGCTCCACAGACCGTAAATCTGATTGCAGTCCATGTGTGCCACAGGACCCAGGTTAACATCGCTGACCGTTTGCTTGACGGGCTTCATCGTAAGATTAAAGCGGCCGTCCTCGGAAAAGAACTCCCAGTCCTCCATATATCTGCCCTTCGGGAATTTCTTTACATCCACGGCACCGATTTTATGCACCTTTCCGTCGTAGAAAAGACAGGTCTCCGTGGCGTGGCTTTCGTCACCGATGGCCCAGGTAATCTCGAAGCCGAAGATGTGCCTTTCTCCCTTTTCATCGGTAAGATAGGTAGCACCGCTGCCCCAGTACCACACGAGTCTTCTCGGAGTGTTTACCTTTCCCCAGTCCAGAGTGCAGAAGGATTTATCCTTCGTAAATTCGTAGGTATAATCACCGAAACGGAAAATGCCTGATGTGGGCATACAGTTCTGCTTCGTGGTCATAAAAAATTTAGTGTCATCACCCTCGAAGGGGAGGACGGTGGTGATGTTTTCGAGACCCTCGGGAATGTCCATATGAAGGTCGCAGGAAAGCTCCTTTCCCTTATGCTTCATTTTAAAGAAAACGGTTCTTTCCGTTTCCATAGTGTTGAAATCAAATTCCGCACCCTTTGATTTGTAGCTGAATCTGCCGGGAATGTCTACCCTGTTCAGCGGAAGACAAGTTTTATGACCTGCGAAAATTTTCATTCCGTCTGCGTGCACCTCACCCGTGTGAAGGTCGATGAGACGCAGTCCCATAAAACCGCCTATTCCCACATTGGCGAAGGAAACGAGCAGCTGCTTCTGACCGTCGGTGACGGTGTAGTAGTCCCATTCCTTTTTGCTTATGAGGCGTTCTCGCTTGACGAGATTACGGTCGTATTCGAAAACATTATGTCTGGCCCAGCCGCGTGCATTAAGTGTTCCGTCCTTATTTAAAAGGGGAGTGGGCTCGGTGTATTCGGTCTGCTTAGACCTTTCCTTCCACTGTGTAAAGGGTACATAGGTTTTTTTAAGCTCTTCGCTCATAGCTTAATCCTCCACCATATTTCTGATTTTTTCGGGGATGTACAAATTTTCAAAGCCGTAGAATTTCTGCGCATTTTCACCCAGGAAAAGTGCCTTTTCTTTTTCTGTCAGTCTGTCGCTTTTTACGACAAAGTCGTAGGACATTCTGTAGGTGATGGCTGTCATAGTGCGGGGATAGTCACTGCCCCACATAAGCTTTTCCATACCTACCAGAGCGGCCGCCTCCTTTATGGCTCCGACTGCCGAGGGATAGGGATAAAATTCGCTGTTAAAAAGCCAGGTAATGCCGCCGCTTTCGATGAAAACATTTTTGTTTTCGGCGAGCCTTATTTGCTCGAGCCAATTCTTACGGGTTACCATACCAAAATGGCCGATGGCGATTTTAAGGTCGGGAAACATTTTTATGATTTTTTTCATCTCCTCTGTCTGCTCGTTTCCGTCAGCAAGGTCGACAGAGATGAATTTCCCCTTTTCCGAGGCGAGACGGAAGGGATAAAGGTGGTTTAAAAGGTTTTTATCCGTCAGTCTGCCTGCGCAGATTTTTATGCCGTCAAAGGCGGAAGCATCCGCCATCTCCTTTTCTTCGTAAAGAGCACAGACCTTTAGACGGTCGGGGTATGCCCTTTTACATTCGAGCAGATAGGAGTCCTGATTTCCGTCGATATATTCCTGGGTAATGACAGAAGCGGAGACTCCCGCATAGTTCATATTGGCGATAAAGCGCTCACCGCTGTTTTCACCGTCGGTCATATAGGGCGGCATCATCTGCCTTACTTCACCGCCGAAGTCACTTCTGCCTCCGCCGATGTCATAAACGGGCTTGCCGTTTACCTTGCCCTGCTGTTTTTTCCATAAATGAGCGTGTGCGTCGATAATCATAAGGTTACACCGTCCTTGAATATAGCGATTTCTCTCGAGGAGTTCAGCTCGTTTTTCGTCTGTCTGCCCTCTGCCACTTCCCTGATGACCGTCAGAAGCTCCTCTGCAGCCTGCCTCGTGTCGAAGGAGGAGGCCGTAAAATCTATCCAGTCCTTTTTCCTTCGGGCAAGATTATCGTTAGTGGCGATTTTTACCGTGGGCACCGCACCGCCGAGGGGTGTACCTCTGCCCGTGGTGAAAAGGACGAGATGACAGCCTGCCGCCGAAAGGTTTGTAACGGAAACTATGTCATTACCGGGGCCGTTAAGAAGGCTTAAGCCCTCCTTCGTAACCTTGTCTCCGTAGGTGAGGACATCTACCACGGGAGCAGAGCCGCCCTTCTGTACACAGCCGAGGGATTTTTCCTCGAGGGTGGTTATTCCGCCCTCCTTGTTACCGGGGGAGGGATTTTCGGAAACAGGCTCACCGTGGCTTCTGAAATATTCCTTGAAGTCATTGATGAGCTTAACTGCCTTTTCGAAAAGCTCGTTGCTTACGCATCTTTCGAAAAGCACCGTTTCGGCACCGAACATTTCGGGTACCTCCGTGAGAACGGCACTCGCGCCCATAGCGCAGAGCCTGTCCGTAACTCTGCCCACGGTCGGGTTAGCGGTAATGCCCGAAAAGCCGTCGGAGCCTCCGCACTTCAGACCGACCTTAAGTCGGGAAACGGGAACGGGGGTACGCTTGTCCCGTGAAGCGATTTCCTTCAGCTCGTCAATAACCTTGATTCCCTCTGCTATTTCATCCTCACAGTCCTGTGCGTTAAGGAAGCGGATGCGTTCTTCATTGATTTGGCCCAAAACCTTTTTCATTTCGCCGATGTGGTTATTTTCACAGCCGAGACCGAGCACGAGAACACCGCCCGCATTCGGGTGGGTGATCAGACCCTTTAAAATAAGCTGTGTGATTTCCATATCACCGCCCAGCTGACTGCAGCCGTAGGGATGGGAAAAGGCTATGGCGCCTGTCTTATCTGCGAGTGTTTTTGCCGCAGAGTTTACACAGCCTACGGTAGGCACGATCCATATATCATTTCTGATGCCTATTTCACCGTCTCCTCTCTCAAAGGCCATTATTTCAAAGGGCTTTTCTCTTTCGGGAAGGGTGAAGGCAGGCCTGTACTCGTAGGAGAGAAGTCCGCCGAGCTTTGTTTTCATATTATGGGAATGTACTCTTTCGCCTTTTTTTATGTCACAGGTGGCCCTGCCGATGGGAAAGCCGTATTTTATTATGTCCTCGCCAGCCTTGATGTCATCGGCAGCTGCCTTATGACCCGAGGCGAGCTCGACGAGCACATTATCCTTTTCGTTTATTCTGACAGTATCCATTCCATCGCACCTTTCGCACCCTCTTTTTCGATTATGCCGCAGTATTCCGTTACGATGTCGGTCATATCGGAAAGGTCAGCCATCCACAGACTGCTGTCGGAAAGAATTTCACCGACAGCTCCGTTTTTCATTTTGGCTGTAACCTCGGCCGCGTCGTCGGGAGTGTCGTTTTTGTAGAAGTAAATGAGATATGCCAGAGCCATTGTGAGGCACTTCGGATATTTGCCGAATTTTTCTTTGTATTCGAGAAGAGTGGGAAGGTCACGCACGGCGAATTTGCTGACGCTGTTAAGTGCGATGGATCTCCACTTATGCTTTATGAAGGGATTTCTGAAGCGGTCGAGAACGCCGGCGGCGAAGGCTGTGCTGTCTTCATTTTCGCCGATGGTGGGCAGAATTTCCGTTTTTATGCATTTCATAAGAAAGGCACAGGCGGTATCGTCAGCCATAGCGTCGCCTACGGTTTCGATGCCCGAAAGAATGGCGCCTGCCACGAGTGAGGTGTGAGCACCGTTAAGGATTCTCACCTTGATTTTTTTGTAGGGCTTTGCATCGTCTGTCCATACTACATTAAAGCCTGCTTTTCTTAAAGGAAGCTCACTTTCGTAATCACCCTCGATTACCCAAAGATGGAAGATTTCAGCCGTGTCTACATAGCTGTCACCGGGTGCGAGTCTTTCCGCCTCCCCGGCACCGGGATAGCCGGTAACGATACGGTCGACGAGAGTATTGACAAAGGCGTTTTTCTCCTCGAGCCATTTTACGAAGTCCTCACCGAGCTGCCAGAGCTCGGCATATCTGAGCACACAGCTTTTGAGCTCGTCGCCGTTATTGTCAATAAGCTCACAGGCTAAATGAACGAAGCCGTCCATACCGTTTTTATATCTTCTGTAAAGAAGCTGTGTAAGCTTACCGGGGAAGGACTTACAGGGCTTATCGTCGAATTTACAGTATGCATCGAAGGCGATGCCTGCCTCGGTGGTATTTGAAATAACGAATCTGAAATCGGGATTGTCGGCAAGAGCCATATATTCCCCGAAGCTCTCATAGGGGTTCACACCTCTTGCGACGGATTCGATAAGGTTATGCTCCTGAACGATTTCTCCCTTTTCGATGCCTCTTAAGTAAAGATTGTATCTGTAATCCTGTGCCTTGAGACCCTCGAGCTGTCCTGCGGGAATGGGCTGTACGATGACAGCCTTGCCGTCGTAGAGGCCTTTTTTATTTAAGCAGTGGATGAAATAATCCACGAAGCCGCGAAGGAAATTACCTTCTCCGAACTGTATAATAGTTTCTTTCATTTCAGTCACCTATCTTTATGAGAAGTTTAGCGAGAGTGCCGTTATTGTTTTTAAGTGCTTCGAAGGCATCAATGGCGTTTTCCATATCATAAACACCGCTGACCATTTTCATAACATCAGCCTTACCCTCTGCCACAAGGTCGATATTATTAAGGAAATCGTCCTTAAGCGCGTTTCTGCTTCCGTGGATGTTAAGCTCCTTTTTCAGGATGACCGAATGCAGGAAGGTGGTGTCACGCTTGCCGTTACCGATGAGGATAATGTTACCGGCGAAGGCACAGCTGTCGATGCAGCCCAGGAAGGTTTCGGGAGCACCGCAGGCCTCTATACACACATCGAAGCCTTTACCCTCGGTGAATTTTTCGGTAAATTCGGCTAAAGACTCATTCTTTGTGTTGACCACGGCATCTGCACCGTATTCTTTGGCCAGAGCGAGTCTGTTATCGAGAATATCAGCCACGACGATTTTTTTGCATTTCTGTTTGGCGGCTAAAAGAGCGAAAAGACCGATGGGACCCGCACCGATTACGAGTACGGTATCACTTTCTCTGATGGCCGCACGGGAAACGGCGTGCTGTGAGATGGAGAAGGGCTCGATGAGGGCAAGCTCCTCGGCAGAGAGACCCTTTCCGCCGTAAATTCTGTCTACGGGCATAGCGATGTATTCGCAGAAGGCACCGTCGCGCTGTACACCCATAGTCTGGTTATCCGTACAGCAGTTTACGAAGCCTCTTTCACAGGAGTAGCATTCACCGCAGTTGAAGTAGGGATTGCAGGTGACGATGTCGCCCTTTCTGAAGCCTTTGTCGTTTTCGGGGATTTCCGCGATTTCAGCGGAAAACTCGTGGCCGGGAATACGGGGATAGGTGGTGAAGGGCTGATTTCCCGTGTACGAGGCAAGATCGGCACCGCAGATGCCCACATATCTGACCTTTAAAAGTGCTTCACCCTCTCCGACGACGGGCATAGGCACCTCTCTGATTTCGATTTTATTCGGCTCGGGGATAACTATTGCTTTCATTATTCTGCCTCCATATATTCTTTATTCCATATTATTCCTGTCTTAAGGGGTGCTCCCTTACAGAAAATTTTATTTTCGTAAGCGTCCAGAGGATCCTTTATAAATTCCTCTTTGTCGATAAGCTCGACTACCTCATCGTATCGGCTGTCAACGAGGACCTCGATAGCCTTTTCCATATGCTCCTGACGGAAGTTAATGGAGGCGAAGATGAGATGGTTTTCGAAGCCGAAGGGCATAGAGTCGTAATGCACCACAGGGCCGAGGGAGAAGCTGTTATAAACACCGTTACAGCCCAGCGCCTTATGCTCGAAGGCTACTCTGTGCTCGATGTTTGTTCCGCTCGTTCCCACGAACATAGTGGCTCTGCCGCCGAGGAGAGAGACGATTTTTTCTGCTGTCTCCTTTTCCGAGAGTCCTGCCGTGCACAGATAATCGGCATTTGCTATTTCCTTCGAAAAGACTACCTTTTTACATTTCTCGTCGCTTCTGCCGATGAAAAGGATTTTAGCCTCGGGATAGCTTCTTCTTATCTGGTCGGCGATAAAAAGACCTGTCATACCCAAACCGAAAATAACTGTCCTTTCGAAAACTGCGGCCTTGGCGATTTTCCTTGCCTCGGCCTCGGAGCATTTATGCTTCGCCATTTCGATGCGGAAGTTATGTGCCTCACCCAAATCCTCCATTCTCTCGAGCTGGAAAATAGCACAGGCATAGGGGTCTGCGAAGGAAAGCCTCTTTGCTACCTGCAAAGGAAGCTTTTTCAGTCCCTCGTACTTTTCGGGCAGGCGGAGAAGCATATCGGGGTTAAAGTAGTTTTTATCGCAGAAAAGACCGTCGGCACCGTCACAGCCGTACTCGAAGTAGGTCTCGTCCTCTCTGTAGCGGGTGGGGTCATAGCTGTCACCGCCGCGGATGAGCACGATGGCAAATCGGTTCTCCGAGGGTACCCATACCACGCCCTCGTGGCCGTTTATGAGTCTCGATTCACCCTCGGGAAATTTCGCGGAGAGCTTACCGTCTCTGCCCATTTTCATCAGCTCGAAGTCAGTGCCGCAGAAGCCCTGAAAGACGGGGAAGGCTTCGATGCCCTCGTAAAGAGGCTCACCGCGGAGTCTCTGTCTTTTCGGGTTTATGAGATTGATTTCACCGTATTTAATGGGTGTGTCCTTATCGTTCTGAAAATATGTACCGAAAGTTTTCACTTTACATCCTCCTTGCAGGATAAAATCACCTTTTTATTTTACCATAAAGGAAAGCGTATTTCAATGAATATTGATTGTATTTTCTTCAGTAAAACGGTATAATTTAAAAAAATCGGAAAAACCGTGGACAAACTCTCTTTCACTTCCGTCTTAATAAGTGAAACCGGTTTCAAATACAGGAAAAGAGAAAGGCTTATGTCCAGATTATACGGCGGTCTGTCCGTGCTTAAGGACGGTACCTTCAGCTTTGATGAGGTGCTTCTTTATTACACGGATATACCCTTACAGGCTTTGTTTTATGAAACCCGAAGGAATAAAAGGAAAGAAGGAAAAAATATGGCAAGAATAATCAATCAGCCGACAGTGGATTTGAGAGGCTTTACTCCCGAAGCACTCCGAAAGATCAAATCAATAGTCAATGTGGCATCGGTGCTGCTGCCCGAGAATATGCCCGACGGATTTTCAGAGGCATATACCCAGATAAAGAAAATTAATGTCGCAGGAGAAATCAGAGTTCCGGACAATGCACATTTTTTTAACGGAAATGTCACTCTTACCCGACAGGATGTGACAGCAGACAGCGTAATTATGTGTAACGGTACGGTCTTCGTGAGGGATATTCCAGAGGAAATGAATGTCAGAATGATTGTTAACGGAACACTTGTAAAGGCAGAAAATGCCTTCGTAACCGTTTCGAGCATAAACGGCACAAAGATCGAGGTAAGTGACGATGTGCAGATAATAAAGGGAAAGGCGGTGCTTAATTTTGATAAAAGCTTTGCAGATAATATCGGAGAAAAAACCATCATAATTGCCTGCGGTAAGATACATATTTCCGATGAGGTAACGGAGGAGATGCTTTCGTCAAAGCAGGTTAAATTTATCGCAGTGGGAAAGATTTTCGCACGCAGTGAGCTTCACGGCTACCTTAATGCAAACAGTGAAGCCGTCGGAAAGGTTCTGACAGAGGAAGAAGAAAAAAACAAAAAGAAAAAATTATTCAGGTGGAAATAAAATGGACTGTACATCTGCCGAAGTCTTTAATGAGCTTTGGGAAAAGTATAATAAAAGAATATATTCCTATTTCCGACGGCAGTTCGACGGTGATACAGCCGAGGAGCTGTGTCAGCAGACCTTTATGAAGGTATGGCAGTATCTGTGTTCTTATTGCGGGAAAATACAGAAGCCGAGACCGTGGATTTTTGCCGTGGCCAAAAATGTAAAAAATGATTATCTGCGTACCGTTCAGTCCGGAAAAGCAATTTATGATTACAGCGACCTTTACGGAAATGAAATCCCCGTCGAGTATGATTTCGACGAGGCGATGAGTATTCGCAGGGCAGTCAGAGAGCTGACGGAGGAGGAAAGAGAGCTTTTAGCGGTCTCACAGTATCTCTCGAGCAGGGAGGTAGGCTCTCTTTACGGCATTTCGGCCTCGGCGGCGCGAAGCAGACTGCAGAAGGTGAAGGCGAAGCTCCGTAATTATCTTGCCGAAAGGGAGGTAAATGTTTAAATACACTTTACTTTCCTGCGCGGATGCTTTATAATTATAAAAAAACATTTCAGGAGAAAGCATTATGTCATCTTATTTGTTTGCGCATTTTACTGACGGAAAAAATTCGGACAGAGAGCACATCTGGTTTGCTGTCAGCCGTGACGGCCTTAACTGGACAGACCTCGGCTCTGATGAGCCGCTTCTTTCATCGTCCTCGGGTACCACGGGTATAAGAGACCCCTTTATCCTTTACGACGAAAAAAGAGAGAAGTATGTAATTATCGCCACGGATCTCTGCACCGTAAAGGGCGGAAACTGGTACCAGTATTCTCATAAGGGAAGCCGCTGTCTGCTGGTGTGGGAGTCAGAGGATCTGCTTCATTGGAGCAAGGAAAGACTCGTGGAGGTAGGAATCGACAGAGCCGGCTGTGTGTGGGCTCCCGAGGCCGTTTACTGCAGGGAAAAGGACAGCTGGTTTGTTTTCTGGGCATCAAATGTCAGAGAAAAGGGTCACCTTTCCTTTAAGCAGAGAATCTACGGAGCCTATACGAAGGATTTCGTCACCTTTACCCCTGCCTTTAAGTACATAGATGCCGAAACGGATATTATCGACACGAACATAGTGTGGGATAAGGGCTGCTATTACCGCTTCTCAAAGGATGAGACGCATAAAAAAATCACCGTCGAGCGCTGTGAGAAGCTCGTGCCCGAGGAGGGCGAGAGCTTCGAAAGGCTTCCCTGTGAGCTTCTGGACGGCTTTTTCGGTCTCGAGGGCCCGGAGGCCTATCAGCTTGATGACGGAAGATGGTGTCTTATCGCTGACCGCTACCACACTAAAAAAGGCTATCTCCCTATGGTCTGCGACGACCTTTCGAGAGCAGACTTCAGACAGCTCGATGAGGGCGAATACAATATGGGTAAAAGAATCAAGCGTCACGGAAGCGTAATAAAAATCAGCGACGAAAAGGCAGATGAGCTTATCAGCTTTTTCGGAACGGACGAATAAAAAAATCTCCCGATGCGGTGTGAGCCGTGTCGGGAGATAAGTTTTTAATGTCCGAAATAGGTTTTACAGTATTCTGTAAGCTTCGCCTGGTACTGCTCGTGAACATCGGGGTCGTTCAGCAGAGTGTGAATGGAGTTCGGATAGAGGAAGAAGTCATATCTTGCATTCGTTTTTTCGAAGGCAGACTTCATCGAATAGTAATTCTTAACGGAAACTATGGGGTCCTTTCCGCCGTAGGCGAAGAGGGAGGGGATACATTCCGAGCTTACATAGCTTACGGGAGAAACGGAGTCTATGATTTTTTCGGCGGCTCCGCTTTTTGCCATAGCCGAGGTTACCTTTTTGCCCGACAGACCACTGACAATAACGGGACAAAGCTCACCCCATACATCGTAGCTCAGATCGGAGGGGGCGACCATATTTGCCGTGAAGACTAACCTTACGGGAGCCTCCTCGGCTCTGGTGTAGGAGTAAAGCAGAGAAATGTGTCCTCCCGAGGAAAAGCCCGAGGTGGCCGCTTTGGTGATGTTCAGATTTTTCCGGGCGGAAAATTCTGCTATTTCATCCAGTGCCATTCCTATTTCGTCGAGCATCACATCTACCGTGAAATCGGAGGAATTGGATTCGGAGTAAAGGGTGTAGTTCATCGTGGCGGTGATGTAGCCCTTTTCTGCCATTTCGATGCATCTGGATGCCATTTCCTTTTTGTCACCGTTTGACCAGGAGCCACCGTGGATAAAGAGAATACATCCGTTTTCGGGCCTGTCATAGGCTATTTCGGGAACATAGATGTCCATTATCTCTCTCGGCTCGTTACCGTAGCGGACATCGCTGAAAAGCCTGTAATCCTCCGTGGCAGGGAAAAGGAAGGAGAAAAAGCCTGAAACATAAGCTATCAGAGCCATAACTATGGAAAGTAATTTAGTCATTTTCATACCTCTTTAATATGGTTTTAACATAATCTTAACAGAATATATCACAAATATATCCGTAAGTCAAGAAAAATATACGCGATTAAAACAGGGATGAGACGAAAATTTCGATGCCGATAAACAGCAGAATGAGTCCGCCTAAAATTCCTGCCTTTCCCGAAAGGGAAGTACCTGCTTTTCTGCCGATGAGAATACCCGCCAAGCAGATAAAGTATGTTACGGCACCGATAATCAGACAGAAGATGAGAGCACTGAAAAAATTATATTCGGAAACGGTGAAGCCGACGGAAAGAGCATCGATGGAGGTGGCTATACCCTGGAGCAGAAGACCCGAAGGGCCGACGGCAGGCTTCTTCTCCGTCCCGTTGTGCTTTATGCCGTCACGCAGCATATCAATGCCGATAAAGCCGAGAAGTGCGAGAGCGATAAAAGGAATGAATCTCTCGAAGAGCTTGAAGTGCTCTGCCGCAGCCGAAACTAAAAACCATCCCGAAAGAGGCATGGCAAACTGAAAAAGAGCGAAGATTCCTGCCGCACAGAGAATTTTATGCTTTTTCATTTTCGGCTCATTGAGACCGTTTGCCAGAGAAACGGAAAAGGCATCCATAGCCAGTCCCGTGCCTAAAAGAATGCTGTTAAAAAAGAAAGTGAAACCGAGCTTCATCTACATTCCCCCGTAGATATTTTATTTGATTTCCCCTTCAAAAATTCCGATGGATTCTCTGCCGCGCAGATTATCCGAAACATTTCTCGCGTTAAAATAAAGGCGGAGCCTTCCTTCATAATAAGTCAGACAGCAGGCGTAAACATACTGCGCCATCCAGCTGCTGTCACCGCATTTTTGCGGTACGAGGAAGGGCTTTACAAATTCGAATTTAATACCGTCATCACTTTTTAAAAGCATAATGGCAGAGTGGCTTTTCCCGTCTTTTTCGTAGAGACCGTTCTGCAGACCTATGTAGCAGTCCTTTAGTCTGTAGACCTTGAGGCATCCGGAGCAAAGATTAAGATATTCAATGCTTTTGTCGGGGCTGATGATGGGTGCCGTGCGTGAGGTATAGTTTTTCGAAACGCTTTTACTTTCGGCGAAGCTGATGTGTGTAGGCTCACAGAAGCCGCAGTCCTCGATGAAGGTCTGACCGCAGGAATAGTAAAGGCGGTAGATCTCTCCCTCCTTTATGAGGAAGGGGTTTGAAAGCGCGTAACCGTTTTTATACTCCTCGAAAGCACGGGTTTTCTTTATAACAGGATAGGGCTCTGACCAGCAGGAGAAATCCTCGGACTCCGTGCAGTAAATTTCCGACTGCCATTTTACTCCTATCAGAGAAAGAGCGTTCATAATAACGGGTCTCGTTCTCTCGTAGAAAAGATAATACCTTCCGTCGATAAGATTAATGTTCGGTCTCATGGCACGTGAAACTATTTTCTGTGCCTTGCTGAAGCTGATGCCGTCGTCGCTGACATATCTGTAAACACCGAAAAAGGTGTGACAGAAAAGATGCCACCTTCCGTCGTGGGATTGGTCGGGAGTTAGCACTGACGGGTCGGCGATAACGAAGCTGTTCGGCGGATTTTTCAGCACGGGATTATTTTCGTAAAGAGTAAAATCTGCATTTAAAATGTCGTTTAAAGAAAGATTGAGCATATCCTTGTCTCCTTTACTTGTTTTATTTGATTTTACCCGTTCAGCCTTTATCTGTCAATAAGCGGGCGGTAAAAGTCACTAAAAAAGACGGTGTATATTTGTTTAAAGAATCTATTGAGACCGCAGGGCAATTAATGGTATAATACAGAGTAATATATCAAGGAGGTTGTTTTTTTATGTCCGAAAAAGCTTTATCCGAAAAAACGAACAGAAAATATATGAAAAAATCGGAGATAATCACTTTTGGTATCGGTCTTTTCGGCGTGGCCCTGCTTACGGGCTGGATGCCGGACTACACTGCCACATTCTTTGCCGATTTTGCCTTTAAGGGTAAGGGCTTCGATGCAGATACGATGTCAGGTGTTATCTCGATGGTATTTTTCGTCGCAGGTATCGTAGGTGCTGTGTGCGAGCTCGTTATAGGCTATCTCGTCGATAATACGAGAACGAAATTCGGCAAGGTTAAGCCCTGGGTAGGCTTCGGAGTTATTCCGCTTTCGCTTATCTCTATGCTGGTTTTCGTAGCTCCGAAAACGGATAATCAGACCCTTGCTATCGTGTGGATGTTCGTAATCTATTCTCTTTATACTATGTTCTGCTGTGCGGTAGAAAGCCCCGCTAACTGCTTCGGCTCTCTCTGCTCACCTAATCCCGCCGAGCGCTCGAGCGCCATCTCTATCGCCTCCTTCCTTAAATCTGTAGGCCAGTCGGGCGGTATGGTTGTAGTGCTTGTAGTGGGACTTATTATGAAGGCGGCTATGGGTCAGCAGCAGTACAAAAACGCTGAAGGACAGGGCCTCGACCTTATTATTTCCACGGCGGTATGTGCTCTCGGTCTCATCCTCTTTACGATGATTTTCTTCGTGAATAATAAAGAAAGAGTACCCTTTACACAGGAAAAGGTAAGCCTAAAGGATGCGGTCAGGGTAGTTTTCACTAATAAAAATCTGCTTATGGTTTCTCTTACCAAGCTGTGCGGCTTCGGCCGCGGTGTCTACGGCACCGTTTCTCTTTACATAGCCATTTACCTTTTAGGCTCGAAGGATCTTAAGCTCGGACTTCTGCTTCCTATGGGTATAGGTACAGCCGTAGGTACGCTTCTGGTTAATCTCGTGCTTAAAAAGTTTTCCACCAAGCAGACCTTCATTCTTTTCAGCCTTTACGGTGCATCGTCACTTTCTATCCTTTTCCTCGTTTCCAGAGGCATCGGCTTCAATGACGGTCTCATTATTCCCTTCCTCGTGCTTAATTTCTTCTGCGGACTTCAGCACGGAAACACAAATGTTACTCCTAATATTATGATAGCCGACTGTGTGGATGAAATCGAGTATAAGACAGGAAAGCGTCAGGAGGGTCTCGCTTATGCAGGCTACGGCCTTTTCTCGAAAATCGCTTCCGCCTTTACGAAGGCTCTCGGACCCTGGCTCCTTTACACCTGGTCGGGATATATGGTTTCTACGGACGCCAATGTAGCTTATGCAAATCAGACTGACGGAACTCTTAACAAGCTTCTGATGATTTATACTGTTATTCCTGCCGTGTTTGTAGTGCTGCAGGCGGTGCCCATTCTCTTCTACGATATGGTAGGCGAGAAAAAGGATAACATTACCAGAGCTCTTATAGAGCGCCGCGAGGCAAATGCCGCAGGAAAAGGAGATGAATAATATGGCAAAGAAGGAAAAAGAATTTAATTTCAAGGCTTACGGCATCGTAACCTTTTTCGGAATTGCCGCAGCTCTCGTTTTAATCTGTATCTTCACCTTCAGTGAAAGATATACGGCCTTCCATCCCGAAAAGGTAGCCGAGACTTATGTGGATACCATCGTTCAGACGGCAGACGGCTATAACGCTTACAAAAATACTCTGGCGAGCAAGAGTATGAAATACGGTGACTTCATCCGTAAATACTACATAAATCTCGTAGTTTACAGAGATACCGATTATGTTATCGGCGGAAGCACCGACGGCCTCAAGGGCTACAACGATGAGTCCTTTATGGGTGAAAAGGCTCTTTCCGACGACGGAACGCTGATGGGCTGTCTCATAACGGAAATGTATCCCGTTTACGAGGAGCTGGTTCACACCTACGGCTGGGATGATTATAACAGCATTTATACGGAATATTTGCAGAGCCTTATTTCTGCACGCGAAGATATTTTCGGTGACAGCTATCTTTCCGATGAGCTTTTCTTTACCGCCTTCGAGGCAAATGTAAGAAGCTACGGTGAAAAGCTTACGGGCACAGAGGATGTCTTTGACGAAAACACAGGCGTTCAGTTAAGTTATGCCTCACGCGGCTTTTATGAA
Source organism: Acutalibacteraceae bacterium (assembly GCA_045588555.1). Taxonomy (GTDB): domain Bacteria; phylum Bacillota; class Clostridia; order Oscillospirales; family Acutalibacteraceae; genus UBA6857. The sequence goes on along the minus strand of JAZNEL010000002.1, from coordinate 4,930 downwards.
ACACTCTACGGTGAGGATTACAGACTTACTGCCGTAAGAGTCGCCGAGCCCGTGTCGGTCGATACGGAGGAGTATCTTGCCTCGGCGGACAGTAAAGCCTACGAGTCCTACGGCGTAAGCACGCAGGATATTTCCGAGGTAAGAGTTTTCGACATCGGGGTGAAAAATCAGACGGGTGAGAAAGTGACCGGATGCCGTGTCACCGTCTGTAAAATCGGCAGATCCTGGTATGTGGATAATACTGCCACGGACACATCTTCTCTTTACGGCTTTTATTCCTGAAAACGAAATTAATGAAAGGATGATATAAATGAAAAAAATTACTCCCGAAAGCACCCTGAAAGAGGTACTTGCCACTCCCGTAGGTAACGACCTGGTGGCCATGGTGGCTTATCACGCAGGTATACCCGATGCGGTTATTCATAACCCTGCTGTGGGTATGATGAAGCTTAATATGCTTCCGAAGCTTTTAGGCGACAAAATGCCTCTCGAAACCATCGAGCATCTTTGTAATCTACTCAGCTACACTCCCGAAAGAGTTATAACCACCGATGAGGTGAATCCCAGATGGTGGAAGGAATCGGTTATTTATCAGATTTATCCCCGTTCCTTTATGGACTCCGACGGTGACGGTATCGGCGATTTACAGGGTATCATCTCGAAGCTGGATTATCTTAAGGAGCTCGGTGTCGATGTTCTGTGGCTCAGTCCCATCTATGATTCACCCAATGATGATATGGGCTACGACATCCGTGATTATAAAAAGATAATGACCGAGTTCGGTACTATGGAAATTTTCGATAAAATGCTCGAAGAAATCCACGCACGCGGAATGAAGCTGGTTATGGACCTGGTAGTAAATCACACCTCTGACGAACACGAATGGTTCCAAAAGGCTCTGGCAGGAGACGAAAAGTATAAGAATTACTACATCTTCCGTAAGGGCAAGGGACCCGGTGTACCGCCCAATAACTGGACCTCCGTGTTCTCCGGCTCTGCCTGGAATTATTATCCCGAGCTCGATGAGTGGGCACTTCACATCTTCTCTAAAAAGCAGATGGACCTTAACTGGGAAAATCCCGAAATGCGTGCCGATGTGGCAGAAATGGTGCGTTGGTGGCTCGCCAAGGGTGTAGACGGCTTCCGTATGGATGTTATCAATCTTATCTCAAAGGTAGAAGGTCTCCCCGACGGTAATCCTCTCGTAGGCGAATTTATCGGCTACGGCGGTGAGCATTACTTCTGGGGTCCCCGCCTTCACGAATATCTCCACGAGCTTAACGAGAATGCTTTCAAAAAGTTCCCCGATTCCTTCTGTGTAGGTGAAACGGGCGGTATCGGTGTGGAAATGGCGAAATATCTCGTAGACGATTCCCGTGAGGAAATCCGTCAGACCTTCCTTTTCGACCAGCTCGAAACACCGGGTAAGCAGAGATGGGACGATTACAAATATAATCTCAAATATTTAAGAAACCTTTTCAGCAAATATCAGCTCGAAATGAAGGGCTCCTCCTGGCCCTCATTAGTTATCGAAAATCACGATAACCCCCGTATGGTATCCAAGGTAAATCCCGATTCCGCCTACAGAAAGCCTCTTTCGAAGCTTATCGGTGCTATGCTTCTCACGGGCAGAGGAACACCCTACATTTATCAGGGTGAGGAGCTCGGTATGATGAACTGCGACTTTAAGGATATGTCGGAGCTTCGCGATGTAGAGTCCATCAACAAATACGCAGAGATGCTCGAAAAGGGTGTTTCGAAAGAGGACGCCTGGAAAACCATTCTTGCCGGTAGCCGTGATAATTCCAGAACACCCATGTGCTGGAATAAGAGCGAAAACGCAGGCTTTACCACAGGCACTCCCTGGATAAGACTTAACGGTGACTATCTCGAATGTAACGCCGAAAGCGAAATGGCTGACAGAACGAGTCCCTTTAATTACTATAAAGCTCTTATCGCCTTAAGAAAGGAGTTCAAATCTACTCTGGTTTACGGTGATTTCAGACCTGTTAAGACGAATGAGAAAACCTTCTGCCTCTACAGAGTAAGCAAGGATAACAAGTTCTACATCGAAATGAACCTCACCGAAAAATGGATAAGAAGACCCCGTCACGCCGAGGGTATGTGCATCCTCTCTAACTACAGAGAGCCCACTGATAAGCTTCGTCCCTACGAGGTTAATATCTACAGAATCAAATAAAAATAAAAGCGTCTGCCGTGAGCTTTTCGGCAGACGCTTTTATTTTTCGGCTACGAGCATCGTTGTGTTTTCCTGACGGAAAACCTGTGTAATTTTACCGAAGCCCGCTTTTTTCAGCAGAATAATCTGATTTTCGGTCGTGCAGGGTGTGTCGTAGTGGTAGTACCCGTCATCGGTTATACCGTTTTCTCTGCGGAGTCTTTCATTTTCCGAAGCCAGGAAATCCTCCTCGTCCTGTGTCAGCACCATATAATCACATTCGATGTAAATGCCCTTTTCCTTCAGCGCTCTGTTGATTTTTCCGTAAAGAGAAAGCTTCTTCTCCTTCGGAAAGTGATGCATGGTCTGAAAGGAAACGGCGCAGTCGAATTTATTCACACCCAAATCCTCCGTGAAATAATCTCCGCAGATGAGCTTCAGCTTTTTTTCGGGGTGCTTTTCGCGGAGCTTTCCGAGCATTACATCGGACAGGTCGATGCCCGTTACCTCGAGCTCGGGAAAAAGAGTGAAGATTTCGTCCAGCTCCAGTCCCGTACCGCAGCCCAGGTCGAGAAGCTTCAGAGTACTGTCGGGAATCAGAGAGGCCATTTTTTTGTATCCTTCCTTACAGCCCTCTACCTCTGTAAGCATATGCCGGTCATATATATCCGCTCTTTCAGCGAAAAAATCAGCCATTTTTTCCAGCTTCATCGTACTCCGCCTTTCTTTTATTTATTCTGTTTTTTATTTTAACACAAACAGAATAAAGTGGATATTATTTGACACGTGTTAACAGAAAGTTAACATTTATACCTTTAAAAAAAAGAGAATATGTGATATTTTATAATTGTTATATTATGTAGTTTAACAGGAGGTAATTTTTATGAAAAAATTATTCAGAAAATCTCTTGCACTTGCACTTTCCTTGCTTTTGGTATGCGGATGTGCTTCTGTAGCAGGTGCGGTAGAGATAAACGGAAAAAGGCATCTGGATTACGGCTCCTATGTTCTTTTGGGTGACAGCGTAGCCAGCGGCTGGAGTGACATTGAATCCAGAGATACCTGCTTTAAGCGTGTGGAGGGCTCCTTCGGTGCTCATATCGCCGATGACCTCGGTGTTACATATTATCCCAGAGCCTGCATCGGATTCAGAACTCTCGAGATGCGTTATCTTTTTGAGGACGATTACGAGGGTGACAGATTTATGTTCTACTCCGTAGAGCAGGATTTCGTAGACAGAGAAATTCCTAAAATCCGTGAAGAGGTAGCCAATGCCGGTCTTATTACTCTCAATGTAGGCGGTAATGACTGGGGCTCTTATGTAGGCTGGCATGTTTACGAGGAAATCGCAAAGGTAGAGGGCAGTGAAAACTTCGTGGAAATGGCTCTGCCTTATCTCGAGGGAGTGGTTAATTTCGGTGTGGATACCATCGAAACTATCGTCGGACTTGCAGACATCGCAGGCTTACTTCCCGAGCTTGTAAAGATTCTTCCGGCCGCTCTCGAGGAGGGCTTCGCCAGATATGTCGAAAACTGGAACATTATGATCGAGGACATCTATGCCCTTAATCCCGATGTTACTCTCGTAGTAATCGGTATGTTTGACACAGGCTTACAGGACGAAACAATGAAGGATGTAGAGGGTGCCATCACTCTTCCTTCGGGTACCGTAGCCGGTATCAATATCGGTCAGACCATCGTCGATTTCGCTAACAGACCTATGCGTGCAGGCGCAGAGAAGTACGGCTACATCTACATTGATCCCGTAGGCACACTCTGTGAGCAGCAGCATCCGAGCTATGCAGGTCACAGACACATCGCCGATCTGGTCCTCGAAGCACTTCCCGATGCCGACTTCCCTTACACTGACCTTGAAGCCGGTACGAAGGAATACACCGTAGCACAGAAGCTTTATGCAAAGGGATATATGAAGGGCGTTTCCGCCACCGAGTTCGCTCCCGAGGCAGACCTCACCAGAGGTCAGCTGGCCGATGCGCTTTACAGCATAGCAGGAGCTCCCGAGGTCAGCAGCTCTCTCAATGACACCGCTTCCGATTCTGCTGTATGGTGTGCAGAAAAGGGTATACTTTCAGCTGATGAAAACGGTAATTTCTCTCCCGACAAGGCAGTGAGTGCCTTCGAATTTGCACAGGTAATGTTCAGATTCTCCCGCGTAAATTATTCGGGCATCAGCGGATTCATTAAGGGTATCAGCATTTTCTTTAAGGTGCTTGTCGGAAGCATCGTGTCCATCGGAAATGCTATCGAAAGAATGGACGCCGCTACATATATCGTAAATTATATCGGCCTGTAATAATCAGGTAAAAAAGATCTACCGGATGGAAACATCCGGTATTTTTTTGCGTGAAGCGGTTGTAATTAAGCCGCGATGGCCCGTAAGGCTCTTTTTATTCCGTAAAGCGGTTGTAAAAACGGAGGATGTGTGTTAAAATAATACGAAACTCTACAGAAAGGCGGGTAAGCTATGCTGCAGAAATATAATTACAGACATAACATTAGGGTGGCGAGTATAATCCGAACACCGTTTTTTACGGGCGGATTTCCGCCAATACTTCGTTAAAATACTCGTAAATCCGCAAGGATTTACTGCGTTTTGTGTCTTGTCTTGTCAAAAATCCGCTCCACAAAAAATCGCAGACCTAAAAGTGCGAATTTTTGCAGGATTTTTGGATGTTGAGGATGCCGACAGGCTGGCGACTTTCAAAACCGAAACGCCGAAAAGCCGCGAAA
>JAZNEL010000001.1:0-31767 GCA_045588555.1 Acutalibacteraceae bacterium | reverse complement strand
TGTTCAGTTAAAAAATAACTTTACATATCTGTTTTGCTTTAAGCTTTAATTATCTGTCTCTTCTTCTGCGATCGCCGTTTCTTCTGCGGTCACCGCTTCTTCTGGGAGCCTCTTCACCGTTATCCTCGGGTACGAGACCTTCGATTTCGATGAGAGCGTCTCTTCTGGAGAGATTGATTCTGCCCTGGTCGTCGATTTCGAGCACCTTAACGATAACCTCGTCGCCGACTGTTACGCAGTCCTCTACCTTTTCGGTTCTCTTAACATCGAGCTTACTGATGTGTACGAGACCCTCCTTACCGGGAGCGATTTCTACGAAAGCACCGAAGCTCATAAGTCTGGTAACTACACCGCGGAAGATGGAGCCTACCTCGGGGTCGTTAGCGATGGTTTCGATGATGGTGATAGCGCGCTTTGCATTTTCGAGATCAATAGCTGAAACGAAGATAGAGCCGTCCTCGTTAACATCAACCTTACAGTCACATTCAGCACAGATCTTCTGGATAACCTTGCCCTGCTTACCGATAACATCACCGATTTTTTCTACATCAATCTTTGTGGTGAGCATCTTGGGTGCATATTTGGAGAGCTCTGCTCTGGGCTCTGCGATACAGGGAAGCATAACCTCGTCGAGAATCTTACATCTTGCCTCGTAGGTCTTTTCGAAGGCTTCCTTGATGATTTCGGGAGTAAGGCCGTGAACCTTGAGGTCCATCTGAATGGCTGTGATACCCTTCTTTGTACCTGCTACCTTGAAGTCCATATCGCCGAAGAAGTCCTCGAGACCCTGAATGTCAACCATAGTCATAAAGCGGTCGCCTTCGCTGATAAGACCGCAGGAGATACCTGCTACGGGAGCCTTGATGGGAACACCTGCTGCCATAAGTGAAAGTGTGGAGCCGCAGATGGATGCCTGTGATGTGGAGCCGTTTGAGGAAAGAACCTCGGAAACGAGTCTGATGGTGTAGGGGAAGTCCTCTACTGAAGGAATAACGGGAACGAGAGCTCTTTCAGCGAGAGCACCGTGACCGATTTCTCTTCTGCCGGGGCCTCTGGAGGGCTTGGTTTCGCCTACGGAGTATGAGGGGAAGTTATAGTGATGGATATATCTCTTCTCTGTTTCGTTATCGAGACCGTCGAGAAGCTGTGCGTCGCTCATCGGTCCGAGTGTGGTTACGGTGAGAACCTGTGTCTGACCGCGGGTAAACATACCTGAACCGTGTACTCTGGAAAGAAGGTCAACCTGTGCATCGAGAGGACGCATATCGTTGATGCCTCTGCCGTCTACACGCTTGCCCTCGTCGAGAAGCCAGCGTCTTACCACATACTTCTGGAGCTTGTACATACATTCGTCGATTTTCTCGACTGTTTCTGCATATTCCTCGTCGAATCTCTCGTGTACCTTTTCGTATACAGGCTTAAGTCTTTCGTCACGGATTCTCTTATCGTCTGTGTCAAGAGCAAACTTAACGTCGTCGATAGCAAATTCCTTAATAGCCTCGAACATTTCGGGAGCGGGATCCTGTGATTCGAAGGGAACCTTTTCCTTACCGATTTCCTTCTGGATGCCCTTAATAAATTCGACGATTTCCTGGTTAACCTTGTGAGCATACATAATACCGTCGAACATAGTTTCGTTGTCTATTTCGTTAGCGCCTGCCTCGATCATAGCTACAAGATCTGCTGTGGAAGCAACGGTAACAGCCATTTCGCTCTTTGCTCTTTCAGCCTCTGTGGGGTTGATAACGAACTTACCGTCTACGAGACCTACGGAAACACCGCTGATGGGGCCGTCCCAGGGAATCTCTGAAATAGAAATAGCCACGGAAACACCGATCATAGCTGTGATTTCGGGAAGGCAATCCTGATCCACGGACATAACTGTAGCCACTACGCCTACATCATTTCTCATATCCTTCGGGAAAAGAGGACGGATGGGTCTGTCGATAACACGGGAGGAAAGGGTAGCCTTTTCGCTTGCCTTGCCTTCTCTTCTCTGGAAGGAGCCGGGAATACGGCCTACGGAGTAAAGCTTCTCCTCGAAGTCAACGGAAAGAGGGAAGAAGTCTACGCCTTCTCTGGGCTTTGCAGCCATAGTAGCTGTACAGAGAACCTCTGTTTCGCCATATCTGATAAGACATGAGCCGCCTGCAAGACCTGCCATTTTGCCTGTTTCGACTACGAGAGGTCTGCCTGCTAATGTTGTTTCAAATTTTCTGAATTCGGGAAACATTTTTTCTACCTCGCTTTTTAGTATTTTTTATTTCAAACACAAGGCAGAGGTTTAGCAATAAATTCAGCCCTACACCGTGATAAAGCTCAATTTAGTGCTAACCCTATATGGATACTGCCTTATGCCTTTTACGGAAAAAAGGCAGACACGATATAATTCATGTCTGCCCGAAATGCAATTACTTACGGATACCGAGTCTTGCAATGATGGAACGGTATCTTTCGATGTCGTTCTTCTGAAGGTATGCAAGAAGGTTTCTTCTCTGACCAACCATCATAAGGAGACCTCTGCGTGAGTGGTGGTCCTTTTTGTTAGTCTTAAGGTGCTCGGTGAGATTGTTGATTCTGTAGGTAAGAAGAGCAATCTGTACCTCGGGTGAACCTGTGTCGCCCTCGTGAGCTGCGTATTCTTTGATAATTGCGGTTTTCTGTTCTTTTGTCATCATGGTTTTTCACCTCATAAAAATATTTCATTCGCCAAACCCCCAGTGTGCGGCAGGTGAATTTTTACCCGCAGACCGAGAAATCGGCATAATGCTTAAGGATTATAACACAGGAAAGCGGAAAAGTAAAGGGGTAAATTCAATTTTTTTCAGAAAATACCTCACAAAGATATTACTATTATTTCATCTGTGCTTTGTAATAATTCATAAGACAGCCTTCGAGAATGATGGTTTTTTCTTCCTCGGTGAGTCCCTTTACATAAAGAGTGATGTCCTCGACACCCTTTTCGGTGATAACCCTGGCAGGGATTTCCTCCTTACCGTTTTTAACGGCATCACGGATACCGGGAACGAAAACATAATCACCGTGGCTGTAATTGAACTCTCTGTCCTTATCGATGGTAAAGGGAAGAATACCCCAGTTGATGCAGTTGCTTCTGTAGCGCTTGGTGGCAAATTCATAGCAGATGTTACCGAAGCCGCCGAGCACCTTCTGACAGGAGGCGGCCTGCTCACGGGCGGAGCCGTCACCGGGTCGGCAGGCAAATACACAGGAGCCGAACTGGGTGCGCTTTGCTTCTTCGTCAGCATTATCGCAGACCTTGGCGAGAACGGCATTTACCTCGTCGGAATTTCCGTCTCTTCTCTTTTTCTCCTCGGCTGCCACTGCCTTTGCCCTTGCCACATATTCGGGCTCACGGCGGGAAAGAGCAAATTCGGCGAGCTTGAGGGGGTTCGAGCGGTAGGAGGAGGTTTCACCCGAGGGGATGAGCTCATCGGTGGTGGTTACATCGTCGTGAATTACGCAGGCGAGCTTTAAGAGAAGATTATCCTCGAGGGCGTACATCTCCGGCCAGTCGGTGATGTTCGGACCGAAGCGAAGCTCTGCGTCCTTTTCAGCCTTGCCGAAGCCCTGATAAACTCTCTTATCGTAAACACCCTTTTCGAAGGTGTAGGTGCTGTCGTAGTCCGGAATTTCGATGTCTGTGGCGGCGGTGAGAACGCCCTTATTGAGAGCCGTGGCGGCGATAGAGCGGGAATCAACGAGAGCCACGGAGGCCAGCTGACCGTCACCGGGCTTACTGCCCTCACGGTTCGGGAAGTTACGGGTGGTATGTCTGATGGAAAGTCCGTTATTTGCGGGAACATCGCCTGCACCGAAGCAGGGACCGCAGAAGCAGGGCTTGAACACTGCACCGGCCTCGAGAAGCTTGGCCTGTACTCCGTTTCTTAAAAGAGCCAGATTTACGGGCACGCTCGAGGGATAAACGGAAAGATTGAAGTAGCCGTCACCTGTGCTCTTTCCGTCGAGGATGGCGGCAGCCTCGCAGATATTTTCGAACATACCGCCGGCACAGCCTGCGATAACACCCTGGTCGATGTAAATTTTGCCGTCCTTCACCTTATCGTAAAGTCTGAAGTCTACCTTGTCACCGAACTGTGCCTTGGCGGCCTTCTCTACCTCAAAGAGAATCTCGGGATTCTCCTGAAGCTGATGGATGGTGTAGGCATTAGAGGGATGGAAGGGCAGAGCTATCATACTTTCGATTTTCGAAAGGTCCACTCTGATAGCCATATCGTAGTAGGCTACCTTCTCGGGATAAAGTGCCTTATAGTCATTCGGTCTGCCGTGTACGGTGTAGAATTCCTTTACCCTGTCATCTGTCTCCCAGATGGAGGAAAGGCAGGCAGTCTCGGTGGTCATAACATCGATACCGATTCTGAAATCCATCGAGAGATTTTTCACACCGGGGCCTACAAATTCGAGCACCTTATTGGTGACGAGACCCTCTTTGAAAACAGCGCCGCAGAGAGCGATGGCCACATCGTGGGGACCTACTCCCCTTTTGGGAGCATTTTCGAGATATACGAGAACTACCTGGGGAGGTGTTACATCCCAGGTGTTCGAAAGCAGCTGCTTGACGAGCTCGGGGCCGCCCTCGCCCACACCCATGGTACCCATGGCACCGTAACGGGTATGGCTGTCGGAGCCGAGAAGCATTTTACCGCAGCCCGTCATCATTTCACGGGCGAACTGATGAATGACTGCCTGATTTGCGGGGACATAAATACCGCCGTATTTTTTAGCGGCAGAGAGACCGAAAACGTGGTCGTCCTCATTTATGGTGCCGCCTACGGCACAGAGGCTGTTATGACAGTTGGTAAGAGCGTAGGGTATGGGAAATTCCTTAAGTCCGCTGGCTCTGGCTGTCTGAATGATACCTACATAGGTTATGTCGTGAGAAATGAGAGAGTCAAACTTTATTCTCATTTTTCCGTCGTCTTTTTTAGTGTTATGAGCATTAAGGATAGAATAGGCTATGGTGCCGTTTCTGTCCTCACGGGGAGAAAGTCCCATGGAGGAAAGCTGTGCCTTCTGCTCCGGGGCAGTACCGCTGACGAGAGTTCTGCCGTCGACGAGATGTACGCCGTGATTGATAATTTCCATCATATCCATTTGTGTATTCCTTTCCTGTTTAAAACAGTTTGTTTTTTGTTCATTGACGGGCGGATAATATCCGCCCCTACGGTTTCAAATAAGTTTGCGATGATTTCACGGACGACCGATGGTCGCCCCTACGGTTTATGGTATTATTTTATCTTTTTGCCTATATTTTTCTGAAGCCGCCACTCGGGAGGCGGTGCATCGTCTGCCCAGTATTCGTCCAAAGCGATAATTTTACCGTCAGTTATTTTTATGAAAGAAACTGCATGGAAGGACGAGCTTCTGTCCTTCGGATAAACCTTGGTTACACAGATGATAAGGTCACCCTTTTCCTCTGCTCTTTCCACCTCGCCGTCCCATTCACCGGGATATTCACAGTTCGCTTTTATGAATTCCTCCACGGTAAAAAGCTCATTTGTACAGTGCCATTTTACATAGGCATCGGGATGAAAGTATTTCATTATTTCAGCCTCATTCTGCGATATGACAGCCTTTTGGAATTTGTATATATCCATTTTTATCCTCTTTCTTTACGGGTTTCATCTCCTGCGGCGGGGTAGGGTCACCCCGCCCTACAAGAGCCTGCACCCTTGTGAAGCTGTGTACCACCTGCAAGGGTACATACCCTACGGAATTTATTAATATAAAGCGTCGGCGAAATGCGGGCGGATAATATCCGCCCCTACGAAACCCCTCCGTCAGCCAAATGGCTGACACCTCCCCTACAAGTATGGGAGGCTAATTACATAAATCCGACGGACTGTCGCTTCTTCATTCCCGAAGCCCTACCCGCGATTCCGCATTCCGAATTCCGCATTAATAATACCGTCTGTAAACCCTGTTTATCTCTTTATAATAATCATAATCTATTCCGTCGAGGGCATCGGTGCTGAAACGGATTTTCCAGTTCTTTTCTTCCGTGCCGGGAGTGTTCATTCTCGCATCGGCACCGAAGCCGCAGATGTCCTGCACAGCCACGATGGCGGTATCTGCGCCGCTTCGCCACACCGCCTCGATAACGGCACGGCAGGAGCCGCTGTGAGCGCCGCCCTCTCCCCAGTTATTACCGCCGTAGCAGCAGTAGCGCAGAGCGTAGCTTCTTTCGTCCTCTTTAGCCTCCCAGAGCCAGCCCAAAATAGTGTTATTATCGTGAGTGCCCACATAGGCCACGGAATTTTTCGGGTAGTTATGAGGCAGATGAGTGCTGTCTCCGCAGGGGTCGAAGCCGAACTGGATTACTCTCATTCCGGGGAACTGTGTATCCTCTAAAAGCTTCACCACATCCTCACCGAAGGTGCCCAGATCCTCGGCGATAATGTCTGCATCGGGAAGCTTCCTTTTAACCTCGTCGAAAAGCTTCATACCGGGTCCGTCCACCCACCTGCCTGTTTTGGCGGTTTTACTGTCGGCGGGAACTGCCCAGTAGGATGCGAAGGCGCGGAAGTGGTCTATTCTCACTCTGTCGTAAAGCTTCAAGGCGGCGGTGAGTCTTTTTATCCACCATCTGAAGCCGTCCTTTTCCATTCTTTTCCAGTTATAAAGGGGATTTCCCCAGAGCTGACCCTCCTCGGAGAAGTAGTCGGGAGGTACACCCGAAACCTCTGTGGGGGCAAGACTTTTCTCATTGATTTCGAAAAGACCTCTCTCGCTCCATACATCGGCACTGTCGCGGCTGACATAAATGGGCATATCGCCTAAAATACCGATGTTTTTAGTGTTAGCATATTCCTTAAGGGCTCTCCACTGTGCGAAGAAGACATACTGGGTGAAAAGGTAAAAATCTGTCTCATCGCGGAAGGCTTCCTTTTCCTTCTGTGCCTTTTCGTAGCGGGCGTATTTTTCCTCCCACTCCCACCAGGGCTTTTCACCGTGAAAGGCTTTGAGTGCCATATAGTAGGCATAATCCTCTGCCCACACATTCTGCTGTGCGAAAAGCTTCACTACCTCTCTGTCCTCCTCGGTTAAATTACCGTAGGCCTCACGGAGTGCCTTCATTCTCTTTTCGTAGGCGAAGGCATAATCGGCGGTGTAGACCGTGCCGCTGTATTCGCTGTCACGGAGTGTGCTTTCGCTGATTAGCTTTCTTTCGTAAAGCCACTCCGGGTCAATAAGGCTTATATTGCCCGCGAAGGCACTGCAGGAGCAGTAGGGTGAGCCCGTGGGATCCACGGGATTCAGAGGCAGAACCTGCCAAAGGCGGAAGCCGCCCCTGTCTAATCTGTGTATGAAATCGACGGCAGCCTTGCCCATAACGCCTATACCGTAGCTGCCGGGTAAAGAGCTGATGTGCATAAGCACACCCGCCCGTCTCTGTTTAGTCATTCTTTTCCCTCCGGAAGGTAAAATATCAATAATATGCTATTATACAAGCATTCTCTTTAATTTTCAAGATGTTAAAGCGTTAAAGTTTCGGCAATAATAAAAAATATTGACAACAGAGCATAAAATTTTTATAATTATGATACAGAAAGAAGGGAGGAATGAACCGTGACCGGTATAATCGATGTAGGCGGAGGAACGAGAGGCGTTTTCTCCAGCGGAATCTACGATGCCTTTCTCGACGAGGGCTTCACCGCCGACTACTGTCTCGGTGTTTCCGCAGGTGCGGCGAACCTTATTACCTATCTTGCCGGACAGAGAGGCAGAACTCTCACCTTTTACCACGAATATTTTATGCGCAAAGAGCTTTTAGGCGTGAAAAACTTTCTGAAAAAGGGCTCATTTCTCGACCTGGATTACCTTTACTCGGATCTGAGCAACGAGGGCAGCGAAAATCCCCTCGATTTCGACAGTGCTATGGCTTCCCCCTCGGTATTTAAGCTCGTAATCACCAGAGCAAAGGACGGAAGCGCCTGCTACATCGACAAAAGTCAGTTCACGAAAAACGACTATGTTTACCTTAAGGCCACCTGCTGTCTGCCTCTCGTGTGTAAGCCGATAAGAATAGACGGCGAGGACTACTACGACGGCGGTCTGGCTGACCCGATTCCCTACCGCAAGGCATTCGAGGACGGCTGTGACAGACTGATCGTGGTGCTGACCAAGCCGAGAAGGGACTATCTTATCCCCCTCGAGCATCTGCCCTTAATGAGAAAAATTCCCGGCCGCTATCCCGAAATACTCCGTCTGGCCGAAACCATCCACACCCGTAATGCCGAAGCCCTCGCAGAATTAGAGGCACTCGAAAAGGAAGGCAGAGTCATCATCGCCGAGCCCGACGACTGCTACGGGATGAAAACCCTCACCAAGGACACGGACGCTGTCCTCAAGCTGTATTATCAGGGCTACGAAAAGGGAATGGAGATAATGCGGAAGAAATAAACCCGAAGCCCGACGGGACACCGTAAGGGCAAGACAGCCCCGAAGATTTATAAAAAGACACCCCACAGAGGCCGTAAAGCTCTGTGGGGTTAATTTTTATTTTGCGGACACCGTAAGCTCGTCTCGGCCCTGATTACCGAATTAACTTATTTCTTATCGCCGTATCTGAAGCCTGTCTGGGGAGCCTGCTGGGGCTGTGCCTGTACGGGCTGCTGATAAACATAAACGGGCTGCTGCTGTGTGTAAACTGCGGGAGCACCGGGATAGGCTGCGGTGAATACCGGCTGATAAACTGCCTGCTGAGGCTGTACCTGCACCTGAGGCTGAACAGGCTGTGCCTGCTGAACGGGAGCCTTTTTCTGCTGTGCCTTCGCCTGCTCTGCGGCTAATGCGATGTCCTCGGGCTTTTCGTTAGGCTTTGAGTCGATAATCTGCTGTAAAAGCTTAAGAATTTCGCTCATACCCTTAAAAATAACACCTACTACGAGACCTGCCACGAGACAGAGAGTGAAGTAAACGAAGGCGAGCTCATCGGAAAGAGCGGCTACCACTGCACCGGAAAGAGCACCTGCGCCCGCTGAAACATAAGCGAGAACATTGAGGGTTTTGGCAAAGGGGTTTCTGCCTACACGGTCCACACCGTTGGAAGCCTTGATAAGAGCCTCGTATTCCTCGTCGGTTACGATGATGGGAGTGACCTTATTTCCGTCGGTTTTATAGGTAAGACCCCAGGCCTGAAGGTCAGCGTCCTTTCTTTTATAGTATTCCTCTGCCTGAATTTTTTTCAGCTCGAGAATTTTATTTTCTACCTGCTCTAACATTATGAATCATCCTTTCGGTAATAATTGATTTCATTCCCTATTAGATTAACACACTTTTCCAAAATGTTCAATAGGAAAATCAAAAAAAGAAAAAGACAGTTTGTTAATTCCATTATTTACATCGGAAAAAGGGCGGTTTTTATGTTAAAATGTCTGTCGGGGAAAAGTCTCGCAGGTGAGAGTAATCACCTGAAAATCAAAGAAAGGAAGGCAGAAAAATTCTGTCCTTGATTGAAACACTATGAAAAAGCATTGTAAGGCACTTTTATTTGTGCTCACACTTATTTTGACCTCATCGTTTTTACTTTTCGGTGTCTGCGCCGCCGATGCCTCCTCGAAGGCAGGCAAGGTAGCCACCGAAAGCACGGCTCTGAATCTGCGCAAATCCGCCACCACCTCCTCGGCAGTGGTAAAGCAGATGAAAAAGGGCAAATACCTGACTCTTTTAAAAAAGGAGGGCTCCTGGTGGAAGGTAGAGTACGCTGCGGGCAAGACAGCCTATGCTCACGGGGACTACATCGACACCGTCTCCTCAAAGGCGATGTATGTCGCTACCAAAAGCGGAAATCTTAACGTACGCTCCTCGGCAAGTGCCTCGGCGGAGATAAAGACCACTCTCGCCAAGGGTACTGCAGTCCTGCGTCTCTCGGAGAAAAACGGCTTTTCTAAAATACTCTATAACGGAAGCAGCACCGGCTATGTCAGCTCGTCTTATCTTTCACCCCTCACATCGGAGAAGTACAAAAAAATCTCTCTGTCCGTGCCCTCCTACAAGCAGACAGACTCACGCTGGGCATCCATAAAAATCGGCACACAGGGCGACACGATAAAGTCCAGCGGCTGTACCACCACGGCTCTCGCTATGACGGAAAGCTTCCACCTGGGCAGGACGGTAACTCCCGCGGATATGGTGAAAAAGCTCACCTATTCCTCCTCGGGTATGCTTTACTGGCCGTCGGATTACGCTACGGAGCTCATCACCTCCTCGGATTATCTTTCGAAAATTTACTCCCTTCTCGCCAAGGGTAAGCCCGTCATTTTAGGAATGAAAAAATCCGGCGGCTCACAGCATTGGGTGGTCGTTACGGGACACAGCAAAAGCTCCTCCTCTCTTTCAGCGTCCGACTTTACCATCAATGACCCGGGTTCAGGCACGAGAGTGCTTTTAAGCGAGTTCGTTTCGGCATATCCCTCGGCATATAAAATAGCCTATAAAAAATAACTGTTGATATTCCTTTATGATTATTGTATAATTTCTAAAAAGACCGTAAAGGAGACCGGATATGAAAAAGAAAACCAAATCGGCAATCAGAAAAACCCTTATAATTTTTACAGTAATCATAATTTCTCTCGTTCTCATACTCGTACCCTGTAAGATGGCCACTACGGTAAGCGACGGACTTTCTCTTTCGTCGCATCTTAAGAATGCACCTCTTATGGTGGCACACAGAGGCTTTTCCTCTCTTTACCCCGAAAACACCTGTTCAGCCTTTATGGGCGCCGTCGAGGCAGGCTTTGACGGCTATGAGTTCGACATACACACCACCGCAGACGGAAAATGGGTAGTAATCCACGACGATACCGTAGACAAAATGACTGACGGCACCGGAAATGTGGAGGACTTCACTCTCGAGGAAATCAAAGGTCTTAAAATCGATGCGGGTAACGGCATAGCACAGAACGGTCTTTCCGCTGAAGAGCTGACCGTTCCCACTTTAGAGGAGGCTCTGTACTATGCCGCGGAGTACGACATTATTCCCGTAATAGAAATAAAGAAGTGCGATATGCAGTATCTGCCCGACCTTAAGGCTTATCTTGATAAAACGGGACTGTCGGAAAAGGCGGTTATCATCTCCTTCACCGAGGAATATTTAGAGGCCTACAGAGAGCTGGACGGAAAAATTCAGATTTACCGGCTGACCACGGATTTCACGAAGGAGGATGTGGACAGATGTGCCGAAAAAAATTTCGGCATCAATTTCCATAATATGCTTCTCTACAAGTACGCCGACGCTGTCATTTATGCACGTAAGCAGGGCGTGAAGCTCGCCGCCTGGACGGTGGACAACACGGTTTTCAAGGATGTAATGGTGCTTTTCGGTGTCGATGTTATCACCACGAATAAAATTACACCGATTTCCCGATAAAAATAAAGATAAATTCCGAAATAATCTTGCATTTTTCAGCGCAAAGTAGTATGCTGTTATGTGAATAAAAATACACTGAAAAGGAGTGCGGAAATGAAAAAAATAATCGCTGTCACGGGTATGCACTGCGGCAACTGTGCCAAGGCCGTGGAAAAGGCTCTCTCTGAAATCGAAGGCATTTCAAAGGTTAAGGCCGACCACGAAAAAAATCAGGTCGTAGCCTCGATGAAAAAGGATGTGGACGATAAGCTCATCATCGAAGCTATCGAGAAGTCGGGCTTTATCCCCGGTGAAATCACCATCAAAGAAGGACTTTTTTCATAAAGGAGAATAAAAATGGCTAAAGAAAAAGTAAAAAAAGAAAAGCCTGTAAATGACCATCCTAATAAAATAGGTGTCAAGGAAGCGGCAGGCTACACCATCGCCGAAGCAGGCAATATGTTTAACCTTACATATATTTCCAGCTATCTGAAAATCTTTATGACCGATGTGCTTAAAATCGCACCCGCAAAGGCAGGCTGGATGTTTATTCTCACCCGTCTCTGGGACTGCATCAACGACCCCATCTGGGGCGCAATGGTCGCAAAGAAGCCTCCCGTAAAGGACGGTAAATTCAGACCCTACCTCAAATGGGTATCCATCCCTCTCGGTCTGGCTACACTGCTGTGCTTTATGCCCTACAATATGCTGACAAGCAACACTACGATACTGCTTATCATCTCTTACATAACCTACATCTTCTACGGAATGATGTACACGGGTATGAACATCCCCTTCGGCTCTCTTGCCTCCGTTATTACCGATGACCCTAACGGAAGAAACCTTCTTTCCACCTTCCGCAGCATCGGCTCGGGTATCGGCGGCGCCGTGGTTTCCCTTATCGCACCGATGGTTATTTACTCCGCTAAAATGCAGCAGGACCCCGTCACAAACGAGATGGTCGAGGTTATCGACCAGACTACCGGCAAGGTCGTCGAGGTGGCTGACGGCACAAAGATGTGCATTTTCGGCGTACTTATGGGTGTTCTTTCCATCATCTTCTACCTCTGGGGCTACAAGACCACCAAGGAAAGAGTTCCTTCAGAGGCAGAGCCCAAGGTTGATTTCAAGGCTACCTATGTCGGTCTTCTCAAATCCCGTCCCTTCGTAACCGTAGCTTTAGCCGGTGTGCTCATCAGCGGTCAGCTTCAGTTCAATTCCTTTAACGCTTATCTTTACAAAAACTATTTCACCAATACAAGCCTCAGCATCCTCGGCACCATCTGTAACTATCTTCCGATGGTATGTCTGGTGCTCTTTACTCCCAAGCTTTCAGCTAAATACGGTAAAAAAGAGCTGTGCGGTAAATTCTCCATCATTTCCGCTATCGCCTCCGTGGCACTGGCTGTCTGTGCAAACAATCAGAGCATCATCGATAAGCTTAATCCCGAAACAGGCATTTTCCCCGCCTGGATGTTTATGGCCTGCCTTCTCCTCATCGGCTTCGGCTACACCTTCGTAAGCCTTACCTGCTGGGCAGTGGTTATGGACGTTATCGACTATCAGGAATATGCCACAGGCATCAGAAACGAAAGTGCTGTCTATGCCGTTTACACCTTCTCCCGTAAGCTCGGTCAGACCATCGCCGACGGTGCAGGTCTTTTCCTTCTCCAGTGGGCAAGATATGACAGCGAAACTGCGGGTAACGGCTTTATCACTGAAAATGATACCAGTAAAAAGATTATGTTTATCTGCACCATCATCCCCGCTGTGGTTTACACAGGTGTATGGCTTCTTATGCGCTTCGGCTATCCTCTTACGAAAGAAAAGCTCGTACCTATCTACGCTTATGTAAGAGAAAAGAGAGAAGAAGCAGCCAAGGAAGCATAAGAGCTGCGGACTGTTAAGTAATTAAGACGACCGATGGTCGCCCCTACGAAAAAATCCCCACAGAGCTTTACGGCCTCTGTGGGGTTGTTTTATATCGGGATGAAATAAATTTTATTTTTAAGTGTAATATTTTCCCTTGACATCCGTTTAAAAAGTGAAGATGCAAAACACAGCTTCGGGAAGGAGGAGTCTATGGATAACAGCGCAGAAAGCTATTACCGTTTTCTTGAGGGCGATGAGGAAGCTCTGACAGAAATTGTTTCCGAATACAGAGCAGGTCTGCAGAACTATATTAATTCTATCGTTAATAATTTTGCTGTGGCAGAGGATCTTACAGAGGATACCTTCGTAAAGCTTTTAATAAAAAAGCCGAAGCATAAAAACACAGCATCCTTTAAAACCTGGCTTTACACCATCGGACGAAATACTGCACTGGATTGGATGAGAAAGAATCCGCGAGGCAGAGAGATTTCTGCCGAGGAGCTTTTCACTCTGGCCGAGGAAGAGGAACAATTTCTTATGACATATATCACGGACGAGGAAAAAAGAGCTGTCCGCGATGCCCTGGAAAACATCAACCCTGATTACAGAAATGTACTGACTTTATTTTATTTCGAGGATTTCACTTTAGAGGAAATCTCTAAAATACTGAAAAAGTCAAAAAAGAACACATCAGTGCTTTTGCACCGAGCGAGAAATTCACTTAAAAATCAATTAGAAAAGGAGGATTTCATTTATGAAAACCGATAAACAGATGTCACAGAATATTTTATGCAGAGTCAATGAAATCAAAGAAGAAAGAAGGGCAGTAAAAAGCGGTATTCTCACTCTCGCCGCAATAACCTGTGCCTTTGCACTGATTATAGCATCGGTCTTTTCTTTTTATTTCGGCAGCTCACCTCTTACGGACAAAAACCTCTCTGCTACAGCAGACGGAGCTCGACGGACAGGCACATTCCTTATGGTAGCAAGTGCCGCTTACGAAACAGAAACACTCATAAATAAGGATGCTGATGTTGTTCTACCCTTGGGCGGTATACTTACGGCAAAGAATACAAACGAGTCCTCTTTTTCGGAAAAGGATATGATAATGCTCGAGCTGAAGGAAAAATTACTTAACCTTTACGGCAAAGACTGCGACTGGCATATCAGGGGAATACAGGAGGACAGCACAGTTTATTTCGGTACGGCTGACTTTCTGAAGCTAAAAGTCGAAGACAGCGAAAGCGTGGATAATATCTCTATATCCTGTACGGAAAACGGAACACTTACCGTTCGTACTAAAAGTAAGCACGACAGCTCACTGTCAGAATACATCAAAACAGCAAAGTACGGAAGCACGATAACCGTAACGGGAAAGGAATATGCTGAAATCTTTGAAAAAATTGACGGCATACGCATCGAATGGTTTCTGTCCGATAGTATGGTAAATATTTTTAAAGCCTCGCCCGATACACCGTTATCAAAAGTAAAGGACGAAATCACCGTAAAAATCGATTACACCGACGGCAGTACGGAAATCTATACCGTATCATTATCCTTCGATGATAACGGCCTTTTAAGCGCAAAATGCTGCTTCTGATTTCGAAAACAATCAAAAACTAAAGAATTAAAATCAATACGGGTAAAATCGAGGTGTACCGTCGCCCCTACGAAAAAATCCCCACAGAGCTTTACGGTCTCTGTGGGGTTGTCTTTTTATAAATTTTCGGGGCTGTCTTGCCCTTACGGTGTCCCGTCGGTGATTCAGCTTTATTTCTTCTTCACCGTCACAGCAGGCAGTATAACGGCCTTCGCTCCCTCGACCTCCTTCATCTGACCGAGCAGAAGCTTTTTCATAGCCGAGCGGACGATTTTATATTCGGGCTCCTTAATGAGATTATGGAGCTGCATCGGGTCGTTTTCCAGGTCGTAAAGGTATTCCTCCGTGTAAACGGGTGAGCTTTTCGCTGTCATACCTGCTATGTATCCGGGTGCACTGACCGAATAGAGGTACTGCTTCGTTCTCACGGCTCTGCCGCACCCGCTTTCGCTTATCTGAATGTAAACCTCGTTTCTTCTTTTTTCGGAAGAAAGGTCGATGCCGCAGTAGTTTCCCGGTGGGGTAATGCCCGCCGCCGAAAGCAGAGTAACGGGAAGGTCGATAAGGCTCACGAGCCGTCTGTCGATAAAGCCGCCAGTAAAGGCACCGCCTCTTATAACCAGGGGGATGTGAGTACTGCTGTCGTGGCAGGAGCGCTTGTATTCGGAATTTCTTGTTCTGAAATGACAGCCGTGGTCGGAGGTAAAGATTATCACGGTGTCTTCATAAATGCCCTTTTCCTTAAGCTTATCCGTAAGCAGACCGAAATTATAATCGATTCTGTTTACCGACGAAAGGTAGTCGGCGTATTCCTTTTCGTAGTTACCTCTGAAATATGTAAGCTCCTCGGGCACGGGATAGTCCGCAAACCACTCTGTCGTGTCGGGATGTCCCTCGAAATGACGGCTGGAGTTCTGATGATGGGGCTCGAGCTGTGAAACGAACATAAAGAAGGGCTTATCCGATGCATAATTTTCGATGTATTCGAGAGCGAAACCGTTAATGCAATCAGCGCGGTATCCCGAAAAATCGATCCTGTTTCCCTTTTCGTCGAAAACATAGCCTCCTCTGCTGTCAGAGGTAAGCTCGAGCACATCGGCGCCTCTGAAATAGCTGTAGCCGCCCAGTCTTTCCGCGGGCACGGGCGATTTTCTGTAGTCGTTATCCTTATCCGAGGCGAGATGCCATTTACCGATGTATGCCGTCTCGTAGCCTGCGGCATTAAAGCAGTCCGCGAGGGTGTAGGTGTCCTCGGGCAGAGCGATGCCGTTTTTAAAGCAGCCCGTCTGTGTGGCATAAGCACCCGACTGCAGACAGGCACGGGCAGGTCCGCAGACAGGCTGACAGGTAAAGCAATCGTCAAAGGTTATCCCCTCCTCGGCCAGTGCCGTCAGATTAGGCATAACATCCTCGGTGAAGCTGTCCCACCTCTGCTGGTCGGTGAAATAGACAATGATATTCTTTTTCCCTTTATTTGTGTAAACCCTGTTTTCCTCTGCCGCGTTCCGCTCCCCGGTGAAGGCCTTCTCCGCCTCTTCCGCTTCCTCTGTCTCCTCCTCGGGCAAGATTTCACCCTCACTCTCCTGCTCCTGTTCGCAGGTGCAGACCTCACGGGGCATAAAAATCTCCCTTTTTATTCCGTTTTCATCGGCCTTCGCTTCGGGAACGAAAACCTCCTTTTTTACCGTGTCCTGTTCGTTTGAGTCCCTGTCCTTTACCTTAACCTTTATGTTCAGAGCCATTCATAAGCCTCCGTCTGTCATAATTTTATATCCTCATTATATTACCTTAAGCCTAAAATATCAATAAAAACATAATAAAAAAAATGAGCTGTAAAAAACCGGGAGTTTTTTACAGCCCATTTCAGGGACTTAAATACGGAGCTTATTAATAGTTTTCTTTTCTCACCTCGAAGTAGCTCCGGGGATGAGCGCATACGGGGCAGACTTCGGGAGCCTTTTTACCGATTACGAGATGACCGCAGTTACGGCATTCCCACATAATCTCCTCGCTCTTTGCGAAGACAGCCTGCATCTCCACATTGTCAAGAAGCTTAAGATAACGCTCCTCGTGTGTCTTTTCGATGGCGGCTACCATTCTGAATTTGGCGGCGAGCTCTGTGAAGCCCTCCTCCTCTGCTTCCTTTGCGAAGGTGGCATACATATCTGTCCACTCGTAGTTTTCACCTGCGGCGGCAGATTTGAGGTTAGCGGCAGTATCGGCGAGACCGCCTAATGCCTTGAACCATAATTTAGCGTGCTCCTTTTCGTTGTTTGCAGTCTCCTCGAAAATAGCGGCAATCTGCTGATAGCCTTCCTTTTTAGCCACGGAAGCGAAGTAGGTGTACTTGTTTCTGGCCTCGGATTCACCCGAGAATGCAGCCATTAAGTTTTTTTCGGTTTTTGAGCCTTTAAGTTCCATTTCTGTTTCCTCCTTGATTTATCTTGTACCTATTATGGGCACTATGACATAAGTTCAGTCATCGGTTTAACTTTAGCATTAATTTTTTCTCTTGTCAAGACAAAAAAATCACTTTTTCCGAAAGCAAAACTAACAACTAAAATACTCCTGAAAAGGTCAATTTTGTCCGTATTACCGAAATGGCTTTTTACCCTCATTTCCCGTTGACAAAAAAAGGGGAATTATGCTATAATTCAAAAGGTGTATTTTTTCGGAAAGCACCTTTAAAAAAGAGAAAAAACAGTTCTTTGAAACTGACGGATTTAAATGGAGCACCATGGTGAATCAAAGAACTTTATCCCCGCGGCTTTGCCGCTTATGTCGACCGTCTGGGCAGCTTATCAAAGGACTAACCTTGGATAAGTGTGCCCTTTTTTGTTTAAAATTTTTAATCTGATTTTCAGGAGGTACCCAATGAAAAAAGTTGCAATTATTATGGGCAGTGACAGCGATTTACCCGTCGTTTCCAGAGCCTGCGACACCCTCAAGCAGTTCGGTGTTCCCTGCGAAATGCACATTTATTCCGCACACCGCACTCCCGAGGAGGCAAAGCAGTTCAGCGAAACAGCACGCGAAAAGGGCTTCGGTGTCATCATCGCCGCAGCAGGCATGGCCGCACATCTGGCCGGTGCCGTAGCCGCTAACACTACTCTGCCCGTCATCGGCATACCGATGAAATCGAAATACCTCGACGGTATCGACGCTCTTCTCTCCACCGTGCAGATGCCCTCCGGCATCCCCGTAGCCACCGTGGCTATCGACGGAGCAGTAAATGCCGCACTTTTGGCCATCGAGATTCTGGCAGTAACCGATGAGGAGCTGGCCGCAAAGCTTAAGGCTAAAAGAGACAACGACACAAAAACAGTTCTGGAGAAAAACAAAAAAACAGAACTCGAATATAATAACTGAATTTAAAAATTAAACTTTGGAGGTTTTTATTATGGAAAAAATTTACACAGGCAAAACAAAGGATGTATTCAAGCTCGAAAACGGCAACTGTCTCCTTAAATTCAAGGACGACTGCACAGGTAAGGACGGCGTTTTTGATCCCGGTGAAAACGCTGTAGGTCTCACCATCGACGGTGTGGGCGATGTTAATCTGCGTATGTCCATTTATTTCTTCGAAAAGGTTAATGCCGCAGGCATCAAAACCCATTATGTAAGTGCCGACTTAAATAACACCACCATGGAGGTTCTCCCCGCCAAGGTGTTCGGTCACGGTCTCGAGGTTATCTGCCGACATAAGGCAGTAGGCAGCTTCATCCGCCGCTACGGTGATTACATCGAGGAGGGCGCAGACCTTCCCGCTTATGTAGAAATGACCTTCAAAAACGACGCAAAGGGTGACCCCCTCGTAATCAAGGATGCTCTCGTAGCTCTCGGCGTTATGACAGAGAAGCAGTACGACGACATTAAGGAAATGACCCAGAAGATCACACAGATCGTCGCTGACGACCTTAAGGAAAAGGGTCTCGTGCTCTACGACATCAAATTCGAATTCGGCTACGACCCCGACGGTAATGTAATGCTCATCGACGAAATCGCATCAGGTAATATGCGTGTTTATAAGGACGGCAAGTACATCGATCCTATGACACTTTCAGAGCTTTTCTTTGCATAAGGTGACGGCCTGTCAGCCTCATTATCCGAAGCTCCTGCTGAAATCCGCATTTTAAGACCGAAAATGTTTTCGGAGCGAATTTCAGCAAATCAAAGCACAGCAAATCCTGCCGGATTTGCGAGTATTTTAACGAAGAGTTGACGGAAATCCGCCCGAAAACAGGGCCCGGATTACTCTCGTCACCCCAGAAGGAGAGCACTTAAATGGGTGGTTTTTTTGGCGCAGTCAGTAAGAACGATACTGTTCTGGATGTATTCTTCGGTACTGACTATCACTCTCACCTTGGAACCCGTCGCGGCGGTATGGCCGCCTATGACGGTAATAAGGGCTTACAACGTAAAATCCATAAAATAGAAAATTCACCCTTCAGAACCAAGTTTGAAAACATTACAAACACTATGAAGGGTAACGCGGCAATAGGGTGCATCAGTGATTCTGATGCACAGCCTTTGCTTGTAAGATCAAAATTAGGCCTTTATGCCATCTGTATTATCGGTCTGATAAATAACAGAGAAGATCTGGTAAACGATATTCTTTTCGCAAACGGCGGACATTTCGGTGCCGTGACAAACGAGGGTATCAACTCCACAGAGCTCGTGGCGGCACTGATTAACCGTAAGGAAAGCTTCGCCGAGGGTATCGCCTATGCGCAGAAGCTCATCGACGGCACAGCCTCCATACTCATCCTCACCGACGACGGCAGAATTATCGCCGCCCGTGACCGAATGGGCAGAATCCCCGTTTTAATCGGTCATAACGAAACCGGCTACTGTGTCTCCTTCGAGGACTTCGCCTACAAAAAATTAGGCTATGACGATTATAAGGAGCTCGGCCCCGGTGAAACGGTGGAAATCACCGCCGACAGCTTCCGTGTTTTAAAGGAAGCGGGCAAGGAAACGAAAATCTGCGCCTTTCTCTGGTCCTACTACGGCTACTCTAACTCTTGCTACGAGGGCATCAATGTAGAGGTGATGCGTTATGAAAACGGCAAGATTATGGCCGAAGCCGACCGCAGAAACAAAGTGGCACAGGACATCGATTATGTAAGCGGTATTCCCGATTCGGGTACCCCTCACGCCATCGGCTATGCCCACGAAAGCAGAATACAGTTCGCCCGTCCCTTTATCAAATACACTCCCACCTGGGCACGAAGCTTCACACCGACTAATCAGAACGAAAGAAACCGTGTGGCTAAAATGAAGCAGATTCCCGTTCACGATCTCATCGTCGGTAAAAAGCTGCTTTTCGTCGACGACAGCATCGTCCGCGGCACACAGCTTCGTGAAACCGTAGAATTTCTGTACGAAAACGGTGCGAAGGAGGTACACATCCGTTCAGCCTGTCCGCCGATTATGTACAGCTGTAAATACCTTAACTTCTCCCGCTCCACCTCCGAGATGGAGCTCATCGCCCGAAGCACCATTTCAGAGCTCGAGGGTGACGAGGGTAACAAGCATATCGCTGAATATGCCGACTCCTCCACCGAGCGCGGAAAAAGATTAAGAACAGCCATTTGTGAAAAATTACATTTCACCTCTCTCGAATTCCAGTCCATCGACGGAATAATCAAGGCTATCGGTCTCCCCGCAGAAAAGGTATGCACCTACTGCTGGACCGGAAAAGAATAAAATAAAGAATACAGGAGATTTAAATGATGGATCATAAAAATTCTTTCTCTGCCAGCTATGCAGCTGCAGGCGTAGACATTACTGCCGGTTACAAATCGGTAGAGCTGATGAAAAAGCACGTGGCCAGAACACGCAACGAAGGCTCCGTGGATGATGTAGGCGGCTTCGGCGGTTGCTTCGACCTTAGCTGTGTGGCAGGAATGGAGCATCCCGTTTCCGTTTCGGGTACCGACGGCTGCGGTACAAAGGTCAAGCTTGCCATTCTTATGGACAAGCACGACACCATCGGCATCGACGCAGTAGCTATGTGTGTTAACGACATCATCTGTGTCGGCGCAAAGCCCTTATTCTTCCTCGACTACATAGCCTGCGGTAAAAATGTTCCCGAAAAAATCGCAGAAATCGTCAGCGGCGTAGCAGAAGGCTGCGTCCAGTCAGGTGCCGCACTCATCGGCGGCGAAACAGCAGAGCATCCCGGACTTATGCCCGAGGAGGATTACGATCTTGCCGGCTTCGCAGTAGGTGTGGTAGACAAACCGAAAATGATCGATAACAGCAAAATGGCTGCAGGCGACATCGTTATCGCTCTCCCCTCCACAGGTATCCATTCAAACGGCTTCAGCCTTTGCCGTAAGGTTTTCGACATCGATAACAATAACCCCGAGCTTTATGTTCCCCGTGACGAGCTCGGCGGAAAAACCATCGCAGAGGCACTTCTCGTTCCCACAAAGATTTATGTAAAGCCTGTTTTAGCCCTCATCGAAAGGGTTAAGGTAAAGGGTATCTCCCACATCACCGGCGGCGGCTTCTACGAAAATATCCCCCGCTCCATTCCCGACGGCCTTTGCGCTAAAATAGACAAATCCGCCGTCAAGGTTCTTCCCATCTTCGATGTAATCGCAAAGTGGGGCAGCATTCCCGAGCGTGATATGTTCAACACCTACAATATGGGTGTCGGTATGAGCATCGTCGTTCCCGCTGACGAAGCAGAGCTTTCTCTCTCCGTGCTTAAGGAAAACGGCATCGATGCTTATGTTATCGGCGAAATCATCGAGGGCGACGAAAAAATCATCATCGAATAAGAGGTAGGAGCTATGAGTAAAACGAAAATCGCCGTTCTAGTTTCGGGCGGCGGCACTAATCTGCAGGCTCTTATCGATGCCCGGAAAAGCGGCATCCTCGAAAGCGGTGAAATCACCCTCGTTATCTCAAACAATAAAAATGCCTACGCTCTTCAGAGAGCGGCGGATAACGGAATAAAAAGCGAGGTAGTTTTAAAAAAGGAGCTTGGCTCACAGGAGGCATTCGAGGAAAAGATCGTCTCCCTTCTGGAGGAAAACGGCATCGAGCTCATCGTTTTAGCCGGCTTTATGAGCATCCTTTCCGAAAGCTTTACCCGCCGATTTGAAAAGCGCATACTGAATGTCCATCCCTCTCTTATCCCCTCCTTCTGCGGCAAGGGCTTCTACGGACTTTATGTCCATCAGGCGGCTCTCGATTACGGAGTAAAGGTTACTGGTGCTACGGTGCACTTCGTAAATGAAATTCCCGACGGCGGCGAAATCATTATGCAGAAGGCTGTGGAAATAAAAGAGGGTGACACACCCGAAATTCTGCAGAAGAGAGTTATGACAGAGGCCGAATGGATCATCCTTCCCCTCTCGGCAGAAAAAATTTCTAAAGAAATCAAGGAGAGCAAATAATGAAAATCAATACCATTAAAGACGAGCTTAATTCTCTTGCCTACCACGGCAGAGGTATCATCATCGGTAAAAGTGACGACGGTAAAAAGGCTGTAACCGCCTATTTCATTATGGGCAGAAGTGAAAACAGCCGTAACCGTGTTTTCGTTTTAGAGGGCGACGCCATGCGCACGAAGGCCTTCGACGAAAGCAAAATGACAGACCCCCATCTCATCATCTACTACCCCGTAAGAGTTCTCGGTAATAAAACCATCGTGACAAACGGTGACCAGACCGATACCATCTACGAGCTTATGGATAAGCAGATGACCTTTGAGCAGGCTCTGCGCACCCGTGAATTTGAGGACGACGCTCCTAACTTCACTCCCCGTATTTCCGGCATCATCCGTCTGGAAAAGGACGGTATGAATTTCGCTATGTCCATTCTTAAAAGTGCCGAGGGTGACGACTCCTCCTGCGAGCGCTTCACCTACGCTTACTCTGACCCCCTTTGCGGCAAGGCAAAATTCATCCATACCTATAACGGCGACGGTAATCCCCTTCCCTCCTTTGAGGGCGAGCCCAAAACACTTATTCTTCCCGATATGGACATCGACGCTCTTACAGAGCTTATCTGGACTAATCTCAATGAAGACAACAAGGTTTCCCTTTTCGTAAGATACATCGACATCGAAAGCGGAGAAGCAGAGACCAGAGTTGTAAATAAAAACAAATAAGAAGAAAGCATAAGGAGTTATAACAATGAAAGAATTTGAACTCAAATATGGCTGTAACCCTAATCAGAAGCCTGCAAAGATTTATATGCACGACGGCAGCGAGCTTCCCATCGAAATCCTCTGCGGCAGACCCGGCTACATCAATTTCCTCGATGCCTTTAATTCCTGGCAGCTCGTAAAGGAGCTCAAGGAGGCTACAGGTCTCCCCTGTGCCGCATCCTTTAAGCATGTAAGCCCCACCTCACCCGCCTGCGGTACCGTTCTTCCCGAAAAGCTTAAAAAGGCCTGCTTCGTAGACGATGTGGAGGGACTCGACGAAAGCCCCCTCGCCTGCGCTTATGCCAGAGCAAGAGGCACCGACAGAATGTGCTCCTTCGGTGACTGGGTGGCTCTCTCCGATGTATGCGACGCTACCACAGCCAAGCTCATCAAAAGAGAAATTTCCGACGGCGTTATCGCTCCCGGCTACACCGACGAGGCTCTCGCCATTCTCAAGCTTAAGAGAAACGGCAACTACAATGTAGTTAAAATCGACCCCGACTTCGTTCCCGCCGAAACCGAAACCAAGCAGGTTTACGGCATCACCTTCGAGCAGGGCAGAAATAATTTCGAAATCGGTGAGGCTCTCCTCGAGGACATCGTTACAAAGAATAAGGACCTTCCCGAAGCTGCAAAGAGAGACCTTATCGTGGCTCTCATCACTCTCAAATACACCCAGTCAAACTCCGTATGCTACGCAGTAGACGGTCAGGCTATCGGTGTAGGTGCAGGTCAGCAGTCCAGAATCCACTGCACCCGTCTCGCCGGCACCAAGGCAGACACCTGGCTTCTCCGCCAGGCCGACAAGGTGCTTTCTCTGCCCTTCCTTCCCACTCTCGGCAGAGCAGACAGAGACAATGTTATCGACGGCTACATCAATAAAAACGAAGAGGATGTCTGCGCAGAGGGTAACTGGCAGAAATATTTCACCGAAAGACCCGAGCCCTTTACCAAAGAGGAAATGGAAGCACATCTCAAATCCTTCTCGGGCATCGCTCTCGGCTCCGACGCCTTCTTCCCCTTCTCGGATAATATCGAAAGAGCCTACCGCAGCGGCGTAAGCTACATCGCAGAGCCCGGCGGCTCCATCAGAGATGACGCAGTCATCGAATGTGCCGACAAATACAATATGGTAATGGCATTTACTAAAATGAGACTTTTCCATCACTAATATAAAACATACAGGAGACTTAAATAATGCTTAAATATTTTGACCAGCTTAATGACTTCGACAGTGAGGTTTTCGCCGCCTGCGAAAAGGAAATGGACAGACAGCAGACCTTTATCGAGCTTATCGCCTCGGAAAATATCGTTTCCAAGGCTGTGCTTTTAGCCGCAGGCAGCGTGCTTACAAACAAATACGCAGAGGGCTATCCCGGCAAGCGCTACTACGGCGGCTGCCACTGCGTGGATGAGGTGGAAAACATCGCCCGCGAAAGAGCAAAGAAGCTTTTCGGCGCAGAGCACGCAAATGTTCAGCCCCATTCGGGTGCAAATGCCAATCTTGCAGCATTCTTCGCACTTTTAGAGGTAGGCGACACGGTTATGGGTATGAACCTTTCCCAGGGCGGACATCTTTCCCACGGCTCACCCGTAAACATTTCGGGTAAATACTGGAACATCGTTCAGTACGGCGTGGACGACACCACCGAAACCATCGACTACGATAAGATGCTCGAGCTCGCCAAGGAGTGTCAGCCCAAGCTCATCGTAGTAGGCGCCAGCGCATATTCCAGAGTCATCGACTTCAAGCGCTGCAGAGAAATCGCTGACGAGGTAGGCGCTTATCTTATGGTTGATATGGCACACATCGCAGGCCTCGTAGCCGCAGGTGTCCATCCCTCACCCGTACCCTACGCTCATGTAGTAACCTCCACCACTCATAAAACCTTAAGAGGTCCCCGCGGCGGTCTCATTCTCTGTACGGCTGATCTTGCCCAGAGAATCGACAAGGCAGTTTTCCCCGGCACACAGGGCGGTCCTCTTATGCACGTAATCGCCGCCAAGGCTGTAGCCTTCGGTGAGGCTCTCACAGACGAGTTCAGACAGTATCAGCAGCAGATAGTCAAAAACTGCGCTGTTCTCTGCGACGCTCTTAAAAAGGAAGGCGTGAACATCGTTTCCGGCGGTACGGATAACCACCTCATCCTTCTCGACCTCCGTAATTTCGACCTTTCGGGTAAGGAGCTCGAAAAGAGACTCGACGAGGTACACATCACCACCAATAAAAACACCATTCCCAATGACCCGAAGAGCCCCTTCGTTACCAGCGGTCTGCGTATCGGTACTGCCGCTGTCACCTCCAGAGGCTTCAAGGAGGAGGAAATGCTCCTGATAGCCAAATGGATTAAGGCAGTTATCACTGACTTCGAGGGCAATAAGGAGCAGGTTACAAAGGAAGTTATGGCTCTTTGCGAAAAGTTCCCTATCTATAAATAAGGAGGGCATAAAATGAAAGTAATGGTTGTAGGCGGCGGCGGACGCGAGCACGCCATCATCAAAAAGCTCAAAGAGAATAAAAAAATTACCGAAATTTTTGCTCTCCCCGGTAACGGCGGTATCGCCGCAGATGCCGTCTGCGTAAGCATCGGTGCAAAGGATATAGAAAAAATCTGCGACTTTGCGAAAAAGGAAGCCATCGATTATGCGGTGGTAGCTCCCGACGACCCCCTCGTTTTAGGCTGTGTGGATGCTCTGAACGAAATCGGTATCCCCTGCTTCGGCCCCGAAAAAAAGGCGGCTATCATCGAGGGCAGTAAGGTTTTCTCTAAAAACCTTATGAAAAAGTACGGTATTCCCACCGCAGAATATGAGGTGTTCACCGACCTCGAAGCCGCTCTGACTTATCTGGACACCGCTCCCATACCCACCGTTATCAAGGCTGACGGTCTGGCTCTCGGTAAGGGTGTTATCATCGCTATGACCCGCGACGAGGCCAAAGAAGCAGTACGCTCGATGATGGAGGATAAAATCTTCGGCGACAGCGGAAGCCAGGTAGTAATCGAGGAATTTCTCACAGGCCCCGAGGTTTCCGTCCTCTCCTTCACCGACGGTAAAACCGTCGTTCCGATGATTTCCTCCATGGACCATAAGAGAGCTCTCGATAACGACGAGGGTCTGAACACGGGCGGTATGGGCACCGTAGCCCCCAACCCCTATTACACAAAGGAAATAGCCGACGAATGTATGGAAACCATCTTCCTGCCTACGGTCAAGGCTATGAATGCAGAAAACCGTACCTTTAAGGGCTGTCTTTACTTCGGTCTTATGCTCACACCGAAGGGCCCCAAGGTAATCGAATATAACTGCCGCTTCGGCGATCCCGAAACACAGGTAGTTCTCCCCCTTCTTGACAGCGACCTTCTTACGGTTATGATGGCCACCACCGAGGGCACTTTAGCCGAAACAGAGGTTAAGTTTAAAAACGAGCACGCCTGCTGTGTCATTATGGCATCAAAGGGCTATCCGCAGAAATATGACAGCGGCTTCGAAATCACCGTAGCCGACGAAATCAGGGAAAAGGTTTATGTAGCCGGTGCCAGAAAGGACGGCGAAAAGCTTCTTACTGCGGGAGGCAGAGTTTTAGGCGCTACCGAAACAGCCGACAGTCTCGAAAAGGCTATCGACGGTGCCTACGCTCTCGTAGAAAAAATCCACTTCGAAAATGCATATTTCAGACACGATATAGGCAAAAAAGCCAAGGAGGCAAAATAAATGGTATACCGTATATTTGTTGAAAAGAAAAAGGGGCTCGAAAACGAAGCGAAGGCTCTTCTCAATGAAGCTAAAAACCTGCTCGGCATCGAAAAAATCGAAAGCATCCGTCTTTTCAACCGTTATGATGCAGAAAATATCACAGAAGAATTATTCTCCTACGCCGTAAAAACCGTTTTCTCCGAGCCCCAGCTCGACGATGTTTATGACAGCGTGGAAATTCCCGATGCTTATGTTTTCGCAGTAGAGGCTCTTCCCGGTCAGTTCGACCAGAGAGCAGACTCTGCCGCACAGTGTATTCAGATTATCTCACAGGGTGAGCGTCCCCTCATCCGTACAGCGAAGGTTTACGCTCTTTACGGTGAGCTGACAGAGGCAGACATCGAAGCCTTCAAGCACCACGTTATCAATGCCGTGGAAAGCCGTGAGGCCTCTCTGGACAAGCCCGAAACCCTCGCCGCAGAATATGCCGCTCCCGAAACGGTAGCTACCGTAGACGGCTTCATCTCTATGGACGAGGCTGCTTTGGCCTGCCTTCTCGAGGAAAAGGGTCTGGCGATGGATCTCGACGACCTTAAATTCCTTCAGGCCTATTTCAGAGACACGGAGCACAGAGACCCCACCATAACCGAAATCCGCGTAGTAGACACCTACTGGTCAGACCACTGCCGTCACACCACCTTCTCCACTCACATCGATAATGTCCGCATCAGCGACCCCGCAGTGCAGGAGGCCTATGACCGCTATCTGGCCGCAAGAGTAGAGGTTTACGGTGAGGAAAAGGCCGCAAAGCGTCCCCGGACTCTTATGGACATCGCTACCATCGGTACCAAAGCCCTCAAAAAGCGCGGTCTTCTTCCCGAGCTGGACGAAAGCGAAGAAATCAACGCCTGCTCCATCCATGTAACCGCCACAGTAAACGGCGAGGACCAGGACTGGCTTCTTATGTTTAAAAACGAAACCCATAACCATCCTACAGAAATCGAGCCCTTCGGCGGTGCGGCCACCTGTATCGGCGGCTGTATCCGTGATCCCCTTTCGGGCCGTGCCTATGTTCATCAGGCTATGCGCGTAACAGGTGCCGGTGACCCGAGAAAAACCATCGCGGAGACTTTGGCAGGTAAGCTTCCCCAGAGAAAAATCTGTCAGACTGCTGCCGCCGGTTATTCCTCCTACGGTAATCAGATCGGTCTGGCCACAGGTCATGTAGCCGAAATGTACCACGAGGGCTTCGTAGCCAAAAGAATGGAGTGCGGTGCAGTAGTAGCCGCCGCTCCTGCCTACAATGTACGCCGTGAACGCCCCGCCCCCGGCGATGTTATCGTTCTCCTCGGCGGACGCACCGGCCGTGACGGTATCGGCGGTGCTACCGGCTCCTCAAAGAGCCATAATATGAAATCTCTCACCACTATGGCCTCCGAGGTTCAGAAGGGTAACGCTCCCGAGGAAAGAAAAATTCAGAGACTTTTCCGTAACGCAGATGTAACCCGTCTGATAAAAAGATGTAACGACTTCGGTGCAGGCGGTGTTTCCGTAGCTATCGGTGAGCTTGCACCCGGTCTTCAGATTGATCTTGACGCAGTACGCAAAAAGTACGAGGGTCTCGACGGCACTGAAATCGCCATCTCCGAATCCCAGGAGAGAATGGCCGTAGTAGTAGCCGCAGAGGACGCAGATAAATTCATCGCCTTCGCAGAGGAGGAAAACCTCGAGGCTTACCGCGTAGCCGTAGTAACAGAGGAAGAAAGAATGGTAATGAAATGGAAGGGTAACATCATCGCTGACCTCAGCCGTGCCTTCCTCGACACAAACGGTGCCGTAAAGCACACGGATGTGGCAGTTACCGAAAAGGACCTTTCAGTTTTAAGCAAGGCTATGTTCGGCTCCTTACGCGAAATGGCCTCCGACCTTCGCACCGCAAGCCAGAGAGGTCTCGTAGAGCGCTTTGACTCAACCATCGGTGCAGGCAGTGTCGTTATGCCCTACGGCGGTAAGCGTCAGCTCACTCCCACCCAATCAATGGCCGCTGTTCTTCCCGTTCTTCCCGGACAGGAAACAGACCAGGCAAGCGTGTTCAGCTGGGGCTGTGATCCCGACCATCTTTCCGTAGACCCCTACACAGGTGCCCACGCTTCTATTTATAACTCCGTAGCCAAGCTCGTAGCAGCAGGCTGTGATTATAAGAAGGCCTACCTTACCCTTCAGGAGTTCTTTGAGAGAC
This sequence comes from Acutalibacteraceae bacterium, assembly GCA_045588555.1. Lineage (GTDB taxonomy): Bacteria > Bacillota > Clostridia > Oscillospirales > Acutalibacteraceae > UBA6857. Next base: position 2,804 of record JAZNEL010000001.1, on the reverse strand, counting down.
TCCGTACAGAGCCCGAGCGCTGGGGCAAGCCCTTCGCCGCTCTCCTCGGTGCCCTCGATGCACAGTTAGAGCTCGGTGCAGCCGCTATCGGCGGTAAGGACTCTATGTCAGGTACCTTCCTGGACAAGGATGTTCCTCCCACTCTCATTTCCTTCGCTATCGCTCCCATCAAAAAGCAGGATGTTATCTCTCCCGAATTTAAGGAAGCAGGCAGTCCCGTTTATCTTTTCGGCGCCGCTGACGAAGCTGCAGACAGCCTCAAGGCTACCTGGGAGACCTTCCACGCTCTCTGTAAGGAAGGCAAGGTAAAGGCATCCTGGGCAGTAGAAAGAGGCATCGGCGAGGCAGTAATGAAGATGTCCTTCGGTAATAATATCGGCTTTAAATCCTGCGCAGAGCTCGGCGAAAACTGGCATCTCGGTATGTGGGGCTTCATCGTGGCAGAGCTCACAGAGGATGTAGAGCTTCCCGGTGTAATGAAGCTCGGTGAGACCACCGCAGAGCCCGTAATCGTCCTCGAGGATGATACAGCGACCATCGATGAGCTTTACAAATTACATACAGCTGTTCTGGAGGATGTTTATCCCACCAAAGCAAAGGAAGACGAGGGCGAAATCCCCACCTTCTCCTTCGAGGGTAAATGCAGTGCTTCCGCGAAAAACAAGGTGGCTAAACCCAAGGTGCTCATCCCCGTATTCCCCGGCACAAACTGCGAATACGATTCAGCCCGTGCTGTAGAAACAGCAGGCGGCGAGGCAGAAATCTTCGTAATCAGAAACCTTACGGCAGAGGATGTAGCCCGCAGCGTAGAGAGCTTCTCCGCTAAAGTAAAGGAAAGCCAGATTATCTTTATTCCCGGTGGCTTCTCCGGCGGTGACGAGCCCGACGGCTCCGCTAAATTCATCACCGCATTCTTCCGTAACCCCGCAGTAAAAGAGGCAGTGACCGACCTTCTCGATAACCGTGACGGTCTGATGTGCGGTATCTGTAACGGCTTCCAGGCTCTCATTAAGTTAGGTCTCGTTCCCTACGGCAAGATTATCGATACCGACGAGAGCTGTCCCACTCTTACCTTCAATAACATCAGCCGCCATCAGAGCAGAATCGTTCACACCAGAATCGCTTCCGTGAAATCTCCCTGGCTCGCAAAAATGAATGTGGGTGATGTGGTGAATGTACCCATTTCTCACGGTGAAGGTAAATTCCTCGCCTCTGCAGAGCTGGTTAAGAAGCTGGCTGAAAACGGACAGATAGCTACACAGTATGTAGACCTTGACGGCAAGGCTACCGCTGAAATCGACTTCAACCCCAACGGCTCCGTATGTGCTATCGAGGGTATCACCTCCCCCGACGGCCGTGTATTCGGTAAGATGGGACACAGCGAAAGAATCGGCGACGGTCTTTATAAGAATGTTCCCGGTGAATACGACATTCAGATGTTCAAGGCTGCTGTAGAGTATTTCAAATAAGCCGGATAAACGCTCCCTTTCAGATGAAAAGAGTTAAACCGCACAGGATATAATGTCCTGTGCGGTTAGTTTTTTATCTTGTTTTACTCATACACCACTCTGCCCATTTTTCTGTTTTGTAGAATTTTTTATACATTGAATGGCCGTATTTATTCCAACGGGTATATTTTATGTCTGCTCCGAGTTTTTCGAGTTCAGAAACATAATAATCATCGCTGTCTATTCTTACATTGGAATCATCGGAGGAGTGTGCCGCCCAGACGGGTGTTTCCGCTAATCTGTGAACATCGTATTTTTCGAAATCAGCGTCGAAGGACAAGCCTCCCATTACGGGTACTGCCGCCGCAAAGAAGCCCGGATAAAGATAAGCAAGATGCCACACACAGAAGCCACCGAAGGAGGTGCCTGCAATATATATCCTTTTCCTGTCGAAATCTACGGGAAGCTCATCGATAAGCTTTTTTACCGATTTTACATAATTCAGTGTAAAGTCGTCGCCTCTGTTTGAGCCGAACGGAGCCTGGGGCAGAAGTATGCTGCATTCTTCCTTTAAAGCCTGTCTGAACAAGGGGATATTATCGAATAACTGCTTAATATTATCGTGACCCATAGCGCCGGCACCGTGTAAGAGAACAAATAAAGGCTTACTCTTTCCTTTACTTGTGCGCAGTCTGAACGGAAAACACATCTGATTTTCCTTGTCATTGTACCTATAGACGGAAAAGCTGCCGCCCGAAAGCTTTGTCAGACCGCCGGGCTGATTACTGTTATTGTCTTTAATCCACTCTTTGGCATTCTTCTCCTCTATCCATTCCTTGGCCTTGTTTTCTTTTTTCTTGAAATTATAATAATACCTGTAGGTGCGCATTATCGACTGAGGCATTTTTTCCTTTTTCTCAATGGAGGTCTGCGATAAAACATAAAGATAGCCGTCACTGCCCTCGAGCTGTATTCTGTTCAGATGCGGCTCGAAGCCTTCACGGACATTTTCTCTGAAAAGCTTTCGGATTTCATCCAGCTCCTTTTCATCAAAGGCTATAAGTATCAGTCCTACATCTGCAGCCACTTTCTCCGCATAAGCTTCGAAGGGCTTAATGTCACATAAATAATTATCAATCAGACAGCGAAATCGCAGAGAACTCATAAAATCACCCCTTGGGCGACACTTCGTAAGGAAGTTAGGGTTTTTACAGGCTCTTTTCCGCTTAAACATCACGAATACTCACCGTAATACACGAGTATGACGGGGAGTTTATCATTTCCTTTAAACGAAAAATATCTCTGTAAAAACTGCTTTGCACCTTAAAATTATGATATTTTTGATGCAGAACAAGG